>NZ_CP117449.1:5585000-6185000 GCF_030687835.1 Pseudomonas hefeiensis
GCATTTCACCGCTACACAGGAAATTCCACCACCCTCTACCATACTCTAGCTCGACAGTTTTGAATGCAGTTCCCAGGTTGAGCCCGGGGATTTCACATCCAACTTAACGAACCACCTACGCGCGCTTTACGCCCAGTAATTCCGATTAACGCTTGCACCCTCTGTATTACCGCGGCTGCTGGCACAGAGTTAGCCGGTGCTTATTCTGTCGGTAACGTCAAAACACTAACGTATTAGGTTAATGCCCTTCCTCCCAACTTAAAGTGCTTTACAATCCGAAGACCTTCTTCACACACGCGGCATGGCTGGATCAGGCTTTCGCCCATTGTCCAATATTCCCCACTGCTGCCTCCCGTAGGAGTCTGGACCGTGTCTCAGTTCCAGTGTGACTGATCATCCTCTCAGACCAGTTACGGATCGTCGCCTTGGTGAGCCATTACCTCACCAACTAGCTAATCCGACCTAGGCTCATCTGATAGCGCAAGGCCCGAAGGTCCCCTGCTTTCTCCCGTAGGACGTATGCGGTATTAGCGTCCGTTTCCGAGCGTTATCCCCCACTACCAGGCAGATTCCTAGGCTTTACTCACCCGTCCGCCGCTCTCAAGAGGTGCAAGCACCTCTCTACCGCTCGACTTGCATGTGTTAGGCCTGCCGCCAGCGTTCAATCTGAGCCATGATCAAACTCTTCAGTTCAAACATCTTTGGGTTTTGAGAAAACCCTAAACTTGGCTCAGCAATCGTTGGTTACATCTTTGATTTCTCGCGGAGTAACTTGTGATGCTGATAATCTGTTGACTAGCAGTCTGACTCCACAAGCACCCACACGAATTGCTTGATTCAGTTGTTAAAGAGCGGTGGGCTGAGTCTTTCGTCTCAACCGAGGCGCGCATTCTACAGCGCCCGGTGTATCTGTCAAGCGGTTATTTTTGAAGTTTTCAAAGTTTTGCTTTCCAAAACTTCAGCAACTTCAACCACTTGCGCTTCCGATCTCTCGTTAGCGGGAGGCGAATTCTACAGCGTTACTCGCTGCTGTCAACACCTCTTTTTGACCGCTTTCGATCGAGAAGACCGAATCGTTAACGGAGCCATGTAAACCGCCCCACTAACTGCTTCCCAGGCTTCGATGATCTGAAGCCCTGCGCCGCCAAAAATCGTTTAACTCATTGAAACTCAAGGAGTTTTACGTTTCGACTGCGCCGGAAGTGGGGCGAATTATAGACGTCCAGGATTTGCCGTCAACACCTATTTTCACAATTCTGTCACATCAGTCTAAAAGCCCTGCAAACACAGAGGCCGGCGCCCAAGGGCGCCGGCCTCTTCACTGACCCGATTACAAACTGGGGAACGCGAACTGTGAAGCTTCATGGCTGGCACGCTGCGGCCAGCGCTGGGTAATCGCCTTGCGACGGGTATAGAAACGCACCCCGTCCGGACCATAGGCATGCAGGTCGCCGAACAGCGAACGCTTCCAACCGCCAAAGCTGTGATAGGCCACGGGCACCGGCAATGGAACGTTGACGCCCACCATGCCGACCTCGATCTCATCGCAGAACAACCGCGCCGCTTCGCCATCACGGGTGAAGATGCAGGTGCCGTTGCCATACTCATGATCATTGATCAGTTGCATCGCCTCTTCCAGGCTGTTGACCCGGACGATGCACAGCACCGGCCCGAAAATCTCTTCCTTATAGATGCGCATCTCGGGCGTCACGCGATCAAACAGGCAGCCACCCAGGAAGAAGCCTTCTTCATGCCCGACCACACTCAAGCCACGGCCATCGACGACCAGCGAAGCACCCGCCGACACGCCATCCTCTATATAGCCGCTGACCTTGTCCCGATGCTGACCGGTCACCAACGGCCCCATGTCCAGTCCACACGACGTACCCGCGCCGATTTTCAGCGCCTTGATCTGCGGCACCAGTTTGGCTACCAGCGCATCCGCTACCTGATCGCCCACACACACCGCCACCGAAATCGCCATGCAGCGTTCGCCGCACGACCCATAGGCCGCCCCCATCAGCGCACTGACGGCGTTATCCAGATCTGCATCCGGCATCAAAACCGCGTGGTTCTTAGCACCACCCAGTGCCTGAACGCGTTTGCCGCGCCGGGTGCCTTCGGCATAGATGTATTCGGCAATCGGCGTGGAGCCGACAAAACTCAGCGCCTTCACCTCCGGCGCTTCGATCAGCGCGTCCACTGCGGCTTTGTCGCCATGCACCACGCTCAACACGCCTTTGGGCAACCCGGCTTCCAGAAGCAATTGGGCGATCAGCAACGTCGAACTCGGGTCACGCTCGGACGGCTTGAGGATGAAGCAGTTGCCACAAACGATCGCCAGCGGGTACATCCACAGCGGCACCATCGCCGGGAAGTTGAAGGGGGTGATGCCCGCCACCACGCCCAAGGGCTGGAAATCTGACCACGCGTCGATGTTCGGACCTACGTTGCGGCTGTATTCGCCCTTCAGAATCTCCGGTGCCGCGCAGGCGAACTCAACGTTCTCGATGCCGCGCTTAAGCTCTCCGGCCGCGTCTTCCAGGGTCTTGCCGTGCTCTTCGCTGATCAACTGGGCGATGCGCGACTCGTTCTGCTCCAACAACTGCTTGAACCGGAACATTACCTGCGCTCGTTTGGCCGCCGGTGTGTTGCGCCAGGCCGGAAAAGCCGCCTTGGCCGCATCGATAGCCTGCTGGATCGTCGCACGATCAGCCAGTGGCACCTTATGAATCGCCTGGCCGGTGGAAGGGTTGAACACGTCGGCGGTACGAGCGCTGTCGCTCAGCAGTTCGCCATTGATCAAATGCGCAATGAGGCTCATGGGGACTCCAGAATGTTATCCACAGGCGCCCACTGCCGGACGCCCATATTGAAAGCTATATAGAAGGATGCGTCAGTCGAGCTTGTTCAGCACTTCACCGACCGCATCGAACAAACGATCCAGATCCTGTGGCTTGCTGTTGAACGTTGGCCCGAACTGCAGAGTGTCGCCGCCGAAGCGCACATAGAACCCGGCTTTCCATAACGCCATGCCTGCTTCGAACGGACGCACGATCGCGTCGCCATCACGCGCTGCGATCTGGATCGCCCCGGCCAGGCCATAGTTGCGGATGTCGATGACGTTCTTCGCCCCCTTCAGGCCATGCAAGGCATTCTCGAAATGCGGTGCAACCTCAGCCACGTTCTGCACAAGGTTTTCCTTTTGCAGCAGATCCAGCGCCGCCAAACCTGCCGCGCACGCCACCGGGTGCGCCGAATAGGTGTAGCCATGGGGAAATTCCACCGCGTACTCAGGCGTCGGCTGGTTCATGAACGTCTGGTAGATCTCGGAGCTGGCTATCACCGCGCCCATGGGGATCGCGCCATTGGTGACCTGCTTGGCAATGCACATGAGATCCGGGGTCACGCCGAAACTATCGGCACCGAACATCGAACCGGTGCGGCCGAACCCGGTGATGACCTCGTCGAACACCAACAGGATGCTGTGCTGGTCGCAGATCTCCCGCAGGCGCTTGAGATAACCCTCAGGCGGCACCAGCACACCGGCGGAACCGGCCATCGGTTCGACAAACACCGCGGCGATGTTGGAGGCATCGTGCAGCTCGATCAGCTTCAACAGCTCGTCGGCCAAGGCGATACCGCCCTCTTTTGGCATGCCACGAGAATAGGCATTGCTTGCCAGCAAAGTGTGGGGCAAGTGATCAACGTCCATCATCGCCTGGCCGAACAACTTGCGGTTACCGCTGACGCCGCCAAGGCTGGTACCGGCGATATTCACGCCATGGTAACCACGAGCACGACCGATCATCTTGGTCTTGGTCGCCTGGCCCTTGAGACGCCAGTAGGCGCGGACCATTTTCACCGCGGTATCGGCACACTCGGAACCGGAGTCGGTGAAGAACACATGGTTGAGGTTGCCCGGTGTCAGGCTGGTGATTTTTTCCGCCAGCTGGAACGACAACGGGTGGCCGTACTGGAAGCCCGGCGAGTAATCGAGGGTGCCCAACTGTTTGGCGACCGCTTCCTGGATTTCCTTGCGGGTGTGCCCGGCGCCGCACGTCCACAGACCCGACAGCGAGTCGTACACCTTGCGCCCTTTGTCATCCACCAGCCAACTGCCTTCGGCGGCGACGATCAGACGTGGATCGCGCTGGAAGTTGCGGTTGGCGGTGTAAGGCATCCAGTGGGCATCAAGCTTGAGCTGGCTGGCCAGGGAGCCGGCAGCATGTTCGGGCATGTTCATCGACAAAACCTCGCAGGATAGGAGCGACAGGGATCGAAAGACGTTCTTGCAGCTAACTTGCCACGGCGATAAAGTCGGTGAAATCCAACTTTTCTAACCTTCAGTCAGCGGATCACTAAACTATGAGTGCGCGTCGTCCCGATCCGCTGGCCCAGGTCAGCGACTTTGATATTCGTCTGTTGCGCATTTTTCGCAGCGTGGTGGAGTGCGGTGGATTCTCCGCAGCGGAAACGGTGCTTGGGATCGGTCGCTCCGCCATCAGCCAGCAGATGAGCGACCTTGAACAGCGTCTTGGCCTGCGGCTGTGCCAGCGCGGGCGTGCGGGCTTTTCCCTGACGGAGGAAGGCCGCGAGGTCTATCAATCGGCGTTGCAACTATTAAGTGCACTGGAAAGCTTTCGCACCGAAGTCAACGGCCTGCATCAGCACTTGCGCGGCGAATTGATCATCGGCCTGACCGATAATCTCGTCACCCTGCCCCACATGCGCATCACCCATGCCCTGGCCCAATTGAAGGAGCGCGGGCCTGACGTGCAGATTCAGATTCGCATGATCGCTCCCAATGAAGTCGAACAAGGCGTACTTGACGGTCGACTGCATGTCGGCGTGGTGCCCCAGGCCAGCGCCCTTTCCGGGCTGGAGTATCAACCGCTCTACAGCGAACGCTCGCTGTTGTATTGCGCGGTCGGGCATCCGCTGTTTTATGTGGATGACCAACAACTGGACGACGCTCGCCTCGACAGCCAGGATGCAATCGCACCAACCTTCCGCCTGCCCGCCGAGATCCAGGCCCACTACCAGGCGCTCAATTGCACTGCCAGTGCATCGGACCGCGAAGGCATGGCGTTCCTGATTCTTACAGGGCGCTACATCGGTTACCTGCCGGATCATTACGCTAGCCTGTGGGTCCAGCAGGGACGGTTGCGCGCCCTCAAGCCCACGGTCCGTTTCTATGATTTGAGCCTGGCGTCGGTCACGCGCAAGGGGCGTCGGCCTCATCTGGTGCTGGAGAGTTTTCTCCAGAGTCTGGCGGCAACTCGCTAACGCCTTGACCCTATGTCGATCGCCACTGAGGGCTTTTGGTGTGATGGCACTTGTCGGATCGCTGCCGGTGCGCTATCAACGCATTTGCTTGCCCCACAGACCCAGCCCGGAAAAGCCCATGACCTTTGAAGTCCCTGCCCACGGCGGCAAGCCCACCAGCCGCATTCGTCAAAAAAACGAAGAGACCATTCTCAAGGCTGCCGAAGATGAATTCGCCCGTCACGGGTTCAAAGGCACCAGCATGAATGCCATTGCCTTGAAAGCCGGGCTGCCCAAGGCGAACCTGCATTATTACTTCACCAACAAGCTTGGGTTGTACGTGGCGGTGCTGAGCAACATCATCGAGTTGTGGGACAGCACCTTTAATACCCTCACCGCCGAGGATGATCCGGCCGAAGCCCTGACCCGCTACATACGCGCCAAAATGGAGTTTTCCCGCCGCCAGCCCCAAGCGTCCCGGCTTTTCGCCATGGAAGTGATCAGCGGGGGGGAATGCCTGACTGAATATTTCAACCAGGATTATCGCGCCTGGTTCAACGGTCGCGCGGCGGTGTTCCAGGCCTGGATCGATGCCGGCAAGATGGATCCGATCGACCCCGTGCACCTGATCTTTCTATTGTGGGGAAGTACTCAGCATTACGCCGACTTCGCCACCCAGATCTGCCGCGTGACCGGGCGCAGCAAGCTGACCAAGCAGGACATGATTGATGCCGGCGACAACCTGATCCGCATCATTCTCAAGGGCTGCGGCCTGAAACCAACTTTATAAGATCCTCATGCCTTTTACCCTCACCGGCTTTTGTGAATACCGCGAAGAGATTCGCAAAAGCCGCTTCATCACCCTCGCCGCCCCTATCACCAGCCCCGCCGATGCCGTGGCCTTTATAGAACAGCACAGCGATCTGAACGCCACGCACAACTGCTGGGCCTGGAAACTCGGCGACCAATACCGCAGCAACGACGACGGCGAACCGGGTGGCACCGCCGGGAGACCGATTCTGGCGGCCATCGAAGCCCAGGCTTGCGATCAGGTCGTGGTGCTGGTGATCCGTTGGTACGGCGCAATTCAGTTGGGCACCGGAGGGTTGGCCCGGGCGTATGGCGGGGGCGCAAACAAATGCCTGCAAAACGCCGAGAAGGTTGAATTGATCAGCCGCGTGGCGCTGCGCTGCACCTGCGGTTTCGCGGAACTGGCTCTGGTGAAACTGCGGGTGGCCGAATGCGGCGGGCTGGTGAACGCAGAGAGCTTTACAGCCAATGGCGCGGACTTGCAGGTGGCCGTGGGTGAAGCGCAGATCGAAACATTGCAAAAGCAATTGGCCGACCTGAGCCGTGGACGGATTCTGCTGGAGCGATGAGAGCGAAGGTTTCTGCGACTTTTCAGGGCAAAGCCCATTGTGCGACTTGCCCACATCCACTGTGCACCCGACTGTGGATAACCTGAGCACATTCCGCTGTAACCCTTCTGTCATGCGGCTTTGCGGCCGTTGTGCGTTTTTTGATCAAAGCACTGTTTTCTGTACGAATTCGTCAGCAAAACAAATGCTTGCGAGGTTTTATCACCTTTAGAAGAAAGCCGGGCGCTGGTTATGCCTGACCCTCAGGCTTGCGCACAATAACTGTGGAACATCCTGTGGATAACCCGTTCATGGCTCACCCCGTCCCATGAAAAACATGGCTCGCAGTCGCCTGATCATTTTTTAACCACCCGTTTCGGGGCACAAACAACGCCCGGATCACCCTGCTCGCCCCATTGCGGTGCCCGATCAATAGTGCAAGTGCTGGCGTGTATGCCAAGCCGACAGCCAAAGCGCGGGGCTCGCTGACATTTCCTGACCTACTGGCCAGGAAATTGCTTTATCCACAGGCATTCATGTCCCTTGACCCGAGCCTGTCATGTCCGACCCCGATTCCATCCCGCGCCTGCAATTGCGCAAGATCAGCAAACGCTACCCTGGTTGCCTGGCCAATGACGCCATCGACCTGAGTATCCAGCCCGGCGAGATCCACGCGCTGCTCGGCGAAAACGGCGCTGGCAAAAGCACCCTGATGAAGATTATCTACGGCGTTACCCAAGCCGATTCGGGCGAGGTGATCTGGCAAGGCCAACAGGTCGACCTTCGCAACCCGGCCCAGGCCCGCAGCCTGGGGATCGGTATGGTGTTCCAGCATTTCTCGCTGTTTGAAACCCTCACCGTGGCGCAGAACATCGCCCTGGCCATGGGCGCGGCGGCCGGCACACCGGCGCAACTGGAGCCACGAATCCGCGAAGTTTCCCGACGCTACGGCATGGCCCTGGAGCCGCAGCGGCTGGTCCACAGCCTGTCGATTGGCGAGCGCCAACGGGTGGAGGTCATTCGCTGCTTGATACAGGACATCCGCCTGCTGATTCTCGATGAACCCACCTCAGTGCTGACGCCCCAGGAAGCCGAAGACCTCTTCGTGACCCTGCGGCGCCTGGCGAGCGAAGGCTGCAGCATTTTGTTCATCAGCCACAAGTTGGGCGAGGTCCGCGCGTTGTGCCACAGCGCGACGGTGCTGCGCGGCGGACGGGTGTCGGGGCATTGCACACCGGCGCAATGCTCGGACCAGGAGTTGGCACAGTTGATGGTCGGCGAAGCGGCCGGGCTGATCGCAGACTATCCCAAGGTCAGTGCAGACAAAGCGTTCCTTGAGATCCACAAACTGTCATGGCCAAACCCAGACCCGTTCGGTTGCTCGTTACGCGATATAGACCTTGAGGTACGCAGCGGTGAAATCGTCGGTATCGCCGGAGTGGCGGGTAATGGCCAGGACGAGTGGCTGGCATTGCTCAGCGGTGAAACGCAACTGCCCCGCCACAAAGGCGAGACGATCCGGTTCGACGGGCAACCTGTGGCGCATCTGCGCCCCGATGCCCGTCGCCGCCTCGGGCTGGCATTTGTTCCAGCCGAACGCCTGGGCCACGGCGCCGTGCCGCAGTTGAGCCTGGCGGATAACGCCCTGCTCAGCGCCTTCCAACAAGGACTGATCAGTTGCGGCCTGATTCAACGGCGCAAGGTCGAGCACCTGGCCGAGGAGATTATCCGTCGTTTTGGGGTGAAGACGCCTGACACCAAAACCCCGGCGCTCAGCCTATCGGGGGGCAACCTGCAGAAATTCATCCTTGGTCGGGAAATCCTTCAGCAGCCCAAGCTACTGGTAGCGGCACATCCGACCTGGGGCGTGGACGTCGGCGCGGCAGCGACCATCCACAGGGCCCTGATTGCCTTGCGCGACGCGGGTGCCGCGATTCTGGTGATCTCTGAAGACCTCGATGAACTGTTCCAGATCAGCGACCGCCTCGGCGCTTTGTGCGGCGGGCGTTTGTCCGCCTTGCGGCCCACCGTCCAAACCCGGCCAAGCGACGTCGGCGGCTGGATGGCCGGCCAGTTCGACGCCCCTCAGTCCCCTGATCCCGCGACGGTCTAACGGAGTTTTTTATGCTGCTGTCTCTTGAACCCCGCGGCCAACAATCGCGCCTGATGCTTTGGTGCTCGCCGCTGCTGGCCGCCGTATTGACCCTGGGCTGTGGCTCGCTGCTGTTCACCGCGCTGGGGCATGATCCATTGCAAACCTTGTACACCTTGTTGATCGCACCGATCAGCGATCTATACGGCGTGTCCGAATGGCTGGTCAAGGCCTTGCCGATTCTGCTCTGTGCCCTCGGCCTGGCGGTGGCCTACCAGGCACGAATCTGGAACATTGGCGCCGAGGGACAACTGCTATTGGGCGCCCTGGCCGGCAGCGCTGTCGCGGTGAACATCATCGGCATGCAAAGCCGCTGGACACTGGTGTTGATTCTGCTGACCGGCACCCTGGCCGGTGCCGCCTGGGCCGGGCTCACGGCGTGGCTGCGCACGCGCTTCAATGCCAATGAAATCCTGACCAGCATCATGCTCAACTACATCGCGCTGAACCTGCTGCTGTTCTGCGTTCACGGGCCGCTGAAAGACCCGGCCGGGTTCAACTTTCCGGAGTCGGCCATGTTCGGCGATGCCAGTCGCCTGCCATTGCTGGTGGAAGACGGGAGGCTTCATGCCGGGTTGTATTTCGCCCTGCTGGCGCTGGTGGCGGTCTGGGTGTTGCTGCAGAAAAGTTTTGTCGGGTTTCAAATCAAAGTGTTGGGCCTGGACGCTCGCGCCGCCGGTTTCGCCGGCTTCCGTCAGAAGCCGCTGGTGTGGCTGGCGTTGTTGATCAGCGGCGCGCTGGCCGGGCTCGCTGGTGTCTGCGAAGTGACCGGGCCAATCGGCCAACTGGTGCCGCAGGTATCGCCGGGCTACGGCTATGCGGCGATTACCGTGGCGTTCCTCGGGCGTCTGAATCCCATCGGCATTCTGTTCGCCAGCCTGTTGATGGCCTTGTTGTACATCGGCGGCGAAAGCGCACAGATGTCGCTAAACCTTCCCCAGGCGATCACCCAGTTGTTCCAGGGCATGATGCTGTTTTTCCTGTTGGCCTGCGACGTACTGATCCTCTATCGGCCACGCCTGAACCTGCGCTGGGCCCGGCGCACCCGGACCACCGCCGTACAGGCAGGAGCGCTGTGATGGATATCGACCTGTTGAGCAATATTTTCTACGCCATGATCCGTTGCGGCACACCGTTGCTGCTGGTGGCCCTGGGTGAGCTGATCTGCGAGAAAAGCGGTGTTTTAAACCTGGGCCAGGAAGGCATGATGCTGTTCGGCGCGGTAATCGGTTTTATCGTCGCGTTCAACAGCGGCAACCTGTGGCTTGGCGTGCTGCTGGCAATGGCCGCCGGGATGCTGTTATCGGCGCTGTTCGCGTTGGTGGCGCTGGCGTTCAACGCCAATCAGGTGGCCACCGGATTGGCGCTGACGATTTTCGGCGTGGGGCTGTCGAGTTTTGTCGGAGCAGCCTGGGTCGGCAAGCCGCTGGCGGGGTTCGAGCCACTGGCGATTCCCTACTTGAGTGACATCCCGTTGATCGGGCGGATGCTGTTTGCCCAGGATCTGCTGGTGTACCTGTCTTTTGCACTGTTTGCCCTGGTAGCGTGGGTGATAGTGAAAAGTCGCGTCGGGCTGATCATCCAGGCGGTGGGGGAAAATCCCGATGCCGCCAGCGCCATGGGCTTGCCAGTGTTGCGGGTGCGGACCCTCGCGGTGCTGTTCGGCGGTGCCATGGCCGGGCTGGCGGGTGCCTATCTATCGCTGGCCTACACGCCGATGTGGGCCGAGAACATGAGCGCCGGACGCGGCTGGATCGCCCTGGCGCTAGTGGTCTTCGCCAGTTGGCGAGTCTGGCGCCTGCTGCTGGGCGCCTATCTGTTTGGCCTCGCCAGCATCCTGCACCTGGTGGCCCAGGGGTTGGGGCTGGCGATTCCGTCGAGTCTGCTGGCGATGCTGCCGTATGTCGCAACCATCGTGGTGCTGGTGCTGTTGTCCCGGGATGCCGTGCGTACCCGGCTGTATGCGCCCGTGTCGCTGGGGCAGCCCTGGCAGGCGGGGCATTGAGATAGACCGCGGCGCGCCTGTCGCGGGCAAGCCTTGCTCCCACAGTTTTTCATGAACTCAACAGACTTTCAGTGCTTTCATGAACTCCACAGACTTTCAGTGACTTGTGGGAGCAAGGCTTGCCCGCGATGAAGCCCGAACAGGCAACACCTGCATAACGCCCCACACCAACTCGAAAAACAGAAAAACCCACAACACCGCACTGGCCCCATGAAGTAGTGCATAAAGCTGCCAGGCCGCAAACAGAAACCGTCCCGCCGCGTCATAACGCCCGTACAGCGGTTGCGGATCACGAATCCGCAGCACCGCCCATACACAGACAATCGAACCCAACAAATTCGCCATCAGCATGTGCACCGGCGCGAACGCTGGCAGCTCGCCCGGCAGGTTTAACATTTGGCTGATGCTCACCAACACGCCGTGTACCGCCGCAAAACTCCACGGCGTGGCAAATGCCGCTGTCACGATCAGGTCGTACCAGGCACTGCCGCGCACCAATCGGCGGTATTGCATTGAAGTCCACATGGGCATTGCTCCAGATAATCGGGGAGCAAAGAAGCTAAAGCCTGGGGTATGCTCCAGGGTCAAGCCCTGCGGAGACTCATCATGCGCATTGGTGAACTGGCCCTGGCCTGTGCCGTCAGCCGTGACACGCTGCGTTTCTATGAGGCACGCGGGCTGATCGCGGCACGACGCAGTGCCAATGGCTATCGCGATTACCCCGCCGATATGGTGCAGCTGGTGCTCTACATCAAGACCGCCCAGCGCCTGGGTTTTACCCTCGGCGAGATCGGTAACAGCGTCGCCGCCCTGTGGCACGCACCGGACCCGGACCGCGCCGTGACGCAATTGCTGCAAGACAAACTGAACCTGATCGAAACCCGTATGACCGAACTCGACGCGTTGCGTCACGAGCTGCAACAACGGCTCGGGCAACGTTGTCCATTAAATCCGTGACCTTTTTTCATCAAGGATGCTCCTCATGAATTCGGCAAAAAACGCATTGATCATTGGCGCCTCCCGAGGCCTGGGCCTAGGCCTGGTGAAGACACTGCTGAGCGATGGCTGGAGCGTGACCGCCACCGTGCGCAACCCGCAGAACGCCGAGGCGTTGAAGGCGCTTGGACCGGTGCGGATCGAAAAGCTCGACATGGACGACCAGCAAGCCGTCATCGCCCTGAGCCAGCAGCTCAAGGACGAAACCTTCGACCTGTTGTTCGTCAATGCCGGCGTCAAAGGCCCTGATACCCAGACCCCCGGCGGCGCGACGCTGGCCGAAGTCGGTCAGTTGTTCTTCACCAACGCCGTGGCGCCGATCAACCTGGCCCAGCGTTTCGCCGGCCAGATCCGTGATGGCAGCGGCGTGCTGGCATTCATGAGCTCCGTGCTGGGCAGCGTGACCATGCCAGACGCCCCGGAACTGGCGCTGTACAAGGCGAGCAAGGCTGCACTCAATTCCATGACCAACAGTTTCGTCAGCCAACTGGGCGAACAGACGCTGACCGTCCTGTCACTGCACCCCGGCTGGGTGAAGACCGACATGGGTGGCGAAGGCGCGGACATCGATGTAGAGACCAGCACCCGGGGCCTGATTGATCAGGTCAATGCCTTTGCCGGCAAGGGTGGGCATCATTTCGTCAACTACAAGGGCGAGACGATTCCCTGGTAACCCAAGCCCTCCCCTTGTGGGAGCGAGCCTGCTCGCGATTGCGGTCTGACATTCACCATGATGTCGACTGACACACCGCTATCGCGAGCAGGCTCGCTCCCACATGGCTCCCGTTCAACTCTGGAAATGTGCCCCTCAACCTGAGTAAACTCCGTACCTCGCCCCTCCAACGGGCGACCCTGGATCAGCAGACAGGGCATCACTGAGCTGGCTAACCTGAACCCACTTTCAGAGGAGCCGGCCACCATGCCTGCGACCCGTACCTGGTTAAAAAACCCCCTCGCCATCTTCACGGCCAACGACCTCGATGCCCGTGGTGGTCTCGTCCTGCAAAACGGCGTGATCGTCGAACTGCTGAGCGCCGGCCAACAACCCACCCAGCCCTGTGACACTGTCTTCGATGCCCGCGAGCATGTGATCCTGCCGGGGCTGATCAACACCCATCATCATTTCTACCAGACCCTGACTCGCGCCTGGGCGCCGGTGGTGAACCAACCGCTGTTTCCGTGGCTGAAAACCCTCTACCCGGTATGGGCGCGGTTGACGCCGGAAAAACTCGCCCTGGCAAGCAAAGTGGCACTGGCCGAACTGCTGCTTTCAGGCTGCACCACCGCAGCCGATCACCATTATCTGTTTCCCGAAGGCCTGGAAAACGCCATTGATGTGCAGGTGCAAAGTGTCCGAGAGCTGGGCATGCGCGCGATGCTGACCCGCGGTTCCATGAGCCTGGGCGAAGCTGACGGAGGCTTGCCGCCGCAACAGACCGTGCAGCAGGGACAAGTGATCCTCGAGGACAGCCAGCGGTTGATCACCCAATACCATGAGCGCGGCGACGGTGCGCACATCCAGATTGCCCTGGCGCCTTGTTCACCGTTTTCGGTCACGCCGCAAATCATGCGCGCCAGCGCCGAGCTGGCGGAGAAACTCGACGTGCGCCTGCACACCCACCTGGCCGAAACTCTCGATGAAGAAGATTTCTGCCTGCAACGCTTCGGCCTGCGCACTGTGGACTACCTGGACAGCGTCGGCTGGCTCGGCCCACGCACCTGGCTGGCCCACGGCATTCATTTCAACCCTGATGAAATCACCCGCCTCGGTGCCGCCGGCACCGGTATCTGCCATTGCCCAAGTTCCAACATGCGCCTGGCCTCGGGCATCTGCCCTACCCTGGAACTCACCGCCGCCGGCGCACCGCTGGGCCTGGGTGTGGACGGCTCGGCATCCAACGATGCCTCGAACATGATCCTGGAGACCCGCCAGGCGTTGTACATCCAGCGCCTGCGCTATGGCGCGCAGGCGATCACCCCACAACGAGTGCTGGGCTGGGCGACACGCGGCTCGGCGCAACTGCTGGGGCGCAGCGATATCGGTGAACTGGCGGTGGGCAAGCAGGCTGACCTGGCGCTGTTCAAGCTCGACGAACTGCGCTTCTCCGGCAGTCACGATCCGGTCTCGGCCCTGCTGCTGTGCGGCGCGGACCGGGCGGACCGGGTAATGATCGGCGGGCAGTGGCGGGTCATCGACGGGCAGGTCGAGGGGTTGGACCTGAAGGGGTTGATTGCCGATCACAGCCAGGCGGCGCGGGAGCTGATCGCCGGCGCCTGACCGGACGCCATCGCGGGCAAGCCTTGCTCCCACAGGTCTCGCGGCAAGGCTGACTTCATAAACACCCACCATTCATTGTGGGAGCAAGGCTTGCCCGCGATGCTCTTCTAGAGGCCCAGCAAGGACAACATGATAAACGTCGCAAACAACACAAAATGGGTCATGCCTTCAATGGCATTGGTTTCCCCATCATTGAGGTTGATGGCGCAGACGATCAAGGTGATGAAGATCATCACCGTCTGCACCGGGGTCATTGCCATCTGGAACGGCTGGCCGGTATAGAGCGCCATCGCTTCCATCACCGGCACCGTGAGGATCACGGTGGACAGCGAAGCCCCCAAGGCGATATTCACCACCGACTGCATGCGGTTTGCCAGCGCCGCGCGCAAGGCGGTGAGGATTTCCGGTGCCGCGGAAATGGCGGCCACCAGAATCGCCGTAACCACCGGCGGCGCGCCTGAACCTTCCAGCCCCAGGTCGATGGTTTTGGACATGACTTCGGCCAACGCTCCGATCACCACGATGCCAAACACCAGTGCCGCGATAGAGAACGTCAGGCTGATAGGTTTCGGCTGGTTTTCCAGCGGCTCTTTCCTGCGGCGTTTTTCCGGGTAGCTGTAGCTGAAGAAGTAACTGTGAGGCCCCACCTGCATGCGCAGGAACAGGGTGTACAGCACGATCATCGCGCCGATGGTGAATGCCGAATAGAGCTTCCAGCTCTCTTGGGGAATGAACTCCGGCACCACCATCGACACGCCCATGGCGGTGAGAATCATCACACTGTAGGTGCGCGCCGAATCATCGTTGTAAGCCTGCTCGCCATGCTTGATTCCGCCCATCAGCGCCGCAAGGCCGAGAATGCCGTTGATATCGAGCATCACCGCTGAATAAATGGTATCGCGCACCAGCGTTGGCGAGGCTTCGTTGCTCATCATGATCGCCAGGATCACCACTTCTACCAGCACCGCCGCCAGGGTGAGGATCATAGTGCCGTAAGGGTCACCGACCTTTTCCGCCAGCAACTCTGCATGATGGGCGACACGCATGGACGCCGCGACGATAAAACCAATCAGAACCAACCCGCCAATCAACGCCACCACCTGTCCACTGCCCAGCAGCCAATGCTCCAGCGGGTAGGCGACACATGCGGCGAGCAAGGCCAGCAACAACAGTTTTTCTTGCTTGATCAGGGAGAGCATCGCGGGCCTTTAACCGTGGGCGGGTGATGAGTTACTGACTGTGGGGGGAGGCGAACGTTCGCGCGAAGTGCCGCACCAGTGAGTGGCGAGAGGGAAGCAGATGCACCTTTATTGTTCTCAAGGGCCTCATCGCGGGCAAGCCCTGCTCCCACAGGTATTACAGCGCAATTGTGAGAGCAAGCCTGATGCAACATGGTTTGGCCTTGCACTTGTGGGAGCAAGGCTTGCCCGCGACGGCTGTGTCAAGACGCCGAATATTTGTTGTCTTGTTGGTCAGCATTTTGCATTAGCGCTGTTCAGCCAACCTCACAACAAAATGGAGTTCGAGTTCATGCACAAGCGTCCCTTGAAGAAGTTGCTTTGCGCCATCGCTGCAACTGTCGGTCTGAGCGCCGGCCTGAATGCCAGCGCCGCCGACCCGCTGAAGGTCGGCTTCGTCTATATCGGCCCTATCGGTGACCACGGCTGGACCTACCAGCATGAACAGGGACGCAAGGAACTGGTGGCGAAACTCGGCGACCGAATCACCACCAACTATGTGGAAAACGTGCCCGAAGGCGCCGACGCCGAGCGGGTGATCCGCAACATGGCCAAAGACAAGTATGACCTGATCTTCACCACGTCCTTCGGCTACATGAACCCGACTTTGAAGGTCGCCAAGCAATTCCCCAAGGTGACCTTCGAACACGCCACCGGCTACAAACAGGACAAGAACCTGGGCACTTATCTGGCACGCACCTATGAGGGTCGCTACGTCGGTGGTTTCATCGCGGCAAAGATGACCAAGAGCAAAAAAATCGGCTACGTCGCCTCCTTCCCGATTCCAGAAGTGATCCGCGATATCAACGCTATCCAACTGGCCCTGAACAAGTACAACCCCGGCACTGAAATCAAAGTGGTGTGGGTCAACTCCTGGTTCGATCCGGGCAAGGAAGCCGACGCCGCCAACGCGCTGATCGACCAGGGCGTGGACGTGGTGTTCCAGCACACCGACAGCCCGGCGCCGATCCAGGCCGCCGAGCGGCGCGGCGTCTACGCCGTCGGCTACGCTTCGGACATGGCCCACTTCGGTCCCAAGGCGGTGCTGACCTCCATTGTCAACGACTGGGGCCCGTACTACATCCAGGCGACCCAAAGCGTGATCGACCATAGCTGGAAATCCCAGGACTACTGGGGCGGTCTGAAGGAAGGCACGGTGAAGCTGCCGATCAGCGACCTGGTGCCTGCGACGGTCAAAGTCGAAGCCGAGCAAATCATCGCCGACATCGAGAGCGGGGCTTTCCATCCGTTCACCGGACCGATCAAGGACCAGGCCGGCGTCGAGAAAATCCCGGCGGGCGTGAGCGCTACCAATGCGGAACTGGCGTCGATGAATTACTACGTCGAAGGTATGAAGGCTGAGATTCCCAAATAATCCCAGCCCCAACACATCACCTTTGTGGGAGCGGGCTTGCTCGCGAAGACGGCGGTACATTCAACATCAATGTCGACTGACACGCCGCCTTCGCGAGCAAGCCCGCTCCCACATTGGCGCTCCCATTTCAATTCAGGAAAGCCGCATGAACAGCCTTCCCATCATCGACATCAGCCCGCTCTACGGCGATGCACCCAGCGCCTGGCAATCGGTCGCCAGCCAGATCGACCAGGCCTGCCGCCAGTGGGGCTTTTTCTACATCAAGGGTCACCCCATCAGCCCGGCGCGCATCACCGACGTCCTGGGCCATGCCCAACGCTTCTTCACGCTGCCGGTAGAAGAAAAACTCAAGATAGATATCACCCAGACCCGCCATCATCGCGGCTACGGCGCCGTCGCCACCGAACAACTGGACCCGGCCAAACCCAGCGACCTGAAAGAAACCTTCGACATGGGCCTGCACTTGCCGGCCGATCATCCCGACGTGCTGGCGCATAAGCCTCTGCGCGGTCCTAACCGACACCCGGACCTGGTGGGCTGGGAACCCCTGATGGAGCAGCATTACCGCGACATGCAGGCACTTGCACAAACACTGCTGCGCGCCATGACCCTGGCCCTCGGCATCGAGCGGGACTTCTTCGACACACGTTTCAACGAGCCAGTGAGCGTGCTGCGCCTGATTCACTATCCGCCGCGTCACACCGCCAGTTCTGCCGAGCAGCAAGGTGCCGGCGCCCATACCGATTACGGTTGCATCACCCTGCTCTACCAGGACGCCGCCGGTGGTCTGCAAGTGCGCAACGTCAACGGCCAATGGATCGATGCGCCGCCCATCGACGGCACGTTCGTGGTCAACCTCGGCGACATGATGGCGCGCTGGAGCAACGACCGTTACCTGTCCACGCCGCATCGGGTGATCAGCCCGCTGGGAGTGGATCGCTATTCGATGCCGTTCTTTGCCGAGCCGCACCCCGACACGCTGATCCAATGCTTACCCGGTTGCCAGGATGACGCCCATCCACCGAAGTACCCGACCACCACCTGCGCCGAATTCCTGCTGTCGCGCTTCGCTGACACCTATGCTTATCGGCGGGAACAACAGGCGGTGTAGTGGATCAGCCGGTCAGGTTTTACCAGACATTGCGGCCAGCCCCTGTAGAATGCCCGCCATCGATTCGCTGATGAGAAAAGAACATGTACGACTGGCTGAACGCCCTGCCCAAGGCTGAACTGCACCTGCATCTGGAGGGTTCGCTGGAGCCCGAGCTGCTGTTCGCCCTGGCCGAACGCAACAAGATCGCCCTGCCGTGGAGCGACGTGGATACCCTGCGCAAGGCCTATGCCTTCAACAATTTGCAGGAATTCCTCGACCTGTATTACCAGGGCGCCGACGTGTTGCGCACTTCCCAGGATTTCTACGACCTGACCTGGGCCTACCTGTTGCGCTGCAAGGCGCAGAACGTGATTCACACCGAACCGTTCTTTGACCCGCAGACCCACACCGACCGCGGCGTCCCGTTCGAAGTGGTGCTCAACGGCATCGCCGCCGCCCTCAAGGACGGCGAACAGCAACTGGGCATCACCAGCGGCCTGATCCTGAGTTTCCTGCGCCACCTGAGCGAAGAACAGGCCGAAAAAACCCTCGACCAGGCGCTACCGTTTCGCGATGCGTTCGTGGCCGTGGGCCTGGACAGTTCGGAAATGGGCCACCCGCCGAGCAAGTTCCAGCGGGTATTCGACCGTGCGCGCCATGAGGGCTTCCTGACCGTCGCCCACGCCGGCGAAGAAGGCCCGCCCGAGTACATCTGGCAAGCTCTGGACCTGCTGAAGATCCAGCGCATCGACCACGGCGTGCGGGCCATCGAAGATGAACGACTGATGCAGCGGATCATCGACGAGCAGATTCCGCTGACGGTCTGCCCGTTGTCCAACACCAAGCTGTGCGTGTTCGACGACATGTCGCAACACAACATCCTCGACATGCTCGAACGCGGTGTGAAGGTGACGGTCAACTCCGATGACCCGGCGTACTTCGGCGGCTACGTCACCGAAAACTTCCACGCACTGCACACCCACCTGGGCATGACCCAGGACCAGGCCAAGCGCCTGGCGCAGAACAGCCTGGATGCGCGGCTGGTAAAACCCTAAGACTGGCGATGCCCCCTTGTGGGAGCAAGCCTGCTCGCGATAGTGGCATGACATTCAACATCAATGTCGACTGACTTACCGCCATCGCGAGCAGGCTCGCTCCCACAAGGGTGGAGTGGTTTAACCGGCCACCGTACCCTCGCTCAACTCCTCCAGCGTCTTGCCCCGCGTTTCCATCCCGAACAACCAGACCACCCCCGCCGCCACGGCGAAGCACAGCGCGCCCAGGGCGAACACGCCGCCCTGTCCGGTAATGGGAAATACCAACCCGGTGACCAGAGGCCCGAGCAGCGAACCAATACGGCCGACAGCCGAGGCAAAGCCCGAACCCGTGGCCCGTGCCGAAGTGGGGTACAGCTCCGGCGTGTAGGTGTAGAGCACCGCCCACATGCCGAACAGGAAAAACTGCATCAAAAGCCCGGTGCCGATCAGCAAGCCCACGTTGCCGCCAAACACCGCGCTCTGACCATACAGAAACGCCATCACCCCACCACCCAGCAACGTGACAACGCACACCGGTTTACGTCCCCAGCGCTCCACCAGCCACGCCGCCATCAGGAAACCTGGAATCCCGCCCAGGGAAATCAGCACGGTGTAATACACCGACTGGGTCACGGCGAACCCCGACTGCTGCAACAACGCGCTGAGCCAGGACGTCAGGCCATAGAAACCGAGCAAAGCAAAGAACCAGACGCTCCAGATCATCATCGTGCGCTGGCGATAAAGTGGCGACCAAATCTGCCCCAGAGCCGAAAAGAAACTGCCCGGCGTCCTCTCAACCCTCGGCAGGCGAATCGGCTCCGGCAGCTCCCGACGCCCCAACGAGGCCCGGACCTTGTCTTCGATTCGCTTGAGCACGGCATCCGCCTCGTCCCCCCGGCCGGCTTGTTCCAGCCAGCGCGGCGACTCGGGAATGAAGAAGCGAATCACCAGGACAAACACCGCCGGCACCGCCAATACCAGGAAGATGTCGCGCCAGCCGATCACCGGCAATAGAAAGTACGACAGTACGCCCGCCGCCACGAAACCCAACGGCCAGAAGCCGTCCATCAAGGCGATATAACGGCCCCGGCGCTTGGCCGGGATCATCTCCGAGAGCATCGACTGGGCAATCGGAAACTCCATGCCCATGCCGATACCCAGCAGGATGCGAAACAGCATCAGTGAGTCGACGCTTTGGGCGGTAGAGCACAAGTAACTGGCGATGCCCCACAACACGATGCTCCACTGGAACACCGGTTTGCGCCCGAACCGATCGGCCAGCATGCCTGACAGCGAAGCCCCCAGTACCATGCCAAAGAAGCTGGAGCTGGCGAGCAAACCTGCCTGGGGCGGTGCTTAAGCCAAACTCGGCTTTGATCGAGCCCAGCAGGAACGTCATCATGGCCAGGTCCATGGAGTCGAAGAAAAACGCCAAGGCGATGATGATGAAAATAATCCGGTGATAGCCGCTGATGGGCAGTCGCTCCAGACGTTCGGCCGCGCTGTAGCCGTGAGTATCCATGCTGTTTCCCCCCAATCCAAAAAAATCCCAGGATCGAGTGTGCGCGAACCTTGCTGGAGGCTATTGCTGAATACGACCTGTGGCCGCCCTAGAACGCCATTTCCACAGTGTCCTGCCTGGCAAACCGATGGATTTCCTGCTGGCCAAGCACCGTCACCTGCAAGGCCCTGGAGTCGTTGGGCAGGCTCAGCCAGCCGGACTGCATGAACAGTTGCAGCAACGCCGCGCCCAGGGCGCCCCCCCAGGTGCGGACGCCGCTCGCTCCAGTCCGGACAGGCACAAGCGGTGCGGGCGTTGCGGTGGGCCAGCGCCTGGATGAACAAACCGTGCCCGGCCAGCTCATTGGCGCCTTTGTGAGTCACGATCACCCGCTGGTCGCCCTGCTCGATCCAGCCGGCGTCCAGCAGGCGCTGATACAGGTCTGCCGCCAGGGTGCCGCCCAGATGGTCGTCGCAAAGTCTGGCGCGCATCAACGAAGCGGGAGCCGACGGGGCCTTGGCCGGCATGACCCCGCGCTTGAAGACTTCTGGAAGCTGCCGCGGTGTGCTGGCCAGGGTCGCGCTGGCCAGTGCTTCGACGGCAGCGCCGATCTCGGGTGCCGCCAGGCGGAAAAACCGTTTGCGGCCACGGGCTTCGACTTTCAACAGGCCTCCGGCGGACAGACGGCCCAGATGAGCACTGGCCGAAGACGGCGACAGCCCGGCCAACAACGCCAGCTCTTCAGCCTGCCGCGCCGTGCCATCCATCAAGGCCCACATCATTGCGCTGCGTTTTGGGTCGGCCAGCAGCGTGGCGATCTGGCTGATGCAAGGTGCATGTTCCATGTATTCACTCCCTGTTGAATCATTCGTCTACTGCTCTGGCGCATAGTGACCAGCAATGGGGCCGCCCAAAGCGGCTAGACCGGCGCAAGTCGCGCGCCGCTTCAGGCGGCCGCTAGTATAAGCGTGCAGATCGAGGTTTCCTGTCCTCCGGAAACCTTTGGAGGCGATTGGTCGTGAGGGAAAAGTCTCTATTTACCCGCGACTAATGGTCGGGACTCGACGAGCGCGCAAATTGTGCCGTCAACCGGCCACAACGCAGCTTGAGCATTTCTCGCAGCAGATTGATGGGTTTGCTCAACTGCGATCGGTGAGCACACAGCAGATTGAGCGGCGCGCGCTCGCATTGCAGGTGCGGCAGCAGGATTTTCAAACGTCCGGCCAACACATCGGTTGAAACATCCAGCCAGGATTTATAAGCGATCCCCGCACCTGCCACCGCCCAGCGACGCACCACATCGGCATCGTCGCTAAAACGGTCGCCGCTGACGGTCAGGCTCATTTCCCGTTTGCCGTCATGGAAGCACCAACGGTCATGAACCCGCGTGCCGAGCATATACAACAGGCAATTATGCTGGGCCAGTTGCTCCAACTGATTGGGTTCGCCATGCCGAGCCAGGTAACCCGGCGATGCACACAGCACCCGATGGTTATCCGGCGCGACAGGCAGAGCCACCAGGCTCGAATCTTCCGGCTCGCCATACCGCAACGCGACATCCACCGGCTGCTTGAACAGATCCGCGATGCGATCACCCAGCAGCAGTCGCACCGTCAGCCCAGGGTGCTCGTCCTGGAACGCGTCCAGCCAGGGCAGCAGCAGGTTGCGTCCCAAGTCCGAGGGGGCGGACAACTGCAACACCCCGCTGACCTGATCCTGGCCGCTGGTCAATAACCTGCGCCCTTCATCGAGGCTGCTCAGCGCGGCGCGGGCGTACTCGAGGAAACCTTCGCCTTCGGCCGTCAGGCGCAAACTGCGGGTAGAACGGGCCAACAGCCGGGCGCCCAGGTGTTGTTCTATCCGCTTCAACGCGGCGCTGGCCACCGCCGCCGACAAGTCCATGACCCTGGCTGCGGCAGAAAGGCTGCCCAGGTCTGCGGCCCGGACGAACAACTGCAAGTCGTCGAATCGAAGCATGACGGCCTCATTATCAAAAAAACATTGAAAGAGCCTGTTCTTTTAGCCGGTTTTATCTCGGTGATAAATAGCTAAACATGGTCTTCATCCATCTCACCTCACGGAGCGCTTCATGAAAGCCATTGCCTACTACCATTCGTTGCCGATCACCGACCCACAATCGCTGCAAGACATTGAACTGCCGGAACCCACTGTCGGTCCTCGGGATCTGCTGGTGGAAGTCAAAGCCATTTCGGTCAACCCGATCGACACGAAAATCCGCCAGAACGTCCAGCCCGAAGACGGCGCAGCCAAAGTGTTGGGCTGGGATGTGGCCGGCGTGGTCAAGGCGGTGGGCAATGAGGTCACGCTGTTCAAGGCGGGCGACAAGGTGTTCTACGCCGGCTCCATTGTCCGTGCCGGCGGCAACAGCGAATTGCATGTGGTGGATGAACGCATCGTCGGCCAGATGCCCAAGACCCTCGGTTTCGCCGAAGCCGCTGCCCTGCCGCTGACGGCCATTACCGCGTGGGAGTTGCTGTTCGAACGCCTGCAAATCCAGGAAGGCCAGGACGATCAGGGCCAAAGCCTGTTGATCGTCGGTGCGGCGGGAGGTGTCGGCTCGATACTGACGCAACTGGCCAGCAAGCTCACCGCACTGAAAGTCATTGGCAGCGCTTCCCGGCCGCAGACTCAGGACTGGGTACGAGGCCTGGGTGCCGACCTGGTCGTGGACCACAGCCATCCGCTGAGCGATGCATTGAAGCAAGCAGGCCAGGCTCAGGTGACCCATGTCGCCAGCCTGACCCAGACCGACCAGCACCTGGATCAATTGGTGGAGGCCCTGGCGCCCCAGGGCAAACTGGCACTGATCGATGATCCCAAGGCGCTGGATGTGACTAAGCTCAAGCGCAAGAGCCTGTCGTTGCATTGGGAATTAATGTACACCCGCTCGCTGTTCGAAACAGCGGACATGATTGAACAGCACAAACTGCTCAACCGCGTCGCCGCGCTAATCGACGCCGGCACCTTACAGACCACCGTCGGCGAGCATTTTGGCACCATCAACGCCGAGAACCTGCGCCGGGCCCATGCCTTGCTGGAAAGCGGAAAAGCCAAAGGCAAGATTGTGCTTGAAGGTTTCTGAGCACCGATGAGGGGACGGTTTTTTTGTGGGGGAAAAGCTTGTTCGCGATAGGCGATGACTCGGCCTGACAGGGAACCGCGTAGCCTTCATCGCGAGCAAGCTTTGCTCCCACAAAAAAACCTGCACCGTCAGTCTGAGAATTGACCCTTGTCACAATTGCGATCGCATTCAGGTCTACACTCGAGGCCTTTGCAGCGCAATCTTTTACGTGAGGAGGTCAGCAATGAAGATCCTGATAAAAGAAGTGGCAAAATCCCAGTGGCAAGTGCGTCTTGACCAACACGTCGTGACCTTCCGTACCGAGGCCGAGGCACAGGCTTTCGCCACCACCCTGCAAGCGCGTATTCACGCACCTCACCACTACCCCGAACAGCAGCAGCGAGCGGCCGGCTGAATCAGTCCTGGCCACTGGCTTGTGCCAGTGTCCGGGCATGTTGCAGGCGGCGGGTCAGCATCGCTGCGCCCACCACCAATAGTCCGCAAAGGCTGATGACCATTGCCATCGGCACGGCCGTGCCATCGTGCAGCGCCGCCACCAACGCGGCGGCACCAGCGGCTACGGAAAACTGCAGGCATCCCAGCATCGCCGACGCGCTACCGGCACGAGCCCCCTGCCCGTTCATGGCGCAAGCCGAAGCATTGGGCAGGATGCAACCCAGGCTGGCGATGCAGATGAACAGCGGAATCAATAACGGCCACAGCCGCTCAGTGTGCATGGAACTGATCGCCAACAAACTCAGCCCGGCGGCGAGATAAACCCATACCGCGCGAGACAGCAGGAATGCCGGCCCACGCTTGGACAACAACCGGGCGTTGACCTGTGCCACCAGGATAAAACCCGCCGCGTTGGTCCCGAACAGCCAGCCGAAGTGTTCGGCCGGTACACCGTAGAGCTTGATGAAGACGAAAGGCGAACCGGCGATGTAGGCAAACATCCCGGCGATAGCGATGCCCCCCGTCAAGGCGTGCCCCAGGAAAATCGAGTCGGTCAACAGTCGACCATATTGGCGCAATGCCCCGGACAACGGTTGACGAGGTACATGGGCCGGCAGACTTTCCGGCAGCCACAACGCCACAGCTGTCGCCGCCAGTGCGCTGAACACCGTCAGGGCAATGAAGATCGATTGCCACCCATGCAGGTTCACCAACAACCCGCCGAGCACCGGCGCGAGGATCGGCGCCAGGCCCATCACCAGCATCAGTTGCGAGAACACCTTGGCCGAGCCCACCGCGTCGCATTTGTCACTGACCACCGCCCGGGAAATCACCATACCGGCGCATCCGCCCAGGGCCTGGACGAAGCGGGCACCGATCAGCCATTCAAGACTCGGCGCGTAGGCACAGGCCAGAGACGCCAGGGTGAACAGGCCAACGCCCGTCAGCAATGGAATGCGCCGCCCGAAGCGATCCGCCACCGGCCCATAGGCCAGTTGCCCGATGGACAATCCGAGAAAATAAGCCGCCAGGGTCAGTTGGATGTGATTTTCATCGGTGCCAAAGGCAGTCGCCATGGCCGGAAAAGCCGGCAGATAGAAATCGATCGCCAAGGGACCGAATGCGCTCAAGGCGCCAAGAATCAGAATGGTACGGAAGTTCATCGGGCGTCCAGGTTCAGGCGTCAGTCAGCAGCCCGACAGTCTAGCCGTGCCGGGCGCTCTTGAACATTCCGATAGGTCGCTAACGATTAAAAATCTCAGGCGAGACTGGCCTCGTACCCCTCCTCTTTAATGGCTTGGACTACGGCATCGACCGACAAAGCACTCTGCACCTGAACAGTCCTGGCGCTCAGATCGATCTGCACATCCGCCGCCGGATCCTTGGCCTGCACAGCTTGGGTGATGGCCTTGACGCAGTGACCGCAGGACATTCCCTGAACATTGAATGTTTGCATGAGATAACTCCTTGGGATTGAGGTTGCCAGCAGTTTCAAGCTTGCCATCATGGAAAGGTCAAGTTCTGACGAAAACTGCCGGGCTGGCAATCGGTGCCGAGCTCAGCCAAGCTGCACACATCAAGGATTTCACACCGGAGGTTCAGCCATGCGCTGGTCAGCGTTCAGCCTGTTTTGCATGCTCGGTTTGTCAGCGGTGAGCCCCCAGGCGTCGGCCGTCGGCGAAGACTACGGCGTGCTGATCATTTCCCGCGAGCGCCTGGAAGTGCCGACTTCCTGCGAAATCGGCATCTATATCGGCGATCAGCTCTCGGGGCGCTTGTTCCAGGAACAGAGCACCTCCTTCAACTTGCCACCGGGAAAATTCTCCTTGCGCTTGAAGCTGCTACCGGGCCAGGCGCCGGGCTGCAGTCCGGGCATGCTCGCGCCAGGTTCGCAGGATGTCACGCTCAAGGCGGGCGACGTACTGAAGTTCCGCATTGCCATGACCCAGGAAGGGATGTATCTCAAGCCGGCTGGTCTCGGTTACTGAGTCCTTAGATAAAAAATGGGCTTGCTCGCGAATGCGGTGTGTCAGTCGATTCAAGGGTTAGCTGACACACCGCATTCGCGAGCAAGCCCGCTCCCACAAGGTGTGTATGCAAGCTTTTGGATTGGCGCTTGACCTTCCCGGCATGGCAAGGTTGATCCTGTAGTCATTCACTACAAGGGAGCCTGTCCGATGCCTGAATCCACCCTTTTCGATCTGCCGATTGCCGGGATGACCTGTGCCAGCTGCGCCGGTCGGGTCGAGCGCGCCTTGAGCAATGTCACAGGGGCCAGCGCCGTCAGCGTGAACCTGGCAACCGAACAGGCGCGGGTCCAGGCGCCCGGGGGCAGCCTGCCAGCCTTGATGCAGGCCGTTGAACAAGCCGGCTACAGCGTCCCGGTCCAGACTCTGGAACTGTCGATCGAGGGAATGACCTGTGCCTCATGCGTCGGCCGGGTCGAGCGCGCCCTGAGCAAAGTCGCCGGGGTGAACCGTGTCAGCGTCAACCTCGCCAACGAACGGGCCCACCTCGACTTGCTCGGCCGGGTCGATCCGCAAACCCTGATCGATGCGGTCAAGGGTACCGGTTATGACGCCAGTGTCTGGCAGGCCGAGCAACCCCATGACGCGCAAAGCAATCGCCTGAACCGCGAGCGCCTGGCCTTGGTGCTGGCGATTTTGCTGTCCGTACCGTTGGTGCTGCCAATGCTTTTGCAACCGTTCGGCGTGCATTGGATGCTGCCGGCCTGGGCGCAATTCACTCTGGCGACACCGGTGCAATTCATCTTCGGCGCGCGTTTTTATGTCGCGGCCTACAAAGCCGTGCGTGCCGGGGCCGGGAACATGGATCTGCTGGTGGCCCTGGGCACCAGCGCGGGTTATGGCTTGAGCATTTATGAATGGGCCATCGCCCGTCCCGGCAGCATGCCACACCTGTATTTCGAGGCCTCGGCCGTGGTGATTGCCCTGGTGTTGCTGGGCAAATACCTGGAAAGCCGCGCCAAGCGCCAGACCGCCAGCGCTATCCGCGCCCTCGAAGCCTTGCGGCCGGAGCGGGCGATCCAGGTCATTGATGGTCAGGAACGGGACGTCGCCATCAGCGCCCTGCGTTTGAATGATCGGGTACTGGTCAAGCCCGGCGAGCGTTTCCCGGTGGACGGCGAAGTGCTGGAAGGCCAGAGTCACGCCGACGAGGCCCTGATCAGTGGCGAAAGCCTGCCGGTGCCCAAGCAACCCGGCGACAAGGTGACGGGCGGTGCCATCAACGGCGAAGGCCGTCTGCTGGTACGCACCCAGGCCCTGGGCGCCGAAACCGTCCTGGCGCGCATCATCCGCCTGGTGGAGGACGCCCAGGCGGCCAAGGCCCCCATTCAAAAACTGGTGGACAAAGTCAGCCAGGTCTTCGTGCCGGTCGTGCTGGTGCTGGCCCTGGCCACGCTGGTCGGCTGGTGGCTATACGGCGCGCCACTGGAGACAGCCCTGATCAACGCCGTCGCTGTGTTGGTGATTGCCTGCCCGTGCGCCCTCGGACTGGCGACACCCACGGCAATCATGGCCGGCACCGGTGTGGCCGCCCGCCACGGAATCCTGATCAAGGATGCCGAGGCCTTGGAGCGCGCCCATGAAGTCACCGCAGTGGTGTTCGACAAGACCGGAACCTTGACCTCCGGCACGCCGCGCATCGCCCACTTGACCGCCCTGGACGGTGACGAAGACAGGCTGCTGCAAATGGCCGGGGCACTGCAACGCGGCAGCGAACATCCCCTCGCCAAGGCGGTGCTGGACGCTTGTACCGAGCGCGGCCTGAATGTCCCGGACATCAACGACAGCCAGTCGCTGACCGGACGCGGTATTGCCGGCAGCCTCGATGGGCAGCGTCTGGCCCTCGGTAACAGACGCTTGCTGGACGAACTGGGCCTGGCCCCGGGTTCGCTGAGCGAGTCGGCCCAGGCCTGGGAGACCGAGGGCCGAACCCTGTCCTGGCTGATCGAGCAAAACGCAACGCCTCGGGTGTTAGGCCTGTTCGCCTTCGGCGACACACTCAAGCCCGGCGCCCTGGCGGCCGTACAAGCCCTGAATGAACGCCACATCGGCAGCCATCTGCTGACCGGCGATAATCGGGGCAGTGCCCGGGTGGTGGCCGAGGCATTGGGCATCGACAACGTTCATGCCGAAGTACTGCCGGCCGATAAGTCCGCCATCGTCCAGCAATTGAAGAAAAACGCAGTGGTGGCCATGGTCGGCGACGGCATCAACGACGCCCCGGCCCTCGCCGCCGCGGACATTGGCATTGCCATGGGCGGCGGCACCGACGTGGCGATGCACGCCGCCGGCATCACCCTCATGCGCGGCGATCCACGGCTGGTGCCGGCGGCGCTGGAGATCAGCCGCAAGACCTACGCCAAGATCCGGCAGAACCTGTTCTGGGCATTTGTCTATAACTTGATCGGTATTCCGCTGGCGGCGTTCGGCTTCCTCAACCCGGTGCTGGCCGGTGCCGCCATGGCCCTGTCGAGCGTCAGCGTGGTGAGCAATGCATTACTGTTGAAACTCTGGACACCCAAGCACCTGGAGGACAAGCGATGAACATCGGCCAAGCGGCCCGCCAGAGCGGCCTGAGCGCGAAGATGATCCGGTATTACGAGTCCATTGGCCTGCTCAAGGCGGCTCATCGCACCGACAGCGGCTACCGGATCTACGGCGCCGATGACCTGCACACCCTGGCCTTTATCAAACGCTCACGGGACCTGGGGTTTTCATTGGAAGAGGTCGGAAAATTGCTGACCCTCTGGCAAGACCGCCAACGTGCCAGCGCCGACGTCAAGGCCCTGGCCCGGCAACACATCGACGAGTTGAACCAGAAAATCCGCGAGCTGGGCGAACTGCGCGACACCCTCCAGGACCTGGTGGAACACTGCCACGGCGACCACCGCCCGGACTGCCCGATTCTCAAGGAACTGGCGTCGGGGCGCTGCGAAAAGGCAGTGCATGCCTGAGCGAAGTCTAGAGCGAGCCTGCTCGCGATGACGCCGGCACATCCAACATCCATGCAAGCTGCCCCACCGCCTTCGCGAGCAGGCTCGCTCCCACAGGGGGTGGCGGTGGACCCAGATTTTGAGGCCTCACAAAGAACAGTGTGGGAGCGAGCCTGCTCGCGATGACGCCGGCACATCCAACATCCATGCAAGCTGCCCCACCGCTTTCGCGAGCAGGCTCGCTCCCACAAGGGGTTGGCGGTGGACGCAGGTTTTGAGGCCTCACAAAGAACAGTGTGGGAGCGAGCCAGCTCGCGATGACGCCGGCACATCCAACATCCATGCAAGCTGCCGACCGCTTTCGCGAGCAGGCTCGCTCCCACAGGGGGTTGGCGGTGGACGCAGGTTTTGAGGTCACACAAAGAACAGTGTGGGAGCGAGCCTGCTCGCGATGACGCCGGCACGTCCAACATCCATGCAAGCTGCCGACCGCTTTCGCGAGCAGGCTCGCTCCCACAGGGGGTTGGCGGTGGACGCAGGTTTTGAGGCCACACAAAGAACAGTGCGGGAGCGAGCCTGCTCGCGATGACGCCGGCACATCCAACATCCATGCAAGCTGCCCCACCGCTTTCGCGAGCAAGCCCGCTCCCACAGGGGGTTGGCGGTGGACGCAGGTTTTGAGGCCACACAAAGAACAGTGCGGGAGCTTTTTGGGTAGCTACAAAAAACCCGGCCTGGGCCGGGTTTCTGGTTGACCGATCACTGCATCCAGGGCGGAGGCGGTTCTTCGGTTTTTCCGGGTGGAGCGTCGTCAGCGGCGCGTACGGCCTGGCGGCGTTCCTCGTCCAGGCGGGCAGCCTCGATCTCGCGCATGATCCCGCCGACATCCGCCTGTTCTTCCGGCTCGTCGAATTCGCCGGTCAGGACGCTGGCAGGGTGCAAGATGCCGGCCTCATACAACGCCCACATTTCCTTCGCGTACCGGGTGCGCTTGAGCTCCGGGGCAAACCGGCCGAAGTAGGATGCCATGTTGCCCACGTCCCGCTCCAGCATGCTGAAGGCGTGGTTGTTGCCCGCGGCATCCACCGCTTGCGGCAGATCGATGATCACCGGGCCCGTCGGCGTAAGCAGCACGTTGAACTCCGACAGGTCACCGTGCACCAGCCCGGTACACAGCATCAGCACGATCTGGGAAATCAGGAAAGCGTGATACTCACGGGCCTGGTCCGGCTCCAACACCACGTCGTTCAGACGCGGCGCCGCGTCGCCATACTCGTCGGCCACCAACTCCATCAGCAGCACACCTTCGAGGAAGTCGTACGGCTTGGGCACTCGTACCCCCGCGCCGGCCAACCGGAACAGCGCCGCCACTTCGGCGTTCTGCCAGGCGTCTTCGGTTTCCTTACGCCCGAACTTGGAGCCCTTGGCCATGGCACGGGCCTGGCGGCTGTTACGCACCTTACGGCCTTCCTGGTATTCGGCCGCCTGACGAAAACTTCGCTTATTCGCCTCCTTGTAGACTTTGGCGCAACGTAGCTCATTGCCGCAGCGCACCACATAAACAGCTGCTTCTTTACCACTCATGAGTGGGCGCAGCACCTCGTCGACCAGACCGTCCTCGATCAGGGGTTCAATGCGTTTTGGAGTCTTCATCAGCTTTTATTGGGGGTCCTTTATTACCGAACACGCGAATGACAGTCGTTATACGGCAATCCTCACTCCACGGGGAGGGGTTGCCGACTTATGAAGCCTAGTGATGCACACAATGTGCCGGATTAAATCGACCGAGCCAAATCATAGCCGAGACTGGGCGTAGCGTTGTCAACTGAATGCGAAGGTATTTGCCACAAGAACTGACAGCCATGTCCTTGTGCCGATTCAATGTTTAAACAGCTCCCCCGGTGTAAACCCAAACATCCTCTTGAACGCCGCGATAAAAGCGGACGTGGAGTCATACCCACAGGACAACGCTGCGCCGGTCACACTATCGCCTTTTTCCAACGCCCCCAAGGACGACAACAACCGCGAGCGCTGGCGCCAGGCGCGAAAGCTCAGGCCGGTTTCGCGCTGAAACAGGCGCATGAGGGTTTTTTCCGATGTGCCCAAACGCTCGGCCCAGGCTTGCAAGGTCACGTTCTGTTCGGGCTGTTCGATCAGTTCGTTGCACAGTGCCAGCAGACGAGCGTGTCGGGGCAGCGGCAGGCAAAAACCCACTTCCGGCAGCACTGCCAACTGATCCAGCAACACCTGCACCAGTCGTGCTTCCTGGGTATCGCCCTGTGAGTAGTCGGCCGGCATCTGACAAAAAGCCTTGATCAGCTCCCGGGCCAGCGGCGTGACCTCCAGCACCCGGCAGCGCTCATCGGCCCACGGGCAGGCTTGGCGATGGACATAGAGGCTGCGCATTTCCGCCCGGGTTGAGGTCACCACGTGATGCTCCAGGTCGGCAGGAATCCAGATACCCCATTGAGGCGGCGCGAAGAAGCTGCCTTCGGCAGTGTGCACGCCGAGCACGCCACTGATGGCGTAGGAAAACTGCACCCAATCATGACGATGGGCCTGTGTCCAGGAACCGGCGCTCAAACTTTCGACACGGGCGTAAAGCGGCCTGGGCAACTCAGTCAGGTCAGGAATGCGTCTTTCGAGTTGTTGGTGTCCGTTAGTCGGCATTGATTGGCCCTATGTCGCAAGACGGCTGCAAGTGCCGACGTTAGGCTAAGTCGACTTTTCTTACAACTTGCGGTGCCGTATGCACATTTTCAGACACCTCAAACGCTTGGTAACCGACTGGTTCCTGTGCGGCATGCTGCTTGCCACGTTACTGGCGTATCTGTTTCCCAGCTTTGGCGCCACGGGTGGCGCCATGCATGCCGAGTGGGTGGTCAATATCGGCATCTTTGTGGTGTTCTTCCTGCATGGGATAAACCTGTCCGGCGAGCAGATCCGCCACGGTCTGAAAAACATCCGGCTGCACTTGATGGTGCAGGTTTTTACCTTCGGCGTGTTTCCGTTGATCTGGCTGGTCAGCGACTCGCTTCTGGGCCGCCATATGCCATCACTGCTGATGCTGGGGTTCTTTTACCTGTGCGTCTTGCCCTCGACCATTTCCTCCTCGGTGGCCCTGACCGGCAGCGCCGGCGGTAACGTGCCGGCAGCGATTCTCAACGCGAGCCTGTCCAGTGTGCTGGGGATTTTCCTGACACCGCTGCTGGTCAGCTTCGTCGTCGGTAGCGGCGCCGGGGGCATCGACCTGGGTGCAACCTTGCTCGACCTTTGCCTGATGTTGCTGTTGCCGCTGGTGCTTGGGCAGTTGCTGCGGCGCTGGCTGGCCGGTTTTTTCGGGCGGTATAAACGCTACACCAGCATCATCGACAAACTGGTGATCCTGCTGCTGGTCTACGCGGCATTCTGTAATTCGATGGTGTCCGGGATCTGGCAACAACAAGGCAACACCGTGCTGCTCAGTGCATTGCTTGGCAGTGCCGTGTTGCTGGCAATCATTTTGTGGATGACCACCCGCACCGCCCGGGCCTTGCGGTTCAGCAACGCCGATGAGATTGCGGCGGTATTTTGTGCCAGCAAGAAATCCCTGGCGGCCGGGGTGCCGATGGCCGCGTTGATTTTCGGCAACAACCCCGGCCTGGGGCTGATCCTGTTGCCGATCATGATTTATCACCCGTTGCAGTTGATCGTCTGTTCGATCCTCGCCGAACGCTACGCCAACCGCCAGCGGGAACTGATCAATCAACAGCGCGAGGCGCTCCTCAACGTTCGATAATTGCCGTCACACCCTGGCCACCGGCCGCGCAGATGGAAATCAGACCACGGCCCCGCCCCGCCGTATCCAGCAACTTGGCGAGGTTGGCGACGATTCGTCCACCTGTGGCGGCAAACGGGTGCCCGGCGGCCAGGGAGCTGCCCTTCACGTTCAACCGGCTGCGGTCTATGCTGCCCAACGGAGCGTCGAGGCCCAGGCGCGTCTTGCAATAATCCGGGTCTTCCCAGGCTTTGAGCGTGCATAACACTTGAGCGGCGAATGCTTCGTGGATCTCGTAGTAATCAAAGTCCTGCAACGTCAGGCCGTTGCGCGCCAGCAACCGAGGCACGGCGTAGACCGGCGCCATCAGCAACCCTTCTGCCCCGTTGACGAAATCCACCGCTGCTGTTTCGCCGTCGCGCACATACGCCAGGATCGGCAGTCCCCGGGACTTGGCCCACTCTTCGCTGCCCAGCAACACCAGTGAGGCACCATCGGTCAACGGCGTGGAATTGCCCGCCGTCATCGTGCCCTTGGCGCTTTTTTCGAAGGCAGGCTTAAGCGCGGTGAGTTTTTCCAGGGTCAGGTCCGGGCGCAGGTTGTTGTCCCGTGTCAGACCGAGAAACGGTGTCATCAAATCGTTCTGCCAGCCCTCGGCGTAAGACGCGGCCATTTTCTGATGACTCTCCAGGGCCAATTGGTCCTGCTCCCCCCTGGGAATCTGCCAGGTCTGCGCCATCAATTCGCAGTGCTGACCCATGGACAGGCCGGTTCGTGGCTCGCCATTGCGAGGCAGTTCGGGAACGAAGTGCTGGGGACGCAGTTGCAGGAAGGTCTTGATTTTCTCAGCGGTGGTTTTGGCGCGATTGGCTTGCAGCAGGATCCTGCGCAGCCCTTCGTTGACGCCAATCGGCGCATCCGAGGTGGTGTCCACGCCGCCGGCAATGGCACTGTCGATCTGCCCGAGGGCAATCTTGTTGGCCGTCAACAGCACGGTTTCCAGCCCGGTGCCGCAAGCCTGTTGCAGGTCATAGGCCGGCGTGGTGGGCGACAGGCGCGAACCGAGCACGCATTCGCGGGTCAGGTTCAGATCCCGGGAATGCTTGAGCACCGCACCGGCGGCCACCTCACCGATATGCAAACCATGCAAGTTGTAGCGCTCGATCAGCCCCTCGAGCGCGGCGGTCAGCATCGCCTGGTTGCTGGCGGTGGCATAGGGCCCGTTGGAGCGAGCGAAGGGGATGCGGTTACCACCGATGATCGCGACGCGGCGTAGCTGTGTCATGAAGAACTCCCTGTGTATGTCCGGATGCGCCAATGGGCCTGCGGGAACCCGGCTCCCGCACAAGCTTAGGCTTTATCTGGCCGATCGAACGACCGATTGCCAATCATGGTCCACACTTTGAACCTCATCAGCCGGAGTGTGTTCCATGTCAGACCGTTATATCGACTTCGCCAATTCGCCCCTTGGCCTGCGTCTGGTCGGTGCGCTGGGCCTGCCATCGCCGGTACGCCTGGAGCGCTGGCAGGCCGGGCGGCTGCGGCCGATCGAAGGCGCGTTGCTGCTGGGCGGCGGACCGTTGACCGAACAGATCGGCGCATTTGCCAAGCGCCTGACCGATGCGATCTTCATCTACGGAGGCGAACCGACACTGGCCACCGAGTGGATCCCCGGCCACGGTCCGAAAATCAGGGCCGTGGTGTACGACGCCAGTCATCTGACGCAGGCCGATCAGCTCAAGCAACTGCGCGAGTTTTTCCAACCCCTGATGAAGAACCTCGACCACAGCGCCCATGTCGTCATCCTCGGCCGCGCTCCAGAAAGCCTTGACGACCCGTTCGCCGCCAGCACGCAGCGGGCCCTGGAGGGCTTCAGCCGTTCGCTGGCCAAAGAATTGCGCCACGGCGGGACGCTGCAACTGCTGTATGTGGGTGACGGCGCCGAAGCCCAACTGGAAGGTGCGCTACGGTTTTTCCTGTCGCCCAAGAGCGCCTACGTTTCCGGGCAGGTTATTCGCCTCAAGGCCTGCCAGGCCCAGGTCCAGGACTGGACGCGTCCGCTCACGGGCCTCAAGGCCCTGGTCACCGGCGCGGCCCGCGGGATCGGCGCCTCCATCGCCGAAACCCTCTCCCGTGATGGCGCCGACGTGATCCTGCTGGACGTCCCGCAGGCCAAGGCCGACCTCGAAGCCCTGGCTGCGCGCCTTAGCGGGCGCAGCGTGACGCTGGACATCTGTGCGGAAGACGCCGCTACGCAATTGATTGAACACCTGCCCGACGGCGTCGACATCGTGGTACACAACGCCGGCATTACCCGGGACAAGACGCTCGCCAACATGACTCCGGAATTCTGGGACGCGGTGCTGGCGGTCAACCTCAACGCGCCGCAGGTGCTGACCAAGGCCCTGCTCGACAGTGGCACCCTGCGGGACAATGGCCGAGTGATTCTGCTGGCGTCCATCAGCGGCATTGCTGGCAATCGCGGCCAGACTAACTATGCGGCGAGCAAGGCCGGATTGATCGGCCTGGCCCAGGCCTGGGCGCCGGTCCTGCAACCTCGGGGGATCAGCATCAATGCCGTGGCCCCGGGTTTCATCGAAACCCGCATGACCGCCGACATCCCTTTCGCCCTGCGCGAAGCCGGGCGGCGCATGAGTTCCCTGGGCCAGGGCGGCCTGCCACAGGATGTTGCTGAAGCCGTGGCCTGGCTCGCCCAGCCGGGCACGGGCGCCGTTACCGGCCAGACGCTGCGGGTGTGCGGGCAAAGCCTCCTGGGAGCATGACCATGACGATTCAATGGCATGAAGTAAACGCCGCACCCGGTATGTCCGCGCTGTACATGAAAGCCGCGACACGGCGCAAGGTCACCGGAAAAACCTTGCCCGAGGACGGATTGCGCCAAGTGATACAGGTCGATCCGCAACGCCTGGCGGCTTATCGCAAGGTCTGCGGTTTTGCCGAAAACGGGCTGCTGCCGCCGACCTATCCCCACGTGCTGGCGTTTGCCCTACAGATGCAATTGCTCACCGCCCGGGACTTTCCGTTCCCGTTGCTGGGGCTGATCCACCTGAGCAATCGCATCCGCGTACTGCGGCCCATGGGCGGGGTCAGCCAAGTACAGGCCCGCGTCAATGTCCAGAACCTGCAAGCCCATCCCAAGGGTGCGGTGTTCGACCTTGTGACTCGCATCGACGATCAACTGGGGCCGCTGTGGGAGGCCGAGAGCCAGATGCTCTGCAAGGGCGTCCAGCTTGACGGTGCGTTGGTGGAAGAGCCGCTGCAAGAGATCCAGGCATTGACTGAAGTGGCGCACTGGACCGCGCCGGCTGACATTGGCCGGCAATACGCCAAGGTGTCCGGCGATTACAACCCGATCCACCTGAGCGGCCTCAGCGCCCGGCTGTTCGGCTTCCCTACCGCCATCGCCCACGGCCTGTGGAACAAAGCCAGGACCCTGGCGGCGCTGGACGAACACTTGCCCGATGCCAACATCGAGATCGAGGTCACCTTCAAGAAGCCGGTGCGCCTGCCCAGCAAAGTGACACTGCTGGCGAGTGCGGCGGGGTCCAGTGGGGATTTGCGACTGATCGGGTCCGGGGAGTTGGAACATATGGTGGGGAGCTGGCGGCCGGTTGGCTAAGGACCTGCATCTTTGTTGAATGTGATGCCGTCATCGCGAGCAGGCTCGCTTGTATGTTTAGACTTGAAGGGGTGGGCGGGACTAAAAGCTCGATTCCGACTCTAGCCAGTACGGACCGTGGGAGACTTCTCGTCCCGCCCCTTCTACCCAAAGCGCCAATAAGGAATTCATCGGTAAAACCGACAATAGAGGCAAGCCAGCGCAAAGGTAGACCCCGACAAGCACCTAAACCCTAGCTCCGAGGATTCGCTATGACAATCCTTACCTCGCAGACGGTTGTTGGTATTGATATAGCCAAGGCCGAAGTTGTTGTTTATCGCTATGACCTGCAAACCACTGACACCATCAAGAATGACCGAACATCCCTCAAACGCTGGCTTAAAACGTTGCCCGCCCAAAGTGCTCTAGCCGTCGAAGCAACCAACATCTACCACCTGGACACCGTCGAGCTGGCTCATGCGATGGGGCATCAGGTCTATGTCGTGGATGCTTATCGGGTGAGCAATTATCGTCGCGGCATCGGCCAGCGGGCTAAGAACGATCCTTGTGATGCTCGTCTGCTGGCGCGGTATTTAACCAATGAACAGCACGAGTTGCGGCTCTGGAGCCCGCCACCGAAAGCCTACACGACGTTAAAAAGCCTGCTTCATAGGCGTGCGACGCTGGTCAAGAACCATACCGGCCTGATGTTGAGCTGGCACGATGAGCCTCTGTTAAAAAAAACGCTGGCCACTCAGCAAAAGGCGTTCGAACAGGCGATTCAGGCCATTCAGAAGTTGCTACGAAAAGTCAGCAAAGAAGCGGGAATTGAGGCGAATATCGGCCGCTGCAAAGCCATCGAGGGCGTTGGTGAACTGGTCGCTACTGGATTGGCGACGAGTTTCATGCGAGGTGATTTTGCGGACAGCGATGCATTTATCGCGTTTTTGGGGATGGACTTGAGGGTCGATGACTCCGGAAAAAAGAAGGGTCAACGGCACCTCACCAAGAAGGGCGATTCAGAGATACGCCGATTGGCTCATATCGCTGCAATGACAGCACGCCGCTCGCCTAGATGGAAGCCGTTCTACGAGTCATACCTGGCGAGAGGTTTCTCAAAAACCCAGGCATTGGTGGTGCTGGCCCGAAAGTTATGCCGGGTGGCATTTGCTTTGATGAAAAATCAGAGCGAGTACCAGCCGACACCTATGTTGCAGGGTTGCCCTGCAACATAGAATCTCCCACATTGGTTCTTGGGTGTTCATGGGGCCTGCGTCCGGCACAAATCCCTGTGGGAGCGAGCCTGCTCGCGATGGCGGTGGCTCAGTTGGCTTCGATGCTGGATCTGCCTAGCGCGGCGGATAGTTCGCCAGGATCCGCGCAACCGTCTCACGCACCGCGGTGCTGCGATCAGTCGGGTTCGGCGAATGGCTGAGCAGTTGTTCATCACTGCCACGCCACACCAGCTTGCCGTCCTTGCCATCGAGCAGATCAATCTGCACCGTGGCGACCTTGTAGCTGATGTTGCGGGTTTCGTTGTACATCGGCCCGCCCCAATAGCCATTCCAGGGGCCGCCCCAACCGCCGCCATAGTTGGTCGTGACCTGCTGCTGGCGATCCTCGACGATCAGGTAGGTCTGGACCATCACATCCCCTCGCCCGCCAGCCTGGGCCGGGCGCAGTCCGCGCTGGTCGAGTTGATCGGCAACCGCCTGACGGATCCGCTGTTCGGTCAGGTCGCTCTTGATGCGCGGATCATCGGGGCGATATTGCAGCGCCGGCTCTTTCCAGCTCCAACTGCGGTAAGCCGAGAAATCCCGGCTGGTGTCAAAGTCGTGGTTGACCGGGGTACCCGCACAGGCGCCGAGCAACAGGGTGAAAGCCAGTAGAGCGAGACGGCGAAACATGGTTTTTCTCCGTTACGTGATCAACTTGGAGGATAAGCCGACAGGGCTTTTTCCACCGCTTCGCGAATGGCGTCGGTGCGCGCGCTCTGACTGCCGCGCTGGCTGGTCTCGGCGCTGGCGCTCCACACCGGCTGACCATTACGGGCATCGAACAAGTCTACTCGCACCACCACGACCTGCTCCCGATAAGTGCGTACCACCGGCACCGAGTGGTACATGCCATAGCCGGGACCGTAGCGGTCATAACGGTTGTAGCCGCCGTAGTAACCGGAGTCATAGTCGTCGCGAACCTGGCGCACCCGCGTTTCCAGGCGCAGGTCGGCGCTGACGAACAGGTCGGCCGGGCGGTTGTCATGCAAGGGGCGAAGGCCGCGTTGATCCAGAGCATTGCTCACCGCTTCAGCCACTTGGGCCGAGTCCGCCCAAGCGGTGCCCGGTGGCAGTCGCCCGTTGAGCCAGGCCCAACTGCGATAGCGCCCGTAATCACGGGGTGGCGCAGGGTAAGCACTGCGATCAAACACCGTGGCGGCCTCCGGTGGCGCCGGTGGCAGCGGATTAGACGTGGCGACATACGGGTTGCTGCCCTGGCAGGCAGCCAGTCCCAGGCACAACACCAACAACCCTGAACGACCTTTCATTTCGCGCTCCGATTACTCTTTCAGATCAGAGGGGACGGCAAACCCAGTGCAGATAACGCCCCAACCCGGCAAACGCAGGATGGCGACGGTGGGCCAGCTCCATCTCCAGCAACTGCGCAAGCTCCACGCGGCCCTGGAACTCCACCGGCATGTAGTCATGGAAAACCCGCACGCCACTTTGAGTTTCGACCTGCCACAAGCCCTCAAGTTGCGCCGCCAATTCCCGCGGATCAAGGGGTTGTTGCGGGGTCAGGCTCTGTTTTTCCCCGGCCATGTCGTTTTTGCGCAACTTGCGAAAATGCCCCTTGAGCAGGTTGCGATAGACCAGCGCGTCGCGGTTGTAGAACGCCAGGGACAACCAGCCGCCCGGGGCCGTGAGTTGATGCAGCACCGGCAGGATGGCGTGAGGTTCGGCCAGCCACTCCAGCACCGCGTGACACAGCACCAGGTCGTAAGGCTCAGCAAGCTGTTCGAGCAGCGCCTGCCACGGCGCCTGGATGAACGTTGCGCTCTGACCGGCATCGGCAAACCGCTGGCGGGCACCTTCGAGCATGGGCTCGGCGGGCTCGGCGAGGGTCACCTGATGGCCGCGCTCGGCCAGCCACAACGACATGTGGCCCAAGCCGGCGCCTATGTCCAACACGCGCAACGGACGCTCAGGCAAGGCTTCAAGCAGATCGGCCTGCAGCACCGCCAGGCGGATCGCACCTTTGGCCCCGCCGTAGATTTTTTCAGCAAAGCGTGTGGCGAGCTGATCGAAATGACGATCACTCATTGGCCGAACCGCCGCTCACTGTCAGCCAGTTTGCTGCGCACCACGGCGTCCATGTCCAACCCCAGCTCACTGCACAGCAGCAACAGGTACAACACGATGTCACCGACTTCCTGTCCGGCGTGGGCCAGTTTGTCCGCTGGCAACTGGCGCGACTGGTCCTCGGTCAACCACTGGAAAATCTCCACCAGTTCGGCCATTTCCACGCTGGCGGCCATGGCGAGGTTTTTCGGGCTGTGAAATTGCCGCCAATCGTTACGGTCACGAATGGCATGCAGGCGTTCGGTCAGTTCAACAAGGTTCATCGAGGTCTCCTGAATGCGCATAGCTTCGGGGGGATGACGAGGGAAGGCAAGCGTCTCGGTACGAAGCGGCGTTTTGCCCCATAATCGAACGATCTTGGCCTTCAGCCGCTCTTACAACCAGAAGCCCAAGGCTCGATTCCGATCCCCTCTCATCAGGACGTACACATGCAGGTAGAAAGCTTTTTCGAATGGCTCGGCCAGGCGCTCGGTTCGGTGATCCGGTTTATCGTCGACCTGCTCAGCGGCCTGTTCAACACCCTGGCCAATGCCGGCGGCAACTTTGTCGATGGCCTGTCGCGCACACTGGGCATGGACACCTCGATCATCAGCATCATTGCGCTGATCCTCGGGCTGATGCTGCTGTACTCGGCAATCCGCGCGTTCATGCGGGCATCGATCATCCTGGGCATTATCTGGTTGGTGCTGGGGTTGTGGCTGTTGAGCTGGATCATTCACTAGGGCCGAGAGCACTGTGTGGGAGCAAAGCTTGCTCCCACACAGTTTTTTGAGATCGAACGCGGAGCGTCCCTGGAGGCATTCCCACGCGGAGCATGAGAACGATCATGCGAGAACCCGCTACAATCGCGCTCCGTCAAGGAGCTCGCATGTCCAACCTGATCACCGACTGGCGTGACCGTCTTACTCACCGCCGGGTTTGGGCGCTGGCCGCGCCGATGATTCTTTCGAACATCTCCGTGCCGCTGGTGGCGCTGGTGGACAGCACGGTCATCGGCCACCTGCCCCATGCCCACCAGTTAGGCGCGGTGGCAGTCGGGGCGAGCTTGTATACGGTGCTGGCCTGGGCCATGAGTTTCTTGCGCATGGGCTCCACCGGGTTCGCCGCCCAGGCGGCCGGCCGTGGTGATGGGGCGGCGTTGCGGCAGGTGCTGGTGCAAGGTCTGCTGCTGGCGTTGGGGTTGGCGCTGGTGCTGGGGGCGGTCGGCGTACCATTGAGTGGGGTGGCGTTGCATTTCATGCAGCCGTCCGCCGAGCTTGAGCAGTTGACCCGGGACTTTTTCCACACCCGGTTGTTTGGCTTGCCGGCGGCGCTGGCCAGTTATGCGCTGGTAGGTTGGTTTCTCGGCGCACAGAATGCCCGGGCACCGTTGGCGATCCTGCTGGTGACCAACCTGATGAACATCGCCCTGAACCTGTGGTTCGTGATCGGCCTGGAGTGGGGCGTAACCGGCTCGGCCCGGGCGTCGGTGATTGCCGAGTGGACCGGCGCCCTGGTCGGTCTGGTCCTGGCGCGCAACACGCTGCGGGCCTGGCCGGGACAGATCGCCTGGGCGGCGCTGGGCGTGTGGCAAAGCTGGCGCCCGCTGCTGGCGGTGAACCGGGACATTTTCATTCGCAGCCTGGCGCTGCAAGCGGTGTTCTTCCTGATCACGGTGCAAGGCGCGCGCCTGGGGGATGCGACCGTAGCAGCCAACGCCCTGCTACTTAACGGCCTGCTGCTGACGGCCCATGCCCTGGACGGTCTGGCCCATGCCGTCGAAGCGCTGTGCGGTCACGCCATCGGCGCCCGCGACCGCTTGGCCCTGCGTCGCTCGCTGGTCGTGGCCTGCGGTTGGTCACTGATTGCAAGCGTGGGGTTTGCCCTGCTGTTTCTGCTGGCCGGGCACCTGTTCATCGATATGCAGACCGATATCCCCGACGTGCGCGACACCGCTTACCGCTACCTGCCTTACCTGGCAGGACTGCCGTTGATTGCGGTCTGGAGTTATTTGCTCGATGGTTTGTTCATCGGCGCCACCCGCGCCCGGGAAATGCGCAACGGCATGCTGCTGACTCTGTTGCTGGTGTTGCCGTTCGCCTGGGTGCTGCAAGCGCTGGGCAACCACGGGCTGTGGATCACTTTCCTGTTGTTCATGGCATTGCGCAGCTTGACCCTCGGCGCTTTTGCCTGGCACTTGCAGCGGCGCGACGGCTGGCTTGGTGTCCGAACCTGATAACGTTTCAACCTTGATTGTTTTGCCACAGTTGTCGCAGATAATCGAGCCGCTCACGCTGCGAGGCGCCTATCAGTTCCGGCACCGGCCGGGCATGGGGGTATTGCAGGCGCAGCCAGAGCCAGTCGTCGAGCACCGGCCGTTCGGTAAACCCCAGTTTCAATCCTTGCTGCAAGTCGCTCCAGAGCAGGCGGTAATCACGCCCGATGGAGCGGGACCATTGCCAGGCGTGACGCTCCAGCAGGCATTGCTGCAACTGCCGTTGCTGCCGATCGCTGAGGCTGTGTTCGTTCTCCAGCCTCGCCACCGTCAGCCCCGGGTTGGACAGTTGCTGCCAGCCCTGACTGCCAATCGCCCGGTCGGCCCAGGTGCCGCCGAACCAGCGCAACAGGCTGATCGGACCCAGCCAGCAACTGAGCTCCCCCGGATCGCAACCGTCGAAAAAATAGCTGGCGGTGTGCGGGTTGTAGTAGTTCAACAAGGCTTTGTGATGCAGGCCCAACGTCACCGTCAACATACGCCGCAGATGCGCCAGCAATTGCGCAGCCGGCGATGCACTCACCAACAGCAGCCCCGGCCAGGAGCCGGCATCCAGATGACACAGACTGGTCAGCGCTGGCGAATGCTGCAGATCCACCAGCAGCGGACCCTGCTCCCTCAGCTCGTGGAACTCAGTGCCTTCGAACAAGGCAACACTCCGGGTCTCAGCGAACTGTTCTTGCAGACGCCGCGCGGCCGCCGGTGCGCCCGGCACGTCGAGCAGCAGCCATCGAGGCACTGATCCAGACATGTCGGCGGCGCTCATGGCGCAGCGCCCACGCCGAACCGCGTGAGCATGCGACAGGTACACACCATCTGGGCGCAAGGGCTGAAGCGGCCGCCTCCGGGCAACAGGCACAACAAGACCAACGGCTCGGCACTCTGGATCGCTGCCAATAAGACCGGGTCGGCTCCCAGCCCGAGCGTTTCGCTTAAGGAAGGCTCTTGCGAGCGTTCTGCCAATGCGGGTGTGTCGAGGAATGCGCTGATCAACGGCCTGTCCGGATCGCCTTCGATAAAACTCACCAACACCTCGGTGCCGTCACGAATGACTCCAGGCCCGCAGGCAGCCAGCTCGGGCGCCAATGGCAGCCAACAGTGACTCGGGTTGGCCCCTTCCCCTTGATAGGTCCAGTCGAACTGCACCGCCACTCGCCCGGCCATCTGCACCGCCGGCTCATCCACCACCCAGCCCCGCTGCCGGCTCAGCATGCGCGGCTTTGCAGGAACCCCGGTTGCCACGAACGGCAACCCCCAAGAGATGGCGTAAAAGTGGTTGCCATAAACACCGGCCTGGCCGCGATGCTCAACCTTCGTCAACAGCCAGCGCTGGTTCCAGCCGTCAAAAGGATGGGCCGTCAGCGACAGTACACGGCCACAATGCAGGTGCGTCAGATCGCTGCGACCCCGGGTAACTTGCTCCCCCGACGCATCGGCTTGAACGCTGAAGGCTCGCACCGCCGGAGTCTGCCCTTCAGCCTCGTACGCTGCCTGGCCTGCGGGCGGAAAACTGCCCGCACTGTCGGCGAAAACCAGGCAATGCCCGTCCCGCGCTTGCTCGAAATGGAAGTGGATGCCTGCCTGGAAGCACACCCGCTGGAGAAACTGCAGGTCCGATTCCCGATACTGGGTACAGAAATCCTGCGGCGGATAATCACCGCTCAAGTCCAGGCACACATGGCGCCCGGCAATGCCATGAGCCTTGAGTACCTGGCGGATGATCTGCGGCACCGAGCGTGCACTGAATACCCGTTGAGTGAAGCGCTGCGCCAGGCAAGCCAGCTTCGGCCCGATGCGCACCCGACAGCCAGCGCCATGACGACGCTGTACCAGTTCGTGAAGCTGCCCATGGATACCTCGCCCCGAAGCCCCGAAACTCAACCAGACGCTGCGGTACAGCAGGCCAGCCAGGTCCAGGGACGTGTCGCCGATCAACAGCTCCACTTCAAAGACGAAGGGTTCGCTGATGGCTTCGCTGCCCGTGAAGGCCACGACAACAAAGGATTCGGGCAGACCGGCTATCTCCAGACGAAATGACGGCTCGCTGGCTGGATCGGACATCGGCGTTTCTCTACAGGAGGGGCGGCCGTGGATTCTCGCTGAGAGCCATGGCCGAGTAGAGAGCCCAAGTACAAGTTAGGAAAGGGACTACATGAAATAAGGACAGCACCGGTTAAATGAACCGATGTGCGGAAATAGCAACCAGTAAAAATAAAAACGCCCTTCGGGACTATCCGAAAAAACCCGCAACACGCGATGTATTTTCTGACAGTCCCGGAGGGCGATGCCGATCAGTCAAGTGGTCGAGCCAGATGCGATCTTTTATCCCTGCCGTGGCAGCAAAGCTTGCTCGCGATTTTTATCCCTGCTGTGGGAGCAAAGCTTGCTCGCGATACAGGCACCTCGATCTCTGACAGACCGCATCGCCTTCATCGCGGGCAAGCCTTGCCCCACAGCAAGCGCTCATCAGCCCATCAGGAAGACAGGTAGGACGAACGCGTCAGCCCCAGGCGCAGGGCATCCAGGAACTGGGTGCGCTCGGCGGCACTGATACGGGCGCTGGCGCATTTGTCGCGGTAGTGGGTCATCAACTCCTCCGGCGACAGGTGCACGTAGCGCAGCATGTCTTCGATGGTGTCGTGGGTTTCGATGCCGGCGTGGTACACGCTGCCGTCGGCATTCTGGTAGATGTTCACCGAGTCGGTGTCACCGAACAGGTTGTGCATGTCGCCGAGGATTTCCTGGTAGGCGCCAACCAGGAAAATGCCCAACAGGTAGTCTTCGCCCGGGTTGAGGGAATGCACCGGCAGGCTGGTTTCGATGCTCTGCTCGTCAACGTACTGCTTGATCTTGCCGTCGGAGTCGCAGGTCAGGTCTTGCAACACGGCGCGGCGCAGCGGCTCTTCATCGAGACGATGCAGCGGCAGGATCGGCAACACCTGACCGATGGCCCAGGTGTCAGGCAGGCTCTGGAACACCGAGAAGTTGCAGATGTACTTGTCGGCGAGCTTGTCGTTGAGTTCATCCAGCACCTGGCGATGGGAACGCTGGCGCGCCTTCAACGAGTTATGCAGGCGACGGCACACGGCGAAGTAGCACTGCTCGGCCAGGGCTTTTTCCGCCAGGGTCAGCTTGCCGTCGGCGTACTGGGCGGCCACGTCGCTCATGTAGTGAGTGGCGCGCCAGTAGGTCTCGGTGACCATCTCGATATCGGTCGGGCCCAGCAGGTCAACCAGCCATTGCACGGTCTCCGGCAGGCTTTCCTTGTTTTCGATCACCGGCACGTCGTCGTGGTGTTTCTCGACGTCGGTCACCTGCACCACCAGCATCGCGTGGTGGGCGGTCAAGGAGCGACCACTTTCCGAGAAGATGTGCGGATGCGGCAGGCTCTGGGCATCGCAGAACTCCTTGAGCATACCGACCACGACACCGGCGTAATCGTCCATGTCGTAGTTGATCGAACTGGCATTGCGCGAGTGCGTACCGTCGTAGTCCACGCCCAGGCCACCGCCAACATCGATGTGATCCACCGGCAGGCCGAGGTTGCGCAGCTCACCGTAGTAGCGGATCGCTTCCTTGAAACCATGCTGGTAGTCCGCCAGGTTGGCGATCTGCGACCCCATGTGGAAATGCAGCAGGCGGATGCCCTGATCCAGGCCGGCAGCGCGGAAGCGCTCGACCACCGACAGTAGCTGCGCGGCAGACAAGCCGAACTTGGACTTTTCGCCACCGGTATCGGCCCACTTGCTCGACGCCAGGGACGACAGGCGCACCCGCAGGCCGACCTGTGGCTTGACCTTGAGCGCCGCGGCTTCTTCGATCACCAGGCCGACTTCGGATTCTTTCTCGATCACGATGAAGACGTTATGGCCCAGTTTCTGGCCCATCAGCGCCAGGCGAATGAACTCACGGTCCTTGTAACCGTTGCAAACGATGGTCCCGCCCTTGGGCGCCAGGGCCAGCACCGCCAGCAGCTCGGGCTTGGAGCCGGCCTCAAGACCGATGGAAACGTTCTGGGTGGCGATGATGTTTTCGATCACCGCTTCCTGCTGGTTGACCTTGATCGGATAAAGCGCGGTGTACTGGCTCTGGTATTCCAGGCGCGCGATGTTGCTGTCGAACGCACCGGTGAGCTGGCGCACGCGGTCTTGCAGGATGTCGGGGAAACGCACCAGCAAGGGCAGCGACAGGCCGCTCTGACGCAACTGGTCGACTTGCTCGAACAGGTCGATAGGCGAACTGCCTGGACCGTTCGGGCGGACTTCGACGCGACCGGCGTCATTGATCGCGAAATACCCGGCCCCCCAATGGCGAATCCCGTAAACACTGCGGCTGTCCGCAACTGTCCATTGGCTGCCATCGTCTTTGCGTGTGCGTCGTACGGACATCGAAGTCCCCTATAAAAGAAGTCAAAATGCACCATCCGGTAGGAGGCTGGCGCAGTCTAAAGAATGGAAATGACGATTTGCCTGTAAGCAAGGTAGACCCTGCTCGCAGCGCTGAGTTTAGAAACCCGTTCAGAACAGGCTCTGTGAAAACCATGTGGGCGACGTCGAACCGTGCTCTGTAGAAGGGGTTCGAATCAAGCCGAGGGTGGTTTTCACAGAGGCTGCTAGCCGCCGGACTTTTTCGCCTTGAAACCGTGTCTGGTCAGTTCCGCCAGCAACAGCTCGACGTGATCGCCCTGGATCTCGATGATGCCGTCTTTCAACGCGCCACCGGTGCCACAGCGTTTCTTCAACGTGGTGGCCAGTTCCTTGAGCGCGTCCTCGGCCAACGGCACGCCGGTGATTGTGGTCACCGTCTTGCCGCCGCGGCCTTTGCTTTCACGGCGCACGCGGGCGATACCGTCACCGGCAGGGATGGCGGTCTGTTTGCAGATGCAGGCATCCACCGGCTGGCGGCAATCAGGGCAATGACGACCGGCGTCGGTAGAAAATACCAGGCCGCCCAAGGCGGCGAAGGATGCGGCTTTTTTGGCCACCGGCAATCCTCTTGGGAGGACAAAGACTGGTCGGGCAGAGAAAGTGCCCCGACCGCGAAGCCCCACTCAGGCAGGGGCAGCGCTACTGGACCGCAGACAGCGGTTCAGCTTGAAAAGTCGCGCAGTGTAACGGCAAAAAGCCGACTTGCTAAGGGCCAATCGGCGCCAATTTAGCGCTTCTTTGCGACATCCCCGCGATGGGCTCGCAAATAGCGTTCGAGCGCCGCCAGAGAGTCCGGGCAGTAAGGCTTGCGCTGGATTTCATCGAGCACTTGGGCCACAGGCAGGAAACGCGCCTCGAGCACCTCTTCAGGTTGCAGGACCAACGGCCCGTCCCACACCGCCGAGAACGCCGAGCACCACAGGCGACTGCCGCTGTCTTCGAAATAAAAATGGTCATGGGCCGTCAGTTCGACCCCGCTCACACCCAGCTCTTCCGCCAGCTCTCGAGCCGCCGACTCGGCGTAAGTCTCGTTAGCCTGGACCATACCGCCTGCCGCCACGTCCCAGAAGCCCGGATAGATCGCCTTGCTCAGGGTCCGCCGATGAACGCACAACTCACCGGCCGAGTTGAACAGCATGATGTAGGAGCCGCGTCCGATCAGGCCGCGCTCGCGCAGGTCCGAGCGCACCAGGCTGCCAAGCAGGTTGTCGTCTGTATCGACCCAAGCAATAAGCTCGGCATCCGAGGCCACTCGATGAGCGACCTCCCGGGGGCTTTCGTCCATCTGTCAGCCCTGGTTCAGCAATTGCCGCAAGTCGATCACCGCCGCATTGGCGCGTGAGATGTAGTTAGCCATCACCAGCGAATGGTTCGCCAATACACCGAAGCCGCTGCCATTGAGGATCATCGGGCTCCAGACCGGCTCCTGGGAGGCTTCGAGTTCACGAATGATCTGTCGTACGCTGACCGTGGCGTTTTTCTTTGCCAGCACATCGGCGAAATCCACTTCAATTGCGCGCAGCAAATGCGACAGCGCCCAGGCCTGGCCACGAGCTTCGTAGAACACGTTGTCGATCTGCATCCACGGAGTTTCGACCACCTCTTCGTCCACTTGCGGTACCTGGCCCGGGACCGGGACTTCGGTTTTCAGCGAGGTGTTGAGCTTGACCCGACCCACACTGGCCGAAAGGCGCTGGGACAACGAACCCAGACGAGTGCCGACATCGCCCAGCCAGTTGTTCAGGTTATCGGCGCGGGCGTAGAACAGCGCGCTTTTCTGGTTTGGGTCGGACAGGCGCGCCTGATAGCGACTCAGCAGAGTGATGCCTTCCTGGTACTCCGATTCACTGGAGGGCAGCACCCAGCTGCGGTTATCGAAGTTGAAACGCGGCTCGGCCTTGGCCAGGTCGGCGTCCTCGGCGGACTGGGACTGGGACCGGGCGAAGTCCTTGCGCAAGGCGCGGCTCAGGTCGCGCACCTGCACCAGCACGCCATATTCCCAGCTCGGCATGTTGTCCATCCACAGGCCCGGCGGGAAACGGTCGTTGGAAATGTAGCCGCCTGGCTTCGTCAGCAGGGTTTCGGCCACGGTCTTGAGGGTCTCGACGGTGGTGTAGCCGAGCACCATTTGCCGGCCATCCTTCTCCGCGGCGGCCTGGGCGTTCTGCTGCACGGGGAACAGCGCGGGCTCCTGGCTCCAGTACCAGCCGACGGCAATGGTCACCAGCAAGTACAGGCCGACCAGGGTGGCCAGTGCCCGGCTGAAAAAAAGCCCACCCAGGTAGCTGCGGGGGGCCGATTTCGGCTCGGCGGCACGTTCAGGCGCGCTGCCCGCGCGGTTTTTCCAGTCCAGCATGGCGATGTCCCTTCAATCACTTGAGTTCACGGTTCGACCACAACCCTACGCCATCGTGCCTGATTTGAAACGCGATAATGCGGCGCAAATCATGCCGGCCACGACAGGGCAATCGAACGGCCACTATAAAGGAACCGCTGCCGCCAGCCTACGAGACTGACCGGTCACAAACTGAATACCCGAACAAGACAGATTATTGACGTATGACACTCATGCAAATGAAAAGAGGTGCTAGCATAGAGCCACCAGTCGATCTCAGCATGCACCCTAACTAGTAGTCAGGATATGACCGAGCCAGAAGACCCCAGCCGTGAGCGCCTCAAGCACCACTTTGCCCAGCGGGTAATTCACCAGGCTCGTCAGATCCTGGAGATTTGGCAGCGCCTGCAACGCAGTGAATGGTCAGGCGTCGACCTCTCGGAGCTCAGCGAAGCCAACCTGCGCCTGCTGCGCTTTGCCGAGCGCTTCGAGCAACCGGAGCATTGCCAGCTCGCCCAGGGCATCAGTCAATCGCTGCAAGCGGTGGAAGCCAATCGCGGGCGTCTGAGCAGTCACCTGATCACTGAAATCAATCGACTGATGCAACGCCTGTCCCGCACCGGCCTGCGCCATGGCGACCAACTCGAACAAACCTTTCTGCCGCCACTGCGCAAACCCATCTATGTGATGTTGCAGGACCATGACCGCGCCGAGCGGCTGGCCAAGCAGTTGGAGTTCTTCGGCCTCAGTGCCCAGGCGCTCGACAGCGTGGCGGCGTTTCGGGCCTCGATGGTCGAGCGCCTGCCGGCCGCGATAGTGATGGATGTGGACTTCAGCGGTCCCGGCATCGGCCTGAAACTGGCCGCCGAAGCCCAGGAAGGCCTGGAGCAGCCGCTGCCCTTGCTGTTCTTCAGCCTGCTGGAAACCGACACCCCGACACGCCTGGCCGCCGTGCGCGCCGGCGGGCAGGAGTTCCTCACCGGTACCCTGGAAGCATCGAGCCTGCTGGAAAAGATCGAAGTGCTGACCTGCGTTGCCCAGTACGAACCGTACAAGGTATTGATCATCGATGATTCCCGTGCCCAGGCCTTGCATACCGAGCGCCTGCTCAACAGCGCCGGTATCGTCACCCGCACGCTGATCGAACCGATCCAGGCCATGGCCGAGCTGGCGGATTTCCAGCCCGACCTGATCATCCTCGACATGTACATGCCCGCCTGCACCGGCACGGAACTGGCGAAGGTGATCCGCCACAATGACCGCTACGTCAGCGTGCCGATCATTTACCTGTCCGCCGAAGACGACCTGGACAAACAGCTCGACGCCATGAGCGAGGGCGGCGACGACTTCCTGACCAAACCGATCAAACCCCGGCACCTGATCACCACCGTGCGCAACCGCGCGGCCCGGGCCCGCAACCTCAAGGCACGGATGGTCCGCGATAGCCTCACCGGACTTTACAACCACACCCATATCCTGCAATTGCTCGAAGACTGCTGCTTCCGCGCTCGCCGCGAGAGCAAACCGCTAAGCTTTGCCATGCTGGACATCGACCATTTCAAACGGGTCAACGACAGCCATGGCCACCCGATGGGCGACCGGGTGATCAAGAGTTTGGCGCTGTTTCTCAAGCAGCGGCTGCGCAAGACCGACTTCATTGGCCGTTATGGCGGTGAAGAGTTCGCCATCGTCATGCCGGACACGGACATCGATGCGGCCTATAAGGTCCTGGATGAAATCCGCCAGCGGTTTGCCGAAATTCACTACCCGGCGCAGCCCCAGGACCTGTGGTGCACCTTCAGCGCCGGTGTGGTGCAAATGAGCGAAGAGTCCGACAGCCTGATGATGGCCAGCCAGGCAGACGAAGCGCTGTATCGCGCCAAGCATGCAGGACGCAACCGGGTGCAATGCGCGCGGCAATCAAAGCAAAGTGCCACCTTTTCATCGGAATCGACCGATTCAGTCATAAACCTGTAACCCAAACGCAATAACTTCAGGCACTTACGATTCTGCCCTTGGTAGACCTTGATGCGCCTGAAGCTGCTGACCAATCTCAATACCCTTCTTTTAGTTGCCGTGTGCCTTGGCCTGGCTTCCACCCTGTGGTGGTCGCAGATCGCCCTGGAGCGCCCCTACCTGTTGATGGAGCGCTACCTGAGCCTGTCGCGGCAATTCCAGGGCGAGGTGGCGCGCAACATCGAAGATTACTTGGCCAGCGGTGACGCCTTGCGCCTCAGCGCAGCGACCCAGTCCCTTGATACCTTGCAAAAGGAACTGGACCAATTTCCTCCCGAACTGGCCAAGAGCTTGCGCCCAAGCCTGTCCAACCTCGACGGCTTCAGCAAGACCGATCTGCTGGCCGCCGGTAAGCTGGCCGGCGATCCGCAAGCCCTGCTGTTACAGGCCGAACGGGAGCTGAGCGCAAGCCTGGACCGCCTCGCGCAATACGCCAATGGCGCCCCGGCCTACCTGCCGCCGTTGTTCGCGGCTTCGCAACATCTGGGCCGGCTGTCCCTGGCCCGGGACAAACTGGTCAGCAGCGGACGCAGCGAATTGGCCGCCGATGTCGAACGGGAACTGCAGAGCATCCGTACGCAGGCCGAGAGCCTCGACAGCCTGCCACTGCTGGGCGTAACAGCCAGCAACGAATCGCAGGGCGATGATTTCGCCGCGCTGATGGGCTTGCAGACCCAGGAAGAGACCGTCGCCGAAGACGCCGGCATCGCCCTCAAGCGCGAACTCAACAGCCTGCTCGGCCGCTACCCCGCCGAACTGGGGCGCACTCGCGCACTGATCCAGAAGCGCACAGAACTGAGCAGCGCCACGCACTTGAAAATCGCCGATGTGCAACAGGCCATTGATGCCATGGAGTCGGCGGTTCGCGCCCAACATGGCCAGATCCAGGGCGAAGTTCGGCTGATTCAGGGCTTGATGATCGGCCTGATCCTGTTGATCGCACTGCTCATCGACACCTTGCAGCGACGCCTGGCCCGGACCTTGACGAATCTGGCACCCGCCCTGTCGACTTGGGCCGAAGGAGATTTCAGCCGCGACATCCATGTGGGTGCCAGCAACCGCGAATTACAGGATATCCAGGCCTCGCTCAATCGCTTGCGGGCGTACCTGGTGGATCTGGTAGGCACCATTCGCCTGAACGCCGAACAGGTCGCCGGCAGCAGCCGGGCACTGGCCGAGCTAAGCGGCGAGCTGCACAGTGGCGCCGAACACCAGGCCGGTGACACAGCGCTGATCCGCGACTCCCTCAGCGAACTGGAAGCGACCATCCAGCAGGTGGCCGGCGACGCCAGCCAGGCCGCCGACGCCAGCCGCAGCGCCGGGCATGCCGTGGAACAAGGGCAGAAAGTCATCGGCCTGAGCCTCACCGGCCTGCACGCGCTGGTGGGCGAAGTGCAAGGCAACGCGCAAATGATCGAACAACTGGCCGAGGAGTCGGCCACCATCGGCGGCGTGCTGACGGTAATTCGCTCGATCGCCGATCAGACCAACCTGCTGGCCCTCAACGCCGCCATCGAAGCCGCCCGTGCCGGGGACATGGGCCGAGGCTTTGCGGTGGTGGCCGAGGAAGTCCGCTCCCTGGCCCAACGCACGGCGGGCGCCACAGCCGAGATCCAGGAACTGATCGCCCGCCTGCAAGCGGCTGCGCGTCAGTCAGTGGACGGCATGCGCGCTCAGGTGGAACACGCCGAAGCCACCGCCAACCAGGCGCAAGCGGCCGACGGTGCGCTGGATAAAATCGTCGGAGCCATCCAGACCATTTCCGAAACCGCAGTGCGCATCGCCGACGTCACCGCCCAACAAAGCGGCGCCGTCAGCGAAATCCGCGATCACAGTGAGCGGATTCATCAGTTGGGTGGGGATAACCTGCTGCGCATCGGTGAGGGACGGGAACAGGGTGACAACCTGCTGGTGCTCGGTGGGCGGTTGCATACGGCGGTGCAGGCGTTTCGGGTTTAAGCACCACAGATCTATTGTGCGGGCTTGCTCGCGAAAGCGGTGGGTCAAGTTTGCATTGATGTTGAATGTGCCGCCGTCTTCGCGAGCAAGCCCGCTCCCACAGTGGCTTTCGAGGTATTCCTGAGACTTGGCGTACGAACTGCGCCGATGACTATAACCGCCGCGACATCAGCCATTGCTCTTTCCCCCAAGCCTCAAAGCGCTCCAGCACGTCCCAGCCAAGCCCGGCGTAATAATCACTCTGGCTGTGGGTGTGCAAGTACAAGGTGGTGAGTCCCGTTTCTCTGGCATGGTTGCAGATGCCTTCGATCAGTTGCGCGGCAAGGCCTCTGCGGCGGGCGGTTGGGGTGATGAAGACGCATGCCAGCCATGGGCCAAGTTCTGGTCGGTCGGGCAGGTCGTCGCTAGCAAGAGAGGCGCCGCCCAGCAGTTGGTTTTGTTCTGTGGCGATCAGGCATTTCCAGTGACCATTGCGTTGGCCCGCAGCAAACTCTTGCTGCCAACTGGTGAGGGATTGCTGGGCAAATTCATAACTGAACTCTCGATGAAGCCATCCGGCCATCTGGTCGCATTTGTCCATGTGGTTTTCGAGCCAATCCATTTGCGGCACTTGGAGTACTCCTTATTTTTTTTGGACGGCAGGCTGTTGATCTGTTTGGCTGATGAACTGCTATCGCGAGCAAGCTTTGCTCCCACAGAGGCTTGTGGCGGGCATAGGTTCGGTGGGAGCGGGCTTGCTCGCGAAGGCGGTGGTCAGTCAATATCAATGGTGGCTGATTACCGCATTCGCGAGCAAGCCCGCTCCCACAAGCGGTATTTCATTCACAGGGAGATTTCGTTGCCAGATGCCTACCTGCGCGCATTCTCGAGAATTACCCTCCAGCAAACCTGCAGGCTGTCGTAATCTCGCACTGAACACGCCCCGTAACCGGCCGAGATTTCCTTCCCATGCCCTCCATCTACCAGCTCAAACCCGCCTTCCAGAACCTGCTGCGCCCCATGGTCCAGCGCCTCTACGACAAGGGCATCACCGCCAATCAGGTCACCCTGCTCGCCGGCATTGTCTCTGTGCTGGTGGGGGCCGTGGTTGCGTGGTTCGCCAATCATCCGGGGGTGTTTATCCTGGTGCCGATCTGGATGCTCCTGCGCATGGCGTTGAATGCGGTGGATGGCATGCTGGCGCGGGAGTTCGGGCAGCAATCGCATCTGGGCGCCTACCTCAATGAGCTATGCGATATCATCGCCGACGCTGCCCTGATCCTGCCTTTTGCCTTGTTTGCCGATGCCAGTCTGTTGCTGGTGTTGTTGGTCACGCTGTTGGCGCTGTTCAGCGAATACGCTGGTGTGCTGGGGGCGATGGTCGGGGCTTCGCGGCGCTATGACGGGCCGATGGGCAAGAGTGATCGCGCCTTTGTGTTGGGCCTGTTGGCGACCGGGATTGCCCTGGGTTGGCTCGGGACGCTCTGGGTTGATGGTGTGATGGCGGTGGTGGCCGCCCTGCTGGTTTATACCTTGGTCAATCGGGTGCGTCATGGCCTGAATCACGTGACGGAAAACGCTCCCTCAGCATAAGGAAGTTGCAATGCGCGAAGCCCAGGAACTGACGTTTACCACCTTTGACGGCGTGGAGTTGTTCTACCGGCACTGGCCGGCCGTCGATGCGGCGCCGGGTGAGCCTCGTCAGGCGGTGTTGTTGTTTCATCGGGGCCATGAACACTCCGGACGCATTGCCCATCTGGTGGATGAGCTGGATTTGCCTGGCTTCGACTTTTTCGCCTGGGATGCCCGCGGCCATGGCCAGTCGCCGGGTGCGCGTGGCGACAGTCCGAGTTTTGCCACCAGCGCGCGGGATGTGCAGACCTTCTGCGATCACATCGGCGCAACGCATCAGATCGACGAGCAGAACATCGCCGTGGTGGCGCAGAGTGTCGGGGCGGTGATTGCGTCGACCTGGGTTCACGATTACGCCCCGCGCATTCGTTCGCTGGTGCTGGCGTCGCCGGCGTTCAAGGTCAAGCTTTACGTGCCTTTCGCTCGTCCAGGCCTGGCGCTGATGCGCCGGTTTCGCGGCAATTTTTTCGTCAACAGTTACGTCAAGGCGAAATTCCTCAGCCATGACCCGGAGCGGGTGGCGTCCTACGACAGCGATCCGCTGATCACCAAGGCGATTTCGGTAAATGTTTTGCTGGGTCTGTACGAAGCCGCCGACCGGGTGGTGGCCGATGCCCAGGCGATTCAGGTGCCGACGCAGTTGTTGATCTCCGGTTCCGACTTTGTGGTGCAGCGCAAACCCCAGGAGCAGTTCTTCGAGCGGCTGGGCAGTGTGCACAAGGAGAAACACATTCTGCCGGGGTTCTTCCACGACACCCTCGGCGAGAAGAACCGTGCGCCGGCCATCGCCAGTGCCCGTCGGTTCATTCTGCAAAACTTTGCCCGGCCGCTGGACCGCCCTTCCCTGCTGGACGCTGATCGCCTGGGTGCGACCTGCGCCGAGTCCGAAGCCTTGGCGACGCCGCTGCCGCACAATTCGTTGCGCGACCTGTACTGGCGCATGACCCGCGCCAGCATGCGCTTTGGCAGCAAGTTGTCGGCTGGGGTGAAGTTGGGTTTCGACACCGGCTTCGACTCCGGCAGCACGCTGGATTACGTCTACCGCAATCGCCCCACCGGCACCTCGGCCGTGGGACGGATGATTGACCAGAATTACCTGAACTCCATCGGCTGGCGCGGGATTCGTCAGCGCAAGTTGCACGTCGAGGAGCTGCTGCGTCTGGCCATGGGCACGTTGCGCGAGCAGGACCGCGAGGTGCGCATTGTCGACATCGCCGCCGGCCATGGCCGCTACATTCTCGAAGCGCTGCAAGGCGTCAGTCCGTTGCCGGAGTCGATCCTGCTGCGCGACTACAGCGACATCAACGTGCGGGACGGCAGTGCGCTGATTCTTGAGAAGGGCTTGGGCGATATCGCTCGGTTCGTCAAAGGTGACGCCTTTGATCGCTCGGATCTGGCGGCGCTGGCGCCCAAACCGACGCTCGCGGTGGTGTCCGGGTTGTATGAGTTGTTTGCCGACAATCAGATGGTCGGTGATTCCCTCGCCGGCCTGGCCGAAGCGGTGGAGCCTGGCGGGTTCCTGGTCTACACCGGGCAGCCGTGGCACCCGCAACTGGAACTGATCGCCCGCGCCCTCACCAGCCACCGCGCCGGGCAGGCCTGGGTGATGCGCCGACGCACGCAGGCGGAGATGGATCAACTGGTGGAGGCGGCGGGTTTCCGCAAGATAACTTTGCGGGTCGATGAATGGGGCATCTTCAGCGTTTCGCTGGCTCAGCGAGTGCAGTGATGAGCGCCGTCATCGCCCCGACCCGCGAGCCCGGCCTGCTGAAACCGGCGGTGCTGTGGTTGCTGTTGTTGGCGCCGTTGTTTTTCAGCACCTATGGCTTCGCCACTTGGGTGACGTCCCAGCGGGATGACGTGGGCAGCCTGGTGTTTGGCTGGGAAAGCCGCATGCCGTTCATGGCCTGGACCATCGTGCCCTACTGGTCGATTGATCTGCTGTACGGCCTGTCCTTGCTGTTGCCCAGCAGCCGCGAAGAACTCAAACGCCACGCCTTGCGTCTGCTCACGGCCCAGGCGATTGCGGTCAGTTGTTTTCTGATCTGGCCGTTGCGCTTCACCTTCGCCCGGCCAGAAATGGATGGAGTGTTCGGTTGGCTGTTCGATGTGCTGGCGGGGTTCGACAAGCCGTTCAATCAGGCGCCATCGCTGCACATCGCGTTGTTGGTGGTGCTGTGGGTGTGTTATCAGCGGCACCTGCAAGGGCTCTGGCGTTGGCTGATGCACGGTTGGTTCGCGCTGATTGGTGTGTCGGTGCTGACCACCTATCAACATCACTTTATTGACCTGCCCACGGGTGTGTTGGCTGGGTGGTTATGTGTCTGGTTGTGGCCGCTGGATCGGCCCAGCCCGCTGAAAAATGCGCGTGTGACCGCGGACCCGGCTCGTCTGCGATTGGCTTTGCGCTATGGTTTAGGGGCTGCGGCGTTTTTTGTTCCGGCGTTTGCCTTGGGTGGCGCGTGGCTTTGGTTGATCTGGCCGGCGGTGGCGGTGCTGTGGGTGGCGCTGAATTATCTGGTGTTTGGTGCCGACGGCTTTCAGAAGCGTGCCGAGGGCCGATTGAGCCCGGCGGTTCGCTGGCTGTTGGCGCCTTATCTGGCGGCAGCGTGGATCAATTCCCGATGGTGGACGCGCAAGCATCCGCAGGCGGATCAGGTGGCCGACAACGTCTGGCTGGGGCGCATTCCCACGCCGATGGAATTAAAGGACAGTCCATTTAACGGCATGCTCGACCTTTGCGCCGAAATGTCCATGGACAGCACCGGCATCGCCTATCGCGCGTTGCCGGTGCTTGACCTGACCGCGCCCAGCGCCGAGCAGTGCCTGAAGGCTGCACGGATGATTGAGAACCTGCGTCAGCAAGGGCCGCTGCTGGTCTGCTGCGCCTTGGGTTATTCGCGCAGCGCCAGCGCCGTGGCCGCGTGGTTGTTGCACACTGGTCGGGCCGCTAGCGTCGATGCGGCCATCGTCCAAATCCAGCGGGCCCGCCCGCACGTTGTTTTGCATCCGGCGCACCGTCGCGCGTTGGAACGGTTATCCACAAATACGAGGAATGACCATGATCAGTGATATGGAACTCCACACGGTGGCGAGCCTGTTGCGCCGAGGTCACTCGCTGGATCAGCTTTCCACGGGGCTGACCCTGTTGGCGGCGCTGCTGGGGCTGGCTCAATTTTTGGTCGGTAGCGTCAATCCGTGGCTGCTGTGCTTTAGCGTCGTGATCTTCATGCTTGGCGTAATGCAAAAGTACTGGGCGCAGCGTGTAGCGTTTGATGCCGACCTGTTCCAGCGCATGGCGGACAGTACGCAATCGCTGGCCGAACGAACCTATACATTGGATCAAGCCCTCACCGCCCTCGGCCTGCAACCGGTCGAACGCAGCGGTCGGCTCTGGACCGAGCGCCGGCATGGCGCATTATTGCTGCTGCGCCGCCAGTCGTTGTTGCTGGCCACGCAAGTTGTCTTGACGCTGGGCTTGATCCTGGCCAGTCCCTGGTTAGCTTTTTCCGGATAAGGAATCCTCATGTTCGAACCCGTGGTCGCCAGCCTCATCACCTCCGCCGCCCGCATGGTCACGGGTGCTCGCAGCCTGTGGCTCGGTTGCGCGCCGCAACCGGTGCAGCGGATCTACTTCGCCAATCACAGCAGCCACGGCGATTTCGTGCTGCTCTGGGCCTCGTTGCCACCAGCGCTGCGCAAGCTCACCCGGCCGGTGGCGGGCGCCGACTATTGGCAGACCAGCCCGCTGCGGCGCTACATCATCAACCGGGTGTTCAACGGCGTGCTGGTGGACCGCGAGCGCAAGGACCCTTCGTACAACCCGTTGCAGCCGATGCTCGACGCCCTGGTAAACGGCGACTCGCTGATCATTTTCCCCGAGGGCACGCGCAACCCGGAGGAAGGTCTGTTGCCGTTCAAAAGCGGGATCTATCACTTGATGAAAAGCCACCCCGAGGTCGAGGTGATCCCGGTGTGGATCGCCAACCTCAACCGCGTCATGCCCAAGGGTCGGGTGCTGCCGCTGCCGCTGTTGTGCACCACCAGTTTCGGCGCGCCGCTGTGCATCGAAGAAGGTGAAGGCAAAGAGCAATTTCTTGAACGCAGCCGGGCCGCGCTGCTGGCACTGGCCCCGGAGCACGTCTGACATGGATAGACATACCCTGATGTTGTTTGGCGGGATCGGCGCAATCCTGCTGCTGGCCTCCGTGATTGGTTTCATTCTCAAACTGCGGACAAAAGGCGCGCCGAATTCGGTCATCGATAACCTCAACGCGCGGATCAATGCCTGGTGGGTGATGGTGCTGGTGATCGGCACGGCGTTTTGGCTGGGCAACGCGGCGGTCATCCTGTTGTTCTACGCCGTGTCGTTTTACGCCCTGCGGGAATTCCTGACCCTGACACCGACCCGGCGCAGCGACTATCCGGCCTTGGTGGCGGCGTTTTACCTGGCACTGCCGCTGCAATACCTGCTGATTTATTTTGATTGGTACGGGCTGTTTTCGATCTTTATCCCGGTGTACGTGTTCCTGCTGCTGCCGATCCTCGCGTCCCTGGGCGGCGACAGCACGCACTTTCTGGAGCGCGCTTCCAAGGTCCAGTGGGGACTGATGATCGCGGTGTTCTGCATCTCGTTCGTACCGGCGCTGCTGACGTTGGACATCGCCGGCTTTGAAGGGCGCAACCTGTTGCTGATCGCTTACCTGGTGATCGTGGTGCAGCTATCGGATGTGCTGCAGTACGTGTGCGGCAAGTTGTTCGGCAAACACAAGATCGCTCCGAACCTGTCGCCGTCGAAAACCGTCGAGGGTTTTGTCGGCGGCATTCTGCTGGCCTCGCTGATCGGTGGCGCGTTGTGGTGGATCACGCCGTTCAATCCGTGGCAATCGTTCCTCATTGCCTTGCTGATCAACTTGCTGGGGTTTGCCGGTGGGATTGTCATGTCGGCGATCAAACGCGACCGTGGTGTGAAGGATTGGGGGCACATGATCGAAGGCCACGGCGGCATGCTCGACCGACTGGACTCGGTCTGCTTCGCCGCGCCGATCTTCTTTCATCTGGTGCGGTACTGGTGGACCTGAAAACGTCGGGGCACACGCATTAACCTGTGGGAGCGGGCTTGCTCGCGAAGACGGCGGCACAGTCAACATTGATGTCGCTTGATGCACCGCCTTCGCGAGCAAGCCCGCTCCCACAAGGGTTCAGTGCTTGACCCAGAGATTCAGTCAAGGATCAGATGCGGCAGGAACCGGCTCGAATCCTTGGTGATCAGGCTGTTGTCTTCCCGCACGCCAATGCCGGCGGCCTGGTCGCCGATGACCCAGGAGCCGATCAGCGTGTAGCTGTCGCCAAACTTCGGCAACGGGGCGAATTCCTGGAGGATGAAGGGAGCGTCGGTGTAAGGGCCGTCTTCTCTGACGATCAGGCCATCAGCGGTTTGCAGCTCGATGTTGGCGCCTTCCCGGGAAAAGAACGGCTTGCGTACCCAGCCCTTGGGCACGGCTTTGCTCGAGTCGCTGTCGAGATGGGCTGCGAGCAGGTTCGGGTGACCTTTGTTGGACTCCCACAGCAACGGCAGGATGCCTTTGTTGGAGATGATCGATTTCCAGGCCGGCTCGAAAAACTGCGTGTCGCTCTGGGCAATCGCCGCACCAAAAGGCTCGTGGAAGATGAACTCCCAGGCATGCAGCTTGAACAGGTGAGGGATCCAGCGATCTTCCAGATCGACGAAACGGCCTTCACTGTTAAGGCCGATGTCCTCGATATCGATGTGCCGCGATTCGATGCCGACTTTTTCCGCGATCAGGCGCAAGTAGTCGGTGGTGCCCTTGTCTTCAATCGAGTCTTTCATCGACGCAAAGTAAAAGGGTTGCTCGAGTTGAAGTTGGGCAAAGACCTGATGCAGCTTGGTGTCGATGCTGTTGAACTGGTCGGCATGCCCGGGCAACAGTCCGCGCTCGATGCATTGCTCCAGCCAGCCCCACTGAAACGCTGACGCTTCGTACAGGCTGGTCGGCGTGTCGTAGTTCAGTTCCAGCAGCTTGGCGGGGCCGCTGCCGTTGTAGGAGAAGTCCATGCGCCCATACAGGTGCGGATGCCCTTCGAGCCATGAGGTGCGAACCATGTCGAAGAACGGCGCAGGAATGCTCAGGCGCTCCAGCAGTTCCTCGCTCTGCACCACTCGGGCCACCAGGTCCATGCACATCTCATGGATCTCGGTGGTCGGGTCTTCGAGATCGTCTTCGATTTGCTTGAGCGTGAACTGGTAGTACGCGCTCTCGTCCCAATAGGGTTCGTCGTCGATGGTGTGGAACAGAAAGCCGAGACTCTCGGCGGTCTGTTTCCAGTCATGACGTTCGGCGCAATGGACTTTCTTCATGACGCGCGTTCCTTAACTGCTCGATCGCCCGAAGCTGCTCGAACCGCCCCAACCGCTGCGGGCGCTGGCTTTACTGCCGAAACCGCCACGGGAGGTGGACGAAGCAACAGAGATCGGTTTGCTGGCGGACCGGACCGTATCGCTGTAGTTGCCATACCTCGCCTGATTGGACTTGGTGAAGGTCGAGCCTTTGGAAATCCGCTGGGCGAGTGTTGAGGACCCGTAGTTGCCGCGATCATCGCGATAGCGGTAGACCGGTTGGGAGTAATAGCTGTTGCGGTTGCTGCTCAACATGTTGCCGATCAGCAACCCGGTCAGCAGGCCGGTGCCGGAGAACCCTGAGCCTTGCGCGTTGGCTTCGGAGGCCGGCAGTTGCGCCTTGGCTGCGTCCACCTGGGCTTGGGTGACCTGGCCATCGGCGGTCAGTTCGAAACCACCCAGCCTGGGGATGAACTGGCCGGTGGAATCCTGTTGGCACCAATCGGCAACAAAGTCGGCATCGCAATCGGCCTGGTTGCTGTACGTCGGTGCGATGCGGCGATGCTCGGCCATGGCGGCCATGTAGGCGTCGGAGCAAACGTCTACCGGGAGTTTTTCATCGGCACATTGCTGAACGGACTGGAAGTTGTACTTCTTCTGTACCGGGTAGGTTTTTTCCGTCGGGCCGCAGCCTGATATCGCCATCGCGACCGACGCTGCCAGCGAGAGCTGAACGTACTTGCTTCGTTTCATGGGATCTCCGTAGCGCAATCAGTTCTGGGAAGGCGTCATGCACGCGGCGTTCAACATGCCGACGCTGATGGCCACTGCCGCGATATAAATGCCCGCGGCGATTTCACCCTTTTTAATGCGTTCAGAGGCGCCTTTGAGCACCAGACTGGTCACCAGAAATGCCAGCAGTTGCACGAACGCGGCAATCACCGCCCAGACGACGAAGTCCAGAAGGCTGATGGAATAGGCAATCACATTGCTGGCCGGGATGGCAAAACCGATGATGGCGCCGCCCAGCGCGATGGCGGCGGCCACGTTGCCCGAACGGATCAGTTCGAACTCCTTGTGCGGCGTGATCCGGGTGTAGATGAACTGGTACAGCGCGAACAGCACGGCCGCACCGAGGATGTACAACACAAACCCGAGCACGGCGGCTTTGTTCAGGGAAATGGAGAGCGCTTCAAGCATGGACTTCTTCCTTTTTTAAAAAGTGTTCAGGTCAGTGGTATACAGCGAAATGCCCAGCGACGTGCTCAAGCTGATGGCGCCTTCGGCATCTTCTTCGACGGAAAACAGCAGGAATTCCCGGCGATCGGTCAGGCCGGTTTCGCGGGCATACAGCATTGAGCGGTGTTCGATGCTGTAGGACTCATCCGGATTGCTCACGCGCTCGCTCAACGCAACCAGTTCTGTCTGACCTTCCTCGGTGCCCCATTCGCGGCTGTACTCGACACCGTCATGAGTGTAGGTCGGCAGGCCGATCAAGCTTTGCGGCCCGGCCAGCCGCCGCAACTCCGCTTCACTGTTGAGGGTGACGTAACTGAGGTAATTGAACAGGATCACCGACTCGACCTGCCCGGCGACGTCGCCGCTGGTGTGCACTTGCAGCCAGTAGTCCTCGTCGTTCATGTAACAACGCGTCAGCCAGTTCGATTGCCCGAGATCGACGATGCCGGTGCTCCAGATCTGCTGGGCATCCGGGATGACCACGCTGGTGTTGCCGTCGAGCAACAGTTTCAGCGTGCTATCGAACCTGAGCTCTTTTCCAGATGCCAGGCCCAGCGGCCCGACGGCGGCCGGGATTGGGTTAGCGACCCATTTGGAGTCTGTGCCCGAGTTCGGCGCCTCGATGCCCATCAACCGTTTAAACCAGCCCATTGGAGATTTCCTTGAGACGCGCGGAGGCGATATAGAAGAGGTCGCCGCCGCCCCCGACGCGCGTGTCGCAGGGCGGGTTGATCGACGGGTGCCGGGCGCCTTTGGCACGGTAGCCGATGAGAATAGCGTTGTGGTGCTCTTTCATCTGCACATACAGATCGCCGAACGCGGCATCAAACGCTTCGGGCAGCTTCATCAGATACTGAGTAGCGCCCTCGCCCACGCACAGCAATTCATTGATGACCACCGACGAACCCGGATCCTGTGAAGCACGTACCAACATCTCGATGGCCATGCTGGAAGTGCACTCCAGGCTGGGTGCGTAGGCGCTGGCGAGCGCGGCCACTTCACTGTCATTGAAGTGGGCGACCACATGCCCGACAGGGTTCAGTTGATTGACCGCCAGCACGGTGGACAGGGTCAGGTCGTCTGAGTGAGTGCGCACCAGGACGCGTTCGGCACCCGGCACGCCAGCGCGCTGCAAAAGTGCGACAGAGGACAGGCTTTCGCCTTTGATAAAAGTCGTCTTGCCGGGCATGGGGTTTTCTTCAAGCACGCAATCGCAGATGACAATCAGATTGTCATTGGACGTCTCGTCCTGCAGGAGCAACTCGATGACCCGCTCGCTGGAGGCGCCCTCCCAGCCGATGAGAACGGTGTGACCGGTCTTGCCGGTGAAATCGCCTTTGCCCTTCATGCCTTTTCTCCATACATCAATGACGCTGCTGGTGGTTTTGCCGATGACCGTCGTCAACAGGGCAATGCCCCCGAGCATGATCCAGGTTGCCACGAAAATTCGCCCGGCGGATGTCTGTGGCAACAGATCGCCATAACCGACGGTGAGCGTGGTGGTGAGATAGAAGTAGATGAACGTGGCGGCGGCGATGAGGTGCTGTTCGCCCAGAAGCACCAGGCCGATCCAGGCGATGGCCAGGTGCACGCCCATCGCAATCGCCAGTCCCGCCCAGCCGAACCGATGGAAGAAGGACGAGGCGTAGGTTCGCAGTAAAAGGAAAATCGACATTTCGTCCCTGACTCCGTGGGGGTTCGCTCCTGGCGACGTCATCGCCCTGGCGTCTGAGTGCGTAAGTGCGGTTACGGGGCAGCATTAAACCTGCTGCGGGGATTGGATAGAAGAGCTTTGGTGACAATAAATCCGGGATTTTTCAGGAAAACAGGACTAAGACACAAACCTGAAGCTGAACACAAAACCTGTGGCGAGGGGATTTATCCCCGCTGGGCTGCGGAGCAGCCCCAATAACAGCGAACTCGACCCAGCTGACACACCGAGGGTGTCAGGTTTCAGGGCTGCTTCGCAGCCCAGCGGGGATAAATCCCCTCGCCACAAGGTCTGTGCCTGGCTTGCCTTGGCCGGTCCTCACCAAGGCAAAGCCCAGCCGATTACTCCGCCGATTTTTTCTTCAGGCGTTCCAGAATCGCATTGGCGCTGCCTTCGTTCGGCGTGATGCCGGCATCGCGCAGTTTGCGCTCCAGGTCGTTGCCGGTCGAAGCCTCGGCCAGTTCGTCCTGGGCTTGCAGTTCAGCGGCACGTTGCTGTTGCTTGGCCTGCAGGCGGTTCAGCGTACCGACGGCGGTTTCCAGCTTGCCATTGGCGCCGCCGCTGGCAATCGAAGCACTGACCTGGGCTTTCTGCACGCTCTCACGGGCCTTGGCCATGTCCACTTGCTGACGCAGGCTTTTGATGCGGCTCTCGGACTTGACGATGTCCTTGCGCATGTTTTCAGCGTAACCACCGAACTCGGTCGCGTGCTTTTGCTCGGCGTCCAGTTCAGAGGTCAGGGTCGAAATGGCTTCGGCCACTTCCAGGGCCAGGTCTTCGCGGTTGGCCTGGATGGCGGCCAACGCCTTGGACTCCAGGTCCTGGATCTTGGCGTTGTACTCGCTAACGCGGTCAGTCGACAGTTTGTGCTTGGCCATGATGGTGACCAGCTCACGCTTGGCGTTGGCCAGCGCGCTGTCAGCATCGCGAATTTCCTGGTCGAGGATGCGCAGGGCCTGTTGGTCGACAATCGACTCGCCGACTTCGTTGGCACCGCCACGCAGCGCGGTGAACAATTTGCTCCAGATGGACTGAGTCATTGGATATTTCCTGTTCCCGAAAAATTAGATGAAGAAACGTTCGAAGGCTTCGCTGGCGCGCTGGACGTTGTCGACGAGGGTTTTGACCTCGGTCACGACGTTGGTCAGGCTGGAGTCGGAACTCAGTGCGCCAAACATGTTGTAGACAATCTGCCCGTTAGGCATGGACTCAATACCGATGGAGGACAGCGGGAACATTTCCCGGCTGCGCAGCACGGCATCATTGAAGGCCGCTACGTCGTTGATCGATTCGACATCCACCAGAACAGTGTCGACTATGATCTGATCACCCACCACGGCGATGTAAATCGGCAAGCCGCCAAAATCGTTCATTTCCAGCTTGATACTGGACTCCGAGCCTTGAACGAGGGAAAGCGTGATGTCGTTCGCCACCACTTCATCGAGGGCCTGAAGGGCACTGAAGAGGCGATCAATGTTCCAGTTATTACCTGCGCTCATGTAATTCTCCGACATGAATGAGCCAGCCAGAATCGGTTGGCGTAGCTGTTTCTCCATCTGCTTGAGCAGGCTCCGGTTTTCGGGAAGCACCCAAGTTTCGTGTTTCACATACCCGGCGGCACTCAAGCCCGCGCGCATCTGCTTCATATAAAAGCTGGATGGTTTTTTCACGGACGGTTTCGAGCGCTCTCCCTTGCGGCTCGCTGAATCGGTAACAGACCCCGCAGGATCTGTTGGAGAGCGGCTGTTCATGGTACTGACCTCACTGCGAAAAAACTCACGCGTGAGAAACACTACAGGGAACGCCCAATGCCCTCAATAGCGCACGCGTGAGATTTTTTAATTGTCACAAACGATGAATAACCCTGTGGGAGCGAGCCTGCTCGCGATAACGGCAGCACGTTCAGCATCAGGGTGTCTGACATACCGCTATCGCGAGCAGGCTCGCTCCCACACTGTTTTGTGGTGTTCACAGCGGCGAAGTCGATCAAAACTCCCCGGCTCCCGGATGAATTTTGTCTCACTCGACAAGGGGCCGACTCGTCTGGAAACAGCGAAACCCGCAAACCAAAGGTTGCCGGACGGGAGGAGTAGTTGCTAACGTAACGCCAAACGTCATTACAGGTATTACTCCATGGCTTCCATCAACATCCGCATTGACGATGACCTTAAGCAGCGGTCATTTGCCGAACTGGAAAAGCTCGGTGTTACGCCTTCCGAACTGCTACGCCAGACACTTCAATACGTGGCGGAGCGAGGCAAGTTGCCTTTCAAGGCTGCGTTAATCAGTGAGGAAGATGAAGCGCTCATTGCGGTGGTCACAGAGCGCCTCGCCAACCCTCAACGAGTGAAGGTCAGCCTGGATGACCTATAGCCTTGAATTTGATCGACGTGCATTGAAGGAGTGGAACAAGCTAGGCGAAACACTGCGACAGCAGTTCAAAAAGAAGCTCATCGAAATTCTTGAAAATCCTCGCGTCGAAGCCAACCGACTCCGACAACTCCCCGACTGCTACAAGTTGAAACTGCGCAGCGCCGGGTATCGCTTGATCTATCAGGTTATTGATCGAGAAGTCGTGGTGTTTGTAGTTGCTATAGGAAAACGCGAGCGTGAGGCGGTTTATCAGGATGCGCAGGAGCGCATCTCTTCCTGCTGAGAACTTTTACTACACGGGTTGCTTGCTGAATTGTCCAACAGCCGTTGGACAATTAGCCCTCACGGATAGCTGAAGCTCTTGACCAACATCAACTCCCCCGCCGTGCGCATCGGTACCACGAAGGTTTCCATCTTCTCGCTTGGCGTGCCCTCTTCGGTGATGACGGTGATCTGCGCCGTGGTCAGGGCTTGTGCCGCTTGTTGCTCGCCGTCCTCGTCACTGCGATAACCGCCGCCGTAGTAGTTCACGTACACCAGGTACTGGCCTTTGATCGGCGCGGGCATGGCGATGATTTCCGGGCCGTAGCCGGTGGTGACATCGACGTCGAGCGCGGCGCCGTTGGGGACGACACGGTCGCCGTACCAGATGTGGGCGCCGTCCGGGGTGATGAGGTGCAGGTCCAGGTCGGTGCCGTCGCTGTCCCAGGTCAGCAAGACCCGCAACTTGGCCGGGGTGGCGCCGCCGCTGGTGTTGAGGAACTGGGTGCGGTGACGCTGCTGGCCGTCAGGGCTGCGCACTTCGACGCTGTTGCTGCCGTTGGGGAACGAGAACGGTCGGTCGAAGCGCCCTTCAGGGTCGAGTTTCAGCGGTAGGGTCACACCGTTGATGACGAGTTTGCCCGGCTCGTTGCTGTCCTTGGGCGCACCTTTGATCTGGCCGCTGATGCGGGCGGTATTGGCCTGGCCCTGGGGTGTGTTGACCGAAGAAGCCGGGTAGTTGACGGTCTGGCGAAAGCGCTCCCCTTCGCCCCCCGGCGCGCCGCTGCGCCAGCCGCCGACCGGGGTGTCGAGTTTGATGCCCTCACCCGCAATGGCCGGCGGCAACACGGCCAAAGCGCAGAGCAACAGCAAGGCCTGTGGATAACGGAGTGTCATGGTCTATTCCAGCAAGAGGTGACGGGCGAGCCCTTCGATGTAGGTTTCGTCCTGGCCGTTGGGGTGGGCTTCAAAGGCCAGGTGCAAATATTCGTGGGTCAGGTCGAGGCGGTCTTGCAGCGACAGCACACCGCGCACGTAAATGCGCCGGCGTTCGCGGTCGACATAGGGCCGGCCGAAGGCGACTCGGCAGACAGCGAAAGCGCTGACTTCGTTGTAACCCACTTCACCTGCCAAACGGGGGCGCCAGCCGCGCCGCTGTTTCAACAGCCAGTCCTGGGCGGCGGGCAGCGCCTCACAGGACGCCACCGGATTGTCCCAGCGACTGAGGCTGGCGCGCGGGTAGGCATGCAGCAGGATGGCGTCGTAGCGCTGGCCGGCGCTGGCTTGCTCCACGGCTTGCGCCCAGGACAGTTTGTCCGGGGCGGATTGGTCAGAGTGATAGGTCACGTCAGTGCCCGCCAGCACCAGATCGCTGGTCCAGGCGGCGATGGCGCGGGTTTGCGGCGTCGCCGGACGTGGGGCGACGCGCTGGCGATGGCTGCTGTCGTCGATGCTCAGGCAATCGCCCTTACGCTGGGCGTTTTGCAGCAGGTAGCTACGGATCGCCACGGCCAGGGCCTTGGCCGCTTCGGCGGGTTCAGCCTTGGCTTCGCGCTGCAGGACCCGGGCGACGTACTCTTCCCGATCCAGTCGCGCCACCAGCTTGCCGGGCAGCAGGAACAGCTCGCCGTCGCTGTGGATATCCAGTTGGTTGCCATTGGCGAATTCGACACGGTAATCGCCGCGCAACGGGCCCGGCGTGGCTGGCCGATCACCCGCCATTACCCGTTGCAAGGGATACCGGGCGAACAGGTCCACTTCCACGCATCGCCCCGTTTCCGCCGGCCAACGGGACGGCAGCGCCGCAGCCAATCCATCACCGTATGCCTTCAATATCTGCTCGCTGGTGCCACGTCCACCGGCCCACAGCGGCGTGCCGTCGGCCAGCCAACCGGCGAAGCCGCCCTGGCGCGATGAAGGATCCTGTTCACCCAGCCAACTCCAGGTCTTGACCCGCAGATGACTGCCCAACTGACCGACGAGACGCCCATCCGCCGCGTTGAGCACCACGTCCAGCAGCACCCGACGGGCCTGGTCCTGGGCCGGCAGCATCGCCAGTGCCTTGAGCAGTTCAGCCACGCGAACTTGCTTTTGCGGCTGCAGGCTCTGCAGGTCCAGCAACCACGACGGAGCCTGGCGGGCCTGCCAGTACTCGCGCCAGTGGGTAGCCGAGAGCCCGAGCCGCTGCGGCTCGAAATACAGGCCGCAGGACTTCACCAGCGCCTGATCGCGACCGATGCTCTGCCCGGCGCTACAGCAATAAACCTCTTCTTTCGACTGACCGCGACATTCATAAACCGGTTCGCGGGCGCCAGTGTCCACCAGCCATGCGTAGACAAACAGCTTCCACACACTGCCCAGCGGCGCCTGCACGGAGTCGGGCAAGGGCTGGCGGTCCAGCACCTGGGTCTGGCTCACCCGCAGCAACTGACCGTCGAAAGCCAGGCGCAACGGCTCCTCCTGCGCTATGGCCAGCGCAGGGATCAAGCACAACAACCACCCAAGCCGCGGCCAGCGCATGTCAGTTGACCGTGACCTGACCAAGCGCCGGTTTCTGTTCCCGAGCCTGATGCTGCGGCGCATAGACCTGGGTGAAACGCACCGGCGGCAAGGTGAACTCGCCCTTCTGGGAGAAGCGCACCAGATGCCGCAGGCGCAGCTCGCCACTGAGGGCGTCCAGCGGCACTGCGTAACCCATCTGGCCCGGCTCGAAGCGCGCCTTCTCCAAGGAAGTCGGTTCGCTGCCGGCCTTGCCCAGCAACTGGATGCCCCAAGTGGTGCGCTCCACATCGGCGCCCGGCGGCAGCGGCACTTCGAGCATGCCGTAGCGCAGCGGCGTGGAGGCCTTGCTGTTGATGATCACTTCATCCAGATAAAGGCTGTCGCTGGACAGCGGCTTGCTGCCCACCGCTTCGAGCTTGAAGGTGAAGGCCTGGTCGCCCGGCACCAGACGGGACAAGCGCCGGGTAATGGTCACCGCCATCGGCGCTGCCGGCGCTTGCTGGCTCTGGTAGCTCAGTGCCGCTTGCAGCGGGCGTTCCTCGGCACCGCTGAGGCTCAGCAGGGTCGGTTGCTGCGCTCCCTGCCATTGCCAGTAGGTTTCACCGGTGACGCCTTTCCGGGCCTTCCAGCCTTCGCCCGGGGTCAGCGCCACCGCTGGCGCGGCCTGTTCGATGCTGCGTTGCAGCCAGGTCAAGGCCAGGGCCCGTTCAAGGGTGGATTGCTGCGGCAGCAGACGTTCGAGCAATGCCTTGGCACGCGCCTGGTCGAAGCTTTGCAATGACAGGCTCAAGGCCTCGACGAACGGCTGGGAGCTGACATCCAGTTGCTGCTGCGCGGCGTCCAGTTGGTTGCTGAAGGCCTCCGGCAACGGCACCTTCACCTGCCTGGCGAGGGACGCAGTCAGCATGCGGGCGCTGGCCAGGCCCAGGGCCGAATCCGGCGCGTTCATGACCAGGCTGTCTTCGCCACTGTCCATCACGCTCAAAGCGCTGCCCTCGCCGGCTTTCGCCAGGTCGTCCATCAAGCCGCTGAGCAAGGTGTTCACCGGCAGTTGCATCTGTTTGGCAAACGACAGGATCAACGCACGCTGCAACAACGGTGTATCGCCGGCCTGCTTGGCGTAGACCTCCAGCACCCGCTGCCAGTGTTCCGGCGGCAGGCTCAGGTCCAGGGCTTTGCTGGCGTGCCAGTCAGCGTAATAGGCGTAGGCTGTGAGGAACGCATCCGGCTCGCCAACCTGGCCCCACCAGGTGAAGCTCGCCGCAGGCCCGGCCATTTGCACCAGGCGCAGGCGACTGTTTTGCATGATCAGCCGCAAGCGATCACGAATCTGCGGGTTCGCCGCCAGGGTCGGGTAAGCGATGCTCAACGGCAGCAGACGACTGGCGGTTTGCTCGACGCCACCGTAGGGGTAGCTCAACAAGTCATCCAGGGCCGAACGGAACAGCGCTTGCGGGCTGTCGTCCAGGCGCAGGCGGATATCGCTGGCATCAAGCGGCAGGCTCAGCGGTGTGTCACCGCTCGCCACGTCAAGCCGCTGGCTCTGGGTGACTTGCCAACCGTTGCCAATGGTATTCAGTTGCACGGCCAGGGTGTCCTGGGTTTCGCCGTTGACCTGCAACTGCACGTTCAAGTCACCGTTGTTCAGCTCCAGAGATGGTAGCGCCACATAATTGATGCCGTGCTTCAGGTCCGCGACCACGCGTTGCTCAGTACCGGCGTAGCGGATCAGCAGTTCGGCTTTCAACGGCTTTTCGGATTGGCTGAAGGCGAACAGGCCCATTTGTGGTTTGTCACCGCTGCGGAACCGGGTCGGGCCGCTCCACTTCAGGTACAGCGGTTTCTCTGAACCGATAAATTGCTTTTTCTGCCCCACCTGACCGTCGTCGGCGATGGCCCGGGCCGTGATGCGCCAGCGAGTCAGGGAGTCCGGCATCTTGAAGGTGAAGCGGGCCTTGCCGTTGGCGTCGGTGACCAGCTCCGGTTGCCACGCGGCAGTGTCAACATCTTCACGACGAGGCCGCTCCAGCACTTTGACACCGCGCTCGCTGCGGTTGGCCTTACCCGGCGCCCCCGGGCTGCCCGGCAGGGCCACGTCGTAGCTGATGAACGACAGGCTGGCGCTGGTGCGCACGTTGTTGCGGCGTGGATGGTAGAAAAACTGATCGATGGTGGGCGCCACTTCCGGTTGCAGGGCGTAGACCATTTCATCCACGACACTGACGGTCAGGTGCGCCGGGATCGCCTTGCCGACAAACTGAGTGCTCAGATCCACGGTCACCGTGTCGCCTGGCTGATAGGTCGTTTTGTCAGTGACGATGGCGACGTCGATCTGCGGCGCGACCACTTTGATACCGGCGTTCTGGAAGCTGTACTGGCCGCCCTTGGTGTACAGCACCGAGAAGGTCAGGTTTGGCGCGAAGGCCTCCTTCACCGGAATACGCGCGCGGTATTGAGTGTCGCTGAGCTTTTCCATCTTCAGCCAGTCGCCGCCCTTGGACAGCAGCGCCGTGGCCTCAACCTTGTCCCGCTCAAGCGACAGCAGCGCATCGCTGACCGGCTCCGGGAAGGTGATCAGCGCCAGGGCTTCGTCACCGGTCTTGTATTGGGCTTTATCGAGAACGATCTCAACGGTGCCCGGCACGGCCTTGATGCCTTCGCCGGTTACCGAATGGCCAGTGGCGCCAATGACCCGACCGTGATCGTCCTTGAGGGTCAGGTTGTAGGTGCCCGGACGCTCGAACGTCAGGCTGAAGCCCTTGTCCTGGGCCGTCAGTTTGCCTTCGCCCGTAGTCTGGTCTTCCAGCCGCACCCAGGCGTAGCTGCCCGGCGTCACGGCGTTGCTTTGCGCGTTGCCACCTTCGTTGGTGTAGCTGAACGAGACGTCCTCGCCGGCTGCGCTGAAACGCTGGGGCGCGCTCAGGCGAAAGTTCGCCGCGCCACGGTCGATGAGAATTTCCTTGGTGGTCTTGACCCGATACGCCGCGCCATCGCTGGCAAACACAGTGAGTGTATAGCGGCTCGGCTTGTCGGCGGCCGGCAGCTCGAGGCTGGCGTTGCCCTTGGCATCGGTGGTCACTTCACTGCTGGTCAATTCCACCGGGAATTGCCCCAGGTATTGCAGCTCGTTATCCACCATCGACAGTTGCTGGGCCCGCAGGCTCAGGCTCACCTTGGCGTTGGCCACCGGCTTGCCGTCCGGGTAGAGCAGCACGAGAGCGCCCTTGACCGGCTCGCCGGTGCGGTAATCCTGCTTGGCGAGGTTCAGCGCGATCTCGAAGTGCGGCTTGATGTATTCGGCCACGCGAAAGGCACTGCTGTAGAGCTGGTCCTTGTAGCTAAAGCGCAGCTCATACCCACCGGCCACGGCGTTTTCCGGCAGCTGGAAACGGCCCTGGGTACCGGCCTTGGAATCCAGTTTCAGGGCCAGGGTTTGCAATGCGGTGCCGGTGGCATCCAGCACGCTGACATTGACGTCGGCGGCTGTCGGCTGCACCGAGTCCCGGGCATTCTTGAATTCACGGCCGACGATTTTCAGCGACACCCAATCCCCCGGCCGATACAGCGGCCGGTCGGTGAAGGCGAACAGCTTGGTGTCGTAGATTTCGCTGTCGTAGTAGAAGTTTTCCGAGACAAATACCCCGCCCTCCTCGTCCTCGCCGATGACGAACGAACGCTCCGGGCTGACGTGTTTGAGGCGTAGCAAGCCGTCTTCGTCGGTGGCGCCGCTGCTCATCACGCCAAGGCCGTCGGTCCACAGTACGTTGACCTTGGGCACCGAACGACCTTCGTGTTTACGTGCGGCCCAGACCAGCAGCTCGTCCCCGGCGATCTTGCTCACCGCCACGGTGTTGGAAACAAAGACCATGGTGGTGGCCCGGTATTTACCGATCAGCGCTTCGACCAGATACAGCCCCGGCTTCAACTGGCCCAGCGGCACGTAGACGTTGCCTGGCGCGACGCTGATGAACGCACTCGACGAACCCGCCAGGTTGACCCCCGCTGGCGGCTGGATCGGCTTGGCCTGCCAGAGCGGATAACGGAACTGGCTGACCACCGGCAGACCCGGAATCAAGGCGAATTGTGGTTGCGCGTCGTACGGCGTCGGCGCGGCGATGGCGCTGCCCATTTTCAGTTCCGGCACTTGCTCGGTGACTTGCTGGCGCGACTCGTAGGAAAACGCCCGCTGCATCACCCGACGGGATTTGCGGTACCAGTTGTCCCACAGGTACGCCAGGGTGTTCGACAGCCCTTCGCCCTTGAACTGACCATCGCTGACCACCCGGTGCAGGTTCTTCTGGCGTTTGAGGAAATCCAACGGTTTTTCGATGCGATAAACGCGGATATCGGCACCGCCGTACGGCTCCATGCGGAATTTCCGATAATCGCGACCCGGCGCTTCGAGGCGGACCATGGCTTGCTCATCACTGGCAAAACTGCTGTCGGCCAGCAGGAAGAAGCTTTCACCGGCCAACGGCGTGTAGCCGCTGGGCTCCACGGTGTCTTCGGCATGAACGATCGGCGCCAGCAACAGGGCCAACAGCAGGGGCAATTTTGAACACAAGCGCAGCATGCGGGCACCGGTCATTGGGAGAGAAAGTTGAGTCGATAGACGCCGATGAAGTTGGGGTTCGCTGCGTCGGGTATCCATCGGGTGTCCTTCCAGTTCATGAGTTGCTGCAGGCTTGCCGAGCGCATGCCGTTGTCGGTTGGGGTGGTGGTGCCAGTGTGATAGGCGATGTTGCGGCCCATCCAGATCATCAGGTGCTGGTCATCGCCTTGATCGAAGAACATCAGATCGCCTGGGCGGGCTTGGGTGACGTCACGGCTCACCAGGTGGCTGTTGAACTGGATCAGCTTGATGGCGTTAACGTAGGGCCCGACCTTGCCGCCGCCCTGTTGCCATTGCTGGGCCAGACGTCGTTGGGCGTCGCTCAGCTCAAGCTCTGGCGGCAGGTAGCGATTGGACAGGCCATTGCTGCGCAACCATTTCTGGTCATGGACCTTCAGCGCTTCATTGGCCGCAAAGCGCACCAGCCCGGCGCAGTCCTGCTGGTACCAGCGCGGGCTCGGGCCTTTGGTCAGTTGTTCCTGGGCAATACGCACGAACCAGGCACGAAAGACCTTCGATTGCTGCACATCCAGCGAGGGTGCCTGAGCGGCAAACGCCTGCCCGCCCAGCAGCAGCGCCAGCATCAACACCCATACCGGGCGGCGGATCGACCCGGTCACAGCGCTTTCCATTCCAGTGGCAACCACTGCCAGGGGCCGTCCGGCTCGCTGCCTTCGGGCAATGTCAGGGCGTATTTACCGTAGCCGCCAAGGGTGCGCAGCTTCGGAATCAGGTAGGTTTGCGCGGCGTTGTAGAACACCGGTTCCATGTCCTGGGGCAAGCTGTCGAGGGTTTCGCGCTGCATCAGTTGCGCCATGGCATCCGGACCGAAGTAGACCGGCATCAACAGGTCCTTGGGCACCACGTCGGCCATGGGCGGGAAGCGCTTGTCGAGGGTGCCGAGGGCCTTGTCCAGCAGTTTGTCGTCGAGGGAAAACAGCAGGGTCGAACCGTGCCGCGCCAGGCTGACTTGCATGAACGCCTTGCCGGTGATCGCCTCCGGCTGCGCGGCGTCCTTGGCCGGGTAAGGGCCGAAGTTGGAGCTGACCTGGCGTTGCCAGCGGTGCATCGGGCCTTCCTGTGTTTCAACCACAGGAAACGCATGTTCGGCCACGTTGTTTTCGTAGGCGCCCACCATCGAACCGAACAGGTTGCCCAGGTCGGCATCGAGCTGGCCGCCGTCATCGTTCAGGTTCGCCACCAGCAGTGGCGTGTACAGCCGCGAATCGGCGTACCAGCACAGCCCCGCCGCGCCGGCCATGTGCTCGATCATGGCCTGGGCCGCGTTGTCGTCGGCACCGAGTTTCACCAGCAATGGCTTCTGTTGTTCAGCCGCCAGGGGCAAGGCGACGCAGGCGCTGGCGCCCATGGGCATGGCTTGCCAGATGGGCTTGAAGTCGAAGTCTGGTTGGTTCTCCAACTCGTCCATGGCCAGGAAGCTGTGCCAGCCGTTGTCGTCCATGTCGAAACGCAACCCGGCGAAGTTCGGGATGAAACGCTGATAGCCCATGGCGAGCACGCTGGCATTGACCGAGATGCGTTGCTTGACCTCAGGCCCCTTGGGCAGCAGGCCAAAGGCTTCGGGGAAGAGTTTTTCACCGGCCAGCAGCGCTTCGAGGGCCTGGGTCGAGACCATGCCGGGTTCGTCGGTGGAACCACTTCCCAGGTCGTAGAGCCTGGTCGGGTTGGACAACACCACCAGCTTATCGCCATGGGAAGCGAACACCAGGGCTTTGCTGGCGTTATAGGTGAGTTGATAGACCGGCACCACGTCGCCGGCCACTTTCATCTCACCGAGCTGGCTGAGCTGTGAATCATCCAGCGCCACTTTTGCCAGCGGCTCCAGGACCTTGGCCAGGCCACCACGATCCATCACCAGCAAAAAATCCCTGAGCCGCCCGTCGGCGCCGCGCCATAGCGCTACATCGGCTGGCTGGTCGAAAAGCTGCTCGATCAGGCTGTCCTGCAGTTTGAGGTCATGCTCGTAGATGATCCGTCGCAGGCTACCGACCAGCCCGAGGCGGTCGGCATGGGTTTGGTAATAGAAGACGAAATCTTCGGTGAGCGTGGCCTTGAGGAACGGCACCGCCAGCAAGTCCTTGGGCAACTGGCTCAGGGAGTGGGCCTCGAGCAGGCCATCGGGGCGGCTCAGACCGAGCTTTTCCAGCGCCAGTGCCAGGGGCGGCGCCTTGGGCTTGGTCATGAACCAACCCAGTCCGGCGGCGACACCGGCCACCAGGCACAGCCCGATCAGCAACGCCGGCCAGCGGCGCACAGGTTTGGCAACAGGAGTCGGCGCGGTCGGGGAAGCAGTGTTGTCGCTCATATTCAAAAGGGCCTATTGATCGGTGGAGCGCTTACTTAGTAGTTGAACGTCTTGACCAACAACAGATCGCCGATGGCGCGCAGGGGCACGACAAAGGTTTCGCGTTTTTCATCGACGGTGTTTTCGTTGAGCACCAGGTTGATCTGCGAGGTGATCACCTCGTTCTGGTTGCTGGTTTCTTCAAAGTTGTAGCCACCGTTGCCGTAGTTGCCCCAGTAGTTCACGTAGACCAGGTAGGTGCCGTGCATCGGCGCGGTCATGGTGAACATCTCGGGACCGGGGCCATCGACGCCATCAGGGTCGAGGCCGCCGCCGTTGCTCAACGCCGGCCGGCCGAAGAACGCATGCTGACCGTCGGGGGTGACGATGTGCAGATCCAGCTCGGCCTTGGGATCGTCCCAGCCCAGCACCACGCGGATCTGCGCCGGGGTTCGCTGATTGTTGGCTTCATAGAACTGCACGCGCTTGAGGGACTGGCCTGCGGAGCTGCGCACTTCGACGCTGTTGGAGCCAGCGCCAAAGGCATACGGCCGGGCGAAACGCCCTTCATCGTCGGTATAAAGATTCAGAGGATTGCCGTTGACCGCCAGGCTGTGGGGCGCTCGGGCCGTACCCATGGCCTTGAGCCGGCCCTCGATCATCGTGCGATTGCGCTGCACGCCTCGGTCGATGGGTGGCGTGGGATAGGCCACGCGCGGGTGTTCAGTACGATCGAGCAAGCCGCTGTAGCGCCAGCCGCCCACCGGTTCCGACAGCTCGGCCGCAGGCTCGGCCCACGCCAGTGGCGCGCCCGCCAGCACGATCAACAATGAAAGAAAACGCATGTATGCCTCCTGCCATGCATGACGCAACCCGGCGCCCTTCCTCGGCGCTGCCTGTCATTATTCGGGTTACGTCTGAAGGCCCCGCCACAAGGGGCCCATAGATGCCGCGAAGGTTAGCGATTCGGCGGATTATTCACAATCAGGGAACGCGCGATTCTGTGTGGGAAATCACGTACTGAGGAGTGCGTGAGCCGATTAGCATGGTTATTCGGCTCACGAAATGAGCCGAATAGCGTTATTATTCGGCTCATTCAACCTTGGACAGGCTTATGGCACCTCACTGGATCTGGCAGCAGCCCGACTGGCCCGGTTTTCGCTGGCAGGCAGATGCGTTGGCGCCGCTGCTGCGCGAATGCGTGCAAACTCAGGGTCAACTGCTTGGCATGACTGGCGCGGTGACCGCCTCGCTCAGTGCCCAGAATGAACTGGATGCCCTTCTGCAAAACATCGTGACCTCTTCGGCCATTGAAGGAGAGCAGTTGAATGTGGGCTCGGTCCGCTCGTCTCTGGCACGACGCCTGGGCCTCGAGCAAGCCGGCGAAAACCCTGTCAGCCCGCGCAGTGAAGGCTTGGCGAACCTGTTGCTGGACGCCACCCGGCACTTCAATCAACCACTGACTGTCGAGCGATTGCTGGAATGGCACAAGTGGCTTTTTCCTGATCAGACAGGCGACCTTGCCCATCGTGAGATCCGCGTGGGTTCGCTGCGCGGCGATGATCCTATGCAGGTGGTCTCAGGCAGGCTGGACCGTCCCACCGTTCACTTCCAAGCGCCACCTCGCCAGGGTCTTGAGCACCAGTTGCAAGCATTCATCGACTGGTTCGAGTCCAGCCGCCATCAAGCCGAGTTCGATCCATTGCTACGCGCCGGCATCGCTCATTTCTGGTTTGTCACCTTGCATCCATTCGACGATGGCAATGGTCGCCTGACTCGCACGCTTACCGATCTGGCACTGGCCCAAGGAGAAGCTCAGGCGATCCGTTTCTACGCCATGTCCGTAAGCATCCTGGACGACCGCGCTGGCTATTACCGGATCCTTGAAAGCAGCCAAAAAGCGACACTGGACATCACTGACTGGCTAACCTGGTTTCTGCAAACCCTGTCGCGCAGCCTGCACAAAGCGATGACGCAGATCGAAAGTGTATTGGGCAAGACACGGTTCTGGCAGGCTCATCGAGCCTCAGCATTCACGCCCGAACAGACCAAAGTGCTGAACCGGTTGCTCGATGGTGGTGAACGCGGTTTTGAGCACGGCATCAGCGCAGCTCAATATCAGACCGTGGCCAAGGTCTCCAAGGCAACGGCAACGCGGCACCTTGCAGAGTTGCGGGAAAAAGGTTGTCTGGAGCGATTGCCCGGCGGGGGGCGCAGTACCCGGTACCGAATCCATTACCCAGCTGACTGAATACCCCATAGCACCCTCGCCACCAAACGATGCCTCACAGGCCGCGCTGGTCCTGCTCTGATTTGCCCCAATACCCCATGTCTGCTAGTGTCGCGCCCGTTTAACAGTCAACCGGAATCGCCGCCATGGCCCGCAAAAAAGCTGCACTGGACTTCGAACAATCGCTGGCCGACCTGCAAACGCTGGTCGAGCGGCTGGAGAACGGCGAGTTGTCGCTGGAAGACTCGCTGACCGCCTTCGAGCAGGGTATCGGCTTGACTCGCGACTGCCAGGCGGCGCTGGCCCAGGCCGAGCAAAAGGTGCAATTGTTGCTCGAGCGCGATGGTGAGCTGACCGAAGAGCCTTTCGACGCGGACCAGCCTGAATGATCGGCGCCTATCAGGCCGGCAGCCAGGCCCGGGTCAACGCGGCGCTGGATACCCTGTTCACCGCCCCAGGTCCTGAGCTGGCGCGTTTGTACGAGGCCATGCGCTACAGCGTGATGAACGGCGGCAAGCGTGTGCGTCCGCTGCTGGCTTATGCGGCGTGCGAAGCCTTGGGCGGTGCGCCTGAACAGGCCAATGGCGCGGCCTGTGCGGTGGAACTGATCCACGCGTATTCGCTGGTCCATGATGATTTGCCGGCCATGGACGACGACGATTTGCGTCGCGGTCAACCCACCACCCACAAGAAATTCGACGAAGCCTGCGCGATCCTGGCCGGTGACGGCTTGCAAAGCCTGGCCTTCAGCGCCCTGCTGGAGCCGGCGCTGAACGATTGCCCGGCACAGATTCGCCTGGACATGGTCAGCGCCCTGGCGCTGGCGGCCGGTCCGGCCGGGATGGTCGGCGGCCAGGCCATTGACCTCGGCTCGGTGGGCCTCAAGCTGGATCAGAGCGCACTGGAATACATGCATCGGCACAAGACCGGCGCCTTGATCGAGGCCAGCGTCAAACTCGGTGCCCTGGCCAGCGGCAGGGCCACGCCTGACCAACTGCAAGCCTTGCAGACCTACGCCCGGGCCATTGGCCTGGCGTTTCAGGTGCAGGACGACATACTCGACGTCGAAAGCGATACCCAGACCCTGGGCAAACGCCAGGGCGCCGATATCGCTCGCGACAAACCGACCTACCCGGCCCTGCTCGGCCTCGACGCCGCCAAGGCCTATGCCCTGGAGTTGCGCGACCAGGCCCTGAGCGCGCTGCGACCCTTTGACGCGGCAGCCGAACCGTTGCGCGAGCTGGCGCGATATATCGTCGAACGCCGCAGCTGATACGGGTCAGACTGCGTATCGGCCAAGTTCCAGCCTACGCGTGGGCAGCTTGCGATGCATAAGGTAAACTGCCGCCTCTTTCTATACCTATAACGATTCGCCTGATGCCCACGACGTTTCAAGAGATTCCCCGCAAACGCCCGACCACGCCGCTGCTGGACCGGGCCAACACGCCGGACGGCTTGCGTCGCCTGGGTGAAGCCGAGCTGGAAACCCTGGCCGATGAGTTGCGCCTGGAGCTGCTCTACACAGTCGGCCAGACCGGCGGACACTTCGGTGCCGGCCTTGGCGTCATCGAGCTGACGATCGCGCTGCATTACGTGTTCGACACTCCGGACGACCGGCTGGTGTGGGACGTCGGTCATCAGGCCTATCCGCATAAAATCCTCACTGGCCGTCGCGAGCGCATGGGCACGCTGCGCCAGAAGGACGGCGTGGCAGCGTTCCCACGGCGCTCCGAGAGCGAATACGACACTTTTGGTGTCGGCCATTCCAGCACCTCCATCAGCGCCGCCCTGGGCATGGCGATTGCCGCCGCCCGTCTGCAAAACAGCGAGCGCAAGGCGATTGCCGTGATCGGCGATGGCGCACTGACGGCAGGCATGGCTTTCGAGGCGCTGAACCACGCGCCGGAAGTCAATGCCAACATGCTGGTGATCCTCAACGACAACGACATGTCGATCTCCCGCAACGTCGGTGGGTTGTCCAACTACCTGGCGAAGATTCTTTCCAGCCGCACCTACGCCAGCATGCGCGAAGGCAGCAAGAAGGTGCTCTCGCGCCTGCCTGGCGCCTGGGAAATCGCCCGCCGCACCGAGGAATACGCCAAGGGCATGCTGGTGCCCGGCACGCTGTTCGAAGAGCTGGGCTGGAACTACATCGGCCCCATCGACGGCCATGACCTGCCCACACTGATCGCGACCCTGCGCAACATGCGCGATCTCAAAGGCCCACAGTTCCTGCACGTGGTGACCAAGAAAGGCAAAGGCTTCGCCCCGGCGGAAGTCGACCCGATCGGTTACCACGCCATCACCAAGCTCGAACCGGTGGATGCCCCGGCCGCCGCCCCGAAAAAGGCCGGCGGACCGAAATATTCAGCGGTGTTTGGCCAATGGCTGTGCGACATGGCCGCCGCTGACCCGCGTCTGGTGGGCATCACCCCGGCGATGAAGGAAGGCTCGGACCTGGTGGCCTTCAGCGAACGCTACCCGCAGCGCTACTTCGACGTGGCGATTGCCGAGCAGCACGCCGTCACCCTCGCCGCCGGCATGGCGTGCGAAGGCGCAAAACCGGTGGTGGCGATTTATTCGACCTTCCTGCAACGCGGCTACGACCAGCTTGTTCATGACGTCGCGGTGCAGAACCTCGATGTGCTGTTCGCCATCGACCGCGCAGGTTTGGTAGGCGAAGACGGCCCGACCCACGCCGGCAGCTTCGATCTTTCGTTCCTGCGCTGCATCCCTGGCATGCTGCTGATGACGCCGAGCGATGAAAACGAGTTGCGCAAAATGCTCACCACCGGGCACCTGTTCAATGGCCCGGCGGCGGTGCGCTACCCTCGCGGCAGCGGCCCGAACGCGACCATTGAAGCTGATCTTGAACCGATCGAAATCGGCAAGGGCGTGATCCGCCGCCAGGGCAAGCAGACCGCCCTGCTGGTGTTTGGCGTACAACTGGCCGAGGCCCTGAAGGTCGCCGAAACCCTGGACGCCACCGTGGTGGACATGCGTTTCGTCAAACCCCTGGACGAAACCCTGGTGCGCGAGATGGCCGGCAGTCACGAACTGCTGGTGACCGTTGAGGAAAACGCCATCATGGGCGGCGCCGGGGCGGCGGTCAGCGAATTCCTGGCCCGGGAAAACATCCTCAAGTCGGTGCTGCACCTGGGCCTGCCGGACATCTACGTCGAACACGCCAAACCGGCGCAGATGCTGGCCGAATGCGGGCTGGACGAGGCCGGGATCGAAGGGGCGGTGCGCCAGCGGTTGCAACTGCTGGGCCGGTAATTCAGACCGCACAAATCCCTTGTGGGAGCGAGCCTGCTCGCGATGGCGTAAGACCAGTCGATACCGACATTGACTGGCACACCGCTATCGCGAGCAGGCTCGCTCCCACACTGGTTTTGGCGTGGAGCCAAATATTTTCGGAACATCCATGAAACCGCATCTCGCCCTCAGCCTTTCCCTACTGCCGGCCACCAACCTGCTGGCCGACACCTTCGAACGCGACCAAGCCCTCAAGCTCCCCGACGTGGTGATCAGCGCCAACCGTCAGGTCGAGGCCCGAAACGACAGCAGCGCCGCCAACACGGTGTTCACCCGTGACGACATCGAACGCCTGCAACCGGCCAGCGTGACCGACCTGCTCAGTCGTGTGCCGGGGGTGCAGGTGGCGCCCCTGGGCGGGCGTGGCAGCCTGCCAGGGATTTACATTCGCGGCACCAAATCGGCCCAGAGCCTGGTGTTGGTGGACGGCCAGCGCATTGGCAACTCCACCTCCGGCGACAGCAACCTGCAACGCCTGAACATCAACCAGATCGAACGGGTGGAAGTGCTGCGTGGTTCGCGCTCGGTGATCTACGGCGCCGACGCGGTGGGCGGAGTGATCCAGATCTTCACCCGTCGCGGCAACGAACAAGGCCTGCAACCGCGCTTGCATCTGGGTTTTGGCAGCCACCAGACCTGGGAGCGCAGCCTGGGGCTGTCCGGCGGTGATGATCGGACACGCTTCAACCTCGGCGCCAGCCTGGATGAAAGCGACGGAACCAATCGCACCCATGAGTCCTACGCCAGCGACCGGGACCTTGATGCCAACCGCAACCAGTCCTTGAGCCTGAGCCTGAGCCATGGGTTCAACGATGACTTGGAAGTCGGCCTGAACCTGCTGGATAACCGCGGCAAAAGCGAATACGACAACCCGTTCGGCCGCTTCGACCCGAACACCTTCGAGTCGCTGCCCCAGCAGCCCTACAGTGACTTCGCGGTGAGCAGTTTTAGCACTTATGTCGATGGACGCATCAACGAGGCGTGGAAATCGCGTCTGGAACTGGGCCACAGCGAGAACCGCGAAAAAACCTTCGACAAGCTCAGCGATGTCCGGGAAGTGTTCAACACCTACCGCGACTCGCTGACCTGGCAGAACGATGTGACGCTGGACGATCGCAACAGCCTGATCGTCGGTGGTGATTGGTATGAGGATCGGATCAACAGCAGCACACCGTATGACGAAGACAGCCGCTGGAACCGTGCAGCGTTTATCCAGCATCGCTTCCGGGGCGAAACGTTCTCCACCGAACTGGGCGTGCGGCGCGACCAGAACCAGCAGTTCGGTGCCCGGAATAGCTGGAGCGGCACGTTCACCCTGCCGGTGAATCCGGACAATGATGTGCTGCTGACCTACAGCGAAAGCTTCCGCGCACCGACCTTCAACGACCTGTACTACCCGGATTTCAGCAACCCGGACCTCGCGCCGGAAACCGCCAAAAGCTACGAACTGCAATGGCGCAACCAACTGAGCGATAGCGCCCGCCTGGAAGCTTCGCTGTACCGCACGGACCTGGAAGACGCGATCATCTTTGGCAGCAACTCACGCCCACAAAACGTCGCCTCGGCGCGAATCAACGGTTTCGAAGCAGCCCTGAGCCAGGAGTTATTCGGCTGGCAGAGCAATCTGGGCCTGGCCATCATCGACCCACGGGACCGTGACAGCGGCCACACCCTGGCCCGGCGCGCCCGCCGGACCTTGAGCCTGGACCTGGACCGCCAATTTGACCGTTTGAGCCTGGGCGCCACCTGGCAAGCAGTGAGCAACAGCTACGACGATGAAAACAACCGCAATGCCCTGGGCGGATATGCACTGCTCGGGTTGCGCGGCAGTTGGGCGTTGAACCGCGAGGTGAAGCTGGAGATGAAGGTCGATAACCTGCTGGACAAGGGCTATAGCCGGGCACTGTATAGCCATGAAGGTGGGCAGTATGGGTATCGTGAGGAAGGCCGGGCCTGGTTGTTTGGGGTGACCTGGACGCCGGAGCTCTGATCCAGAGATTGTGGTGCCGGGACTGACCTCATCTCGCGAGCAGGCTCGCCCACAGTTGCAATGCACACCCCTGTGGGAGCGAGCCTGCTCGCGATTGGAGGTGCCGCGGTTTATCTGTCCGGCGCAATTAGCCCGCACAACCGCGCCGTCGCCTCGATCATCTGCCCACTGGGCCGTTCCAGCCCCTTGTCAGTGACTAACAACAACCGTTCCTGCGCCACCGCCGCCAACTGCGGCCAGGCTTTCCAGGCGTCGAGCTGGGCCTGGTCCGTGGCCAGGATGATCTGCGGATTGCGCTGCAACACTGACTCAACGCTCACCTGCGGTGCCGGTAGGGTGAGGTCGGCAAACACACTGCGCGCCCCGCAAACCGCCAACGCATCGCTGATGATCTGTTCGCCGCCAACGGTGTACAGCGGCCGGTCCCAGACCTGATAGAACACCGGCAACGGCGTGTCACGCCGGTAGCGCTGACGCAACGCCTCAAGGCGCCCGCGCAACTGCGCTGCTCGCTTCACACCCCGTTCCGGACGGCCGAGTTGCGTGGCGATGTCTTCAATTTGGGTGATGAGTTGGTCGAGACTGTGGGGCTCGGCAACGTAGACGGGAATCTTCAACCCCTTGAGCTGCTGGCGTTGGGCGTTGCCAACGCTGCCCGGCCAGAGCAGGAGCAGATCGGGCCTGAGACTGAGCAAGCGCTCCATATCCAATTGCCCATAACGGCCCACAGAAGGCAGGTCTTTCAACGCCAAGGGCCGATCGCCGCCATCCAGCACGCCCACCAGCAGGTCGGCGGAATCCAGCTCAGCCACGATTTCAGACAAAGAAGGAGCCAGGCTGACCACACGCTGGGCCGCCATCGTCGAGGCGCTGACGGCCAACAGCAGGACCGCCAGCCAGCGGGTCATCAACCGAGCTGACGCGGGATGCGATACAGGTAGAACAATACCGCCGTGGACAACGCCAGCAGCATCAGCGGCACCGCCTCCAGCCCCACGAACACCGCCAGGGCGCCGATCCATGCCGGCAGGCACGCAGCGAGAAAGGCCACACGCCGCCGGGCTGCCAGGGCGATCCAGGCTTGAGGCTCTTCGGGGGTGTCGAGGGCTTTTTGGGTGGCGATCAAGGCGTGTTTGTAAGCGCCAAAGAAACGCAGGCTGACAAACATCGATGCCACGCCAGCGATGAACAGTGGCATCGCCAGCACCGGCAGAATCGCTTCACCCTGGCCAAATACCGCATTGATCACAAACAGTGGCAGCAAGGCCAAAGCCAGGTATTGCCACCAACTGACGGACAGTCGCCGCCGGACCTGACCGCGCGTCACGCCCGGTCGACCTCGCCCTGGTGCTCGTTACCCATCATGTGGTCGAGCTTGCTGGCCTTGGTCGCCAGGTAAAGTTTGTTGTGGGGGTTGTGGCCGGTGTGCAGCGGCACGCGCTCGGCCACCACGATGCCCATATCGGTCATCGCCTTGACCTTGCGCGGGTTGTTGGTCATCAAGCGCAACGACTTGATGCCCAGATGCTCGAGCATCGGCAGGCAGATGCTGTAGTCACGCAGGTCGGCGGCAAACCCCAGGCGTTCGTTGGCTTCGACGGTATCGGCGCCGCCATCTTGCAGCTCATAGGCGCGAATCTTGTTCAACAAGCCAATGCCGCGACCTTCCTGGCGCAGGTAAAGCAGCACGCCGCGGCCTTCGCGGGCAATGGCCTGCAGCGCGGCTTCAAGTTGCGAACCGCAATCGCAGCGCTGGCTGAACAAGGCATCGCCCGTTAGGCATTCGGAGTGCAGGCGGCCCAGTACCGGGGCTCCGTCGGCGAAATCACCCAGGCTCAGCACAACGTGCTCGCGGCCGGTGGCTTCATCGAGAAAACCATGCATGGTGAATTGCGCAAAGGGCGTTGGCAGCTTGGAAGCGGCAACAAAAACGACAGGCACCGGTGTGCTCCTGATCTATTACTGGAGATTCGCAGAGGCGAGCATTGTAACAGCACGTCCCGACCGACGCTCAGGCTGAATTATCGGCCATAAACATCGAAAAGATTGATTACGGCTTCGCCGGTTTGCCGTTTTCATCGAAAGGATAGGGTTGTTTCCAGCGTTCAAAAATCGGCTTCAGTCGACCGTTCTTCACCAGCTCCGTCATGCGCCGGTCAAACAGGTCCCGTAGCACCCGACCGTTTTCGGTGTCGGCAAAGCCCAGGTAAAGCGGCAGGTTGATCAACGATGAAAGCTTGAATTGCTGGGGATTCTCAGACTTGGCCAGTAAGTCCTCGATCTCCGTCAACGCATCGATATAAAAATCAGCCCGATCATGGACCAGCATCGGCAGGATACCTACTGCGCGGTGAATTTCGTTGAAACTGCGGATACCTGGCAGGTAGCTGTCGTATTCATAGCCACGCATCCATACCAGCCGATAGTTGCCGACCGTCGCCAATGTAGGAGACGGTTTGGAGGCCAGCCCCAAGGCATAGATGTGGTCCACATCGTAGTGCCATTGGGGATAAAGCACCCCTTCCGACTCATCGAGATAAGCACCGACCTGTACATCGACTTCACCGCGCTGCACCAGCCCGATTGAACGGGTGTACGGCACGCTGCGGGTTTCCAGCCTCACGCCTGCTGGCTCGAACACCTCGCGCAAAATGTCCCACGCCATGCCCTTGCCGTCAGCCTGGGAGTAATCCACCCATTCCTCGCTGGCCGCGCGCACCTTGCCGGGCAGCGTCGTCGGCTCGGCCGCCCGCGCGCCGAAGCAGATCCCCAGACACAACAACAGTAACAGTGCGCGGCTTGCGCCCATGCCTGAATCCCTCAGGTGAAACACCACACCAATCCTTGCATAGCCAGCCAGGCAAAAACCCCGGCCAATACATCGTCAAGCATGATGCCTACGCCTCCATGCACCTTCCGGTCGATCCAGCGGATCGGCCAAGGCTTGAGGATATCGAAGAAGCGGAACATCAGAAAACCCGCCAACAGCCAATACCATCCCTCAGGCACCAGCCACAGGGTGATCCACATGCCGACCATTTCGTCCCAGACGATACCCTCATGATCATGCACCCGCAGGTCATCTGCCACCTTGCCGCACAGCCAGAAGCCGAACAGCATGGTGATGCCAAGCATCAGCCAATAGCCCCAGTCCGGCAACATTTGCCACAACGGTATAAAGGGTAGCGCAACCAGCGAACCCCAGGTGCCCGGAGCTTTAGGTAAAGTGCCCGAACCGAAGCCAAACGCCAGGAAGTGCCAGGGATTGCGCCAGACCGAGGGCGGAACGAATTCTGCCGGGACCTGGTTGGGATGATCTGTCACGGTGTCTCCCGAAAATGTTGATAGCCCCGGATTTGCGGGGTGATGTCGTGCCCATCGCCGTCGAGCAGCACGACACCTTGCCCGGCCACGACGCGGCCGATCACGTGGATCGGCCAGCCTTCGGCCTGCAACGCCACCAGTCGAACAGGTGGCAAGGTGAACAGCAGCACGTAATCGTCACCACCGCTCAATGCGGCGTGCGCAGCATTCGCGCGGCCCAGAAACGTTACCAAAGCCTTGGACAGTGGCAAGCGGTCGCGTTCAACGTGTAACGCCACACCGGACGCCAGGGCGATATGCCCGCAATCGGCCAGCAGGCCATCGGAGATATCCATCGCCGCACTAGCCTTGCCCCGCAGTGCCAGACCGAGGTCGGTCTGCGGACGTGGCGACCAATAATGCGCCAGCAGCGGCTCGGCGATATCAGGTTCGACGGTACGCTGACCCAGGACGAGCGGCAATGCGCCAGCGGCATTGCCCAGCTCGCCGCCGACACATAACCAATCACCGGGTTGCGCGCCGCCGCGAGTCAGGGCCTGGCCGGACGGCACGCGACCGAACACGGTCAGGGTCATGCTCAGCGGCCCACGCGTAGTATCACCGCCCACCAGCGCGACATCACACGCCCGGGCCATCTGGTTTAAACCGCGGGCATAGGCTTGCAACCAATCGGCGGTCACCGTCGGCAAAGTCAGGGCCAGGGTAAATGCAAAAGGAGTCGCGCCCATGGCGGCCAGGTCACTGACCGCCACGGCCAGCGAGCGCTGGCCGAGCAGGAACGGGTCGCAGGGATCAGGAAAATGCACACCGGCCACAAGGGTATCGGTGGACACCGCCAGCTGCTCCCCGGGAGGAACGGCCAGCAAGGCGCAGTCGTCGCCGATCCCGAGCGCAACGCCCTCGCCGCCCTGCGCGCAAGACGCGGCGGCGAAGTAATGATGGATCAGCTCAAATTCACCCATAGTCGCTGCAAGCGCCAATCAGCGCTTGAACGCCTTCACTTCAGCTTCACGCAGACGCGGGGCCAGTTTATCGAGTACACCGTTGACGAATTTGTGCCCATCGGTGGATCCGAAGACTTTCGCCAGCTCGATCCCTTCGTTGATCACTACGCGGTACGGAACATCGACGCGCTGCATCAGCTCCCAGGTCGACAAGCGCAACACCGCCAGTTCAACCGGGTCCAGCTCTTCGATGGTCAGGTCCAGGCAAGGCGCCAGGGCAATGTCGATCTCGGTCTTGTGGGCCGGTACGCCGTGCAGGATCTCGCGGAAATACGCGCCATCAACGTCACTGAAATCGTTGTCGACCCGAAACTGCGCTTCGATCTCGTTCAGCGATTGCTTGGCCATGTGCCATTGATACAGCGCCTGGGTCGCGAGCTGACGGGCTTCGCGACGCTTGACGCTCTTCGAAGGCTTGCCGGCATCGGCTGGCTTGGGATCGCGCGGGTTGAAACGATCGCTTTCGTCGCTAATCACTTGGCCTCCAACTGCGCCAGCAGGCTGACCATTTCCAGGGCGGACAGGGCCGCTTCGGCGCCTTTGTTACCGGCCTTGGTGCCGGAACGTTCAATGGCTTGCTCGATGGAATCAACAGTCAGCACGCCGAAGGCGACCGGTACGCCGAACTCCATGGACACCTGGGCCAGGCCCTTGGTGCATTCGCCGGCCACGTATTCGAAGTGCGGAGTACCGCCACGAATGACCGCGCCCAGAGCGATGATCGCCGCATATTCGCCCTTTTGAGCGACTTTCTGCGCAACCAGCGGAATTTCGAAGGCGCCAGGCGCACGGATGATGGTGATGTCGCTTTCGCTCACGCCATGGCGAACCAGGGCATCGACTGCACCGCCAACCAGGCTCTCAACCACAAAGCTGTTGAAACGGCCCACTACCAGAGCGTAGCGGCCTTGAGGGGCGATGAAGGTACCTTCGATGGTCTTCAGGGTCATTCGTCAGATCTCTTAAAGAGCCAGAGCGCGTTCGAATACGCGCTCCTTCAGTGATATTAGCCACGAATACTGCACCGCAAATCCCGGACTGCCATTCACTTGCACATCTTTTGTGGTGAGGGGATTTATCCCCGTGGGGCTGCGAAGCAACCCTTTTTTTGGGACTGCTGCGCAGTCCAGCGGGGATAAATCCCCTCGCCACAATAATCTGACAAGTCTGAACAACAATGCCGAAATCTCCGGGCCATTATTCGGAGGGCACGTATTCTACAACTTCCAGGTCGAAACCGGATATCGCATTAAATTTCATTGGTGCGCTCATCAGGCGCATTTTTCGCACGCCCAGGTCCCGCAGGATCTGCGAACCGGCGCCGACGATGCTGTAGGTGGTCGGTTTTTTCACGGCGGTGTTATCACCGGTTTCCCGGATGTGCGCCAGCAACACGTCGCCATCGAGGGGGTGGCCGAGCAGCAGCACCACGCCGCTGCCGGCCTCGGCCACCGCAGCCATGGCGGCGCGCAGGCTCCAGCGACCGGGCTGCTTGACCATCAGCAAGTCGCGCAGCGGGTCCATGTTATGCACCCGAACCAGGGTCGGTTCTTCGGCGCATACGGTGCCCAGGGTCAGTGCCATGTGCACGTCACCTTCCACCGAGTCGCGGTAGGTCACCAGGTTGAACTGGCCCAGTTCGCTGTCCAGCGGCTGCTCGGCAATCCGCTGAACGGTACGTTCGTGGATCATCCGGTAGTGGATCAAGTCGGCGATGGTGCCGATCTTGATGTTGTGTTCGGCGGCAAAGGCTTCCAGTTCCGCGCGACGAGACATGGTGCCGTCGTCGTTCATGACTTCGCAGATCACGCCGCTGGCCTCGAAACCGGCCATGCGCGCCAGGTCGCACGCTGCTTCGGTGTGGCCGGCACGGGCCAGAGTGCCGCCGGCCTGGGCCATCAGCGGGAAGATGTGACCGGGGCTGACAATGTCTTCGGCCTTGGCGTCTTTCGCGGCGGCGGCCTGCACGGTGCGGGCACGGTCAGCAGCGGAGATACCGGTGGTCACGCCCTCGGCGGCCTCGATGGACACGGTGAACTTGGTGCCAAAGCCGGAGCCATTGCGCGGCGCCATCAGCGGCAGCTTCAAGAGCTCGCAGCGTTCACGGGTCATGGGCATGCAGATCAGGCCACGGGCATGCTTGGCCATGAAGTTGATGTGCTCGGCCTTGCAGCACTCGGCGGCCATGATCAGGTCGCCTTCATTCTCGCGGTCTTCGTCATCCATGAGGATGACCATCTTGCCTTGGCGGATGTCTTCAACCAGCTCTTCGATGCTATTGAGCGCCACGCGGCACCCCCTTGGGTCAGGATTTGAGGTAGCCGTTGGCGGCCAGAAAACTTTCAGTGATGTTACCCGCTGCAGGCTCTGCGGCCTTGTCGCCCAACAGCAGGCGCTCCAGGTAACGGGCCAGCAAGTCGACTTCCAGGTTGACCCGGCGCCCAGGCCGGTATGAGGCCATGATGGTTTCGCTCAGGGTATGCGGAATGATCGTCAGCAGGAACTCGGCGCCATCCACCGCATTGACCGTCAGACTGGTGCCATCGACGGTGATCGAGCCTTTATGGGCAATGTACTTGGCCAGCTCCTTCGGGGCGCGGATGCGAAACTCCACGGCCCGGGCGTTATCGCTGCGCGAAACCACTTCGCCGACGCCGTCCACATGGCCGCTGACCAGGTGCCCGCCCAAGCGAGTGGTGGGGGTCAGGGCTTTTTCCAGGTTGACCGGGCTGCCGCTCTTGAGATCATTCATGGCGGTGCAGTCGAGGGTTTCGCGGCTGACGTCCGCCAGGAAACCATTGCCCGGCAGTTCGACGGCGGTCAGGCACACGCCGTTTACCGCGATGCTGTCGCCCAGTTTGACGTCGCTCAGGTCGAGCTTGCCGGTTTCGACATGGACCCGCACATCGCCGCCCTTGGGGGTCAGTGCACGGATGCTGCCGATGGATTCGATGATGCCGGTAAACATGGAGTCCTCCTCGAGAACGGGCCGCCGCTTGAGCGAAAGCCGGGAATTATACGCGGGCCGGGGAAACGGGAATGGCAATGACTCGCCAGTCATCGCCCACGGCGCGAATTTCGGTAATTTTCAGTTCCGGGGCATCTTTCATCTGCGCCAGCGGCCAGTCCAGTAGCGGCCGCGCGGAAGATCCGAGGAACTTGCCGGCGATGAAAATCTGGAATTCATCCACCAGCCCCTGCCGGGCGAACGCCCCTGCCAGACGCGGACCGGCCTCCACCAGCACTTCATTGACGTCACGGGCCGCCAGTTCCACCAGCAGGCGATGCAAGTCGACCTGGCCATCGGCGCCCGCCACGATCATGCATTCAGGACCGTTGGCGTATTGTTCTTCCACCGCCATGCAGGTAGCGACCAGCGCCGGGCCGGCCTTGAAGAAAGGTGCGTCCAACGGCACGCGCAGACGACCGTCCACCAGTACCCGCAACGGCGGGCGACTCATGATCAGCGCGGTCTGCTGCGCATCCAGCCCGAGTTCATCGGCGCGCACGGTCAGCCGGGCGTTGTCGGCCAGCACCGTATCGGCACCGGTCAGCACCACACTGGCCTGGGCGCGCAGGCGTTGCACCGCCGAACGTGCGGCGGGACCGGTAATCCATTGGCTTTCACCACTTTCCATGGCGGTACGGCCATCGAGGCTCATGGCGAGCTTGACCCGCACGAACGGCAAGCCGTGCTCCATACGCTTAAGGAAACCTTGGTTGAGCTGGCGCGCCTCGCCCTCCAGCACACCGCTTTGGGTGGCGATCCCGGCCTGCCTCAGGCGTTGCAAGCCGCGACCGGCCACTTCCGGGTTCGGGTCCTGCATCGCCGCCACCACTCGCGCCACACCGGCATTGACCAACGCATCGGCGCAGGGCGGCGTGCGCCCGTGGTGGCTGCAGGGTTCGAGGGTCACGTAAGCCGTGGCGCCCCGGGCCTGTTCACCGGCGGCGCGCAGGGCATGGACTTCGGCATGGGGTTCGCCGGCACGAATGTGCCAGCCTTCGCCAACAATCTGATCGTCGCGCACGATCACGCAACCTACCCGGGGATTGGGGTGCGTGGTGTAGTGACCGCGCCGCGCCAGTTCCAGGGCACGGGCCATGTACTGGGCGTCAAGGACGGCCTGCTGCATCGGGCTGGTCATTCTTTCACCGGTTCGCGGGCCAGGCGGTCGATTTCTTCGCGAAATTCGTTCAGGTCCTGGAAACGGCGGTATACCGAGGCGAAGCGGATGTAGGCGACTTCATCGAGCTTCTGCAGCTCGGCCATCACCAGCTCACCGACCACCAGGGATTTAACCTCGCGTTCGCCAGTGGCCCGCAGCTTGTGCTTGATGTGCACCAGCGCCGCCTCCAGGCGTTCGACGCTCACCGGGCGTTTTTCCAGGGCGCGCTGCATGCCCGCGCGCAGTTTTTCTTCGTCGAACGGCTGACGGCTGCCGTCGGTTTTGATCAGGCGCGGCAACACCAGTTCAGCGGTCTCGAACGTCGTGAAACGCTCGCCGCAGGCCAGGCATTCGCGCCGGCGGCGGACCTGTTCGCCCTCGGCGACCAGTCGCGAGTCGATGACCTTGGTGTCGTTGGCACCGCAGAAGGGACAGTGCATGGTGGCAGGCAACAAAAAAAGGGAGGGCCATGGTAGCGCATCCCACTGGCAAGACAAGCCATAGGGTTTACGGTATACAGACGGGCTTACCGTCAGATCCATGGAATTCACCTTGCTGGAGCCACACATGTCGCTACGATCACTCGTTTTGCTCAGTCTGTTCAGCCTGCTGATGGCGTGCAGCAGCGACACCCCCCAACCCGACGCCCCCGCCCCGGCAAAGCCCCCTGCGCCCAAACAGGCCCAAGAAAAAGCCCGCCAGGCCGCCGAACTGGGTCCGCTGCCGGCGCACCAGCGGGAACTGAGCGGCACTCTGCAGGGAATACCGGCCGGGGCTGAGGTCGAACTGGCGCTGCTGGTGATCGACGACAAGGACCGCCCGCAGCAATTGCTCGCCAGCTCCAGCCTGATCGGCAATAACCAGGCCCTGCCCTTTCGCCTGCGTTTCAACCCCGAAGCCTTCCCGGTTGGCGCCCGTGTGGAACTGCGCGGCCGCGCCAGTCAGTCGGGTCAGTTGATCCTGCATTTGCCGGAGCAACGCATCAGCCAGCCGACCACTCAGGCGCTGGGCGCGCTGCAATTTGTCAAAGCGCCATGAATTCACCGCAAGACCTGCAACACGCGTTGGGCCAGTTGCTTGGAGACGCGCACTTGGTGGCCTGCCCGCTGCCCGGTACTGAGCTGAAATTGTGGCTGATCGACGGCGATAACATGGACCGTGCTTTCAGCCCGGAAGAAACCCGGCGCATTCTCCACGAGCCACCTTACTGGAGCTTTTGCTGGGCCAGCGGCCTGGCGATGGCACGCTATCTGGTTGAACAGCCACATTGGGTCGAAGGCAAGCGAGTGCTGGACTTCGGCGCCGGTTCCGGCGTCGCGGGTATCGCGGCGCTCAAGGCCGGGGCGCTTGAGGTGGTGGCCTGTGATCTGGATCCTCTGGCGCTTGCTGCGTGCCAGGCCAATGCCCTGCTCAATGGCGTAGAGCTTGGGTACTCGGAGGATTTTTTCGCCGAGGACGATCGCTTCGACCTGATCCTGGTCGCGGATGTGCTTTACGACCGCGCCAATCTACCGTTGCTCGACCAGTTTCTCAGTCGCGGCCGCGAGGCTCTGGTAGCCGACTCCCGGGTGCGGGATTTCCAGCATCCGCTTTATCGGCGCATCGAAATGCTCGAGGCCATGACCTTGCCAGATCTGGCCGAGCCCGAAGAGTTTCGGCATGTGAGCCTGTACCACGCGCGGCGCGACTAGATAAAAGCTTCGCGAGCAGGCTCGCTCCCACAGTCGATCTTCTGTGGATACAAAACTCGTGTACACCGTAGATCCCATGTGGGAGCGGGCTTGCTCGCGAAAGCGTCCTATCAGACACCACAAGACGAAAGGCCTCGCCGCTTTCAGCCACCCCCCACCAAGCCTTATAGTTGCCCCATTCAAGCGTTCTACGAGATTCCCCATGACCCAGGACACCCCGTACATCTTCGACGCCACCACCGCCGATTTCGACCAGTCGGTGATCGCCAACTCTTTTCACAAACCGGTGCTGGTGGATTTCTGGGCCGAGTGGTGCGCGCCGTGCAAGGCGCTGATGCCGATGTTGCAGGGCATCGCCGAGAGCTATCAAGGCGAACTGCTGCTGGCCAAGGTCAACTGCGACATCGAGCAAGACATCGTCGCCCGCTTCGGCATTCGCAGCTTGCCTACCGTGGTGCTGTTCAAGGACGGCCAGCCCGTCGACGGTTTCGCCGGAGCCCAACCGGAGTCCGCCGTGCGGGCGATGCTCGAACCGCATGTACAGATGCCGCCTCCGGCCGCCGCCGACCCGTTTGAACAGGCCCAGGCGCTGTTCGACGAGGGTCGCTTCGCTGATGCCGAAGCGGTGCTCACTGCGCTGCTGGGGGAAGACAATACCAACGCCAAGGCCTTGATCCTGTATGCCCGCTGCCTGACCGAACGCGGCGAGCTGACTGAAGCGCAGACCGTGCTCGACGCGGTGAAAAGCGACGAGCACAAGGCCGCACTGGCCGGCGCCAAGGCGCAAATCCAGTTCCTCGGCCTGGCCAAGGATCTGCCGGACGCCGCCGATCTCAAGGCCCGCCTGGCGAAAGACCCGCAGGACGACGAAGCGGTGTATCAACTGGCAATCCAGCAATTGGCCCGCCAGCAGTACGAACCGGCCCTCGATGCGCTGCTCAAGCTGTTCATCCGCAACCGCAGCTACAGCGAAGGCCTGCCCCACAAGACCTTGCTGCAAGTGTTCGAATTGTTGGGCAACGATCATCCGCTGGTGACGACCTATCGCCGCAAGCTGTTCGCGGCGTTGTACTGACGCCTACCGGTAGGAGCTGCCGAAGGCTCGGGCCGCGCTCGGACGATCTTTTGATCTTTCGCTTGAAACTCAAGCGTCAGGGGTAAAGATCGCAGCCTCGGTTCGCTCGTCAGTTCCTACGCGGTTTCGTGCCAGCTATAGAGCGGTGTGTCGCCGCCGCTGATGACTTTTACGTCCGGGCTATGGCGCAAGCGCACCAACAGGCGTTTGCCGGCCGGGGCGCTGCCAGTCAGGCCTTCGAGCTGCTCCAGCAGGTCCGGACCGCTCAATTGCCCGGCCTTGCGCAGCAGCTCCCTGGCGATCTGCCACAAGGCATCGTCCTGATTGACCGACCTGGTCGCAGGCGTCGCCGTGTTATCGGGCTTGACCGTTTGCAACTGCGCGCCGAGCTGCGCCCAGTCGCTCTCATCCATGTCGATCGACAAGTCCACCGGCCAATCACCGACGGTTCCGCGTATCCGCAACATCACCGTACTCCTGAAAATTTCATGTGCCCATGCTCCCATGGGCCTTGCGCGACGCCAAGCGGGCGGTCAAACTCTCCGCACTTTCGTTATAAGATTACATAACCTTTTCGGAGACTCATCATGCGTCGTCTGCTTCTCGCCCTGCCGTTCGCCCTGTTGCCATTGGCCGTCGCTCACGCGGCTGTCGAGCATGATCACGACCATAATCACGAGCATGGCAGCCTCGGTGCCCATGAGCACGGTGTCGGCCGACTGAACGCCGCTCTGGACGGCCAGACCCTGGAACTGGAACTGGAAAGCCCGGCGATGAACCTGGTGGGCTTCGAACACGCCGCCACCAGCGATGCCGACAAGGCCAAAGTCGCCGCCGTTCGTGCGCAACTGGACAAGCCGCTGGCGCTGTTCAGCCTGCCCGCCGCCGCCAAATGCACCGTGGCCCAGCAGGAACTGGAGAGTCCGCTGTTTGGCAACGCACCGGCCCACGATGACCATGACGAGGATGAGCATGGCGACGAACACCACGGCGAGCACAGTGAAATCCATGCTCACTACCAGTTCACCTGCGCCGCCCCGGGCGCGTTGAAAAACCTGGACTTGGCGACCCTGTTCAAAACCTTCCCGGCCACCCAGAAAATTCAGGTACAACTGATCAGCCCAAGCGGCCAGCAAGGCGTGGAAGTAACGGCCAAGGCACCCACGCTGAAATTCTGATTGACCGCAAAACCCCATGTGAGAGCGAGCCTGGTGAGAGCAAAGCTTGCTCGCGATGGCGGTTCGACTGTCGACACCCAAGTTGAATGTGACGGCCTCATCGCGAGCAAGCTTCGCTCCCACCGGTATTCCACAGGTATTCATCTTTTGAACCCGCAAACATGACTCAAGCACTCATCGAACTGTCCGACCTGGGCTTCAGTTGGCCCGGACATCCACCCTTGCTGGATATCCCGGCCTTTCGCCTGGAGGCCGGGGAGACGCTGTTTCTCAAAGGCCCCAGTGGTAGCGGCAAAACCACGTTGCTGGGGCTGCTGGGCGGCGTGCAGACACCGGATCGTGGCAGCATTCGCCTGCTTGGCCATGAACTTACCGAACTGGGCGCTGGCAGCCGCGACCGCTTTCGCGTCGACCACACAGGCTACATCTTCCAGCAATTCAACCTGCTGCCATTTCTCTCGGTACGCGAGAACGTTGAACTGCCCTGCCACTTCTCAAAACTTCGTGCACAACGGGCGATTCAGCGTCACGGCAGCGTCGATCAAGCCGCCGCCACGCTGCTGGCGCACCTGGGCTTGACCGACACGAATCTGCTTGGGCGCCGCGCCGACTCACTGTCCATCGGCCAGCAGCAACGGGTCGCCGCCGCCCGGGCGTTGATCGGACAACCAGAATTAGTGATCGCCGACGAGCCCACCTCCGCCCTGGACTACGACGCCCGGGAAAACTTCCTGCGGCTGCTGTTCGCTGAATGCCGCGAGGCCGGATCGAGCCTGCTGTTCGTCAGCCATGACCAGAGCCTGGCGCCGCTGTTCGACCGCAACCTCTCGCTGGCCGATCTCAATCGCGCCGCCACGCCACTCGAGGTCTGAGATGTATTTGTTCCGTCTTGCCATGGCCAGCCTGGCGAACCGCCGTTTCACCGCGATCCTCACCGCATTCGCCATCGCTCTTTCGGTGTGCCTGCTGCTGGCGGTAGAGCGGGTACGCACCGAGGCGCGGGCCAGTTTCGCCAGCACCATCAGCGGCACCGATCTGATCGTCGGTGCTCGCTCAGGTTCGGTGAATCTGCTGCTGTATTCGGTGTTTCGCATCGGCAACGCCACTAACAACATTCGCTGGGACAGCTTCGAGCAGTTCGCCAGCAACCCGAAAGTGAAGTGGGCGATCCCCATGTCCCTGGGCGATTCCCATCGCGGTTACCGCGTGATGGGCACCACCGAGGCCTACTTCGAGCATTACCAATACGGTCGCCGGCAACACCTGGCGCTGGCCGAGGGCCGGGCCTTCGCCACCGATCCATTCGAAGTGGTGCTCGGCGCCGAAGTGGCCGAGGCGCTGCATTACAAGCTGGGCGACAAACTGGTGCTGGCCCACGGTGTGGCGTTGGTCAGCCTGGTCAAGCACGATGACAAGCCCTTCACCGTGGTCGGTATTCTCAAGCGCACCGGCACCCCGGTGGACCGCACGCTGCACATTAGCCTCGGCGGCATGGAAGCGATCCACATCGACTGGAAAAACGGCGTACCGGCCCAGGGCAAGGGCCGCATCAGCGCTGACCAGGCCCGCAACATGGACCTGACGCCCAAGGCGATCACCGCGTTCATGCTCGGCCTCAACAGCAAGATTTCCACCTTCGCCTTGCAGCGCCAGATCAACGAGTTCCGCGGCGAGCCGCTGCTGGCGATCCTGCCCGGTGTGGCGTTGCAGGAGTTATGGAGCCTGATGGGCACGGCGGAAAAAGCCCTGTTCGTGATTTCGCTGTTCGTGGTGCTGACCGGTCTGATTGGCATGCTCACGGCGATCCTCACCAGCCTCAACGAGCGGCGTCGGGAGATGGCGATCCTGCGCTCGGTGGGCGCGCGGCCGTGGCACATCGCAACCCTGCTGGTGCTCGAAGCCTTCGCCCTGGCGCTGGCCGGGGTGGCCGCCGGGCTGGCCCTGCTGTACATCAGCATCGCCGCCGCGCAGGGTTATGTGCAGTCGGCCTACGGTTTGTATCTGCCATTGGCCTGGCCAAGCGAATATGAATGGACGCTGATGGCTGGCATTCTGCTCGCCGCTCTGCTGATGGGCAGCGTGCCGGCCTGGCGCGCCTATCGCCAATCGTTGGCCGATGGCCTGTCGATCCGCTTATGAGGACGTTGAAGATGCCCCGCGCTTTGCTTGCGCTGTTGATGACGGTCGCCCTGCCACTGTGGGCGGCCGAACCGAGGGACCTGGCCTGGTCGGAAATGATCCCGCCGGACGCACCGCCGGAAGTGCCGAACATGACGCCGCTGCACGACCTGTCGCAGATGAGCGATGCCCTGGCCGCAGAAGCAGCCCCGGCGGCCAAGCAGGACTTGCCCAACGCGCCGGTGGTCAAGGAACTCGACGGCCAGCAGATTCGTTTGCCGGGTTATATCGTGCCGCTGGAAGTCAGCGAGGAAGGCCGCACCACGGACTTTTTGCTGGTGCCGTATTTCGGCGCCTGCATCCATGTACCGCCGCCGCCGTCGAATCAGATCGTGCATGTGAAAAGCGAAATCGGGGTCAAGCTCGACGAGTTGTACCAACCGTACTGGGTCGAAGGGCCGATGCAAGTCAAGCCGTCCACCAGTGAGTTGGCCGATGCCGGGTATCAGATGCAGGCGCAGAAGATTTATGTGTATGAACTGCCGGAGTGAATCCGCTAGTGATGTGTTGCCTGTGAGATAGCTTGCTCGCGAAGGGGCTCTCGAAATTTACGCTTCATCATTTTATTGAGCTGAGTCAATTAATAGACCCAAACTCATTGAGCTGAGTCAAAAGACCGGCCTAGAGCGCTCCGTACCATGGGACATCAATTTTAGATGCCCTCTGGAGCCCCCATGCAAAAGTCTCTGCTCAGCGCTTCCCTCGTCGCCCTTGCCCTCACCTCTCCGCTCGCCCAGGCTCATACGGCTGGCGACATCATCGTTCGCGCCGGCGCCATCACCGTCAATCCGGAAGCCGACAGCTCCAGCGTCAAGGTCGACCGTGGCCCACTGGCCGGTGCCGACCTGGGCGGCAAGGCAACCATGAGCAGCGACACCCAGCTAGGCCTGAACTTCGCCTACATGATCACCAACAACCTGGGCATCGAACTGCTGGCGGCGTCTCCGTTCGAGCACGATGTGAAGATCAAAGGCACCGCTCTGGGCGCGGCCAACAACAAGCTCGGTAGCCTCAAGCACCTGCCGCCGACCCTGAGCCTGGTCTACTACCCGCTCGACGCCAAGTCGGCCTTCCAGCCTTACGTCGGTGCCGGCATCAACTACACCTGGATCTACGATGAACACGTCGGCAGCGAAGCCAGCGCCAACGGCTTCAGCAACTTCCGGGCGAGCAACAGTTGGGGCATGGCGTGGCAAGTGGGCGCCGACTACATGCTGACCGACAACATCATGGTCAACGGCCAGATTCGCTACATCGACATCGACACCACCGCCTATGTGGACAACAACGCCGTGGCCAGCGGAACCCGGGCCAAGGTGAATGTCGATGTGGACCCTTGGATCTACATGGTGGGGTTGGGTTACAAGTTCTGACGCGAACTTAAAGGTACGCAAATCCCTGTGGGAGCGAGCCTGCTCGCGATTACGGTGGATCAGCCAGCAATCATGTTGACTGACCTACCGCTATCGCGAGCAGGCTCGCTCCCACATCAGGTTTGGGGTGGCTGAAAATTCAGCGCCCCAACAAGCGCGCCAACCCCACACTCATCGGCGTTTGTTGTGGCAAGCTGAAGCGCGCCAACAACCGACGATTGTCAGCCCGGGAATGGCGGATGTCGCCGGAGCGCGCCGGGCCGTAGCCGATCGGCGGCAGATCGCCCACTACCGCGGCCAGGGCCTGGAGCAATTGCTTGAGGGTCGTGGCCTGGTTCCAGCCGACGTTCACCGCGCCCACTTGCACCTCAGGTGTTTCGATGGCCTGCACCAGCAGGTCCACCAGGTCTTCGACGTAGACAAAATCCCGGGTTTGCTCGCCATCGCCGAACACAGTGATCGGCAGGCCTTTCTGCGCCCGCTCGCTGAAGATGCTGATGACTCCGGAATAGGGCGACGACGGATCCTGGCGCGGGCCGTAGATGTTGAAGAACCGGAACACCGCCGGCTCCAGCGCGTGCTGGCGGCGGTAGAAGTCCAGATAGAACTCGCTGGCCAGCTTGTCCGAGGCATACGGCGTGAGCGGGGCCTTGGGCGTGTCTTCGTCGATGGACTCACCCTCGCCGTTGTTACCGTAGACCGCTGCGCTGGAGGCGAACAGCACCCGTTTTACCCCGGCCTGGCGCATGGCTTCGCAGACATTCAAAGTGCCGATGAAATTGCTCTGGTGCGTACGCACCGGGTCATCCACCGAGGCTTGCACCGAAGCCACTGCGGCCAAGTGCGCCACAGCACTGCAACCGGCCACGGCCCGGGCTACCAGCGCCGCATTGGCCACGTCGCCTTCGATCAATTCAACCAGAGGGTTGTCCAGCGGCAGGTTACTGCGCTTGCCGGTGGACAAGTCATCGAGGATGCGTACCGAATGCCCCTTGGCGAGCAAGGCGTCGGTCAGGTGCGAACCAATGAAACCAGCGCCGCCGGTGATTAAAACAGGACCTTCAGCCATGGCGATAAAACCTATCCAGTAAGCCCGGGAGTGCAGCGCGCCAGGCGCGGGGCTTGATCCCGAAAGTGTGCAGTATTTTCTTGCAGGCCAGCACCGCGTGCTGCGGTTCTTCCGTGGCGTCCGGCCGTGCGGCGTGTGCCTGGGGGGTAGGCGATTCGATTGCCAGAGGATGCAGCGCCCGGGCTTCGGTGAGGATCGCCTGACCCAACGCCAGCGGTGTGGTCGCCTCATGCCCGGCGTAATGGTAGGTGCCCCACAGCGGTGCCGCGCAATCGAGTTGCTTGAGCACTGAGATGATCACCCGCGCCGCGTCGTCCACTGGCGTCGGATTACCCCGACGGTCGTCGGCCAACAGCAACTCCTCGGGTTGTTCGGCCCGGGCCAGGAAACGCCCCAGGATACCGTCGGTGCTGTCGTCCAGCAGCCAGCCAAATCGCAGCAGTACATGCTGTGGACAGGTGGCGCGCACGCTTTGCTCGATCCGCCATAACGCCTGGCCGCGCAGGCCCAGGGGTACGGGTTCATCCTTCTCGCTGTACGCCGTGGCGCGGGAGCCGTCGAACACGCGATAGCTCGACGGTTGCAGCAAAATGATGTTGTGATGCTGGCACAGCTCGGCCAGGCGCTCGACGGCGCGCTCCTGGCTGGCCAGGCGCTGCTCGCTGACGGTTTCGGCCTGAAACCAGTCGAAGTAGTACGCCAGGTTGATCAAGGCGTCCGGCCGAGTGTCGTCCAGTAGCTGCGTCAGGCTCGCGGCATCCCATCCGTCTTCGGGGGGGCGGGGGGCAAGAAAACCGATGTCTTCTTCCGCACCGAGGCGAATCAGCGCCTGCCCAAGGGCATTTCCGCCGCCCAGTAACATAAGGCGCATTCGCATAAAGTCAGCAGGCCCGGTCTGTTGGCAAAAGAAATAGGTCGACAACGCCCGCAGGCGTTGTCGGAATCGTTGCATTTTGCGGGTTTAGTACGCAACCGTCATCCGTAAAGTGCAGATCCGGTATTTTGTACTGTTCTTTAGGGCCCCTTCGCGAGCAAGCCCGCTCCCACATGGGAATGCATTCCAAATGTGGGAGCGGCGGTGCGGCGATCCGACTTGCTCGCGAAGGGGCCTCATCTGGCGATAGAGATCCCGGACGGTACTTGCATCTTCCCCATCCCACCCGCATAACTGCCCACATGAATCTGCCCCTCCCAGCCGACCACGCCATGGCAGGCTTTCATCCCGCCGTTCGCGCCTGGTTCAGCCAGACATTCCCGGCGGTCACGGCCGCCCAGGCCCGGGCGTGGCCGTTGATCGGGCAGCACCGTTCGACCCTGGTGGCCGCACCCACGGGATCGGGCAAGACCCTGACGGCGTTTCTTGCCGTTCTGGATGACCTGGTACACCGGGGCCTGGAACAGGGCGGCCTGCCGGACCAGACCCTGGTGGTTTACGTCTCGCCGCTCAAGGCACTGAGCAACGATATCCAGATCAACCTGCAAAACCCACTGGCCGGCATCACCGAACAGTTGCGACAAATGGGCTTGCCGCCCTTGCACATCACCACCGCCGTGCGCACCGGCGACACGCCACAAAAAGACCGTACGGCGATGCGCAAGACCGCGCCGCATATTCTGGTGACCACCCCCGAATCGCTTTACGTGCTACTGGGCTCCGATTCCGGCCGGCAGATGCTCGCCAGCACCCGCACCGTGATTGTCGACGAAATCCACGCCATCGCCGCCAGCAAACGCGGCAGTCACCTGGCCTTGAGCCTGGAGCGTCTGCAAGCGCTTTGCGCCGAACCGCTGATGCGCATCGGACTGTCCGCCACGCAAAAACCCATCGAAGCGGTGTCGCGCTTTCTCGTTGGCCAGGGGCTCAGCTGTGAAATCGTCGACATCGGCCACGCCCGCCCGCGGGACCTGGACATAGAAGTGCCACCGGTGCCGCTCTCGGCGGTGATGGCCAATGATGTGTGGGAGCTGGTCTACAACCGCCTCGCCGACCTGGCCCGGGAACACCGCACCACGCTGGTGTTCGTCAACACCCGGCGGCTGGCCGAGCGCCTGAGCCGTCATTTGAGCGAACGCCTGGGCAAGCACGCCGTGGCCGCCCACCACGGCAGCCTCGCCAAGGAGTTTCGCCTCGACGCCGAACAACGGCTCAAGCGCGGCGAGTTGCAGGTGTTGATCGCCACCGCGTCCCTGGAACTGGGCATCGATATCGGCGATGTCGACCTGGTGTGTCAGATCGCCTCGCCGCGGTCGATCTCGGCGTTTTTGCAACGGGTCGGCCGCTCGGGCCATCAGGTTGGCGGCACGCCCAAGGGCCGCCTGTTCGCCACCACCCGCGACGACTTGATCGAATGCGCCGCCCTGCTCGACTGCGTACGCCGTGGCGAGCTGGACATTCTGCACATCCCCAAGGCGCCGCTGGATGTACTGGCCCAGCAGATCGTCGCCGAGGTCAGTTGCCAGGAATGGCAGGAGCAGGCGCTGCTGGAAACCTTTCGCCGTGCCGCGCCCTATGCCGAGCTGGACGACGGCCACTATCAGGCGCTGCTGCAAATGCTCGCCGAGGGCCTCAATGGTCGTCAGGGCGTGCGCAGTGCGTACCTGCATCGCGACGCCGTCACCCGCACCCTGCGCGGGCGCCGGGGCAGCAAGCTGACCGCCGTGACCAGCGGCGGCACCATCCCGGACAACGCCGACTACAGCGTGCTGCTCGAACCCCAGGGGTTGAACATCGGCAGCGTCAACGAAGACTTCGCCGTGGAGAGCATTGCCGGTGACGTGTTCCAGCTGGGCAATACCTCCTACCGCATCATTCGCGTCGAGACCGGTCGGGTCCGAGTCGAGGACGCCCAGGGCCAGCCGCCGACCATTCCGTTCTGGCTTGGCGAAGCCCCCGGGCGCAGCGCCGAGCTGTCCCTGGCGGTCGCTCGTCTGCAGGCCCAACTGGACCAACTGCTCGGTGCCACACCGGGCAACTTGCAACCGGCCCTCGACTGGCTGACCGGCACCTTGCAACTGAACCTGGCCAGTGCCGAACAATTGGTGGATTACCTGGCCCCGGCACGCCTGGCCTTCGGCGCCCTGCCGTCCCAGGACACACTGGTGATGGAGCGTTTTTTCGACGAGTCCGGCGGCACGCAACTGATCATCCATTCCCCATTCGGCAGCCGCATCAACCGCGCCTGGGGCCTGGCCCTGCGCAAGCGGTTCTGCCGCACCTTCAATTTCGAATTGCAGGCCGCCGCCAGCGAAGACGCCATCGTGCTGTCGCTGTCCACCAGCCACAGCTTCGAGCTGGACGAGGTCTGGCGCTATCTCAACAGCCATAGTGCCGAACAGATATTGATCCAGGCCGTGCTGGATGCGCCGCTGTTCGGCGTGCGCTGGCGCTGGAATGCCAGTGTCGCCCTGGCCTTGCCACGCTATTCGGGCGGGCGCAAAGTCGCCCCACAGATCCAGCGTATGAAAAGCGAAGACCTGATCGCCAGCGTATTCCCGGACCAGATCGCCTGCCTGGAGAACCTCGCCGGCGAACGGGAAATCCCCAATCACCCACTGGTGGAACAGACCCTCGACGACTGCCTGCACGAAGCCATGGACAGCGAAGGCTGGCTGACGCTATTGCGGCGCATGGAAGCCGGCGAGATTCGTCTGATCAGCCGCGACTTACCGGCGCCCTCGCCGCTGGCGGCGGAAATCCTCAGCGCGCGGCCCTACACCTTTCTCGACGACGCCCCGCTGGAAGAACGCCGCACCCAAGCGGTGATCAACCGGCGCTGGAGCGACCCACAGTCCACCGATGACCTCGGCGCCCTCGACGCCGAAGCCATCCACGCGGTCCGGGACGAAGCCTGGCCGGCCCCCACCAACCTCGATGAAATGCACGAAGCACTGATGAGCCTGGCCTGCATCGCCGACAGCGAGGCAAGTACCCAAGGGCCGTGGCTGGACTGGCTGCAGGCCCTGGCCGAGCGCGGCCGCGCCAGTCATGTGCAGATCAGCGCCGAACGAGGTCTGTGGGTGGCACTGGAACGGCTGACCTGCCTGCAAGCCATTTATCCACAGGCTCAATGGCGACCGCCGCTGACGCCGCTGGCGGGTTTTGATGAACCTTGGGACCGCGACGAAGCCGTGGTGGAGGTACTGCGCGCACGGCTCAGCGCCTTCGGTCCGCTGCCGTTGAAGGCCATCGCCTATCCGCTGGGGCTATCGACCCCGACAATCACCCAGGCCCTGGCGCAACTGGAACAGCAAGGCTATGTGCTGCGTGGCCGATTCACCCCCGGCAGCGGGCAGGAAGAATGGTGCGAGCGGCATTTGCTGGCGCGTATCCACCGCTACACGGTCAAGCGCCTGCGCCGGGAAATCGAACCGGTGATGTTGCAGGATTTCATGCGGTTCCTGTTCGACTGGCAGCATCTGTCGCCGTCCACTCAGGGCCGGGGTAGCGCGGTGCTGCCGTCAATCATCAGTCAGTTCGAAGGCTACCCGGCCGCGGCTTCGGCGTGGGACAGCGACCTGTTGCCGGCGCGAATCAAAGACTATTCCCCGAGCTGGCTCGATGAGCTGTGCCGCAGTGGCAAGCTGGTGTGGACTCGCCTGAGTGCTCGCCAGACGTTCTCTTCCAGCGCCTTGCGCAGCACGCCGGTGGTGTTGCTGCCGCGCAATCAGGTCGCCCTTTGGCGCAGCCTGACCGAACAGCCCCCACCCAGCGAACTGTCGCCCAAGACGCAAAAAGTCCATAAGGCCCTCAGCGAACACGGCGCGCTGTTTTTTGATGAGTTGTTGCACGAGGCGCACTTGCTGCGCAGCGAACTGGAAATCGCGCTACAGGAACTGGTAGGCGCCGGGCTGGTGAATGCCGACAGCTTCGCCGGGTTGCGCGCGTTGATCACCCCTGCCAGTAAACGCCAGGCGCGCAGCAGTCGGCGCGGGCGCGGGGCATTCGTTGGCGGCATGGACGATGCCGGGCGCTGGGCCTTGTTACGCCGCAGCGCCCCAATGCCCGAGGAAGGAAACCGGCCAGCGCCCCTATCGCCCGACACCCTGGAGCACATTGCGATGACCTTGCTGCGCCGTTATGGCGTGGTGTTCTGGCGCCTGCTGGAGCGGGAGGCGGATTGGTTGCCGAGCTGGCGCGAGTTACTGCGCACTTTTCATCGCCTGGAGGCGCGGGGAGAGATTCGCGGCGGACGTTTTGTCAGCGGCCTGGCGGGCGAGCAATTCGCCCTGCCCGAAGCCATTCCATTGCTACGGGAAGTGCGCCGCCGCCCCAGCGATGGCGCCCTGGTCGCGGTGTGCGGCGTCGACCCGCTGAACCTGGCCGGCACCTTGTTGCCGGGAGCGAAAGTGCCGGCACTGGCGAGCAATCGGCTGGTGTATCGCGATGGCCTGCCGGCGGCGGCGCAGATCGCTGGCAAACAGCATGTGTGGCTGGAGCTGGATGCGCAGGGCATGGCTGAGGTGAGGAACAAGCTGATCCAGAGAAGTTGAGGGTGTCTGGACGGACCTCATCGTGAGCAGGCTCGCTCCCACATGTGATCTGCGACGGGGTCAATTCAGCAACTACTGAAACACAGTGAACAAGACTGCAAGACTTCACCTGCCCTCACCGCCGGTAACTCCATCGAAACTTTCTACCCCGCGCAACAGTCATCACAAGACACAGGCGGTACGAGGTCATTGGCACGGGAGGGACACATGACGGCGATCCACATTGGCATTTCCGGTTGGCGTTATACGCCTTGGCGGGGGGATTTCTACCCCAAGGGGCTGACCCAGAAACGGGAATTGCAATTCGCCTCGCGAGCGGTCAACAGCATCGAAATCAATGGATCGTTCTACGCCCTGCAACGCCCCGAACGGTATGCCCAGTGGTATGCCGAGACACCGCCCGGCTTCGTCTTCAGCGTCAAGGCACCGCGTTTCATCACCCACATCAAGCGTCTTCGGGACATTCACAAGCCGTTGGCCAATTTCTTCGCCTCCGGCGTGCTGGAACTCAAGGAAAAACTCGGGGCGATCCTCTGGCAATTTCCGCCGAGTTTCAAATTCGACCCTGAGCTGTTCGAAGATTTCCTCAAGCAACTGCCCCATAACACCGAAGATGCCGCCGCCCTGGCCCGGGAGCACGAGCCACGCCTGAACGGTCACGCCAGCACCCAGACCGACAAGAAGCGGGCGCTGCGCCACGCGGTGGAGATCCGGCATGAAAGCTTCATCGATCCCCACTTCATCACCCTGCTCAAACGCTACGACGTGGCGCTGGTGATCGCCGACACCGCTGGGAAATGGCCGTATCGCGAAGACGTCACCAGCGACTTTGTGTACTTGCGCCTGCACGGTGCCGAGCAGCTGTACGCCAGCGGCTACACCGACGCGGCCTTGAAACGCTGGGGTGAGCGGATCGAGGCCTGGAGCCACGGCACACAACCGCGCGATGCCCATTTGATCGACCCGAAAAAGAAACCCCGCGCCCGCAAGAGCCGGGAGGTGTTCTGCTATTTCGACAACGACATCAAAGTCCGTGCGCCCTATGACGCGCGTCACCTGCTGGAGCACTTCGACCTGGACAAGGACCTCGCCACCGCCCCCGGCGAGCGCCCGGCCGAGGGGGTATTGCCATGAGCATCCCGGAATCCACCGAAACGACTCGCGACCCGACCCACAATCAGTTGCAAGACATCGATCGGGTCAGCCACTTCACCGTCCTGACGGTCAACACCCATAAAGGTTTCACCGCCCTGAACCGGCGCTTCATCCTGCCGGAACTGCGTGAGGCGGTGCGCAGTGTGTCCGCCGACGTGGTGTTCTTGCAGGAAGTCCACGGCACCCACGAGCATCATCCGCAGCGCTACACCAATTGGCCGAGCATGCCGCAATACGAGTTCCTCGCCGACAGCCTCTGGCCGCAGTTCGCCTACGGGCGCAACGCGGTGTACCCGGCAGGCGACCACGGCAACGCGCTGCTGTCCAAATTCCAGATCATTCGCCACGACAACCTGGACGTGTCCATCAGCGGCCATGAAAGCCGCGGCATGCTCCACAGCGTGCTGCGCCTGCCGGGCGGCGATGAGCGGGAAATCCACGCCATTTGCGTCCACCTGGGGTTGCGCGAAGGTCATCGAGTCGAGCAATTGAAACTGCTTTGCCAGCGCTTGAGCGAACTGCCGCCCGAGGCGCCGGTCATCGTCGCTGGGGACTTCAATGACTGGCGCGGCAAAGCCAGCGAGCTGCTCGAGCCCAGCGGTCTGCGTGAGGTGTTCGCCGAACAATGGGGCAAACCGGCCCGCAGCTTTCCGGCGCGCCTGCCAGTCCTGCGTCTGGACCGCATCTACGTACGCAACCTCAAGGCCCGTCATCCCAAGGTATTGAACGTACGTCCCTGGTCGCACCTTTCCGACCATGCACCGCTTTCGGTGGAGATCGAATTATGAGCGCGACGATGAACAAGGCGACGGTGGAACAGGTGCAGGTTCCGCCGACCGAGCGCAATCCGGCGCTGGTGGACATCGAGTACGGTTGGCACGGCAATAATCGGGTCACGCTTTTGGAAAACGGCGAGGAGTATTTCCCCAGGGTCTTCGAGGCCATACGCCGGGCCGAAAAGGAAATTCTCCTTGAGACCTTCATTCTGTTCGAGGACAAAGTCGGTATCGAGCTACGGGACCTGTTGGTGGACGCGGCCAGGCGCGGCGTGCGTATCACCGTTAATCTGGACGGTTTTGGCTGCGGTGAGCTGACGCCGGAGTTTCTGGCCACGTTGAGCGATGCCGGGGTGCGTTTGCAGATATTCGATCCGGCGCCTCGGCACCTGGGGATCCGCACCAATTGGTTCCGCCGCCTGCATCGCAAGATCGTGGTGGTGGACGGTGTGATCGCGTTTATCGGCGGGATCAATTTTTCCGCGGACCATCTGGGCGACTTCGGCCCCGAGGCCAAGCAGGATTACTCCGTGGAGGTCAAAGGCCCGGCGGTGGTGGATATCCATCACTTCGCGCTGTTGCAGAGCGGTCGACCCAGACGGGCCAAATTTTGGTGGCAACGCCGCCGAAGCCGCCGCAACGAATTGGCCTTCAACGATCATGATGGTCAGGTGCGGCTGGTCTATCGCGACAACCATGAGCATCAGACCGACATCGAAGAGGTGTACCTGCAAGTATTGCGCAGCGCCCAGCGGCGCGTGGTCATTGCCAATGCCTATTTCTTCCCCGGTTTCCGCCTGCTGCGCGAGATCCGCAATGCGGCGCGGCGCGGCGTGGAAGTACGACTGATCCTGCAAGGCCAGCCGGACATGATGATCGCCAAGCTCGCGGCGCGGATGCTTTACAACTATCTGCTCAAGGCCGGCGTGGTGATCTACGAGTATTGCGAACGGCCGCTGCACGGCAAAGTCGCGCTGGTGGATGAGGATTGGAGCACGGTGGGCTCAAGCAACCTCGACCCCCTGAGCCTGTCCCTGAATCTGGAAGCCAATGTGCTGATCCGCGACCGAGCCTTCAACCGTGAATTGTTCGAGCGCCTCGATCATCTGAGCCGCAACCATTGCACCGCCATGCCGGCCAACCCTGCTCCTCGGGGCCTGCTGTGGCGCATGACCATTGGTTTCATGGTGTTCCACTTTCTGCGCCACTTTCCGGCCTGGGCCGGCTGGCTGCCAGCCCATAAACCGCGTCTGAAACCTTTTTCGCCGCCCACGGCGGTTCGGAGCGAACCCCATGAACCACTCTGACGCGCACCCGGCGCCCAGTGATGCCCAAGCGGCCGAACACAGCACACCCAAATCACGCTGGAGCCGCTGGAAACGCCCGCTGACCCTGGCCTTCTTCCTGCTGCTGATCGTGTTGTTCACGGCCCTGGCCCGGCGCATCGACTGGGCCGAAGTGTTCGCGACCCTGGCGGACTTCAAACTGCGCACATTGCTCATCGCCGCGGCGCTGACCGTTACCAGTTTCATCACTTACGCCTGCTTCGACCTGATCGGCCGCACCTACATACGGCAGAAACTGGGGTGGCGGCAAATATTGCCGGTAGGTGTGATCAGTTATGCCTTCAATCTGAACCTCAGTGCCTGGGTCGGCGGCATCGCCATGCGCTACCGGCTGTATTCGCGGCTGGGGGTGAGCAACGGGAACATCGCCAAGATTCTCGGTCTCAGCCTGGCCACCAATTGGTTCGGCTACATGACCCTGGCTGGGGTGGTGTTCAGCAGCGGCCTGGTCACGATGCCGCCGGGCTGGAAACTGAGCAGCACTGCGCTGCAAGGCGTGGGCGTGCTGCTGCTGTGTATCAGTGCCGGTTATCTGGTGGCCTGCCGGTTCTCCAAGCGTCGGGCCTGGACGATCCGCGGTATGGAAATCAACCTGCCGTCGCTGCGCATGGCGGGGCTGCAACTGGCGCTGGGTGCGTTGAACTGGTCGCTGATGGCGGCGGTGATCTTTACCCTGCTGCCGGGCAAGCTGGATTATCCGGTGGTGCTGGGGGTGTTGATGATCAGCAGCATTGCCGGAGTCATCACGCACATTCCGGCGGGATTGGGGGTGTTGGAGGCGGTGTTTATCGCGCTGCTGCAGCACGAGGTTTCTCGCGGCAGCCTGCTGGCGGGGCTGATTGCCTATCGGGCGATCTATTTCATCTTGCCGTTGTTGATCACGGTGCTGATGTACCTGGTGATCGAGGCGAAGGCCAGGGCGTTGCGGGTCAAACCGGGGCCTAAGTGACAGGTTCGGAGCTATAGGTTGGCTGAGCGGGCCCCATCGCGAGCAGGCTCGCTCCCACAGTAGATTTGTGGTGGACATCAACTCTGCGTTCACCATAGATCAATTGTAGGAGCGAGCCTGCTCGCGATGGGGCCCGTATGAACACAGCGCAATCAACGCGACTGGATAATGCTCAATCGCTCGCCCACCACCATCTCGGTGATCCAGTCCACCAGAATCGAGGTGTAGGCCTGCTGGGACACCGGGTCGCTCAAGGCATGGTCGGCGCCGTCGATGATCCGGTGCGTCAGCGAATGGGTCTGCTGGCACGCCGCTCGGTAGCTCATGATCGTCGCGTGGGGCACATGCTCGTCGGTCTCCGACTCCACCAGCAATACATCACCCGTGAACTGCGAACATGCGTGCAAGGCGCGGTTGGTGTCGGCGTGCACCGGGGTACTGCGGTAATCCAGCAGGTCCGTCTTGTCCAGGTCACGCTTGGGCGTGTGCCATTGCTCGTCGCGGTACAGCGCCGGCACCCGCAGTGCCAGCCAGCGCACCGGCCGCAGCAACGTCAGGATCGCGGCCAGGTAACCGCCGTAGCTGGTGCCCACCACGGCGATCGCCGAGGTATCCAAGGCTGGATGGGCGAGCAGCCGATCATAGGCGGTGAGCAAATCCCGCAGGTTATCTTCCCGGGTTACCCGGGATAACGGAATGCCCGCTCCGCCGGTATGCCCGCGCAAGTCAAAGGTCAGGCAGACGCAGCCCAGGCCGGCGATGCCTTTGGCCCGTTCCAGGTCACGCTCCTGGCTACCGCCCCAACCGTGGACGAACAACACCCCCGGAACCTTCGACTTGGGACTCAGGAAGGTCCCGTTCATGAGTTCGTCGTCGATCTCGATCTGAATGGTTTCGCTTCTAGCCGTCATAGGAATGAACCGTTACGTATTTAAGAAGAAAGTCTCCATTGTGCGCCGGGCCGCGATACACCTCCCTGGCTCCGGGAGGCAGCGGCTGGTCCGTGTAGGTCTCCACCGAGGACACACGGACCGCGCTGGAGGAAGGGTCCTCAATGAACGCCTGTAACGCTGCAAGCTCAGCACTGCTGGCCCCACCCATGCGCCATGACTGCTCCAGCACTCCACCACGAGGCTGACCACCGACGTCGATGCCCTGGGCGATGTCGTAATTGCGTCGCGAGGCAAAAAACCTTGGAAATGCCTGATTGGCGGCATCGTCAAACACCTGCGCCAACCGCACCGCCTCACGCACATCGTCGGGCAGCTCAAGTTTGAGCAATTCAATATAGCCGCCCTGCACCGCCAACAGGTCCGAGCCGCCGTAAACCTCCAGCCCTTCACTGTCCCGCGTCAGATGTTGCACACCGCAGTAACTCAATATTTTGCCGTTGATGAAGCTCTGGCCGACGCTCTGGGTCTTGACCTGTTCGAGATTCTGCTCAAGCACCACACCGTCGCGAAACAGCGCTTGGGCCTCGGGGCCGGCGGCGACTTCATCGAACTGCGCCAGACTCTTGATCACCCGCTGATCGCGTCCGGCACAGGCATGGATAGGCTTGAAGCGGATCGCTCCGGTGTACAGCAGATGCTCGGCAGCCTGGCGCGCATCCTGGAGCGCAAACACAGTCACGCCATCGAGCACCGCACCCCGGGTCAACTTGGCGAACAGCGGTGACCAGCCCACGGGCGCGACCGCGTGCCTGTTCAGCAGACCGTGGGTGATTGCCTTGGTGCAGATAAAATCATGCTCGACATAACCGCCCCATAGATCCTCTGGCCCTTTGACGCCCAAGCGCAGCGCTGCCTCGGCACCTATTACGGTTTGCGTGGGTAGCACGTACAGATCATGCCCACCATGGTGCTGTTCGTCATAACTGCCGCCGTATTCAAGCCCCAGAATCTGCGCCAGCCAACGGGCCAACGCCCGATTGGTTTCAACTTCATGAAGCGGTGCGTGGGGGTTGGTCGAATGGTCCACTACCAGTTTGTTGCGATTGACCGTCGTCATGCGGTGCCCTTTTAACTGCGCTCGATGGCTTTAGGTAAAGGGGTGCAGAGATCAGGCCAACGGTGTTGCGAGCCAGGACGAACAACGAAACGGGTGTTTCAGGGAGAATTGATAGCACCGGGCCTGTTTCATTCTGCACGACACCCTGAGGACATCCGGCAAATTGCACGACAACTGCGCCGGTCTCAGCCCCTGTGGCGAGGGGATTGATGACTACTTTGGAGCATTCATCGGGCTTACCCCAAACCTCGCCCGATAATCACTGGGCGCCAACCCGGTGATCTTCTTGAACGTCGTGCGAAAAGCCCCCGGGTCCTGATAACCCACCGTCCAGGCAATGTGGTCGATGGTGCCATTGGTGAATTCCAGCATTTCCCGGGCCTTGCCGACGCGCAGGTGCTGGCAGTATTCGGTGGGTTTGAGCCCGGTGGCGGCGCGAAACCTGCGCAGGAAGGTGCGTTCCTCCAGCCCGGCCCGTTCGGCCATGGCGCCGAGGGAAACGTCCACCGCGCCGCTGCCTTGCAGCCAGTGCTGGACCTTGAGAATGGCCGAGTCACCGTGTCCGAGGATGGGCGCAAAGTTGCTGCCGCATTGGCTAGCGCTGTCGCTGTGTTCGATCACCAGAAACTGCGCCGTGCGCGTGGCGATGCTGGGACCGAGCAGTCGGTCCACCAGTCGTAACCCCAATTCCGACCAGGCCATCAGCCCGGCCGTGGTAATCAGGTCCCCATCGTCGACGATGGGTTTGTCGGCGTTGAGCTTGATCTTCGGATAACGTGCAGCAAAGGTCTTGGCCGAGGTCCAGTGGGTCGTGGCGCTGCGCCCATCGAGCAGGCCGCTTTCGGCCAACAGAATCGAACCGACACACACACCACCCAGCACCGTCCCGTCGGCATGCCGCGCTCGCAACCAACTCACCAGCGCCTGCGACACCAGCCCCTCACTGAAACCGGCGATGGACGGTGGAATCAGCAGGGCGACCAGTCTGCCCTGGGGACCCGCGAAACTGTCGAACACCCGGGTCGGTACTTCACCCTCCTGCGCTCGCCAATGACTGACCCGCAGTCGCGGCAGCTGCGCGCTGGCTTGCTCGTCGGCAATCCGCTGCGCCACGGCGAACAGATCGGTCAAGCCATGCACCGCCGCCATCTGCGCGCCGGGGTAGATGAGCACCCCGAGCTCGGCGACTGCCCGTTCCTGCGTCATTAATCCATTCCTCCTCTTTTGTCGTTGCGCCCCATCCAGACAGGCACCCTCCTGATCGCAGGGTGCCATCGGGCCGGCTTTTAAAGCCCCAAAAAAAGTGTAATGATAATACCTATCATTAACACCCACTCCAACGAGCCCGTCATGTCAGCAGCTTCCAGTGGCAATGCTCAACTGCATCAACTCTACCGCGATCACCACGGGTGGCTGCACGCCTGGTTGCGTCGAAAGCTGGGCAACCATGACCACGCGGCGGACATCGCGCAAGATACATTTCTGCGTCTGCTGGTTTCCGGGCGTATCCCCGGGGTAGTGGAAGGGCGCAGTTACCTGACCCAGATCGCCCGTAACCTTGTGATTGATCAGTGGCGTCGGCAGCGAATCGAACGGGCCTATCTGGAAAGTATCGCCCATTTGCCCGAGCCCCAGACGCCTTGCCTGGAGACGCGAGCAATCATCCTGGAAACGCTTCAGAAGATCGACGCGATGCTCGACCGGATGCCCAGCAACGTGCGAACCGCCTTCCTGCTGTCGCAATTCGAGGGCCTTGGCTATGCGCAAATTGCCGAACGTCTGCAAGTCACGGTCAGCTCAGTACAAAAATACATGACCCGCGCCATCCTGGCCTGCTACCAGACGGTCTATGAAGAATGAAACACCGCGCCGAACCACCGGTTTCACCAGCCGTCGTCGAACAGGCCAGCGAGTGGCTGATGCTGCATTGGGGCGGTGAAATGAATGACGCTCAACAGCGAGCGTTTATCCTGTGGCAGCGCGCCGATGCCGAACACGTCAGGGCCTGGCAGCGCTTGCAAGACTTGCAGCGGACCTTGGGCAGCGTTCCTCGCGACTGTGCCCAGGCCGTGCTCAAGGATGCACCGCAGCGGTCGCGGCGCGACATGCTCAAGCTGCTTTCCCTGATGCTGGTCACGGGAGCAACCGGCTATTCGCTGCACAGCCAGAAACCCTGGCGCGCAGGATTGGCCGACCAGCACACGGCAGTGGGCGAAATCCGTCGGCTGACCCTGGAAGACGGCACGCGCCTGGACCTGGATACCGACAGCGCCGTGGACGTACTTTTTTCTGCCAGCCACCGGCGCATTCGTCTGGTCAAGGGGGCTATCCTGCTGGAGTCCGGGCATAAACCCGAGTACCTCCAGCGGCCATTGATCGTGCAGACCGCGGCTGGCGATATCCAAGCGTTGGGCACACGCTTCTGCGTGGCCGAGGCACAGCAAGGCATCCGGGTCGACCTTTACACAGGAATGCTGGAAGTACGGCCTACCGCGGCGGCGGCCCAAAGACTGGTGGAGGGCCAGAGCCTCTGGTTCGATCAGGACCGACTCGGCGTCATCACCGCCACCGATCCAAACGCCAGCGCCTGGAGCGAGGGCCACCTGATCGCCGAACGCCAGCTGCTGGGTCAGTTTCTATCGCAACTGAGCCGCTATCGGCCCGGCATGCTCCGCTGCGATCCGGCCGCCGCACCGTTGCTGATCACCGGTGTATTCCCTCTGACCGACACCGACGCCATCCTGGCTGCGCTGGCTCGCTCGCTGCCGGTGCGCGTCCACCAAACAACGCGGTATTGGGTCACGGTAAAGCGTCTCGCCTGATTTTTCCGTCGGGTGTTGTCGGTTTTTCCTGTTGATACGGGATAGCTCTGAAACCCTTCAATTGCTATCCGCCAGGGAGTATCGCAGTGCCCGTCCAAACCCCTTTCCATTTCTTGCGCAACGGTTTGTTCCTCGGCGCCCTGGCTGCAACGCCAATATTCTGCACAACCGCCCAGGCCGAGCCAGCCAGCATCGATGATGTTCGCCAGTACGATATCGCAGCAGGCCAGCTCGACCAGGCGTTGAACCAATTCGCCACGACAGCCGGTGTGTTGCTGTCGGTGGACGCGCAACTGACCACAGGCAAGAGCACGCAGGGGCTCCACGGGCAATTCAATATTCCCGGGGCGTTGCAGCGTTTATTGGCAGGTTCGGGCTTGCAGGCAGTCAACAGCGGCAACGCCTGGTCCCTGCAACTCGCACCCGACAGCGCAACCTTGCAACTGGACGCCACGCTGATCGGCGCCCGCAGCATCGGCGAAAACCCCTGGGGCCCGGTCGATGGCATCGTCGCCACGCGCAGCGCCACGGGCAGCAAGACCGATAGCGCCCTGGTGGAGGTGCCGCAAACCATTAACGTGGTTACCGCTGACGAGATCAAGGCCCGAGGCGCCCAAAGCGTCACTCAAGCGCTGCGCTACACGCCTGGCATCACTGGCGGCGGCTTCTCTGACCGGGTGAAGATTTTTGATGAGCCTACCTCCCGTGGCATAAGCCCCGTCCCGTTGTATCTGGACGGCTTGCATTTGCCATACGGCGGAGGCAGTACCGGCGGCGCGCTGCAAATCGAACCGTATTCGCTGGAACGCATTGAAGTGCTCAAAGGACCGGCCTCGGTGCTGTACGGTCAGAACCAGCCTGGCGGTATCGTCAACATGGTCAGCAAGCGGCCAACCCTCGAACCCATCCATGAAGTGGCATTGAAGGCGGGCAGTTACGACCAGATGGGGGTTGGCGTGGATGTCGGGGGCCCCTTGGATGAACAAGGCACGCTGCTGTATCGCTTGACCGGGCTGGTCAATGACAGCAATTCGAGCATCGACTATGCCCAGCAAAAACGCCAGTTTCTCGCGCCGAGCCTGACCTGGCTCCCCAACGAAGACACCAGCCTGACCCTGTTCGCCCAGTACCAGCGCGACGACGCGGTACCGGAGGCGCAAGGCTTGCCTGCCCTGGGCACGGTGTTCAACAACCCCAATGGCAAAATTTCGCGGGACCTTTTCCTGGGCGAACCCGGCGTCAATGACTACAAGCGCAACCAATATGCCCTGGGCTATGAGCTGAGCCATCGCCTGAATGATGTCTGGACCTTGAAGCAGAACGCCCGTTATGCCGTGGTGGATGACCATTACACCGCCCCGCTGCATGGTTATCGTTTCGTCAACAACCCCGTCACCGGCGCCAACGACAAACGCTATATGACCCGCTACGGCGTCGACTGGTCGCAGACCAACAAGGTCTTCGGTGTGGATAACATTGCCCAGGCCGAATTCGACAGCGGCCCCCTGAAACACACCCTGATCACCGGCTTGGACTACTACCGGTTCAATTCAAAATTCAAAGGGCTGTACGACTACAACCCACCGATTATCGACATTTTCAACCCGGTCCACGGCCAGCCCCTCAACTTCGGCAATCTGTATCGATGGGACAACACCATCACCCAGACCGGCCTGTACATGCAGGACCAGATCAAGCTTGACCAATGGGTACTGGTGCTCGGTGGCCGCTACGACTGGACCGAAGTGGACAACAAGGAACCGGTCAGCGGTGCCCATAGCAACGTCCGTGACAGTGCCTTCACCGGGCGTGCCGGCCTGGTGTACCTGTTCGACAACGGCCTGGCTCCGTTCATCAGCTATGCCGAGTCATTCCAGCCGGTCAGCGGCCGTGATGCATCCGGCAAACCATTCGAGGCCACCACCGGCAAGCAGTATGAAATAGGTCTCAAATTCCAACCGCCAGGACAGCAGAGCTTTGTGCAGCTATCGGTTTATCAACTGGACCAGGAGAACATGCTGACCACCGATCTGGACAACCCGGGCTTCAACGGCCAGACCGGCGCCGTCCGCTCGACAGGTATCGAACTGGAAGGCAAGGCAAGCCTGAACAAGTCACTGGACATCATCGCGGCCGTCTCGCGCAACGATATTGAATACACCAAGGACAATGATGGTCGTCAAGGCAACCATCTGGCCGGCAGCTCGCCGCTGACCGCCTCCGCCTGGGTCAACTACACGTTCTTGGGCGAGACCCCGCTGGCCGGATTCGGCGCCGGGCTCGGTGTTCGTTATGTGCGCAGCAGTCCCGGAACCGAGTACCCGGGCACAGCCACCGCGCCCTCCTTCGACGTGCCATCCTTTACCGTGTATGACGCTCGCCTGTCCTACGACCTCGGCCAATCACCGCTGGGCCTCAAGGGCGTGAAGGTCGACATGAACGTGGAAAACCTCGACGACAAAAAATACGTTGCGAACTGCACCAGCAATTGGGACTGCTACTACGGCGATGGCCGAACCATGACGACAAGCCTGACGTACAACTGGTGAGACCGAGCCTGACAATGCAGCGTTATCGCTGCGTTGTCAGTTTTCCCTCGCTTATTGTCGTTGCGGCCAATCCTCGATCCGGTGGTAAGCGCCAATACTGGCGCCCTACCCAACCTGATCAAGGAAGCCCTCATGTCCAAGCAAGCACTCATCGCAGTCGATATCCAGAACGACTACTTCCCCCAGGGAAAATGGCCGCTGGTCGGTGTCGATGCCGCCGCCGATAACGCCGTACGGTTGATCGATGCCTTTCGCCAGGCCGGGAACAGCGTGGTGCACATCCGCCACGAATTCACCTCCGATGACGCGCCCTTCTTCACCCCAGGCTCCGAAGGCGCACAGTTGCACCCCAAGGTGCTCAACCACGCCGACGAACCCGTGGTCCTCAAGCACTTCGTCAATTCGTTTCGCGAAACCGAACTGCAAGCCCTCCTCGACCAGCACGGCATCGAGCAACTGGTGATAGTCGGCAGTATGAGCCACATGTGCGTTGACGGCGTCGTGCGGGCTGCGGCGGACTTGGGTTATGGCGTCACGGTGATCCATGATGCCTGCGCCACCCTCGACCTGGAATTCAACGGGGTCGTCGTGCCAGCCGCCCACGTACACGCGGCGTTCATGGCGGCGCTGGGGTTTGCCTACGCGAGTGTGGTGAGCACCGAGCAATTCCTGGCCGGCAATCACTAAACATACCGCACATAAAAACCGCGCTTCGTCGCCCAAGCGCGGTTTTGTCTCGCGTATCAACCGTGTGCCTGGAAGCGATCATGCAACAACCTTGGCATCGTCGCCACGAACCCCATCTGCAGCGCTTCGCGCGCCACCCCTTTCAACTTCTCGCCACGAGCCTGGTCGGCACTGCGCAGCCACTGTTCGGTGTTGCCCGCCAACAGGCAGGTTTCAGCGGCGGCCACGCGAAAGCGCAAGGCGTTGTGGGTCAGGCAGGCCCGGGTCAGTTGGGCCTCACCCCTCGCCAACCCTTCCAGCAGGATCGCTTCGAAACGGCTGGCGCCGAGGCTGCGCGCCAAAGCCAGGGCTCAGGTCAGCTCTTGTTCCGCCAAGGCGTCCTGGCCGCCCGCCACCAGCACCCAGGCGGCAGTGAGCCGCGAGAAAACCTGTGCCCGATGATTGCCCAGCCGGGCGCTGCATTCGATGGCCTCCATGGCATCCTGCAAGGCCAGCTCCGGCTGGCCCAGGTACAACTGCGCCGATCCACGGGCGCTGCGATCGCCTGCTTCCACGTGTGCCAAGCCATTGCGCTCGCACAGGCATAGGCATTGATCAAAAACCTCGTAGGCGGTCTGCATGCGCCCTTGTGCGTAATAGGAGTCGCCAATGCCACTCAAGGCCTTGGCCTCGGTCTCCAAGTCCCGACCGATGCGGGCAAAGGACAGGGCCTCCTCATGAAGGCGGCGACACTCGGCGTAATCGCCCCGTGGAAAATAAATATTCCCGCGCAGGTGATTCAACCGTGCGAGCGCCGTATGGGCCTGCATGGACCGGGCGATGGGCAGCATGTCCTCGATCAGCCGCTCCTCCTCGTCCAGGCAATCAAGGGTATTGAGGACGGCTGCGAGCCCCAACGCGGCCTCGATCTGATCTTGCGGCTGTTCGGCCAGTGTCAACGTCCGCTGAAAATGCACCCGGGCCTCCACGGTCCGGCCCTGTCCCTGGGCACTCGGTACTCCGGCATCAGTTGAAGGGATCGCGAGGTTCCAACGAACACCGGTTCCTACTGGATCAAGACGTTCGATTTCCACGCCAGCAAAGTGCACTACGCACCGATCTGGGCAACCAAGAAAACGGCGCAAGCCTTCGGCATGCCCCTGCTTGGCAACGGCGAATGCCTGCGTTTCGAGTATGACCAACTGATCCTGGGTCAATACACCTACGGCAAATGGGCCGGTCATCAATCGCCCTACCTGGGCCCGGCGCGCCAGCGCGAGCTGCTGACCTACAGCCCGACCGACCTCGAATACCATAACTTTCCCCACGCGTTCTTTTCCCGCTATGGGCGCTTGCCGCTGGTGATCAGCGTCGCTCGCTGGCGGCCTGCGTCGAGGGAAATTCATTTGGCCGATCTGTGGCTGCGGCCCGGCGATGCACTGGTCCTGCCCCCCAAGCATTACCCCGACATTGCCCCCAGTGACGCCCACGACGTCGAAAACTGGCCGGCCGTCGTGGACATGCATGGCAATCGAAACTCGGCGCTGGCCTGCTGGTTCGGGGAGGGTGAGGACTGTTTGCTGACGGAGACGATCCTGGCCAACTCGACCTTGATGAGCTCCCCCCAAGGCAAACCGCACTATCACGAAGAAAAAGCGCCGACGCGGCATGAGTTACCGGCAAATTACCGACCGTGAAGGGACAGCACGGCAGGTGAGCATGACCGCGATAGCCCGGTGTACCCAAGACACGAACCTGGCCTGCGCCCAGCAAAAAGCCCCAAGAGCAGAGCGCTTGGGGCTTTTCGGGAAACTACCTGCGTTATGAGTTCAGGCAGGATCAGAACGGAATATCGTCATCAAAGCTGTCGAAATCCGGAGCCGGTTGCGGCGCGGCCTGTTGCGGAGCCGCTGGGCGCTCACGTTGTGGCTGTGGCGCCGACTGCGGACGCGGCGCCTGCTGACGCGGGGCCGGAGCCGACTGCTGGTAGTTGTTGCCACCTTGCTGCTGGTCACCCTGTGGACGACCGCCCAGCAGTTGCATGGTGCCTTGCATGTCGACCACGATTTCGGTGGTGTAGCGCTTGATGCCGTCTTTTTCCCACTCGCGGGTCTGCAGCTTGCCTTCGATGTACACCTGCGAACCTTTGCGCAGGTATTCACCGGCGATTTCAGCCACCTTGCCGAACATCGACACGCGGTGCCATTCGGTCTTCTCGACCTTCTGGCCTGTCTGCTTGTCGGTCCACTGTTCGCTGGTCGCCAGACTCAGGTTGGTCACGGCGTTGCCATTGGGCAGGTAGCGAACTTCGGGATCCTGGCCGCAAGTACCGACCAATATGACTTTGTTAACCCCACGGGCCATAACGTTCTCCTAGGCTTCGCACGCGGTCGGGGCCGGGTTGTTCACCAGGCGCTCGAGCGTCGCGCGATCCAATAATTCGGTGTCCAGTTTGATATAAACGGCCGCTTCGTCGGCGACCACCACTGCATCGGTTACTCCAACGACGGCCTTAAGGCGCTCGGTCAGGCCTGCTTCGCGGATGGCTTCGGGCGACAACGGCAAGCGCAGGCTCGTCACATACGGAGGTTCGCGCATGGTAACAGCAAAGGCTAGCCAAAGTGCAGCCAGCGCGGCGCATCCCAGGAACACAACCGACAAACCGCCATGCTGGAACAGCCAGCCGCCGAGGATGCCGCCCAACGCCGAGCCGAGGAACTGGCTGGTGGAGTAAACCCCCATCGCCGTGCCCTTGCCGCCCGCGGGTGAAACCTTGCTGATCAGCGACGGCAGCGACGCCTCCAGTAGATTGAACGCGGTGAAGAACACCACTGTGCCAATCACCAGGGCCCGCAGGCTGTCGCCGAACTGCCAGAAGAATAGCTCAGTGAGCATCAGCGTCACGACGGCGCCGAGCAAAACTCGTTTCATTTTGCGTCGCTTCTCGCCATAGATGATGAACGGGATCATCGCGAAAAACGAAATCAGCAGCGCAGTCAGGTAAACCCACCAGTGCTGCTCCTTGGGCAAGCCGGCCTTCTCCACCAGCGCCAGCGGCAAGGCAACGAAGCTGGACATCAACATGGCATGGAGCACGAAGATGCCCAAGTCCAGGCGCAGCAGGTCCGGGTGCTTGAGCGTCGGAATCAGCGCCTGGCGGGCCACACCCGATTCGCGGTGCTGCAACGGCCCGGTGGAACGCGGCACCATGAACGCCACGATCAGGATGCCCACCAGCGCCATGGCCCCCGTGACCAGAAACAGGCCCGACAAGCCAAAGGCGCGGGTCAGCAACGGCCCGACGACCATGGCGACGGCGAATGACAGCCCGATCGTCATGCCGATCATGGCCATGGCCTTGGTCCGATGTTGTTCGCGGGTCAGGTCCGACAGCAAAGCCATGACGGCCGCGGAAATCGCCCCGGCGCCTTGCAGGATGCGTCCGGCGATCACGCCCCAGATCGAATCGGCATTGGCCGCCAGCACACTGCCTAGGGCGAAGACAATCAAGCCCAGATAGATGACGGGACGCCGGCCGATGCGGTCGGAAATGACCCCGAACGGGATCTGGAAAATCGCCTGGGTCAGGCCGTACGCGCCAATCGCCAACCCGATGAGAGCCGGGGTCGCGCCTGCCAGATCCATCCCATAGGTCGCCAGCACCGGCAAACACCATGAACATGCCCAGCATACGGAAGGCGAACACCAGGGCCAGACCGCTTGCCGCGCGGGTCTCGCCGCTGCTCATGCGTTCGCTGTGGGGATCGTGCATGGAAAAACCTCGTGTGAACCGGCGGCGATTCTACCAGTCCCATCGATTGAGGGGGTATATCGCGACCGTTTGCCGCGCAGTCTTCATGTATGACTGTAAACTCACTTTCAATAGTGTGCATCCATCCAGTATTTGCCCGTATACTCCTACGTTTTCGACGCCCGCCGAGCGAGGCCACTTTGGACAAGATCCTGATTCGTGGGGCCCGTACCCACAACCTGAAGAACATCGACCTGACCCTGCCACGGGACAAGCTGATCGTCATCACCGGCCTGTCCGGATCCGGCAAATCATCCCTGGCCTTCGACACCCTGTACGCCGAAGGCCAGCGGCGCTATGTCGAATCGCTGTCGGCCTACGCCCGGCAGTTCCTGTCGATGATGGAAAAACCCGACGTCGACACCATCGAAGGCCTGTCGCCGGCAATTTCCATCGAACAGAAGTCGACTTCCCACAACCCGCGCTCAACCGTCGGCACCATCACCGAGATCTTCTACGACTATCTGCGCCTGCTGTATGCGCGAGTCGGTATTCCCCGGTGTCCCGACCACGACATCCCGCTGGAGGCCCAGACCGTCAGCCAGATGGTCGATCTGGTGCTGGCCCAGCCCGAAGGCAGCAAGTTGATGCTGCTGGCGCCGGTCATCCGCGAGCGCAAGGGCGAACACCTGATGGTCTTCGAAGAATTGCGCGCCCAAGGCTTCGTTCGGGCACGGGTCAACGGCAAACTGTGCGAGCTGGACGAACTGCCGAAGCTGGATAAACAGAAGAAGCATTCGATCGATGTGGTAGTCGACCGTTTCAAGGTCCGGGCCGACCTGCAGCAGCGGCTGGCCGAGTCCTTCGAGACGGCGCTGAAACTGGCCGACGGCATCGCCCTGGTAGCGCCGATGGACGACGAGCCCGGCGAAGAAATCATCTTCTCGGCGCGCTTCGCCTGCCCGATCTGCGGCCACGCCATCAGCGAGCTGGAACCCAAGCTGTTCTCCTTCAACAACCCGGCCGGCGCCTGTCCGACCTGCGATGGCCTGGGGGTCAAGCAGTTCTTTGACACCAAGCGCCTGGTCAATGGCGAACTGACCCTGGCCGAAGGCGCGATTCGCGGCTGGGACCGGCGTAACGTCTACTACTTCCAGATGCTCGGGTCGCTGGCGGCCCATTACAAGTTCAGCCTGGACAAACCCTTCAACGAACTGCCCGCCGACAAGCAGAAATTCATCCTGCACGGCAGCGGTTCGCAAAGTGTCGACTTCAAATACCTGAACGACCGTGGCGATATCGTCAAACGCTCGCACCCGTTCGAAGGCATCGTGCCGAACCTGGAGCGGCGCTATCGCGAGACCGAATCGGCCAGCGTGCGCGAAGAGCTGGCCAAGTTCCTCAGCACCCAGCCCTGCCCCGATTGTCGCGGTACCCGTTTGCGTCGGGAGGCGCGGCATGTGTGGGTCGGTGAGAAAACCCTGCCGGCGGTGACCAACCTGCCGATTGGGGACGCTACCGACTACTTTGGCGGCTTGAAGCTCACCGGGCGCCGGGGCGAAATTGCCGACAAGATCCTCAAGGAAATCCGCGAGCGCCTGCAATTCCTGGTGAACGTCGGCCTGGACTACCTGACCCTCGATCGCAGCGCAGATACCTTGTCCGGCGGCGAAGCCCAGCGTATTCGCCTGGCCAGCCAGATCGGTGCCGGCCTGGTGGGGGTGATGTACATCCTCGATGAACCGTCCATTGGCCTGCACCAGCGGGACAACGACCGATTGCTCGGGACGCTCAAGCACCTGCGGGACATCGGTAACACGGTGATCGTGGTCGAACACGACGAGGACGCGATCCGCCTGGCGGATTACGTCGTGGACATCGGCCCCGGTGCGGGCGTGCATGGTGGACATATCGTCGCCCAGGGCACGGCCGCCGAAGTCATGGCACACCCCGACTCCCTGACCGGCAAATACCTGTCGGGCCGGGTAAAGATCAAGGTCCCAGCCAAACGTACGCCGCGCAACAAGAAGCTGTCGCTGAGCCTCAAGGGCGCCCGTGGCAACAACTTGCGCAACGTCGACCTGGACATCCCGATTGGCCTGCTGACTTGCGTGACCGGCGTGTCCGGCTCCGGCAAATCGACGCTGATCAACAACACCCTGTTCCCCCTCAGCGCCACGGCCCTGAACGGCGCCACTACCCTGGAAGCCGCTGCCCACGACAGCATCAAGGGCCTGGAGCATCTGGACAAGGTCGTCGACATCGACCAGAGCCCCATCGGCCGCACACCGCGTTCCAACCCGGCGACTTATACCGGGCTGTTCACGCCGATCCGCGAACTGTTCGCCGGCGTGCCGGAGTCCCGTTCACGCGGCTATGGCCCGGGGCGCTTCTCGTTCAACGTCAAGGGCGGACGGTGCGAAGCCTGCCAGGGCGACGGTCTGATCAAGGTCGAAATGCACTTCTTGCCGGACATCTATGTGCCGTGCGACGTGTGCAAGAGCAAGCGCTACAACCGCGAAACGCTGGAGATCAAGTACAAGGGCAAGAACATCCACGAAACCCTCGAGATGACCATCGAAGAGGCCCGGGTGTTCTTTGACGCAGTGCCGGCATTGGCGCGCAAGCTGCAGACGCTGATGGATGTAGGGCTGTCGTACATCAAGCTTGGCCAATCGGCGACGACGTTGTCCGGCGGTGAGGCCCAGCGGGTCAAGCTGTCTCGCGAGCTGTCCAAGCGCGATACCGGCAAAACCCTGTATATCCTCGACGAGCCGACCACGGGCCTGCACTTCGCCGATATCCAGCAATTGCTCGACGTCCTGCATCGTCTTCGCGACCACGGCAACACCGTGGTGGTGATCGAGCACAACCTGGATGTGATCAAGACGGCGGACTGGCTGGTAGACCTGGGGCCGGAAGGCGGCTCCAAGGGCGGTCAAATCATCGCGGTGGGTACACCAGAGGAAGTCGCCGAGATGAAGCAGTCGCACACTGGCTACTACCTCAAGCCGTTGCTGGAGCGTGACCGGGATTGATGTAACCGGACACGAAAAAGCCCCTGTCATTTGATTGATGACAGGGGCTTTTTGTTTTTCTGTGGGAGCGAGCTTGCTCCCACAATGACCTCATCAGAACTGCGACTGCAGGTAATTCTCCAACCCGATCAGCTTGATCAAACCCAGCTGCTTCTCGAGCCAGTAGGTATGGTCTTCTTCGGTGTCGGCGAGTTGGATGCGCAGGATCTCGCGGGTCACGTAATCGTTGTGCTGCTCGCAGAGCTCGATGCCCTTGCACAGCGCGGCACGAACTTTATATTCCAGGCGCAGGTCGGCAGCGAGCATGTCTGGCACCGTGGTGCCGATGTCCAGATCATCCGGGCGCATGCGTGGCGTGCCTTCGAGCATCAGGATCCGACGCATCAACGCATCGGCATGCTGTGCCTCTTCTTCCATCTCATGGTTGATACGTTCGTAGAGCTCGGTAAAACCCCAGTCCTCGTACATCCGCGAGTGGATGAAATATTGATCACGGGCTGCCAGTTCACCTGTCAGCAGCGTGTTGAGGTAATCGATTACGTCTGGGTGACCTTGCATCGCCCTACATCTCCACAAGCTTTGAAGGCTCTAGTTTGACCCAAGCTGACCACAAGGTCACTCGCCTATCGCAATAAAAGCGAAGAAAATCCGAGAAAAACCGGTTAAATAACGCAAAAACCGCCCAATTGAGGGCGGTTCTGCTTCTCGTTTAGACTTAGTTAAGCTGTACGCCCAATGCTTTCGCGATGCCTTCACCATAAGCGACATCCGCCTTGAAGAAGTGCTGCAACTGACGATCGACGACATCCGCCGATACGCCGGCCATTGCACCCGCGATGTTGCTGATCAGCAGGGCTTTCTGCGCATCATTCATCAAGCGGAACAGCGCACCGGCGTGACTGTAGTAGTCGGTATCTTCGCGGTGATCGTAACGGTCTGCCGAACCACCGAGCACCAAGGCTGGCTCTGCATAACGCGGAGCCTGCTTAGGGGCCTCGGCGTAGCTGTTTGGCTCGTAGTTTGGGGCGGCACCACCATTGCTGCCGAACGCCATGGCACCGTCGCGCTGGTAAGTGTTGGCCGGGTTGCGCGGCGCGTTGACTGGCAATTGCTGATGATTGGTGCCCACACGGTAGCGGTGCGCATCAGCGTAAGCGAATACACGACCTTGCAGCATGCGATCCGGCGAAAGGCCAACCCCTGGAACCATATTGCTCGGCCCGAATGCCGCCTGCTCAACCTCAGCGAAGTAGTTCAGCGGGTTACGGTTGAGCTCCAGTTCGCCGACCTCAATCAACGGAAACTCTTTCTGCGACCAGGTCTTGGTCACGTCGAAAGGGTTCTCGTAGTGGGCCGCGGCTTGGGCCTCGCTCATGATCTGGATGCAGACGCTCCATTTCGGGAAATCACCACGCTCGATCGCATTGAACAGATCACGCTGAGCGTAATCCGGGTCGGTACCCGCCAGGCGTGCAGCTTCAGCCGGCGCCAGGTTCTTGATCCCTTGCTTGGTCTTGTAGTGCCATTTCACCCAGTGACGCTCACCTTGGGCGCTGATCAGGCTGTAGGTGTGACTGCCAAAGCCGTGCATGTGACGGTAGCCATCGGGGATGCCACGATCAGAGAACAGAATGGTGACCTGGTGCAACGCCTCCGGCGAATGCGACCAGAAATCCCACATCATTTGGGCGCTTTTCAGATTGCTTTGGGGCAGACGCTTCTGGGTGTGGATGAAGTCGGGGAATTTCAGCGGATCGCGGATGAAGAACACTGGGGTGTTGTTACCCACGATGTCCCAGTTACCTTCCTCGGTGTAGAACTTCAGGGCGAAACCACGTGGATCGCGCTCAGTATCAGCAGAGCCACGCTCACCGCCCACGGTGGAAAAGCGCAGGAACGTTGGGGTCTGCTTGCCAACCGACTCAAACAGCTTGGCGCTGGTGTACTGGGTGATATCCCGGGTTACGGTAAATGTGCCGTAAGCGCCCGATCCCTTGGCGTGTACACGGCGCTCGGGAATGTTCTCGCGATTGAAGTGAGCGAGCTTCTCGATAAGGTGGAAGTCGTCGAGCAACAGCGGGCCACGCGGGCCAGCGGAGCGAGAGTTCTGGTTATCGGCGACAGGAGCGCCGCTGGCGGTCGTAAGCGTTTTGGTCTGGCTCATGCTCAATCTTCCTAGGTCGGTCTTCGAACTGCCGGCTAATCGGCTGGAAAGGAGTATTGATCATGATAGTGACAGTATCCAAATTCATTAAATCATGGATATCGATAGTCATTATCTAATGACGCCTGTTGGCAGCGCGAAACCAGGCGAAGCGCACCTTCATTTTTTCGTAAGCGTCCGCCCAACACACCTTGTGTGATTAAACGGGCGCCCACCTGTGCGGCAACAGCTCGGTTATCTCACTCGCACGCTGCGTCGGCAGGCGTGTAAGAACATCCTTCAAGTAAGCATACGGATCATGTCCGTTGAGCCGCGCCGACTGGATCAAACTCATGATCGCCGCCGCACGTTTACCGCTGCGTAACGAGCCCGCGAACAGCCAGTTCGAGCGCCCAAGAGCCCACGGGCGGATTTGATTCTCGCACCAGTTATTATCGATGGGCACAGCACCGTCATCGAGATAGCGCGTCAGCGCTATCCAGCGTTTGAGGCTGTAATCCAGGGCCTTGGCGATGGCCGAACCCTCAGGCACAAGCTGTCTTTGGGCGGTCATCCAGGTATGAAGTGCGTCGGCGATTGGCGCTGCTTTTTCCTGCCGTATTCGCTGTCGATCACCCAGTTCCAGCTCGCGGACTTCTCGTTCAACTTCGTACAAGGCCGCGATGTAGTGCAGCGCTTTTTCGGCGATCTGGCTCTTGTTGGTCGCATGCAAGTCGAAGAACTTTCGGCGGGCATGGGCCATGCAGCCGATCTCCGTGACGCCCAGTTCAAAGCCTGCCTTGTAGCCGGCAAAGTCATCGCAGACCAGCTTGCCGTTCCAACTGCCCAGGAAGGCTCGGGCATGTTCGCCAGCGCGGCTTGGGCTGAAGTCGTAAACGACCGCCGCCAGGTCGGAGAACTGACTGGTGGCATAGGCCCAGACATAAGCGCGATGAGTTTTTTTAGCGCCAGGCGTCAGCATTTGTACCGGCGTCTCGTCGGCGTGAACGATGCCGTGCGTCAGCACGGCTTCGCGCAGCGCATCGACTAGTGGTTGGAGTTGCACGCCGCAGTTGCCCACCCACTGCGCCAAGGTCGAACGGGCGATGGGCAGCCCGGCGCGACCGAAGATTTTTTCCTGACGATACAGCGGCAAATGATCAGCGAACTTGGCCACCATGACATGGGCCAGCAGGCCTGCGGTCGGTATGCCTTTGTCGATGACGTGCGCCGGTACCGGCGCCTGGATTAGCGTTTCGCACTGCTCGCAGGCCCATTTCCCACGGATGTGACGCTCGACGGTGAACACGCCGGGCGTGTAGTCGAGTTTTTCACTGGCCTCTTCGCCGATGCGCTTGAGAGCACAGCCGCACTGGCAATGGCTGTTGTCCGGTTCGTGATGGATCAGCGTGCGAGGAAATTGCGGCGGCAGCGCTGCGCGCTTAGGTTGCTGGCGCACTTTGGCTTCGACGGGTGTCGGTTGCAGCGCCTCAAGCTCGGCTTCGATAGCGGCAATATCAGTATCGATCAAGTCGTCGAGCAAGCTGGCCTGATCTGGACTTAGTTGCTCGCTGCGTTTGGCAAACTTGAAGCGCTTGAGCAGCGCGATCTCGTGGGCCAGCTTCTCGTTGACCGACTTTTGATGATTGATCTGCTTGTCCATCGTCTCGACGCGCTGGATCAACTGCGCCGCCAAAGCACGCAGTTCTTCAGGGTTTAATTGATCGAGATTCGGATGCGAAGTCATGCCGCCGATTTTGCCAGAGAGGGCTATGGGCGGCGATAGACTGATGCGCCAATTGCGCTGGCAAGCAGGCCATGGCAGGCGAGTTAGAGCACCGTGATGGCTCCTCCGGAACCGACGCGTTGCCAAGGTAAGCCGAGCACCAAGGCTTGAAGTTGCTCTGCATCCAGCTCGACTTCAGAGCCGTGCCGCACGCCAGGCCAAAAGAAACGTCCTTGATTTAAGCGCCGGGCAGCAAGCCAAATCCCCAAGCCATCATGCACCAGCACTTTCATGCGATTGGCACGACGGTTGGCAAACAGATAAGCACAGTGCGGCTTCGCCGCACCGAACACCGCCACGACCCGCGCCAGCGCAGTTTCAGTGCCGGCGCGCATGTCCATGGGCTCGGTGGCGAGCCAGATGGAGTCGATGCGGATCATCGCAGCAGGTCTCGCAGGAAAGCAGAACACGCCGCTGCATTTTCTGCCGGCCAACTCACCACGACTACGCCTTTTGGATGCGGCACTTCGATTCGGATCGTGGCAGGAAGGGCCTGATGCATCGGCACCGGCGGCGATGTCTTGACCGGGATGAAGGCGGTTTGAAGTGTCAGGTTTTTCTGCGCATGCACGCGTATCCATTTATGGACGAGGTTGGCGTTGAGGTTGTGGGTCAACGCGACATTAGCGATCGAGGTGTCAGGCTGCGCGCATTCGGCGATGACCTGGGCCTTGAAGGACTTTGAATAGGAACGGCGTTCTTGTGGCATAGGCGTCCGCTTAAAAAGGCTAAAAATGGTGTCCACTTAAATTTAGGTGGACACCATCGCCTCAAGCGACGGTGTCAGGAAGGTGTGTTGCCCGGACGGTTACATTTTTTCGACCGCACACAAAAAACCGGGCACTAGGCCCGGTTTTTTGTATGTTGCCGTCTTACTCAGCGGATACAGCTTCACCGCTGGTAGCACGATCAACCAACTCGACGTACGCCATAGGCGCGTTGTCGCCAGCGCGGAAACCGCACTTGAGGATGCGCAGGTAGCCACCCTCACGGGTAGCATAACGCTTGCCCAGGTCGTTGAAGAGCTTACCAACGATAGCTTTCGAGCGAGTACGGTCGAAAGCCAGACGGCGGTTAGCCAGGCTGTCTGTCTTGGCCAAAGTGATCAGCGGCTCAGCAACGCGGCGCAGTTCTTTGGCTTTCGGCAGTGTAGTTTTGATCAGCTCGTGCTCGAACAGCGACACCGCCATGTTTTGGAACATGGCCTTGCGGTGCGAGCTGGTGCGGCTCAGGTGACGACCACTTTTACGATGACGCATGGTTCATTCCTTACCAAACACAACGTTCGGTGATTACGACGATCAGGCAGTCGCCTTGTCGTCCTTCTTAAGACTTGCAGGCGGCCAGTTGTCGAGGCGCATGCCGAGGGACAGACCGCGGGAGGCCAGAACGTCCTTGATTTCAGTCAAGGATTTCTTGCCAAGGTTCGGAGTCTTCAACAGCTCTACTTCGGTGCGCTGAATCAGGTCGCCGATGTAGTAGATGTTTTCCGCCTTAAGGCAGTTAGCCGAACGTACAGTCAGTTCCAGATCGTCAACCGGGCGAAGCAGGATCGGATCGATCTCGTCTTCCTGCTCGACAACCACTGGCTCACTGTCACCCTTGAGGTCGACGAACGCAGCCAACTGCTGTTGCAGGATGGTTGCAGCGCGGCGAATGGCCTCTTCAGGATCCAGGGTACCGTTGGTTTCCAGATCAATAACCAGCTTGTCCAGGTTAGTACGCTGTTCGACACGGGCGTTTTCCACCACGTATGCGATACGGCGAACCGGGCTGAACGAAGAGTCAAGCTGCAAGCGACCGATGCTGCGGCTTTCGTCTTCATCGCTCTGACGCGAGTCTGCCGGTTCATAACCACGACCACGAGCTACGGTGAGCTTCATGTTCAGGGCGCCGTTAGACGCCAGGTTAGCGATTACGTGATCGGGGTTAACGATCTCGACATCATGATCCAGCTGAATATCGGCAGCGGTAACCACCCCCGAACCCTTCTTCGACAAGGTCAGCGTAACTTCGTCACGACCGTGCAGCTTGATAGCCAGGCCTTTAAGGTTCAACAGGATTTCAATTACATCTTCCTGTACACCTTCGATGGCGCTGTACTCATGGAGCACACCGTCAATTTCGGCCTCGACTACTGCACAGCCAGGCATTGAGGACAACAGGATGCGGCGCAGCGCGTTGCCCAGGGTGTGGCCAAAACCACGCTCGAGAGGCTCGAGTGTGATCTTGGCGCGGGTTGGACTGACAACCTGCACATCAATATGGCGGGGTGTCAGGAACTCATTTACCGAAATCTGCATGGATGCACCTATTTTCTAGCCCTTACTTGGAGTAGAGCTCGACAATCAGGCTTTCGTTGATGTCGGCGGACAGATCACTGCGAGCAGGAACGTTCTTGAAAACGCCCGACTTCTTCTCAGTGTCTACTTCTACCCATTCTACGCGGCCACGTTGGGCACACAGATCGAGAGCTTGGACAATGCGAAGTTGGTTCTTTGCTTTCTCGCGAACAGCAACCACGTCACCAGCACGAACCTGGTAGGACGGAACGTTTACGGTCTGACCGTTAACGCTGATCGACTTGTGCGATACCAGCTGACGGGATTCGGCACGAGTAGAACCGAAACCCATACGGTATACAACGTTGTCCAGACGGCATTCGAGCAGTTGCAACAGGTTTTCGCCGGTTGCGCCCTTCTTGCCAGCAGCTTCTTTGTAGTAGCCGCTGAATTGACGCTCGAGAACGCCATAGATACGACGGACCTTCTGCTTTTCACGCAGTTGGGTGCCGTAATCGGACTGGCGGCCGCGGCGTTGGCCGTGGATACCAGGTGCTGCTTCAATGTTGCACTTCGATTCGATCGCGCGCACGCCGCTCTTCAGAAAGAGATCGGTGCCTTCGCGACGAGCGAGTTTGCATTTTGGACCAATGTAACGAGCCATTCTTTACAATCTCCTGGATTACACGCGGCGCTTCTTCGGCGGACGGCACCCGTTGTGCGGGATTGGCGTCACGTCGGTGATGCTGGCGATCTTGTAGCCACAGCCGTTCAAAGCGCGGACTGCGGATTCACGACCTGGACCTGGACCCTTGACGTTAACGTCGAGGTTTTTCAGGCCGTATTCCAGCGCAGCTTGACCAGCACGCTCAGCAGCTACCTGAGCAGCGAACGGGGTGGACTTGCGGGAACCGCGGAAACCCGAACCACCGGAGGTTGCCCAGGAAAGAGCGTTACCTTGACGGTCGGTAATGGTCACGATGGTGTTGTTAAAAGAAGCATGGATGTGGGCGATGCCATCAACCACTGTCTTTTTAACTTTTTTACGAGGACGAGCAGCAGGTTTTGCCATGATTAAATTCCTGTCGATTCGCTGGGGCGATTACTTGCGGATCGGCTTACGCGGACCTTTACGGGTACGCGCGTTGGTCTTGGTACGCTGACCGCGTACTGGAAGACCACGACGATGACGCAGACCGCGATAGCAACCGAGGTCCATCAAGCGCTTGATTTTCATGTTGATTTCGCGACGCAGGTCACCTTCAGTGGTGAACTTCGCCACTTCGCCACGCAGCTGTTCAATCTGCTCGTCGCTCAGATCTTTGATCTTTGCCGCTGGGTTGACCCCAGAGACTGCACAAATTTTCTGTGCAGTAGTGCGACCAACACCATAGATGTAGGTCAGCGAGATAACAGTATGCTTGTTATCTGGAATGTTAACGCCTGCAATACGGGCCATTCAGTGGGACTCCAATTGACAGCTACCTACGCCCCGGAAGCCAAGAAATAGGGCGCGAGATAATATCGCTGTAATAACAAATAATCAACCCGGCAGCGCACTAGCTGCCGGGCTTAAAGCACAATCACACTCAGCCTTGGCGCTGTTTGTGACGCGGTTCCGCGCTGCAAATTACCCGAACAACGCCTTCGCGGCGAATAATCTTGCAGTTACGGCACAGCTTTTTCACCGATGCACGAACTTTCATCACCAACTCCTCGAACCTTATGGACGCTACTCAGCGCAACATGCCGCTGCCGTAGCCCTTCAGGTTGGCTTTCTTCATCAGGGATTCGTACTGGTGCGAAACGAGGTGCGATTGTACTTGGGACATGAAGTCCATCACAACCACGACCACGATCAGCAACGAGGTCCCGCCAAGGTAGAACGGAACGTTTGCCGCAACCACCAGGAACTGGGGAAGCAAGCAGACGGCCGTCATATAGAGAGCACCGAACAAGGTCAAACGAGTCAAAACGCCATCAATGTAGCGCGCCGACTGCTCGCCTGGACGGATACCCGGAATAAAGGCACCGGACTTCTTCAGGTTTTCCGCTACGTCTTTCGGATTGAACATCAACGCCGTATAGAAGAAGCAGAAGAAAATAATCCCTGCACTAAACAGCAGAATATTCAACGGCTGACCAGGAGCGATCGACTGCGAGATGTCCTGCAGCCAGCCCATACCTTCAGACTGACCAAACCAGGCACCCAGCGAAGCCGGGAACAGCAAAATGCTGCTCGCAAAAATAGCCGGGATAACACCGGCCATATTCACCTTCAGCGGCAAGTGGCTAGTCTGCGCAGCAAATACCTTGCGGCCCTGCTGACGCTTGGCGTAGTGAACAGCAATGCGACGCTGACCACGCTCAATGAACACCACGAAACCGATAATCGCTACTGCCAGCAAACCGATAGCAACCAGGGCGAAAATGTTGATGTCACCCTGACGTGCAGACTCGAAAGACTGCCCGATCGCTCTCGGAAGACCGGCGACGATACCTGCGAAAATCAACATCGAGATACCGTTGCCAACACCACGCTCAGTAATCTGCTCACCCAGCCACATCATGAACATCGCACCCGCCACAAACGTGGTTACCGCGACGAAATGGAAGCCAAAGTCACCAGTGAACGCTACGCCCTGCCCCGCCAGACCGATGGACATGCCAACGGCCTGAACAAGAGCAAGGACGACGGTGAGGTAGCGGGTGTACTGGCTGATCTTGCGACGGCCAGCTTCACCTTCCTTCTTCAACTGTTCCAGCTGTGGGCTGACGGCGGTCATCAGTTGCATGATGATCGATGCCGAGATATACGGCATGATCCCCAGTGCAAAGATACTCATCCGCTCCAGCGCACCGCCGGAAAACATGTTGAACAAGCTAAGAATGGTCCCCTCATTCTGTCGAAACAGGTCCGCGAGTCGGTCCGGGTTGATACCTGGAACCGGGATGTGTGCGCCTATTCGGTAGACGATAATCGCCAGGAACAGAAAACGCAGACGAGCCCAGAGTTCAGACATACCGCCTTTGCCGAGCGCAGAGAGAGCACCTTGCTTAGCCATTTATTCCTCGAACTTGCCGCCAGCTGCTTCGATAGCCGCACGCGCACCTTTGGTGGCGCCGATTCCCTTTCCGATGGTGACAGCGCGAGCAACTTCGCCCGACAGCATGATTTTCACACGCTGTACGTTCTGGTTGATCACGTTGGCATCCTTCAGGGACTGCACGGTGACGATATCGCCATCCACTTTAGCCAGCTCGGACAGACGCACTTCTGCGCGGTCCATGGCCTTCAGGGAAACGAAACCGAACTTCGGCAGACGACGATGCAGCGGCTGTTGACCGCCTTCAAAGCCTGGAGCAATGGTGCCACCGGAGCGGGAGGTTTGACCTTTGTGGCCACGGCCACCGGTCTTGCCCAAACCACTACCAATACCACGGCCCGGACGATGCTTTTCGCGACGGGAACCCGGCGCTGGACTCAGATCATTGAGTTTCATCGATTAACCCTCTACACGCAGCATGTAGTAGGCCTTGTTGATCATCCCGCGATTCTCGGGAGTATCCAGGACCTCTACAGTGTGACCGATGCGACGCAGACCCAAACCCTTAACGCACAGTTTGTGGTTAGGGATGCGGCCGGTCATGCTTTTGATCAGCGTAACTTTTACGGTAGCCATGATCAGAAGATCTCCTTGACGCTTTTGCCACGCTTGGCGGCAATGGATTCAGGAGACTGCATTGCTTTCAAACCCTTGAAAGTGGCGTGAACCACGTTTACCGGGTTAGTCGAGCCGTAGCACTTGGCCAGAACGTTCTGAACGCCGGCAACTTCGAGGACAGCACGCATAGCGCCGCCAGCGATGATACCGGTACCTTCAGAAGCAGGCTGCATGTACACCTTCGAAGCGCCATGGGCAGACTTCATTGCGTACTGCAGAGTGGTGCCGTTCAGATCAACCTGGATCATGTTGCGGCGAGCAGCTTCCATTGCCTTCTGGATCGCAGCAGGCACTTCACGCGACTTGCCACGGCCGAAGCCAACACGCCCTTTACCATCACCTACCACGGTCAACGCGGTGAAAGTGAAGATACGGCCGCCTTTAACGGTTTTGGCTACGCGGTTAACTTGAACCAGCTTCTCGATGTAGCCTTCGTCGCGCTTTTGGTCGTTATTTGACATAACTTAGAACTCCAGCCCAGCTTCACGAGCAGCATCAGCCAGCGCCTTGACGCGGCCGTGGTACTTGAAGCCAGAGCGGTCGAAAGCCACCTGCGAGACGCCAGCGGCTTTAGCACGCGTAGCGACCAGCTGGCCAACCTTAGTGGCCGCGTCGATGTTGCCAGTGGCACCATCACGCAGTTCTTTATCCAAAGTCGAGGCACTTGCCAGGACTTTGTTGCCGTCGGCCGAAATGACCTGGGCGTAGATGTGCTGCGACGAGCGGAACACGCAGAGACGCACGACTTCGAGTTCGTGCATTTTCAGGCGTGCTTTGCGAGCGCGACGCAGTCGAGTAACTTTTTTGTCGGTCATTTGCTATGCCCTACTTCTTCTTGGCTTCTTTACGACGGACGACTTCGTCCGCGTAGCGCACACCTTTGCCTTTGTACGGCTCTGGTGGACGGAAGTCGCGGATCTCGGCGGCCACTTGACCTACCAGCTGCTTGTCGATGCCCTTGATCAGGATATCGGTCTGGCTAGGAGTCTCAGCGGTGATGCCTTCCGGCAGTTCATAATCCACTGGGTGCGAGAAGCCAAGAGCCAGGTTCAGCACTGTGCCTTTTGCTTGCGCCTTGTAACCAACACCGACCAGCTGGAGCTTGCGCTCGAAGCCTTGGCTTACGCCTTGGACCATGTTGTTTACCAACGCACGAGTGGTACCAGCCATTGCGCGAGTCTGTTGATCGCCATTGCGAGCAGCGAAACGCAGCTCACCAGCTTCTTCAACGATCTCAACGGACGAATGGATGTTCAGTTGCAGAGTGCCCTTGGCACCCTTCACCGAAAGCTGTTGGCCTGCGAATTTGACTTCGACACCGGCTGGCAGCTTAACGGGGTTCTTAGCGACGCGTGACATGCTTATCCCCCCTTAGAACACAGTGCAAAGAACTTCGCCGCCGACACCGGCAGCGCGCGCAGCACGATCCGTCATCACACCCTTGTTGGTGGAGACGATAGACACACCGAGACCGCCACGAACTTTTGGCAGATCCTCGACGGACTTGTACTGACGCAGGCCTGGACGGCTAACGCGCTTCACTTCCTCGATGACCGGACGGCCTTCGAAGTACTTCAGCTCGATGGACAGCAGTGGCTTGATTTCGCTGCTGATCTGATAACCCGCAATGTAACCTTCGTCCTTCAGGACTTTGGCAACAGCTACCTTCAAAGTAGAAGATGGCATGCTTACGACGGACTTTTCAGCCATCTGGGCATTACGGATACGAGTTAGCATGTCCGCTAACGGGTCCTGCATACTCATGGGCTAGACGCTCCTAATACACAAAAAATTAGCCTTTCGGCTACTACGTGTCGCCGAGCACATCCGCGCGATAAAAGCACGGGCTCAGGCGAGCCGGGTATTCTAGACACACCCCACAAATGAATCAAGCCCCAAAAGGGGCTTGATTCAAGTTCGAGGTCACCGGCGGTCAGGATCTTGCGACTCTGAACACCGAGACTCTGACATTGCTTACCAGCTGGCTTTAACCAGACCTGGAACGTCACCACGCATTGCAGCTTGACGCAGCATGTTACGGCCGAGGCCGAACTTGCGGTAAACGCCGTGCGGACGACCAGTCAGGCGGCAGCGGTTACGCATGCGCGAAGCGCTTGCGTCACGTGGCTGCTTCTGCAGCGCTACGGTAGCTTCCCAACGCGCTTCTGGACTTGCGTTCAGATCAACGATGATAGCTTTCAGCGCTGCACGCTTGGTGGCGTACTTGGCAACGGTGAGCTGACGCTTCAGCTCACGGTTCTTCATGCTCTTCTTGGCCATTTTCCTACTCCAATCAGTTGCGGAACGGGAATTTGAAAGCGCGCAGCAGTGCGCGACCTTCATCATCCGTCCGAGCAGTGGTGGTCAGGGTAATGTCCAGACCGCGGAGAGCATCGATCTTGTCGTAATCGATTTCCGGGAAAATGATCTGCTCTTTTACGCCCATGCTGTAGTTGCCACGACCATCGAAGGACTTGGCATTCAGGCCGCGGAAGTCGCGAACCCGAGGCAGGGAGATCGACAGCAGACGATCCAGGAACTCGTACATACGCTCACGACGCAGGGTCACTTTGACGCCGATCGGCCAACCTTCACGGACTTTAAAGCCAGCGATGGATTTCCGAGCGTAAGTCACAACGACTTTCTGACCGGTGATCTTTTCCAGGTCAGCAACAGCGTGTTCGATGACTTTTTTGTCGCCGATCGCTTCGCCCAGACCCATGTTCAGGGTGATTTTGGTAACGCGCGGAACTTCCATCACGTTCGAAAGCTTAAGTTCTTCCTTAAGCTTCGGTGCGATTTCCTTCCGGTAAATCTCTTTTAGTCGTGCCATGGTCTTCTACCTAGCAGTGTTCAAGCATCAACCGCTTTTTGGGTCGACTTGAAGACACGAATTTTCTTACCGTCTTCTACTTTGAAACCAACGCGGTCAGCCTTGTTGGTTTCGCCGTTGAAAATGGCGACGTTGGAAGCGTGCAGTGGCGCTTCTTTCTCGACGATACCGCCCTGTACGCCCGACATCGGGTTAGGCTTGGTATGACGCTTGACCAGGTTCAGACCACCAACAACCAGACGGTTGTCAGCGAGAACCTTCAGCACCTTACCGCGCTTACCCTTGTCCTTGCCGGCGATCACGATGATCTCGTCGTCACGACGAATCTTTTGCATGTCGGATCTCCTTACAGCACTTCTGGGGCGAGCGAGACGATCTTCATGAACTTCTCAGTACGAAGCTCACGGGTCACTGGCCCAAAGATACGGGTGCCAATTGGCTCTTGCTTGTTGTTCAACAGAACAGCAGCGTTGCCATCAAAGCGGATGATGGAGCCGTCAGCGCGACGAACACCGTGGCGAGTGCGGACTACAACAGCAGTCATCACTTGGCCTTTCTTCACCTTACCGCGAGGAATTGCTTCCTTGACGGTAACTTTGATGATGTCACCAATACCAGCGTAACGACGATGGGAGCCACCCAGCACCTTGATGCACATAACACGGCGAGCGCCGCTGTTATCGGCCACATCGAGCATGGATTGAGTCTGAATCATATAATTTCTCCGACCCCTAGCCCTTAGACTTCCACAGCGCGTTCGAGAACATCAACCAGCGCCCAAGACTTGGTCTTGGCCATCGGACGAGTTTCACGAATAGTGACTTTGTCGCCGATGTGGCACTGATTGGTTTCGTCGTGCGCGTGCAGCTTAGTCGAACGCTTAACGTATTTACCGTAGATCGGGTGCTTAACGCGACGCTCGATCAGAACGGTGATGGTTTTGTCCATCTTGTCGCTGACAACACGGCCAGTCAGCGTACGGACAGTTTTTTCGGCTTCAGCCATGATTACTTACCTGCCTGCTGGTTGAGCACAGTTTTCACGCGAGCGATGTCACGCTTAACTTGCGAGAGCAGATGAGACTGCCCCAACTGGCCAGTTGCTTTCTGCATACGCAGATTGAACTGGTCGCGCAGCAGGCCGAGCAGTTGCTCGTTCAGCTGCTGTGCTGATTTTTCACGAAGTTCATTCGCTTTCATCACATCACCGTCCGTTTAACAAAGGAGGTGGCGAGCGGCAGCTTTGCAGCAGCCAGGGCGAAAGCCTCACGCGCCAGCTCTTCAGAAACACCCTCGATTTCATACAGGACTTTGCCTGGCTGAATCTGGGCAACCCAGTACTCCACGTTACCCTTACCTTTACCCATCCGAACTTCGAGTGGCTTCTTGGTGACAGGCTTGTCCGGGAATACACGGATCCAGATCTTGCCGCCACGTTTTACGTGACGGGTCAGAGCACGACGCGCTGACTCGATCTGACGAGCGGTGAGACGACCACGAGCAACAGACTTCAGCGCGAACTCGCCGAAGCTGACTTTGCTACCGCGCAATGCCAGGCCACGGTTGTGACCGGTCATCTGCTTGCGGAACTTCGTACGCTTTGGTTGCAACATTTGGCGTACCCCTTACTTAGCAGCTTTTTTACGAGGCGCTGGTGCTTGTGGCTTCAGTTCTTCTTGGCGACCACCAATTACTTCGCCTTTGAAGATCCAAACCTTTACACCGATCACACCATAGGTGGTGTGAGCTTCGTAGTTGGCATAGTCGATGTCGGCACGCAGAGTGTGCAGTGGCACACGCCCTTCGCGATACCATTCAGTACGTGCAATTTCAGCACCGCCGAGACGACCGCTCACTTGGATTTTGATGCCTTTGGCACCAATGCGCATTGCGTTCTGTACAGCGCGCTTCATAGCGCGACGGAACATTACGCGACGCTCCAGCTGCTGAGCTACGCTCTGCGCAACCAGCATACCGTCGAGCTCCGGCTTGCGGATCTCTTCGATATTGATGTGCACAGGCACACCCATTTGCTTGGTCAGGTCCTGACGCAGCTTCTCAACATCTTCACCTTTCTTCCCGATAACGATACCTGGACGAGCGGTGTGGATGGTGATGCGTGCAGTCTGCGCCGGACGATGGATATCGATACGGCTTACGGACGCGCTTTTTAGTTTGTCTTGGAGATACTCACGCACCTTCAGATCAGCGAACAAGTAGTCCGCATAAGTCCGACCGTCTGCGTACCAGACGGAGGTGTGCTCCTTGACGATTCCCAGGCGAATGCCAATGGGATGTACTTTCTGACCCATCTCTTCGACTCCGTTACTTGTCAGCAACCTTGACAGTGATATGGCAAGACCGCTTGACGATGCGATCAGCACGGCCTTTGGCACGTGGCATGATGCGCTTCAGCGAACGCCCTTCGTTGACGAAAACGGTGCTGACCTTCAGGTCATCAACGTCTGCGCCTTCGTTATGCTCGGCGTTGGCTACGGCCGACTCCAGCACTTTCTTCATGATCTCGGCGGCTTTCTTACTGCTGAAAGCCAACAGGTTGAGCGCTTCGCCCACCTTCTTCCCGCGGATCTGGTCGGCGACCAAGCGGGCTTTCTGGGCGGAGATTCGAGCGCCCGACAACTTAGCGGCTACTTCCATTTCCTTACCCCTTAACGCTTGGCTTTCTTGTCAGCCACGTGCCCACGGTATGTGCGGGTACCGGCAAACTCGCCCAGTTTGTGGCCGACCATGTCTTCGTTAACGAGAACTGGGACGTGTTGGCGACCGTTGTGTACTGCGATGGTCAGACCGACCATTTGTGGCAGGATCATCGAACGACGCGACCAGGTCTTAACTGGTTTGCGATCGTTCTTTTCCGCCGCCACTTCGATCTTCTTCAGTAGGTGAAGATCAATAAAAGGACCTTTTTTCAGAGAACGTGGCACTGTCGTATCCCTCTATTTACTTGCGACGACGGACGATCATTTTGTCGGTACGCTTATTACCACGAGTCTTCGCGCCCTTAGTCGGGAAGCCCCATGGCGATACCGGATGACGACCACCAGAGGTACGACCTTCACCACCACCATGTGGGTGGTCAACCGGGTTCATGGCAACACCACGAACGGTTGGGCGAACGCCACGCCAGCGCTTGGCACCAGCTTTACCCAACGAACGCAGGCTGTGCTCGGAGTTCGAGACTTCGCCCAGGGTCGCACGGCACTCAGCCAGTACTTTACGCATCTCACCAGAACGCAGACGCAGGGTCACGTAGACACCTTCACGAGCGATCAGCTGAGCCGAAGCACCAGCGGAACGAGCGATCTGCGCGCCTTTACCTGGCTTCAATTCGATGCCGTGTACGGTGCTACCAACTGGAATGTTACGCAGTTGCAGAGCGTTGCCCGGCTTGATCGGCGCCAAAGCACCTGCGATCAGCTGGTCGCCAGCACTCACGCCTTTAGGGGCGATGATGTAGCGACGCTCGCCATCTGCGTACAACAGCAGAGCGATGTGAGCAGTACGGTTTGGATCGTATTCGATACGCTCGACGGTGGCAGCGATGCCATCCTTGTCGTTACGACGGAAGTCGACCAGACGATAATGCTGCTTATGACCACCACCGATGTGACGAGTGGTAATACGGCCATTGTTGTTACGACCACCAGACTTCGATTTTTTCTCGAGCAGCGGTGCGTGAGGAGCGCCTTTATGCAGCTCCTGGTTGACCACCTTGACCACAAAACGGCGGCCAGGGGAAGTCGGTTTGCATTTAACGATTGCCATGATGCACCCCTTCCTTACTCAGCACTGCTGCTGAAATCGAGATCTTGGCCTGGTTGAAGGGAGATAACTGCCTTCTTCCAGTCATTACGCTTGCCCAGACCGCGAGCAGTACGCTTGCTCTTACCCAGAACGTTCAGGGTAGTAACGCGCTCTACTTTCACGCTGAACAGGCTTTCGACGGCCTTCTTGATTTCCAGCTTGGTTGCGTCAGTAGCAACCTTGAAAACGAACTGGCCTTTCTTGTCTGCCAGAACCGTAGCCTTCTCGGAAACGTGCGGGCCAAGCAGAACTTTAAATACGCGTTCCTGGTTCATCCCAGCAGCTCCTCGAATTTCTTCACGGCCGACACGGTGATCAACACCTTGTCGTATGCGATCAGACTGACCGGATCGGAACCTTGCACGTCACGAACATCAACGTGTGGCAGGTTGCGAGCAGCCAGGTACAGGTTCTGATCAACAGCGTCAGACACGATCAGGACATCAGTCAGGCCCATGCCGTTCAGCTTGTTCAGCAGATCTTTGGTTTTCGGTGCTTCAACAGCGAAGTCCTGAACCACGACCAGACGATCAGTACGCACCAGCTCAGCAAGGATGGAACGCATTGCTGCGCGATACATCTTCTTGTTCAGCTTCTGGGAGTGATCCTGAGGACGAGCTGCAAAAGTGGTACCGCCGCCACGCCAGATTGGGCTACGGATAGTACCGGCACGAGCACGGCCAGTACCTTTCTGACGCCATGGGCGCTTACCGCCACCAGAAACGTCGGAACGGGTCTTTTGCTGCTTGCTACCTTGACGGCCGCCAGCCATGTAGGCCACGACTGCTTGGTGAACCAGCGTCTCGTTGAATTCGCCGCCAAATGTCAGTTCGGAAACTTCGATCGCTTGAGCGTCATTTACATTTAATTGCATGTCAGCTTCCCCTTAACCGCGAGCCTTGGCTGCTGGACGTACAACCAAGTTGCCGCCAGTAGCGCCAGGAACAGCGCCCTTGACCAACAACAGATTGCGTTCAGCGTCCACGCGCACTACTTCGAGGGACTGCACGGTCACGCGCTCAGCGCCCATATGACCGGACATTTTTTTGCCCTTGAATACACGACCAGGAGTCTGGCACTGGCCGATAGAGCCTGGAACGCGGTGGGATACGGAGTTACCGTGGGTATTATCTTGCCCGCGGAAGTTCCAACGCTTGATCGTACCCTGGAAGCCTTTACCCTTGGACTGACCGGTTACATCAACCAGTTGACCAGCAGCGAAGATTTCAGCGTTGATCAGATCGCCGGCCTGGTACTCGCCTTCTTCAAGGCGGAATTCCATTACGGTACGACCAGCGGCAACGTTCGCCTTGGCGAAGTGGCCAGCTTGAGCAGCTGTTACACGCGAAGCACGACGCTCGCCGACAGTGACTTGCACTGCACGATAGCCATCGGTCTCTTCAGTTTTGAACTGGGTGACGCGATTCGGCTCGATCTCAATGACCGTGACCGGAATGGAGACACCTTCTTCGGTGAAAATACGGGTCATACCGCATTTACGACCGACTACACCAATAGTCATGTTGTAAACCTCATGAGTGTACGGGGCTTTCACCCGCTATGGCCGCCCATTTCAGAGCGTTACACGACCAAGACCGAGTCTTAGCCGAGGCTGATCTGCACTTCCACACCGGCCGCAAGATCAAGCTTCATAAGTGCATCAACGGTTTTATCCGTTGGCTGGACGATGTCCAGAACGCGCTTATGAGTACGGATCTCGTACTGGTCACGCGCGTCTTTGTTGACGTGCGGGGAGACCAGAACGGTGAACCGTTCTTTACGGGTAGGCAGTGGAATTGGACCACGCACTTGAGCACCAGTACGTTTCGCGGTTTCCACGATTTCCTGGGTGGATTGGTCGATCAGGCGATGGTCAAAAGCCTTCAACCTGATACGGATTTGCTGATTTTGCATTGGATTTCAGACTCCGGCTGCTATTCCCACCGAGCGCAATACGCCCGTTAAAAGGAGGCGCAATTCTATAGACGACCCATATAGGTGTCAACCCAATAAAAAAGCCCCCGCTAAGCGAGGGCTTTTTCAATTCATCAAAGCTTGCTGAAAAAGAGCTTACTCGATGATTTTGGCTACGACGCCAGCGCCGACGGTACGACCGCCTTCACGGATAGCGAAACGCAGACCGTCTTCCATTGCGATGGTCTTGATCAGGGTGACAACCATTTTGATGTTGTCGCCCGGCATTACCATTTCAACGCCTTCCGGCAGTTCGCAGTTACCGGTCACGTCAGTGGTCCGGAAGTAGAACTGTGGACGGTAGCCTTTGAAGAACGGAGTATGACGGCCGCCTTCTTCCTTGCTCAGAACGTACACTTCAGCTTCGAACTTGGTGTGCGGCTTAACCGAACCTGGCTTAACCAGAACCTGGCCACGCTCAACGTCGTCACGCTTGGTACCACGCAGCAGAACGCCGCAGTTCTCGCCAGCACGACCTTCGTCGAGCAGCTTACGGAACATTTCAACACCGGTGCAGGTGGTGACGGTGGTGTCACGCAGACCAACGATTTCCAGTGGATCCTGAACCTTGACGATACCGCGCTCGATACGACCGGTTACAACAGTACCGCGACCCGAGATCGAGAATACATCTTCGATTGGCATCAGGAACGGCTTGTCGATAACACGGACTGGATCTGGAATGTAGCTGTCCAGAGTCTCAACCAGCTTACGAACGGCAGTGGTGCCCATTTCGTTGTCGTCTTGGCCGTTCAGAGCCATCAGAGCCGAACCGATGATGATCGGAGTGTCATCACCTGGGAAGTCGTAAGTGCTCAGCAGGTCGCGCACTTCCATCTCAACCAGTTCCAGCAGCTCAGCGTCGTCAACCATGTCAGCCTTGTTCAGGAAGACAACGATGTACGGAACGCCTACCTGACGGGACAGCAGGATGTGCTCACGGGTTTGTGGCATCGGACCATCAGCGGCCGAACAAACCAGGATAGCACCGTCCATCTGGGCAGCACCGGTGATCATGTTCTTCACATAGTCAGCGTGACCTGGGCAGTCAACGTGAGCGTAGTGACGGATCAGCGAGTTGTATTCAACGTGCGCGGTGTTGATGGTGATACCACGAGCCTTTTCTTCCGGAGCGCTGTCGATTTTGTCGAAAGCAACAACGGCCGAACCGAAAACTTCGGAGCAGACGCGAGTCAGAGCAGCAGTCAGAGTGGTTTTACCGTGGTCAACGTGACCAATGGTGCCAACGTTGACGTGCGGTAGGGAACGATCAAATTTTTCTTTAGCCACGACAATTAACTCCTTGCCTAAAGGGCTGAATCAGCCTTGCTTTTTGGTAACAGTTTCGACGATATGCGACGGAGCTGTATTGTATTTTTTGAATTCCATAGAGTAGCTTGCGCGACCCTGAGACATGGAACGAACGTCGGTCGCGTAACCGAACATTTCACCCAACGGAACCTCGGCGCGAATAACCTTGCCGGAAACCGTATCTTCCATACCCAGAATCATGCCACGACGACGGTTAAGGTCGCCCATGACATCACCCATGTAGTCTTCAGGCGTAACGACTTCTACCGCCATGATCGGCTCGAGCAACTCACCACCGCCCTTCTGGGCCAGTTGCTTGGTTGCCATGGAAGCAGCCACCTTGAACGCCATCTCGTTGGAGTCGACGTCGTGGTAAGAACCATCAAACACAGTTGCCTTCAGGCCGATCAGCGGATAGCCGGCAACAACGCCGTTCTTCATCTGCTCTTCGATACCCTTCTGGATCGCCGGGATGTATTCCTTAGGAACCACACCACCTACGACTTCGTTCACGAATTGCAGACCTTCCTGACCTTCATCAGCCGGTGCAAAACGGATCCAGCAGTGACCGAACTGACCACGACCACCGGACTGGCGAACGAACTTGCCTTCGATTTCACAGTTCTTCGTGATGCGCTCACGATAGGAAACCTGAGGCTTGCCGATGTTGGCTTCGACGTTGAACTCACGGCGCATCCGGTCAACCAGGATGTCCAGGTGCAACTCGCCCATGCCGGAGATGATCGTTTGACCAGTCTCTTCATCAGTCTTAACGCGGAAAGATGGATCTTCCTGAGCAAGTTTGCCCAGAGCGATACCCATTTTTTCCTGGTCATCCTTGGTCTTAGGCTCAACGGCAACCGAAATAACCGGCTCCGGGAAGTCCATGCGAACCAGGATGATTGGCTTGTCGCCGTTGCACAAAGTCTCACCCGTGGTGACGTCCTTCATGCCGATCAAGGCCGCGATGTCACCAGCGCGCACTTCCTTGATCTCTTCGCGGGCGTTTGCGTGCATTTGCACCATACGACCCACGCGCTCTTTCTTGCCTTTTACCGAGTTGATCACGCCGTCGCCGGAGTTCAACACGCCCGAGTAAACCCGAACAAAGGTCAAGGTACCCACGAATGGGTCGGTAGCGATCTTGAACGCCAGAGCCGAAAACGGCTCATTGTCGTCTGCATGACGCTCCAGCTCGATAGTCTCGTCATCCGGGTCGGTACCCTTGATGGCAGGAATGTCGGTCGGCGCAGGCAGGAAGTCGATAACGGCGTCGAGAACCAGGGGAACACCCTTGTTCTTGAAGGAAGAACCGCAAACAGCCAAGACGATTTCGCCAGCGATGGTGCGCTGACGCAGAGCAGCCTTGATTTCCTCGTTGGTGAGTTCTTCACCCTCGAGGTACTTGTTCATCAGCTCTTCGTTGGCTTCGGCCGCAGCCTCTACCATGTTGCCACGCCACTTCTCGGCTTCTTCCAGCAACTCTGCAGGGATGTCCTTGCGAACAGGAACCATACCCTTGTCAGAATCATTCCAGTAGACAGCTTGCATGTTGATCAGATCAATCTGACCCTGGAAGTTGTCTTCGGAACCGATAGCCAGCTGGATCGGCACCGGAGTGTGACCCAGGCGCTGCTTGATCTGAGCGATCACGCGCAGGAAGTTGGCACCAGCACGGTCCATCTTGTTTACATAAACAAGACGTGGAACGCCGTATTTGTTGGCCTGACGCCATACGGTTTCCGACTGAGGCTCAACACCCGAGGTGCCGCAGAACACAACCACAGCGCCGTCGAGTACACGCAAGGAACGCTCAACTTCAATGGTGAAGTCTACGTGACCCGGGGTGTCGATGACGTTGAAGCGGTGCTCATCCTTGTACTGCTTCTCGGAACCCTTCCAGAAGGCGGTAATGGCAGCAGAAGTAATGGTAATACCACGCTCCTGCTCCTGCACCATCCAGTCGGTGGTCGCGGCGCCATCATGCACCTCGCCCATCTTGTGACTTTTGCCAGTGTAAAAAAGGACGCGCTCAGTGGTGGTGGTTTTACCAGCATCCACGTGGGCAACGATACCGATGTTACGGTAGCGATTAATCGGTGTAGTACGAGCCATAAAGCCCTCGCAAATTGAGTGACGCTAGAATTAGAAGCGGTAGTGCGAGAAAGCCTTGTTGGCTTCAGCCATACGGTGCACGTCTTCACGCTTCTTAACTGCAGCACCTTTACCTTCAGCAGCGTCCAACAGTTCGCCAGCCAAACGCAGAGCCATGGACTTCTCACCGCGCTTGCGGGCGAAGTCTACCAGCCAGCGCATTGCCAGGGCGTTACGACGGGACGGACGAACTTCGACCGGAACCTGGTAAGTAGCACCGCCTACACGGCGCGACTTCACTTCGACCAGCGGAGCGATGGCGTCGAGAGCTTTCTCGAAGATTTCCAGGGGATCGCTGTTCTTGCGTTCCTTAACTTTGTCCAGTGCGCCATAAACAATACGCTCGGCAACGGCTTTCTTGCCGCTTTCCATTACGTGGTTCATGAACTTGGCGAGAATCTGGCTTCCGTACTTCGGATCGTCCAGAATCTCACGTTTGGCTGCTACGCGACGTCTTGGCATTGATAAGCCCTCAAACGGTCTTCAGGTTCGCTCGGAATCGGTGCCCTTGCGGGACGCCTCCGACCTTACTCTTATCGACTCAAAAAATAGAAAATCAGTTTTTACAAAAAGCCGCTACTACTTAGGCTTCTTGGTACCGTACTTCGAACGACCCTGGTTACGACCTTTAACGCCGGAGGTATCCAAGGAACCGCGAACGGTGTGGTAACGAACACCTGGCAAGTCTTTTACACGACCGCCGCGGATCAGTACCACGCTGTGCTCTTGCAGGTTGTGGCCTTCACCACCGATGTACGAGGAAACCTCGAAACCGTTGGTCAGACGCACACGGCATACTTTACGCAGTGCCGAGTTAGGTTTTTTCGGCGTGGTGGTATACACACGGGTGCATACGCCACGACGTTGCGGGCAGTTCTGCAGCGCAGGCACGTCGGATTTCTCGACGATACGCTTACGCGGCTGACGTACCAGCTGGTTGATAGTTGCCATCTACTAGCTCCACTGTTGTCTTGCGACGCTATTGTCTTACAAGAAAAGCAAAATGGCAGGAACGAATTCCCGCCAAATTTAGGGGATCAAGAGTCTAAAGAGGATCTTGTTCCCAGTCAAGGCAAGGCCCCGACCTCCCCGCTCGCCGGATCTCGACAATTTGTCTCGATCCAGCAAGCGGGATGACCAGGGCCAGGCACTTAATTACCGCAGAACTCAGTTACCGCTCGAGTTCAGTGCTTCGGTCAGTGCAGCTTCCACTTCACTGGCGCTTACGCGCAACGGCTTGTCTGCATCACGACGACGCTTGCGCTCGCTGTGATAGGCCAAACCGGTACCAGCCGGGATCAGACGACCCACGACTACGTTTTCTTTCAGGCCACGCAGGTAATCGCGCTTGCCGGTTACCGCCGCTTCGGTCAGTACACGGGTGGTTTCCTGGAAGGAAGCCGCCGAGATGAACGATTCGGTGGACAACGACGCCTTGGTGATACCCAGCAGCACGCGAGTGAACTTGGAGACGAACTTGTCTTCCGTCGCCAGACGCTCGTTTTCTACCAGTACGTGAGTCAGTTCCATCTGGTCGCCCTTGATGAAACTCGAATCGCCGGATTCAGCGATCTCAACTTTACGCAGCATCTGACGCAGGATGGTCTCAATGTGCTTGTCGTTGATCTTCACGCCTTGCAGACGGTAAACGTCCTGAATCTCGTTCACGATGTACTTGGCCAGCGCACTTACGCCCAACAGACGCAGGATGTCGTGTGGATCGCTCGGACCGTCGGAGATAACTTCGCCGCGGTTTACCTGTTCGCCTTCGAAGACGTTCAGGTGACGCCACTTCGGAATCAGCTCTTCGTACGGATCGCTACCGTCGTTCGGAGTGATGACCAGACGGCGCTTGCCCTTGGTCTCTTTACCGAACGCAATGGTGCCGCTGACTTCAGCCAGAATCGAAGCCTCTTTCGGACGACGAGCTTCGAACAAGTCGGCAACACGCGGCAGACCACCGGTGATGTCGCGGGTTTTCGAAGTTTCCTGCGGGATACGGGCGATAACATCACCGATCGCGATCCGCGCACCGTCCGCCACACCGACCAGGGCGTTGGCTGGCAGGAAGTACTGAGCGATAACGTCAGTGCCTGGCAGCAACAGATCCTTGCCGTTGTCGTCGACCATCTTCACGGCCGGACGGATGTCCTTGCCAGCAGCTGGACGATCTTTCGCATCCAGTACTTCAATGTTGGTCATACCGGTCAATTCGTCGGTCTGACGCTTGATCGTGATGCCTTCTTCCATGCCCACGTAGGTCACGGTACCTTTCATTTCGGTCACGATCGGGTGGGTGTGCGGATCCCACTTGGCGACGATGGCGCCAGCATCGACCTTGTCACCTTCTTTAACCGAAATCACAGCACCGTACGGCAGCTTGTAACGCTCGCGCTCACGACCGAAATCGTCAGCGATTGCCAACTCACCGGAACGCGATACAGCCACCAGGTGACCGTCGACGCGCTCTACGTGCTTGAGGTTGTGCAGACGAACAGTACCGCCATTCTTCACCTGGACGCTGTCGGCCGCGGAGGTCCGGCTTGCCGCACCACCGATGTGGAACGTACGCATCGTCAGCTGGGTACCCGGCTCACCGATGGACTGGGCAGCGATAACGCCGACCGCTTCACCGATATTCACCTGGTGACCACGAGCAAGGTCGCGACCGTAGCACTTGGCGCAGATGCCGTAGCGGGTTTCGCAGCTGATCGGCGAACGCACGATCACTTCATCGATGCTGTTGAGCTCGATGAACTCGACCCACTTTTCGTCAACCAGGGTGCCGGCAGGAACGATCACGTCCTCGGTACCTGGCTTGAATACGTCACGGGCAATAACACGACCCAATACGCGCTCACCCAGCGGCTCTACAACGTCACCGCCTTCAATGTGCGGCGTCATCACCAGGCCATGCTCGGTGCCGCAATCGATCTCGGTCACGACCAGATCCTGGGCAACGTCTACCAGACGACGAGTCAGGTAACCGGAGTTCGCCGTTTTCAACGCGGTATCGGCAAGACCCTTACGAGCACCGTGAGTGGAGATGAAGTACTGGAGTACGCTCAAGCCTTCACGGAAGTTCGCAGTAATCGGGGTCTCGATGATGGAACCGTCCGGCTTGGCCATCAGGCCACGCATACCGGCGAGCTGACGGATCTGCGCAGCAGAACCCCGTGCGCCCGAGTCGGCCATCATGTACATCGAGTTGAAGGATTCCTGGTCGACTTCGTTGCCATGACGGTCGATGACTTTCTCTTTCGAGAGGTTGGCCATCATCGCCTTGGATACTTCGTCGTTCGCCTTGGACCAGAGGTCGATCACCTTGTTGTACTTCTCGCCCTGGGTAACCAGGCCGGAGGCGTACTGACTTTCGATCTCTTTCACTTCTTCGGTAGCAGCACCGATGATGCGGGCTTTTTCATCCGGGATAACGAAGTCGTTAACACCGATGGAAACGCCGGAAATGGTCGAATAGGCAAAACCGGTGTACATCAACTGGTCAGCGAAGATCACAGTCTCTTTCAGACCAACCACGCGGTAGCACTGGTTGATCAGCTTGGAGATTGCCTTTTTCTTCATCGGCAAGTTGACGACGTCGTAGGACAGGCCTTTTGGCACAACCTGGAACAACAGGGCACGGCCGACAGTGGTGTCGACGATACGGGTGTTGGTCACGCTGCCACCGTCACGATCATTCACGGTTTCGTTGATCCGCACCTTGACCTTGGCGTGCAGTGCGGCTTCGCCAGCACGGAACACACGGTCAACTTCCTGCAGATCCGCGAACACACGACCTTCGCCCTTGGCGTTGATCGCTTCACGCGTCATGTAGTACAGACCCAATACAACGTCCTGCGACGGAACAATGATTGGCTCACCGTTGGCTGGCGACAGGATGTTGTTGGTCGACATCATCAACGCACGCGCTTCCAACTGGGCTTCCAGCGTCAGCGGTACGTGCACGGCCATTTGGTCGCCGTCGAAGTCGGCGTTGTACGCAGCACAGACCAGCGGGTGCAGCTGGATAGCCTTACCTTCGATCAGTACCGGTTCAAATGCCTGGATACCCAGACGGTGAAGCGTCGGTGCACGGTTGAGCAGCACTGGGTGTTCGCGAATCACTTCGGCGAGAACGTCCCAAACCTCTGGCAGCTCGCGCTCGACCATCTTCTTGGCGGCCTTGATGGTGGTCGCCAGACCACGCATTTCCAGTTTGCCGAAGATGAACGGCTTGAACAGCTCGAGTGCCATTTTCTTAGGCAGACCGCACTGGTGCAGACGCAGGGTCGGACCTACGGTAATTACCGAACGACCGGAGTAGTCAACACGCTTACCGAGCAAGTTCTGACGGAAACGACCCTGTTTACCCTTGATCATGTCAGCCAGGGATTTCAGAGGACGCTTGTTCGAACCCGTAATAGCGCGACCACGACGACCGTTGTCGAGCAGTGCATCGACAGCTTCCTGCAACATACGCTTTTCGTTGCGCACGATGATGTCCGGAGCGGACAGATCAAGCAGGCGCTTCAAGCGGTTGTTACGGTTGATTACCCGACGATACAGATCGTTGAGGTCGGAAGTCGCAAAACGACCGCCATCGAGCGGAACCAGTGGACGCAGGTCTGGCGGCAGAACCGGCAGAACGGTCAGCACCATCCACTCTGGCAGGTTGCCGGAACCCTGGAAGGCTTCCATCAACTTCAGACGCTTGGACAGCTTCTTGATCTTGGTTTCGGAGTTGGTTTGCGGAATTTCTTCACGCAGACGGCCAATCTCGTGCTCCAGGTCGATCGCGTGCAGCAGTTCGCGGACAGCTTCGGCACCCATGCGGGCATCGAAATCGTCGCCAAACTCTTCCAGCGCTTCGAAGTACTGCTCGTCGTTGAGCAACTGCCCTTTTTCAAGGGTGGTCATGCCCGGGTCGATAACGACATAGCTCTCAAAATAGAGAACGCGTTCGATATCACGCAGGGTCATGTCCATCAGCAAGCCGATACGGGACGGCAGCGATTTCAGGAACCAGATGTGGGCAACCGGCGAAGCCAGCTCGATGTGCGCCATGCGCTCACGACGAACTTTGGCCAGCGCGACTTCAACGCCGCACTTCTCGCAGATCACACCACGGTGCTTCAAGCGCTTGTACTTACCGCACAGGCACTCGTAATCCTTTACCGGGCCAAAGATCTTGGCGCAGAACAGGCCGTCACGCTCGGGTTTGAACGTACGGTAGTTGATGGTTTCCGGCTTTTTAACTTCACCGAACGACCACGAACGGATCATCTCAGGCGAGGCCAATCCGATACGGATGGCGTCGAACTCTTCGACTTGACCCTGGTTTTTCAGCAAATTCAGTAGGTCTTTCAAGGCCTTTCCTCCTGGCGGAGCAGAGAGCGGGCAGAACAGCCCCGCTCTCGATTCGCGTCACGTGTTATTCGGTTTCCAGATCGATATCGATGCCGAGGGAACGAATTTCCTTGATCAACACGTTGAAAGACTCGGGCATGCCCGGCTCCATACGGTGATCGCCGTCCACGATGTTTTTGTACATCTTGGTCCGGCCGTTCACATCGTCCGACTTCACTGTGAGCATTTCTTGCAGAGTGTATGCAGCACCGTACGCTTCCAGTGCCCAGACCTCCATCTCCCCGAAACGCTGACCACCGAACTGCGCCTTACCACCCAGCGGCTGCTGGGTAACCAGGCTGTAAGAACCGGTAGAACGAGCGTGCATCTTATCGTCTACCAAGTGGTTCAGCTTCAGCATGTACATGTAGCCAACGGTAACCGGGCGCTCGAACTTGTTGCCGGTACGGCCGTCGAACAGCTGCATCTGGCCGCTTTCTGGAAGGTCTGCCAGTTTCAGCATGGCCTTGATTTCGCTTTCCTTGGCACCGTCGAACACCGGAGTTGCCATTGGAACGCCGCCGCGCAGGTTCTTCGCCAGATCCAGGATTTCCTGGTCGGAGAAAGTATCCAGCTCTTCGTTGCGGCCGCCGATCTCGTTGTAGATCTCGTGCAGGAACTTACGCAGGTCAGCGACCTTGCGCTGCTCTTCGATCATACGGTTGATCTTCTCGCCCAGACCTTTGGCCGCGAGGCCCAGGTGGGTTTCGAGGATCTGACCAACGTTCATACGCGAAGGTACGCCCAACGGGTTGAGGACGACGTCAACCGGGGTGCCATTGGCATCGTGCGGCATGTCTTCAACCGGCATGATCACGGAGACCACACCTTTGTTACCGTGACGACCGGCCATCTTGTCGCCCGGCTGGATGCGACGACGGATTGCCAGGTAAACCTTGACGATTTTCAGCACGCCTGGAGCCAGGTCATCGCCCTGCTGCAGTTTGCGCTTCTTATCTTCGAACTTGTCGTCCAGCAGACGGCGGCGATCAACGATATAGGCCTGGGCCTTCTCGAGCTGCTCGTTCAGAGCATCTTCAGCCATGCGCAGTTTGAACCACTGGCCATGCTCAAGACCGTCGAGAACTTCGTCGGTGATTTCCTGACCTTTCTTCAGGCCGGCGCCGCCTTCGGCTTTGTGGCCGACCAGAGCGGAGCGCAGACGCTCGAAAGTTGCGCCTTCAACGATACGGAACTCTTCGTTCAGGTCCTTGCGGATCTCGTCGAGTTGAGTCTTCTCGATAGACAGTGCACGAGCATCACGCTCTACACCGTCGCGGGTGAAGACCTGTACGTCAATGACGGTACCCTTGGTGCCGGTAGGCACACGCAGAGAGGTGTCTTTAACGTCGCTGGCTTTTTCACCGAAGATGGCACGCAGCAGTTTTTCTTCCGGAGTCAGTTGAGTCTCGCCCTTCGGAGTGACCTTACCAACCAGGATGTCGCCTGCGCCTACTTCAGCACCTACGTAAACGATACCGGCTTCGTCCAGCTTGTTCAGTGCGGCTTCACCCACGTTAGGGATGTCCGCAGTGATTTCCTCTGGGCCAAGCTTGGTGTCACGAGCCACACAGGTCAGTTCCTGAATGTGGATCGTGGTAAAGCGATCTTCCTGAACAACACGCTCGGACAGGCAGATGGAGTCTTCGAAGTTGAAGCCGTTCCATGCCATGAACGCGATGCGCATGTTCTGGCCCAGTGCCAGTTCACCCATATCGGTGGACGGACCGTCCGCCATGATGTCGCTACGCTGAACCCGATCACCCTTGCTCACCAGCGGACGCTGGTTGATGCAGGTGTTCTGGTTGGAGCGGGTGTATTTGGTCAGGTTGTAGATGTCGACACCGGCTTCGCCAGTTTCAACTTCATCATCAGCAACACGAACCACGATACGGCTGGCGTCGACGGAGTCGATCACGCCACCACGACGAGCCACGACGCAAACGCCGGAGTCACGGGCAACGTTACGCTCCATGCCAGTACCTACCAGCGGCTTGTCGGCACGCAGGGTCGGTACAGCTTGACGCTGCATGTTCGAACCCATCAATGCACGGTTGGCGTCGTCGTGCTCAAGGAACGGAATCAGCGACGCCGCCACCGAAACAACCTGCTTGGGCGAAACGTCCATCAAGGTGACGTCTTCCGGCGCCTTGACGGTGAACTCGTTCAGGTGACGAACAGCTACCAGCTCGTCGATCAGCTGACCTTTTTCGTTCATGGTCGCCGAAGCCTGAGCGATCACATGATCGGCTTCTTCGATAGCGGACAGGAACACGATCTCGTCGGTCACCAGGCCTTCTTTCACCACACGGTACGGGCTCTCGAGGAAGCCATACTGGTTGGTGCGGGCATAGGCTGCCAGCGAGTTGATCAGACCGATGTTCGGACCTTCCGGCGTTTCAATCGGGCATACACGACCGTAGTGAGTCGGGTGTACGTCACGAACTTCGAAGCCTGCGCGCTCACGGGTCAGACCGCCCGGGCCGAGTGCAGAGACACGACGCTTGTGGGTAATCTCCGACAGCGGGTTGTTCTGGTCCATGAACTGGGACAGCTGGCTCGATCCGAAGAACTCCTTCACCGCCGCAGCCACTGGCTTGGCGTTGATCAGGTCTTGCGGCATCAGGCCTTCGCTTTCAGCCATCGACAGACGTTCCTTGACCGCGCGCTCTACACGCACCAGGCCAACACGGAACTGGTTCTCGGCCATCTCGCCTACGCAGCGAACACGACGGTTACCCAGGTGGTCGATGTCATCGACGATGCCTTTACCGTTACGGATGTCGACCAAGGTCTTGAGCACCGCAACGATGTCGTCCTTGTTCAGCACGCCCGAACCTTCGATTTCGGTACGACCGATACGACGGTTGAACTTCATCCGGCCGACCGCAGACAGGTCATAGCGCTCAGGGCTGAAGAACAGGTTGTTGAACAGGGTCTCGGCTGCGTCTTTGGTTGGCGGCTCGCCAGGACGCATCATGCGATAGATCTCGACCAGGGCTTCCAGCTGGTTGCCGGTGGAGTCGATCTTCAGCGTGTCGGAGATAAACGGACCGCAGTCGATATCGTTGGTGTACAGAGTTTCAATGCGAACAACCTGGGCCTTGGCGATTTTTGCCAGGATCTCGGTGTTCAGCTCGGTGTTGCACTCTGCCAGGATTTCGCCGGTTGCCGGATGCACGATGACCTTGGCCGTGGTGCGACCCAGGACGTAGTCCAGAGGTACCTGCAGCTCTTTGATCCCGGCTTTTTCCAGCTGGTTGATGTGGCGAGCGGTGATACGACGACCCTGCTCGACAATAACCTTGCCTTTATCATCCTGGATATCGAGGACAGCGATTTCACCGCGCAGACGCTGAGGCACCAGTTCCAGGCTGAGGTTTTCACCTTGCACGTGGAAGACGTTGGTGGTGTAGAACGCGTCCAGCACTTCCTCGGTGGTATAGCCGAGCGCACGCAGCAGTACCGATGCAGGCAGCTTGCGGCGACGGTCGATACGCACGAATACGCAGTCTTTCGGGTCGAACTCAAAGTCCAGCCACGAACCGCGGTAAGGAATGATGCGCGCGGAATAAAGCAGTTTGCCGGAGCTGTGCGTCTTGCCACGGTCGTGGTCGAAGAACACGCCCGGAGAACGGTGCAGCTGGGAAACGATTACACGCTCGGTACCGTTAATTACGAAGGTACCGTTCTCAGTCATCAGGGGGATTTCACCCATGTAGACTTCTTGCTCTTTGATGTCCTTGATCGCTTTGTTCGACGATTCTTTGTCGAAAATGATCAGGCGCACTTTTACCCGCAAAGGTACGGCGTAAGTCACACCGCGCAATACGCATTCTTTGACATCAAATGCCGGTTCGCCCAGGCGATAACCGACGTACTCCAGCGCAGCATTGCCGGAGTAGCTGATGATCGGGAAAACGGATTTGAAGGCCGCATGCAGGCCCACGTCGCGGAACTGATCTTTAGTCGCTCCCGCTTGCAAGAATTCACGATACGAATCCAGCTGGATGGCCAGGAGGTACGGCACATCCATGACGTCCGGCAACTTGCTAAAGTCCTTGCGGATACGTTTTTTCTCAGTATATGAGTAAGCCATCAGCGTTCCCCAGCTTGGTCACCTGCTTGTTTGGCCCCTCCCGACGGGAGCAGCCAGAAAATCGTGCAAACCCCATGGTTTGCGCCACCACATCGGATGGTTACAGCGCGCTATCAGCACCGACCCAGTCGGCTGCCAGTAACGGAAAAAGGCCGGTGGCAAGAGCCACCAGCCATCAGCCTGTCGCTTAACGCTCGGGCTGGAGACGCAAAGTCGATGCTTACTTCAGCTCGACTTTAGCGCCTGCTTCTTCCAGAGTTGCTTTGGCTTTGTCAGCTGCGTCTTTGGCAACAGCTTCCAGAACCATGGCAGGGGCGCCGTCAACTACAGCCTTGGCTTCTTTCAGGCCCAGACCGGTCAGCTCACGTACTGCCTTGATCACGTTAACTTTCTTCTCGCCAGCTTCGGTCAGCATGACGTTGAATTCGGTTTGCTCTTCAACAACGGCAGCAGCAGCAGCTGGACCAGCGGAAGCAGCGGCAGCGGAAACGCCGAATTTTTCTTCAAAAGCTTTGATCAGCTCAACAACCTGCAGAACCGACATTTCAGCTACGGCGTTGAGGATATCTTCTTGGGAGATAGACATTACTGTATTTCCTGAATTGGGGGACGGCCTACGCGGCCATCGAAATAAACAAAAAAGCGCGAGAGAAAATGCTCAGCCTCAGGCTGCAGCAGCTTCTTTTTGCTCGCGAACTGCAGCCAGAATACGAGCCAGCTTGCTGGTAGCGCCTTGAATCACGCTCATCAGCTGCGAAATGGCTTCGTCGCGGGTCGGCAGTGTTGCCAGTACATCGATCTGATTAGCTGCGAGGAACTTGCCCTCGAACGCAGCTGCCTTGATCTCGAACTTGTCCTGACCCTTGGCGAATTCCTTGAACAAACGGGCAGCAGCGCCTGGATGATCTTTGGAGAACGCGATCAGGGTCGGGCCAGTGAACACGTCGTTGAGAACACTGTATTCAGTGTCAGCAACAGCGCGCTTGAGCAGGGTGTTACGTACAACACGTACGTAAACGCCAGCTTCACGAGCCTCTTTACGGAGTCCGGTCATTGCGCCTACTGTTACGCCACGGGCATCAGCCACGACAGCGGACAGAGCGACTTTGGCAGCCTCGTTGACTTCAGCGACGATGGCCTTCTTGTCTTCGAGATTAATTGCCACGGGTTTAACTCCTGCTTGTTACCGTTTCATCCGATCGAAACCGAATGTCGTTTTGGTGTCTGATTCGGTAAGGAACCGGGAGCACCATCTGCGTAGGCTTGTGGTTTAAGACTTTCGTCGCCTACGGTCTTGGACAGCCCCCGCCAGGCAGGGACCCCAATTTTTCGATTGGCGCAATCGCTTGCGCCAATCTGAGTCTTACGCGTCGAGCGAGCTCTGATCGATGACCAGACCTGGGCCCATAGTGGTGCTCAGGGTAACGCGCTTGACGTAAATACCTTTCGAAGAAGCTGGCTTGATACGCTTCAGATCAGCGATCAGGGCTTCTACGTTTTCCTTCAGCTTGACGGCGTCGAAGCCAATCTTGCCAACGGAGGTGTGAATGATGCCGTTCTTGTCGGTGCGATAACGAACCTGACCAGCCTTGGCGTTTTTAACCGCGGTGGCTACGTCTGGCGTTACAGTGCCGACTTTAGGGTTAGGCATCAGACCACGTGGACCGAGGATCTGACCCAACTGACCCACAACGCGCATGGCATCCGGGGATGCGATAACTACGTCATAGTTCAGGTCGCCGCCTTTCATTTCAGCAGCCAGATCGTCCATGCCTACGCGATCAGCACCAGCAGCCAGAGCAGCTTCAGCTGCTGGGCCCTGGGTGAAAACAGCTACACGAACGGTCTTGCCAGTGCCGTGTGGCAGCACGGTAGCGCTACGTACGACCTGGTCGGATTTACGTGGGTCAACACCCAGGTTTACAGCAACGTCGAACGACTCGCTGAACTTGACAGTCGACAGCTCGGCCAGCAGAGCGGCGGCGTCTACAAAGTTGTAGGCCTTGCCTGCTTCGATTTTGCCGGCGATAGCCTTTTGACGCTTGGTCAGCTTAGCCATTACACACCCTCCACGTTAAGGCCCATGCTACGAGCAGAACCGGCGATAGTACGCACGGCTGCATCCATATCAGCTGCGGTCAGATCCGCGTTTTTGGTTTTCGCGATTTCTTCCAGCTGAGCACGGGTAACGGTGCCAACCTTAACGGTGTTTGGACGAGCGGAACCGCTGGTCAAACCTGCAGCCTTCTTCAGCAGAACCGAAGCAGGGGTGCTTTTTGTTTCGAAGGTGAAGCTACGGTCGCTGTAAACAGTGATGATCACTGGAGTCGGCAGACCTGGCTCAAGACCCTGAGTACGGGCGTTGAAAGCCTTGCAGAATTCCATGATGTTCACGCCATGCTGACCCAGGGCAGGACCAACAGGTGGGCTTGGGTTAGCCTGAGCGGCCTTCACTTGCAGCTTGATGTAAGCGGTAATTTTCTTGGCCATGAGGCACTCCAATTACGGGTTCTAGCGCCTCGAAAGGCTCCCCGGTTACTTGCGCGTTTATCCCAGTGACGACAAAACCCCACAGCCTAGGGCTGCGGGGTTGGGATGCCTGTTCAATCAGACCTTTTCGACCTGACTGAACTCTAGCTCTACCGGAGTAGAGCGACCGAAAATGAGCACTGCCACTTGGATCCGGCTCTTTTCGTAGTTAACTTCTTCAACCGTGCCATTGAAATCTGCGAATGGACCGTCAGTGACCCGAACAACTTCACCTGGTTCAAACAGCGTTTTCGGCTTCGGCTTATCGCTACCATCAGCGACACGACGCAGAATCGCTTCTGCCTCTTTATCTGTAATCGGTGCAGGTTTGTCGGCAGTACCGCCAATGAAGCCCATCACCCGAGGGGTATCCTTGACCAAGTGCCAAGTCCCTTCGTTCATATCCATCTGCACCAGCACGTAGCCTGGAAAGAACTTGCGTTCACTTTTGCGCTTCTGGCCATTACGCATCTCAACCACTTCTTCAGTGGGGACCAGAATCTCGCCAAAGCCATCTTCCATGCCAGCCAGCTTTACGCGCTCTACCAGCGAGCGCATGACATGCTTCTCGTAACCCGAGTAAGCATGCACAACGTACCAACGCTTAGCCACGGGACACCCTTAGCCAACAATCAAGGAAACAAGCCAGCCGAGCAGGGAATCAAGCCCCCACAACAGCAACGCCATTACCAGAACAACAGCCACAACGATCAACGTGGTCTGCGTGGTTTCTTGGCGAGTCGGCCATACGACTTTACGAATCTCGGTGCGAGCTTCCTTAGCGAGTACAAAGAAAGACTTGCCCTTAGCCGTTTGCAGCCCTACAAAGGCAGCAACAGCGGCGATAGCAAGCAATGCAAGTACACGGTACAGGATCGGCGAAGCAGAGTAATACTGATTGCCAACAACGCCAACAACCACCAAAGCGACAACCACTAGCCACTTGAGCAGATCGAAGCGAGAGCCTTGAGCTTCAGCTTTAGGAGTCATCTATGAAGATCCTGTGAAAAGAAAGCCAGACACACCAAGTGAATCTGGCAGGTCAGGAGGGAATCGAACCCCCAACCTACGGTTTTGGAGACCGTCGCTCTGCCAATTGAGCTACTGACCTAAAACAAAATCAGGCCGACCATTATGCCGGCCCGAAAAAGACATTACAACTACTTACTCGATGACTTTAGCCACGACGCCGGCGCCGACGGTACGACCGCCTTCACGGATAGCGAAACGCAGACCGTCTTCCATCGCAATGGTCTTGATCAGAGTGACAGTCATCTGGATGTTGTCACCTGGCATTACCATTTCAACGCCTTCTGGCAGCTCGCAGTTACCGGTCACGTCAGTTGTACGGAAGTAGAACTGTGGACGGTAGCCTTTGAAGAACGGAGTATGACGGCCGCCTTCTTCCTTGCTCAGAACGTAAACTTCTGCGGTGAACTTGGTGTGCGGCTTGACGGTACCTGGCTTGACCAGAACCTGGCCACGCTCAACGTCGTCACGCTTGGTGCCACGCAGCAGTACGCCGCAGTTCTCGCCAGCACGACCTTCGTCGAGCAACTTGCGGAACATTTCAACGCCGGTGCAGGTAGTTTTCTGAGTATCGCGCAGACCAACGATCTCAACTTCTTCCTGAATGCGGACGATGCCACGCTCAACACGACCAGTCACAACAGTACCGCGACCGGAGATCGAGAAGACGTCTTCGATTGGCATCAGGAACGGCTTGTCGATAGCACGCTCTGGCTCTGGGATGTAGCTGTCCAGAGTTTCTACCAGACGCTTGACAGCGGTGGTACCCATTTCGTTGTCGTCTTGGCCGTTCAGAGCCATCAGAGCCGAACCGATGATGATTGGAGTGTCATCACCTGGGAAATCGTAAGTGCTCAGCAGATCGCGCACTTCCATCTCAACCAGTTCCAGCAGCTCAGCGTCGTCAACCATGTCAGCCTTGTTCAGGAAGACAACGATGTACGGAACGCCTACCTGACGGGACAGCAGGATGTGCTCACGGGTTTGTGGCATCGGACCATCAGCGGCCGAGCAAACCAGGATCGCGCCATCCATCTGGGCAGCACCGGTGATCATGTTTTTTTACGTAGTCGGCGTGACCTGGGCAGTCAACGTGTGCGTAGTGACGCACGGCCGAATCGTATTCAACGTGAGCGGTGTTGATGGTGATACCGCGAGCTTTTTCTTCCGGGGCGCTGTCGATCTTGTCGAAGTCAACCTTGGCCGAACCGAAGACTTCGGAGCAGACACGGGTCAGAGCAGCGGTCAGCGTGGTTTTACCGTGGTCGACGTGACCGATGGTACCAACGTTGACGTGCGGCTTATTACGTTCGAACTTTTCCTTAGCCATCGAAATCACCCCTAGGAGAAGAATTGAGCAAGTCACACAAACCATTAAAACAAAGGCAGATATTTTCATATCTGCCTTGTTATATGGAGCTCTTGAGCGGATTTGAACCGCTGACCTCACCCTTACCAAGGGTGTGCTCTACCAACTGAGCTACAAGAGCAAAACACTTTGCACAACCTGCAAACTTGGAGCGGGTAGCGGGAATCGAACCCGCATCATCAGCTTGGAAGGCTGAGGTTCTACCACTAAACTATACCCCCGCGGAGCTTGCAGCTCACGCTAAAAATGGTGGAGGGGGAAGGATTCGAACCTTCGAAGTCGTAGACGTCAGATTTACAGTCTGATCCCTTTGGCCGCTCGGGAACCCCTCCTAAGCGAGCCGGCATTCTATATCATGCCAGCCTTCTGTCAAGCATTTTTCTCATTAAAAACCTGAGGTTAGCTGCGTTGACCTTACTTTGTAGCGCTAGCCGATGAAGGCCTTCGCTGCGAAGCGGGCGCCATTCTATGCAAACTACTCTGCGGGTGCAACCCCCTCACAGGGCATTATTTTATGTTTTAACTCATTGAATTCTCTAGAAAGGTTTTGAAGCAGCATTTCATTCACCTTCCCCACGCTATCTGGCGAAACCAGAACCCAAAATCCTCCACCCTCAGGCAAATTCGGGGAGCTTAACGTAGCGGAACGGGCCACGACCCCTAAAGCAGCAAGTCGCTGCTCCAACTGCCGCGCCATTTCCGAGCGCACAAAACCACCCAGATAAACACACGCTCGTTGAGCCCCAGATCTGCCCGAATCCCGCCTTACAAGCGCATCCGCTGTTTCGCTCAAAAGTTGAATATCCTGCTGCGAGCCACGATACAAACTCAACGGAGTCACATCTTTTGCGCGAAGCGGAGCCTCCTGCTGATGCCAGACGTAATAGAAGACATTCAAAACCAGCAACAAGAGAAACAGCCACCGCATAGATACCTCAAGACAAAGGACAGGCCATCGCCAAACCAACAAACACCAGATCAGGCACGACCCTGGCATCAGGGACAACACCGGAAACCAGGTTGGCATCCCCCCCTGTTAGAAACACCACGAAGTCGCCTCCCCAATATTCCGTCGCCAACTCAAGCTGAGTCAGAACAAACCCCCTGAGCATCAGCATGCATCCACGCTCGACCGCCTCGACAGTCGAGCGACCAGGAGCGAGGCTTTCATGGGCTCGCTCAGCCGCCATATCGTCATAACGAATTCTTCGGGTATGGGTACGCAACTGATTACGCATCAAAGGCATGCCAGGACAAATAAACCCGCCCAGATGTTCGCCGTCTGCAGCGACGAAATCCGCCGTAATGGCCGTACCAAAATCGAGCACCAGACAGGCTCCCGCAGCAAGATGGAAACCGCCAAGCAGAGCCAACCATCGATCGAGCCCTAAACGCTCGTAATCGTCATAACCATTCCTGACACCCGCCATCTCCCGAACGGGTACAGCGCGTGATACGGACACTCCAAATGCGTCAACCAACGAAGTAATTAACGAGTCAGTCTCTTCCGGCGTCCTCACGCTAACGAGACGGCATTTCTTGAGCTGGAATTTATCGGCATTATTCAGGCTCGCCAGCAGGTCGTTGTCGGAACCGACCACCCCCCCCTCGAGCGGCGTTACGCCATCGGGATGAAGGACACGCCACTTGATAAAACTATTGCCGCAATCGAGCTCAAGAATCATCACGCAACCTCAAACTGAGCTCACCACCGCTAAAGATTTTTTCCACGCCATCTACCCTTAAACGCAGCGCCCCCTGACGATCAATACCCATCACGACGCCGTCAATTTGGTTGATACCAGCAATCAGCGAAACAGCCCGCCCTTGCCATAGATGGTATCGCTCCCACTCCTCTTGGATCGCGGAAAAACCCGACACCTGGTGGAGCCTCAGATAATGCTGAAACTTCGCCACCAACCGTCCAACCAGCTCATTACGATCAAAATCCTTGGCTGCCTCAAGACACATGGATGTCCATTGCTGATCTACCTCATCGGTCGACCGCATATTCACGTTGATTCCTACACCCAGGACAACGTGACAAACGTCCGCCGGATCCCCTACCAATTCAAGTAAAATGCCAGCTATTTTTTTCTCACCAACCAAGACATCGTTGGGCCACTTCAATCCCGCCCCGGTAATTCCCATATCACGCAAGACGTGCATGACAGCAAGTCCGACGACCAGACTGAGCCCTTCGATCTGGCGCATGCCACCGTCAATGCGCAGCACTAGGCTGTGATAAAGATTGTCGGCAAAGGGGCTAACCCACTTGCGGCCGCGACGACCACGACCTGCGGTCTGCCTCTCAGCCAAAACCAGGAATGGTGCCTGCGCCCCGCCACTTATGGAACGCAGCGCTTCGGCGTTGGTGGAGTCAATGGAATCAAATATGTGAATAGGCCACTCACAAGGTCCTTTCGCACCAATCCCAGCTGCATCCAAAAGCACCAGCGGCTTAGCCAACCGATATCCTTTGCCTCGAACCTTATGAACTGATAACCCTAACTCCGCCTCCAGGTGCTGCAACTGCTTCCATACGGCACTCCGACTGATACCCAGCGCAGTACCCAGCGCCTGACCCGAGTGGAAGCGGCCATCTTTCAGAAGTTTAAGCAACGTGAGCATGCAAACTGCACCTGATAATGAGGCCCGCATGATAGCGATGCGCAAGACTGTTGCATAGAAACACAAAAGGTCTTTCCCGCGGGCAAAACAAAACCCCTACCTGCATCAGCAGATAGGGGTTTCGGAATTTAATCTTGACGATGACCTACTCTCACATGGGGAAACCCCACACTACCATCGGCGATGCATCGTTTCACTGCTGAGTTCGGGATGGGATCAGGTGGTTCCAATGCTCTATGGTCGTCAAGAAATTCGGTAGCCGGTGCGTGCCTTGCGGTCACGTGCCAGCGAATGGGTATGCGATAGATTTGTGTGTTGTGCGAACTTTCGGTTCATAGCGTCTTCACACACCGCAATCTGGTGTCTTTCGCCTTTTGGCTTGGAGGATACAAATTGCTTGGGTGTTATATGGTCAAGCCTCACGGGCAATTAGTATGGGTTAGCTCAACGCCTCACAGCGCTTACACACCCCACCTATCAACGTCGTAGTCTTCGACGGCCCTTCAGGGGACTCAAGGTCCCAGTGAGATCTCATCTTGAGGCAAGTTTCCCGCTTAGATGCTTTCAGCGGTTATCTTTTCCGAACATAGCTACCCGGCAATGCCACTGGCGTGACAACCGGAACACCAGAGGTTCGTCCACTCCGGTCCTCTCGTACTAGGAGCAGCCCCTCTCAAATCTCAAACGTCCACGGCAGATAGGGACCGAACTGTCTCACGACGTTCTAAACCCAGCTCGCGTACCACTTTAAATGGCGAACAGCCATACCCTTGGGACCGGCTTCAGCCCCAGGATGTGATGAGCCGACATCGAGGTGCCAAACACCGCCGTCGATATGAACTCTTGGGCGGTATCAGCCTGTTATCCCCGGAGTACCTTTTATCCGTTGAGCGATGGCCCTTCCATACAGAACCACCGGATCACTAAGACCTACTTTCGTACCTGCTCGACGTGTCTGTCTCGCAGTCAAGCGCGCTTTTGCCTTTATACTCTACGACCGATTTCCGACCGGTCTGAGCGCACCTTCGTACTCCTCCGTTACTCTTTAGGAGGAGACCGCCCCAGTCAAACTACCCACCATACACTGTCCTCGATCCGGATAACGGACCTGAGTTAGAACCTCAAAGTTGCCAGGGTGGTATTTCAAGGTTGGCTCCACGCGAACTGGCGTCCACGCTTCAAAGCCTCCCACCTATCCTACACAAGCAAATTCAAAGTCCAGTGCAAAGCTATAGTAAAGGTTCACGGGGTCTTTCCGTCTAGCCGCGGATACACTGCATCTTCACAGCGATTTCAATTTCACTGAGTCTCGGGTGGAGACAGCGCCGCCATCGTTACGCCATTCGTGCAGGTCGGAACTTACCCGACAAGGAATTTCGCTACCTTAGGACCGTTATAGTTACGGCCGCCGTTTACCGGGGCTTCGATCAAGAGCTTCGCGTTAGCTAACCCCATCAATTAACCTTCCGGCACCGGGCAGGCGTCACACCCTATACGTCCACTTTCGTGTTTGCAGAGTGCTGTGTTTTTAATAAACAGTCGCAGCGGCCTGGTATCTTCGACCGGCGTGGGCTTACGCAGCAAGTGCTTCACCCTCACCGGCGCACCTTCTCCCGAAGTTACGGTGCCATTTTGCCTAGTTCCTTCACCCGAGTTCTCTCAAGCGCCTTGGTATTCTCTACCCAACCACCTGTGTCGGTTTGGGGTACGGTTCCTGGTTACCTGAAGCTTAGAAGCTTTTCTTGGAAGCATGGCATCAACCACTTCGTCACCCAAAGGGTAACTCGTCATCAGCTCTCGGCCTTAGAATCCCGGATTTACCTAAGATTCCAGCCTACCACCTTAAACTTGGACAACCAACGCCAAGCTGGCCTAGCCTTCTCCGTCCCTCCATCGCAATAACCAGAAGTACAGGAATATTAACCTGTTTTCCATCGACTACGCTTTTCAGCCTCGCCTTAGGGACCGACTAACCCTGCGTCGATTAACGTTGCGCAGGAAACCTTGGTCTTTCGGCGTGGGTGTTTTTCACACCCATTGTCGTTACTCATGTCAGCATTCGCACTTCTGATACCTCCAGCAAGCTTCTCAACTCACCTTCACAGGCTTACAGAACGCTCCTCTACCGCATCACCTAAGTGATACCCGTAGCTTCGGTGTATGGTTTGAGCCCCGTTACATCTTCCGCGCAGGCCGACTCGACTAGTGAGCTATTACGCTTTCTTTAAAGGGTGGCTGCTTCTAAGCCAACCTCCTAGCTGTCTAAGCCTTCCCACATCGTTTCCCACTTAACCATAACTTTGGGACCTTAGCTGACGGTCTGGGTTGTTTCCCTTTTCACGACGGACGTTAGCACCCGCCGTGTGTCTCCCATGCTCGGCACTTGTAGGTATTCGGAGTTTGCATCGGTTTGGTAAGTCGGGATGACCCCCTAGCCGAAACAGTGCTCTACCCCCTACAGTGATACATGAGGCGCTACCTAAATAGCTTTCGAGGAGAACCAGCTATCTCCGAGCTTGATTAGCCTTTCACTCCGATCCACAGGTCATCCGCTAACTTTTCAACGGTAGTCGGTTCGGTCCTCCAGTTAGTGTACCCAACCTTCAACCTGCCCATGGATAGATCGCCCGGTTTCGGGTCTATTCCCAGCGACTAGACGCCCTATTAAGACTCGCTTTCGCTACGCCTCCCCTATTCGGTTAAGCTCGCCACTGAAAATAAGTCGCTGACCCATTATACAAAAGGTACGCAGTCACCCAACAAAGTGGGCTCCCACTGCTTGTACGCATACGGTTTCAGGATCTATTTCACTCCCCTCTCCGGGGTTCTTTTCGCCTTTCCCTCACGGTACTAGTTCACTATCGGTCAGTCAGTAGTATTTAGCCTTGGAGGATGGTCCCCCCATATTCAGACAAAGTTTCTCGTGCTCCGTCCTACTCGATTTCATGACTAAGAGATTTTCGCGTACAGGGCTATCACCCACTATGGCCGCCCTTTCCAGAGCGTTCCGCTAATCTCAAAGCCACTTAAGGGCTAGTCCCCGTTCGCTCGCCACTACTAAGGGAATCTCGGTTGATTTCTTTTCCTCAGGGTACTTAGATGTTTCAGTTCCCCTGGTTCGCCTCTTGCACCTATGTATTCAGTACAAGATAACCATCTTATGATGGCTGGGTTCCCCCATTCAGACATCTCCGGATCACAGTCTGTTTGCCGACTCCCCGAAGCTTTTCGCAGGCTACCACGTCTTTCATCGCCTCTGACTGCCAAGGCATCCACCGTATGCGCTTCTTCACTTGACCATATAACCCCAAGCAATCTGGTTATACTGTGAAGACGACATTCGCCGAAAATTCGCATGCTCAAAGAGCACTCACAAATTTTACCTTAGCCTGATCCGTTACCAGTGAAAGTAACGTCCAGTCTATCTTTCTATCACATACCCAAATTTTTAAAGAACGAACTAGTCAAAGACTAGAAATCAACATTCACCATCGAACCGATGGAATGCTCATTTCTAAGCTTTATACAATCGAAGCAGTATGGTGGAGCCAAGCGGGATCGAACCGCTGACCTCCTGCGTGCAAGGCAGGCGCTCTCCCAGCTGAGCTATGGCCCCGTATTTCTACAGGCTTTTCCCACACAAAATTGGTGGGTCTGGGCAGATTCGAACTGCCGACCTCACCCTTATCAGGGGTGCGCTCTAACCAACTGAGCTACAGACCCAATTTCGAGCTAATAAGGCCGACCTCACCCTGCTCTTTACCACAGAGCATGGGGTGCGCTCTAACCAACCAAGCCACAACCCTTTTGGCTGCTTCTTTCGTCTTCTTCAATGAATCAAGCAATTCGTGTGGGAGCTCATGAAGCAGCTGCGGTCGTCGATTAAGGAGGTGATCCAGCCGCAGGTTCCCCTACGGCTACCTTGTTACGACTTCACCCCAGTCATGAATCACACCGTGGTAACCGTCCTCCCGAAGGTTAGACTAGCTACTTCTGGTGCAACCCACTCCCATGGTGTGACGGGCGGTGTGTACAAGGCCCGGGAACGTATTCACCGCGACATTCTGATTCGCGATTACTAGCGATTCCGACTTCACGCAGTCGAGTTGCAGACTGCGATCCGGACTACGATCGGTTTTGTGGGATTAGCTCCACCTCGCGGCTTGGCAACCCTCTGTACCGACCATTGTAGCACGTGTGTAGCCCAGGCCGTAAGGGCCATGATGACTTGACGTCATCCCCACCTTCCTCCGGTTTGTCACCGGCAGTCTCCTTAGAGTGCCCACCATAACGTGCTGGTAACTAAGGACAAGGGTTGCGCTCGTTACGGGACTTAACCCAACATCTCACGACACGAGCTGACGACAGCCATGCAGCACCTGTCTCAATGTTCCCGAAGGCACCCTCCATCTCTGGAAGTTCATTGGATGTCAAGGCCTGGTAAGGTTCTTCGCGTTGCTTCGAATTAAACCACATGCTCCACCGCTTGTGCGGGCCCCCGTCAATTCATTTGAGTTTTAACCTTGCGGCCGTACTCCCCAGGCGGTCAACTTAATGCGTTAGCTGCGCCACTAAGAGCTCAAGGCTCCCAACGGCTAGTTGACATCGTTTACGGCGTGGACTACCAGGGTATCTAATCCTGTTTGCTCCCCACGCTTTCGCACCTCAGTGTCAGTATCAGTCCAGGTGGTCGCCTTCGCCACTGGTGTTCCTTCCTATATCTACGCATTTCACCGCTACACAGGAAATTCCACCACCCTCTACCATACTCTAGCTCGACAGTTTTGAATGCAGTTCCCAGGTTGAGCCCGGGGATTTCACATCCAACTTAACGAACCACCTACGCGCGCTTTACGCCCAGTAATTCCGATTAACGCTTGCACCCTCTGTATTACCGCGGCTGCTGGCACAGAGTTAGCCGGTGCTTATTCTGTCGGTAACGTCAAAACACTAACGTATTAGGTTAATGCCCTTCCTCCCAACTTAAAGTGCTTTACAATCCGAAGACCTTCTTCACACACGCGGCATGGCTGGATCAGGCTTTCGCCCATTGTCCAATATTCCCCACTGCTGCCTCCCGTAGGAGTCTGGACCGTGTCTCAGTTCCAGTGTGACTGATCATCCTCTCAGACCAGTTACGGATCGTCGCCTTGGTGAGCCATTACCTCACCAACTAGCTAATCCGACCTAGGCTCATCTGATAGCGCAAGGCCCGAAGGTCCCCTGCTTTCTCCCGTAGGACGTATGCGGTATTAGCGTCCGTTTCCGAGCGTTATCCCCCACTACCAGGCAGATTCCTAGGCTTTACTCACCCGTCCGCCGCTCTCAAGAGGTGCAAGCACCTCTCTACCGCTCGACTTGCATGTGTTAGGCCTGCCGCCAGCGTTCAATCTGAGCCATGATCAAACTCTTCAGTTCAAACATCTTTGGGTTTTGAGAAAACCCTAAACTTGGCTCAGCAATCGTTGGTTACATCTTTGATTTCTCGCGGAGTAACTTGTGATGCTGATAATCTGTTGACTAGCAGTCTGACTCCACAAGCACCCACACGAATTGCTTGATTCAGTTGTTAAAGAGCGGTGGGTTGAGTCTTTCGTCTCAACCGAGGCGCGCATTCTACAGCGCCCGGTGTATCTGTCAAGCGGTTATTTTTGAAGTTTTCAAAGTTTTGCTTTCCAAAACTTCAGCAACTTCAACCACTTGCGCTTCCGATCTCTCGTTAGCGGGAGGCGAATTCTACAGCGTTACTCGCTGCTGTCAACACCTCTTTTTGACCGCTTTCGATCGAGAAGACCGAATCGTTAACGAAGCCATGCAAGCCGCCCCACTAACTGCTTCCCAGGCTTCGATGACCTGAAGCCCTGCGTTGCCGAAAATCGCTTAACTCATTGAAACTCAAGGAGTTTTCAGTTTCGACTGCGCCGGAAGTGGGGCGAATTATAGACGTCCAGGATTTGCCGTCAAGAACTAATTTAAGCTTTATTCGGATTTCAACACGATACGCGCAAAAGCCTTCTTGCCGGCCTGGCAGACATGGGTAGCACCCAGCTTATATATATAGGTGCGATCCACAACCTCACCATCTATGCGCACCCCTCCCGAACCAAGAAGGTCTCGCGCCGCCGCCGCATTCTTGACCAGGCCCGCTTTATTAAGAACAGCCGCAATCGGCATATCCTCGGCCGCGGTCAATTCGATCTCAGGCAGGTCATCCGGCAATTCGCCATCCTTCATGCGGTTGCCCGCCGCACGATGAGCATTGGCCGCAGCCTCTTCACCATGGAAACGAGCGACGATCTCCTCAGCCAGCTTGATCTTGATGTCCCGAGGATTTGCGCCAGCCTCAACATCCGCACGGAATGCATTGATCTCATCCATGGAACGGAAGCTGAGCAACTCGAAGTAACGCCACATAAGCGCATCAGGAATGGAAACCAGCTTACCGTACATAACGCCTGGCGCTTCCTGGATACCCACATAGTTGCCCAACGACTTGGACATCTTCTTCACACCATCCAACCCTTCCAGCAATGGCATGGTCAGAATGCACTGGGCTTCCTGGCCATAGCCACGCTGAAGCTCACGCCCCATCAGCAGGTTGAACTTCTGATCCGTACCGCCGAGCTCGACGTCGGCACGCAATGCGACCGAGTCATAGCCCTGCACAAGCGGGTAGAGGAATTCATGAATGGCGATCGGCTGGCTGGTTTTATAGCGCTTGTCAAAGTCATCGCGCTCCAGCATACGAGCCACGGTGTACTGGGAAGTCAGGCGAATGAAGTCCGCCGGCCCCATCTGATCCATCCAGGTAGAGTTGAAAGCGACTTCGGTCTTGGCCGGATCAAGAATCTTGAAGACCTGAGTCTTGTAGGTCTCTGCGTTATCGAGAACCTGCTCGCGAGTCAGCGGTGGACGCGTTGCACTCTTGCCGCTCGGATCACCGATCATCCCGGTGAAGTCACCTATAAGGAAGATGACCTGATGCCCCAGGTCCTGGAACTGACGCAGCTTATTAATAAGCACGGTATGCCCCAGGTGCAGATCGGGGGCCGTCGGGTCGAAACCAGCCTTGATGCGCAGCGGCTGGCCGCGCTTGAGCTTTTCAATCAGCTCGGACTCGACCAACAGTTCTTCCGCACCACGTTTGATCAGCGCTAGCTGCTCTTCAACCGACTTCATAACAGACCCGCAAGGCTCAGATTCAAAGGGACCCAACCATACAAGATCGCGCACCAAATACAAGGTTTGCGGGGCGCGCAGACACCAATCCACGACCAGAGCGTCCGCGGGCTTGCTTCGCAGGTGATTTGGTTATATTTTATACAGTTATTTCATCTTCATCATGTCATTCATCTTTTCCAATTCACCTTTTCAAAAGTCAAATTACCTATGACCACAAAACCATCCAAGGCGCCGCCGCTTTACCCCAAGACCCACCTGCTCGCCGCAAGTGGCATCGCCGCCCTTCTTAGCCTGGCGCTCTTGGTATTCCCTTCCAGCGATGTTGAAGCCAAAAAGACGACCCTGAGTCTCGAACTGGAAAGTCCCTCTGAACAACTGACACAAGATCAAGACGCTGCCGAAGCCGTTCAAGCCACAAACGAGGCGACTGCTTCCCCCTTCGCGCAGATCGAAAACAACGCTGAAGACACTGCCGCGTCCGCCCAAGCGGAACCCGCAGCAGAAGAAAAGAAAGACCCGGGCCACCATGAGGTGATTGTTGCCAAAGGCGACACGCTCTCCACCCTCTTCGAAAAGGTTGGTCTGCCGTCGACGCTGGTCCACGAAATCCTGGCCAACGACAAGAAAGCCAAACAGTTCGCTCGACTACAGAGGGGTCAGAAACTCGAGTTCGAACTCAGTCCTGACGGACAACTGACCAGTCTGCACACCAAGCTGAGTGATCTGGAAAGCATCACCCTGACCAAAAACGACAAGGGTTATGCGTTCAACCGCGTCATCACCAAACCAACCGTGCGCTCAGCCTATGCTCATGGCGTCATTAACAGCTCACTGTCGCAATCGGCCGCACGCGCTGGCCTTTCCCACAGCCTGACGATGGACATGGCCAGCGTATTTGGCTACGACATCGACTTCGCTCAGGATATTCGCCAGGGCGATGAGTTCGATGTCATTTATGAACAGAAAATGGTCAACGGAAAAAGCGTCGGCAACGGGCCTATTCTTTCCGCCCGTTTCACCAATCGCGGCAAGACCTACACGGCGGTGCGCTACACCAACAAACAAGGCAACAGCAGCTATTACACTGCCGACGGCAACAGCATGCGTAAGGCATTCATCCGTACGCCGGTTGATTTCGCCCGCATCAGTTCAAGATTCTCCGTAGGCCGCAAACATCCAATCCTGAACAAGATCCGCGCCCATAAGGGCGTCGACTACGCAGCTCCCCGCGGCACGCCAATCAAGGCCGCCGGAGACGGCAAAGTCCTGCTGGCCGGACGTCGGGGTGGCTATGGCAACACCGTGATCATCCAGCACGGCAACACTTACCGTACGCTCTATGGCCATATGCAGGGCTTCGCCAAAGGCGTGAAGACCGGCGGCAGCGTCAAGCAAGGCCAGGTGATTGGCTATATTGGCACTACCGGCTTGTCCACCGGGCCACATTTGCATTATGAATTCCAGGTCAACGGCGTTCACGTTGATCCACTTGGCCAAAAGCTCCCCATGGCCGATCCGATCGCCAAGTCCGAGCGCTCCCGCTTCCTGGCTCAGAGCCAGCCCTTGATGGCTCGCATGGACCAGGAAAAAGCCACCATGCTTGCCTCGAGCAAGCGCTAAGCAATGGCACGCTTTATCGGCGTGATGTCTGGCACCAGTCTGGATGGACTGGATATAGCGCTGATCGAACTGACTCCGGCGATCAAATTGATCGCCACGCACTACATCCCCATGCCCGCCTCCCTGCGCGCCGACATACTTGAGTTGTGCAGCAGCGGGCCTGATGAGATAGCTCGCTCAGCCATTGCCCAACAACACTGGGTAAGGCTGGCTGCGCAGGGCATCCACACGCTGCTCGACGAACAGAAGCTCAAACCTGGAGACATCCGGGCGATCGGTAGCCATGGTCAGACCATACGGCACGAGCCCGCACGGGGCTTTACCGTGCAGATCGGCAACCCCGCATTGTTGAGCGAGTTGACCGGCATTGCCGTCGTCAGCGATTTTCGCAGTCGCGATGTTGCTGCTGGCGGACAAGGCGCCCCGCTGGTTCCTGCGTTTCATGAAGCGCTGTTTGAAGAAGGGGCCGGCAATCGCGCCGTACTGAATATCGGCGGCTTCAGCAATCTCAGCCTGATAGAACCCGAAAAGCCCGTAGCCGGTTTCGATTGCGGCCCTGGCAACGTATTGCTGGACGCCTGGATACATCAGCAACGGGGCGAGCACTTTGATCGCGATGGCCTGTGGGCCGCCAGCGGAAAAATCGAACCGGCTTTGCTGACGGCCCTGCTTGGCGACCCGTTCTTTATCACTCAAGGCCCTAAAAGCACAGGTCGGGAAGTGTTCAACCTGTCCTGGCTGACCCAACATCTATCGCACCTACCGGCCTTCGCCCCTGAAGACGTGCAGGCAACGCTGCTCGAATTGACGGCCCTGACCATCGTCCAATCACTGCAAAATGCCCAAACCAACACTCAAGAGCTGCTGGTTTGCGGCGGCGGTGCACACAACCGCACACTCATGAAGCGACTGGCCGACTTACTGCCACACACCCAAGTCAGCAGCACGGCCGCTTACGGTGTAGACCCGGATTGGGTCGAAGCCATGGCCTTTGCCTGGCTGGCCCATTGCTGCATTGAAGGCATTTCAGCGAATCGCCCAAGTGTCACCGGCGCACGGGGCCTGCGCATACTCGGCGCAATCTATCCCGCCTGAATCCATTTCCCCCGGACAGCAAAACGCCGCAGCGCAGTAAGGCGCTGCGGCGTTCTTATTGAGCCGTCAGATCGAAAACGAAGAACCGCACCCACAGGTCGTGGTGGCGTTAGGGTTCTTGATGACAAAACGCGACCCTTCCAGTCCTTCCTGATAATCCACCTCAGCACCCGCCAGGTACTGAAAGCTCATCGGATCGACCACGAGGCTGACACCTTCGCGCTCGACGATGGTGTCGTCATCAGCCACTTCCTCATCGAAAGTGAAGCCGTATTGAAAACCCGAACAACCGCCGCCCGTCACAAAAACGCGCAGCTTCAAACGATCATTCCCCTCCTCATCGACCAGGCTCTTCACCTTGTGCGCGGCACCGTGGGTGAATTGCAAAGCCATGGGGGTGAAGGTTTCGACGCTCATGCTGAATATCTCCCGGCGCTTACGCCGCCATAATGCGTGATGACGCGCATTATCCGCTTCTCCTAGAAAATCGGTCAACTATTTGAGGGGCAGGCGCAAACTACACGTTTGAGCTGCAAGCCTGTCGCTTCAAGCTTGCAGCCTCAGATTAGAGTTAAGGCAACATGCCGGCGTGGGACAGACCCAGGCGCTCATCCAACCCGAACAGGATGTTCAAGTTCTGCACAGCCTGGCCTGACGCGCCTTTGACCAGATTATCGATGACTGACAACACCACCACCAGATCGCCATCCTGCGGGCGATGCACCGCGATCCGGCAAACGTTCGCGCCGCGCACACTGCGAGTTTCAGGGTGGCTGCCAGCCGGCATTACGTCGACGAACGGTTCGTTGGCGTAACGCTTCTCGAACAACGCTTGCAGGTCCACAGAACGGTCGACAACGGTTGCGTACAGCGTGGAGTGAATGCCCCGAATCATCGGCGTCAGGTGCGGCACGAAAGTCAGGCCGACATCCTTGCCCGCAGCGCGACGCAGCCCCTGGCGGATTTCCGGCAGATGACGGTGACCTTTGACTGCGTATGCCTTCATGCTTTCCGACGTCTCGGAGTACAACGAGCCGACACTGGCGCCCCGGCCAGCACCGCTGACACCGGACTTGCAGTCAGCGATCAGACGCGACGCATCGGCAAGACCTGCCTCGAGCAGTGGCAGGAAACCCAGTTGCGTTGCCGTTGGATAGCAGCCCGGTACAGCAATCAGCCGTGCCTGCCTGATTTTCTCGCGATTGACTTCCGGCAGACCGTAGACCGCCTCGTCCAGCAGATCCGGCGCACCGTGGGGCTGACCGTACCATTTGGCCCACTCCTCGGCGTCCTGCAGGCGGAAATCTGCCGACAGGTCGATGACCTTGGTCCCGGCGGCCAGCAACTCGCCTGCCAAGGCATGAGCAACACCGTGAGGCGTGGCGAAGAACACCACATCACAGGCTCCGAGGGTCTTGACGTCTGGAACACTGAACGCCAGGCCGTCGTAATGGCCCCGCAGATTCGGATACAGGTCAGCGACGGCCAGTCCGGCCTCGGATCGGGAGGTAATGACCACCACCTCAGCCTGCGGATGCTGTGCCAACAGACGCAGCAGTTCGACACCGGTGTAACCCGTGCCGCCGACGATACCGACCTTGACCATATACCTGCCCTCAACGAACCCACTGGAAAGCTGTCGATGATAGGGGCCGCGCGGCGCGGCGACAACCGCCAAGGTGACGTGTGGGCGCTCTAGCCTCTACTATCGGGCTACCGTGAATCTGGGAATAAACCAAAATGCTCTATCTATGGCTCAAAGCACTTCATATCGTCAGCATGGTCTGCTGGTTCGCCGGCTTGTTCTATCTGCCTCGCCTGTTTGTGTATCACGCTCAAAGTGAAGACAGCATCAGTAAAGAACGCTTCAGCGTCATGGAGCGCAAGCTGTATCGCGGCATCATGGGCCCGGCGATGATCGCCACCCTCGTATTCGGCATCTGGCTGCTCAGTCTCAACGCCAGTGCCTACTTCACTCAAGGCGGCTGGATGCACGCCAAGTTGACCCTGGTGGTGCTGCTGATTGGCTATCACCATATGTGCGGTGCGCAATTGAAGCGCTTCGCCCGTGGCGAAAACACCCGCAGCCATGTCTTTTATCGCTGGTTCAATGAAGTGCCGGTTTTGGTATTGCTGGCTATCGTAATTCTGGTCGTGGTTCGGCCGTTCTAACTTTCAATCAGCATCACTTGTCCGGGGTACTTCCGATGTCGCTGCCCGCTCTGCTTGAACAACGTTTGCGCCTGCCGGTCGTGGCAGCGCCGATGTTTCTGATTTCCAATCCACAGCTGGTACTGGCCTGCTGCCGCAACGCGATCGTCGGCAGCTTTCCGGCGCTGAACCAGCGCGAAAGCAGTGGTTTCAAGGCTTGGCTGGAAGAAATCGAAGCGGGCCTGGCGTCAATGGAAAACCCGGCGCCCTATGCCGTTAACCTGATCGTCCATCACAGCAACCCGCGGCTTCAGGCCGACCTGGCCATCTGCATCGAACACAAGGTGCCGATTGTCATCACCAGCCTGGGCGCCGTGAAAGAACTAGTAGATGCGGTTCACAGCTATGGTGGGCTGGTATTCCACGACGTCACCACGCGCCGTCATGCCGAAAAAGCTGCCGAAGCCGGTGTTGATGGCTTGATAGCGGTCGCCGCCGGTGCAGGTGGCCACGCCGGGACCTGGAGCCCTTTCTCACTGGTCGCCGAGATTCGGCAGTTCTTCGATAAAACCCTGCTGCTTGCGGGTTGCCTGAACCACGGCCATCAGATTCTGGCCGCACAACTGCTCGGCGCAGATTTGGCCTACTTCGGCACACGCTTTATCGGCACGACCGAAAGCCATGCGCCTGACGCTTATAAAGAGATGTTGCTCACATCCAGAGCCGCGGACATCGTGCATACTCCTGCGGTGTCCGGGGTGCCGGCCAGCTTCATGCGCCAGAGCCTGGAAAATGCCGGTTTCGACCTGGCCGCCCTGCAGGGCAAAGGCGAGGTGGACTTCGGTTCAAAACTCAAGCCGCTGAACGACGAAGCCAAGGCCTGGAAAACCGTCTGGTCCGCTGGCCAGGGCGTGGGTGAAATCCATGATCTGCCAAGTGTCGATCAGCTAGTGGCACGCCTGGATGAAGAATATCGACAGGCGCTGGCCCGAGCGGCACAACTCGGCGGCCAATGGCCCCGCTGAAATCAACCGGATCAAAACCATTGCTTAACCTTATGAGACAAGGATGCCTGGCATGAGTGAAACCCGTTTCAATATCGTATTCGATGGAGCCCTGCTGCCGGGTGTCGATACCACCACAGCCAAGCTTAACCTGGCTGAACTGTTCAAAAGCGATGTCAGCGCCATTGAGCGGTTGTTCAGCGGGCGCAAGGTGGCGCTTAAAAGCAACCTGTCCCAGGCCGACGCGCAGAAGTACCTGGAGGCTCTCAACAAGAGCGGGATCGATGCCCGAATCGAAGCAGAGCCCTCCCTTGAACTGAACCTGGACGAGGTGCAGCATTCGCCGCCGCAGTCGAGCGGACGCCACCCGGACTCAATCATCGACCCGGTATCGCCTTACGCGCCACCCCGAGCCGAGGTGGGTGAAGCGATGGCCGAGTACAGCACGCTCAAACCCTTCAGCTTCGACGGGCGCATCGGACGGCTGCGGTTCCTGGGCTGGACCATGGTTTTGACTCTGGTCATGCTGTTTGTGGTCGGCACAGCTTTTTCATTGGGCTTGACCTGGTTCCTCGCCTCCAGCTCCACGGCGGCAATGATCGTCGGCGGCCTGCTGGGGCTGATCATCGCATTGGGCTTTGCTTATGTAAGCATCCAGTTCAGCGTCCAGCGCCTGCACGACCTGGGCTGGTCCGGGTGGTTGTGGCTGCTCAACCTGGTGCCGTTCGTGGGCAGTGTCTTTCCCTTTGTACTCATGGCCTTGCCCGGCAACACCGGCGCCAATCGCTATGGCCCCCCGCCGCCGCCCAACAGCACCGCGGTCAAGGTACTTTCATCGCTGTGGATCGTCATGATCGTAGTGGCTTTCCTTGCCGCAATGGCCGGGACATTTAGCGGCATCACAGAGGAATACGACAGCAGTTCCTTGAGCAGCTATGAGAGCAGCGAGCTCATTGATGAAGACTCTGCAGAACCAGCCGCCGAAGCAGCCGAGCCTGCTGCGCCTTCTGTAGACTATGAAGAGGAACAATAAGCGCGCTTCGTGCCGGTGACAGCTCAGTACACTGGCGACGGGCCGTTGCGATGGAGAACTGCATGACCCGTTACGCTCTGATCACTGGCGCCTCCAGTGGCATCGGCCTGGCAATGGCCGAAGCACTCGCCCGCCGCGGTCGCGACCTGATATTGGTAGCTCGACAGCGTGATCGGCTGGAAAGTATTGCAATCGAACTGACTCAGCGTTTTGGCGTGGAGGTGCTGTTCCGGGCTTGTGACCTGGGGGAACCGCTGAGGCTTTCAGGCTTTCTGCTTGAGCTGGAAGAAGGCGAACGACAGATCGAACTGCTGGTCAATTGCGCCGGCATCGGCACCAGCGGGCCGTTCCTGGGCCAGGACTGGATGACCGAGCAGGATCTGATCGAAGTCAACATCCTCGCCTTGACGCGGCTCTGCCACTCGGTGGGCAACAGCATGGCGCTGCAGGGCGGCGGCCAGATCCTGAACGTTGCATCGATCGCCGCGTTCCAGCCAGGGCCCTGGATGAGCACCTATCACGCCAGCAAGGCCTACGTGCTGCACTTCTCCGAAGCCCTGCGGGTCGAACTGAAAAAAAGCGCAATCAAAGTATCGGTGCTTTGCCCCGGCCCGACACGAACCGGTTTTTTCGCCAAGGCACAGCTCAACGAACAGAAATTCATCGACAGCAAAGGGCTGATGAGCCCGGAGGAAGTTGCATTGTATGCCGTGCGCGCACTGGAGAAGAACCGGGCGATCATTATTCCGGGGCGTCGCAATCGCTGGCTGGCTGCGTTACCGCGACTGGGGCCACGATGGCTGGTTCGAACTATCGCCGGCATGAGCAACAAGGCCTGTTGCCCCCGCTGAATGCCTTCACCCATATAAAACCGGGCTCGCCAATCGAGCCTTCAGTACACTCGACCTCGACTAACCCAATGGAGAAACAGCTGTGGATACTCTGTTTACCAAGATCATCAACCGGGAGATTCCAGCCAAGATCATTTACGAAGATGATCAAGTTCTGGCATTCCACGACATCGCCCCGCAAGCACCTGTGCATTTTTTGGTCATCCCGAAGAAACCGATCCGCACGCTTAATGATCTGACCGAGCAAGACAAAGGCCTGGCCGGGCATATCCTGTTCACTGCCCAGCGCCTGGCGCTCGAATTGGGTTGCGAAGAAGGTTTTCGTGTGGTGATGAACTGCAATGAACTTGGGGGACAGACCGTCTATCACATTCATATGCATGTGCTTGGGCAGCGCCAGATGCACTGGCCGCCGGGTTGATATCCTTTGACCCCACGCAAATCCTGAGCGGCCGATTGGGTTAAACTGGCCGCCGTGATTTTTCCCGGAGGTAAGCATGACTACCCAACGTCACTACTCACCGATTGACCGTCTGCTGCTGCAAGCCGATACCGCGATGCGTACGCTGCTGCCCTTCAGTGGTCAGCCCTACCGCCCATCGCCGGGTATCGTGCAGCCGGACGTGCAAATGAGTGACGAGCAAACCCGCCATGTCGCTGGGTTGATGCGCATCAACCACACCGGTGAGGTCTGCGCCCAGGCGCTGTATCAAGGCCAAGCGCTGACGGCGAAGCTGCCCCACGTGCGTGAGGCGATGGAACATGCCGCCGAAGAAGAAATCGACCATCTGGTCTGGTGCGAGCAACGCATTCGCCAACTGGGCAGCCATACCAGCGTTCTGAACCCGTTATTTTACGGGATGTCATTCGGAATCGGCGCAGTGGCCGGGCTGATCAGCGATAAAGTCAGCCTCGGCTTCGTTGCGGCCACTGAACATCAGGTGTGCAAACACTTGAATGAGCACCTGGAGCAATTGCCGGCCGAGGATGAAAAGTCCCGGGCGATTCTGGAGCAGATGCGCGAGGATGAAGAGCACCACGCCGAGAGTGCGCTTGAGGCTGGAGGGTTCCGTTTTCCGGCGCCGGTGAAGTTCGGCATGAGCCTGTTGGCCAAGGTCATGACCAAGAGCACTTATCGAATCTGATCGAGCAAGGGTGGCGAGGGAGTTTATCACCGAGCCACAGCGTTGAAAGCTTTAGGGCCATCCACGTTCTACAGAAACTAAAAAAGGCGACTACCCATGGGTAGTCGCCTTTTTGTACCCGAAACCTTCAGCGCGGCATGTTGCGCGCGTAGAAAATTTCCAGCATCTCGTGCTTCACACGGTCTTCAACCTGATCCCGCTGTTCAGCAGAAAGGTTGCTGGTAGCGTCCCCGAACAGGTAGTTATCAAGCTCGAAGTTCTTGAGCAGCATTTTGGTGTGGAACAGGTTTTCCTGATACACGTTCACGTCGGTCATCTGGTACGCGTCGCGAGTGTCTTCGGAGAGATAATTCTGAATCGAGTTGATCTCGTGATCAATGAAGTGCTTATGGCCTTCAACGTCGCGGGTAAACCCACGCACACGGTAATCCACCGTCACGATGTCCGAGTCGAACTGGTGAATCAGGAAGTTGAGTGCCTTGAGCGGTGAAATGACGCCACAGGTCGACACGTCGATGTCCACGCGGAACGTCGCAATACCATCCACTGGGTGTATTTCCGGGTAGGTATGTACCGTAATGTGGCTCTTGTCGAGGTGGGCCAGGATGATTTCCGGCAACGGGCCCGGGGACTCTTCGATCTGGCTGTCGGTCGGTGTCACCGGCTCTTCCGAGATCAGAATGGTCACGCTGGCGCCTTGGGGTTCATAGTCCTGACTGGCGATGTTCAGGATGTTGGCACCAATGATATCGACAACTTCCGTGAGGATCTGCGTGAGGCGCTTGGCGTTGTACTCTTTATTGATGTACTCAACGTAGGCCTGCTGGTCCTGCGGGGTTTCCGCATAGCAGATGTCATAGATGTTGAAGCTCAAGGTCTTTGTCAGGTTATTGAACCCATGGAGCTTGAGTTTGCTTTTCACCGTTTGAAAACTCTCTATGTATTGCGGCCTGGCCGCGTGATCAAGCATGCCCGTCAGATGCGAACGACGCACCTGCGTAGGACGGTTAACACCTCTTCGCGATGGCGATTTTGGTTGTCTGTCCAGACAAGGGACCGGTCGGGGGACCGATCACTGCCCTGAAAAAAGTGGCGCATTATGCAGAGGTCGGCTTCTGATCGCCAGAGCTTGCACTGCTTTTATGATGGTTGGATGTCGATTCAGCCCAATTCGATGATTTCATAATCGTGGGTGATTTCAACACCGGCGGCGCCGAGCATGATGGAAGCCGAGCAATATTTCTCCGCGGACAGCTCAATGGCGCGTTTGACTTGGGCTTCCTTCAAGGCACGCCCCTTGACCACAAAATGCATATGAATTTTGGTGAACACTTTCGGGTCTTCCGTGGCCCGCTCCGCTTCCAGGAAAGCTTCACAACTTTCGACGGCCTGGCGCGATTTTTTAAGGATGCTGACCACGTCGAAGTTACTGCAGCCGCCCACGCCCAGCAGGAGCATTTCCATCGGCCGTACACCCAGGTTCCGGCCACCGGCTTCGGGTGGACCGTCCATGACGACCACATGACCGCTACCTGACTCACCGAGGAACATGGCTTCGCCAGCCCATTGGATGCGTGCCTTCATCGCCAAGACTCCACTGTCTGAAAAAAGGGTCGCCAGCTTAGCACAGCCCCCTGCCACGACGGCTTCTGCCTCAGGCCCCCTGACGAATGCACGTAGGTAAATTCTCAAATCAATTAGGGATGCCTCTGTTAAGCTGACGCCAATTAGCTGGCGCATGGCCAGCTATAGCGATTGCCATTCGCGCCCCACAAAAAAATCAAATCAATACACCGCGCAGTCTTTCGGGATACAACCATGGTTGCCATTACTCCCACACCCAAGATCAAGAATCTCGACAAACTCTTGATGCATTGCCAGCGTCGTCGCTACCCGGCCAAGCACAACATCATTTGCGCGGGCGATCGTTCCGACACACTGTTTTTCATCATCAAAGGGTCAGTCACTATCCTGATCGAGGATGATGACGGTCGGGAAATGATCATCGCCTATCTCAATTCCGGGGATTTTTTCGGCGAACTCGGATTGTTTGAGCAGGCAGGCAAAGAACAGGAGCGCAGTGCCTGGGTACGGGCCAAGGTCGAATGTGAGGTCGCGGAGATCAGCTACAGCAAGTTCCGGGAACTGTCGGTGCAGGATCCAGAGATTCTTTACGTCCTCAGCGGACAGATCGCACAGCGCCTGCGCAACACTACCCGCAAAGTGGGTGACCTCGCCTTCTTCGACGTAACCGGTCGCGTCGCCCGCTGCCTGCTGGAACTGTGCAAGCAGCCCGATGCCATGACCCACCCGGACGGCATGCAGATCAAGGTGACCCGCCAGGAAATCGGCCGGATTGTTGGCTGCTCGAGGGAGATGGTCGGTCGTGTGCTCAAGGATCTGGAGGAGCGCAACCTGGTCAGCGTCAAAGGCAAGACCATGGTGGTGTTTGGAACGCGTTAGGCGAGCAGCCTGGTCAGCAACTCCCGGTACAGCGCCTCAAGCCGCTGCAGCGCATGAGGCGCCGGGAATTTTTCATGCAGGGCAATATGGCTTTCGGCACGCACTCGCTGCGCCAGGCCACAGGCTTGATTGAAGCGATTGACTGCGGCAACCATCGATTCGCGTTCGTTCTCCAGCAACAGTGCTCCATGCACCAGGCCCACGGGGCGTTGGCCGCCCTTGCTCTGACGCCAGCGCTGAGCGGTGCCGACCATTTTCCGGCCGTCGAGATTGACGTTGAATCGCCCGTCGCAGAACGCGCCCTCGACTTCACCCAGCGAAGCCACCCCACCCAACTCATCCAGCAACTGGCAGATCGGATCACACAACCGGCGATAGCCGGTTTCGATCCGCCCATGATCGCCTTCGCTACGCGGTGGTGCGTAAACCAGGGCGATATTGACGGTAGCGGCAGACTGCGGCACCGGCTCACCACCGGTTTCGCGCAACAACACAGGCCAACCGTGGGCCGCCGAGACTTCACAGGCGTGTTCGAACCCCGGTAAACGACTCAAACGACGAGGCATGACCAGCGCGCGATCGTTGGGTTGCCAGAACAACAAGCCGAACTCAGCGTCGCCTGCGCAGATGCTGGCCAACAAATCCTGTTCGGCTTGCAGACCAGCTTCGACGGTCAGGGAAATCACGGGCGACATTGAGTCAATCCAGCGTCGAACCGCTTATCAGAACGCCGCGTTCAGGGAAGAACAGACGTTGCAACTCGGTACCCGGATTTTCCGCGCGCATGAACGCTTCGCCCACCAGGAACGAATACACATCGCTGACTTCCATCAGCTCGACATCGGCCCGGTTGAGGATCCCGCTCTCTGTGATAACCAAGCGATCACGCGGAATACGCGGCAACAAATCCAGAGTCGTTTCCAGGCTGACTTCGAAAGTATGCAGGTTGCGGTTGTTCACGCCGACCAGCGGAGTATCGAGTGTCTTCAAGGCCCGCTCCAGCTCATCGCCATCGTGGACCTCCACCAGCACATCCAGGCCCACACCTTTGGCAACCGCCGCCAGCTCGGCCATCTTCACGTCGTCCAGGGCGGAAACGATCAACAGCACGCAATCTGCGCCCAGCGCGCGAGCTTCAACGATCTGGTAAGGATCGATCATGAAGTCCTTGCGAATCACCGGCAGCTTGCACGCCTCCCGCGCCTGCTTGAGGTATTCATCGGCCCCCTGAAAAAAGTCAATATCGGTCAGTACCGAAAGGCAAGTCGCACCGCCTTTCTCATAGCTCCTGGCGATGTCGGCGGGAACGAAGTGTTCACGAATCACGCCTTTGCTGGGGGACGCCTTTTTAATTTCGGCAATCACCGCTGGCTGCTTCTTCTTGGCCTGATCGATCAGCGCCTTGGCAAAGCCGCGCGGCGCATCCGCGGCACGCGCCAGGTTCTCCAGCTCCGCCAGACTGACCCGAGCACTGCGCCCTGCCACTTCTTCAGCCTTGCGAGCCAGAATTTTTTCCAGAACCGTTGGCACGCTCATCCTTCGTTCTCCACTTTGAATACGGCGGTAAATGCACCCAACTCTTCGAGTTTTTCCCTGGCAAGGCCGGTGTGCAACGCATCATGGGCCAGTTCCACGCCCTGCTTGAGGCTGCTGGCGTGATCCGCCGCATACAACGCGGCGCCGGCATTGAGTACGATCATCTCGGCGGCCTTCTGGCCATTTTCGGTCTTGCGGCGCCCCAAGGCATCGCGAATCAGTTCCAGCGACTGGGCCGGCCCATCCACCGCCAGCCCATGCAGGCTCTGGCTCTTCATGCCCAGGTCTTCAGGTTCGACCCAATACTCGCTGATCTGATCATTTTTTAATTCAGCCACGTACGTGGGCGCAGCCAGACTGAATTCGTCCAGGCCATCCTTCGAATGGACCACCAGCACGTGCTTGCTACCCAGACGCTGCAAGACCTCGGCCAGGGGCCGGCACAATGCCTGGCTGAACACACCCACCACTTGATGCTTCACACCGGCCGGATTCGTAAGCGGGCCGAGCATGTTGAACATCGTCCGCAGGCCCAGATCACGACGCGGCGCGGCGGCGTACTTCATGGCACGGTGGTGGGTCTGAGCGAACATGAAACCGATGCCGACGTTATCGATACAACGCGCCACCTGCACTGGGGTCAGGTCCAGGTAGATCCCGGCCGCCTCCAGCAGATCGGCGCTGCCACTCTTGCCGGAGACCGCACGATTGCCGTGCTTGGCGACGGTGCAACCGGCCGCGGCGACGACGAAGGCCGAGGCGGTGGAAACGTTGAAGATATTGGCGCCGTCACCGCCGGTACCCACCACGTCCACCACGCCATCCAGAGTCTTGAGCTCGACCTTGTCCGCCAGCTCACGCATGACCGAAACCGCGCCGACGATCTCATCGATGCTCTCGCTCTTCATGCGCATGGCCATCATGAACGCGCCGATCTGCGCATCCGAGCATTGGCCGGTCATGATTTCGCGCATCACGTCGCGCATCTCGTCGGTACTCAGGTCGAGATGGCCGACGATACGGCTCAGGGCTGTCTTGATATCCATAAAAAGTCCTTAGCGCGTGCCGCCGGTTTGTTTGAGGAAGTTGGCGAACAGCTCGTGGCCCTGTTCGGTGAGAATAGACTCGGGGTGAAATTGCACGCCCTCGATATTCAGCGTCTTGTGACGAAGCCCCATGATTTCATCCACCGAGCCGTCCTCAAGCTGGGTCCAGGCGGTCAGCTCCAGGCAGTCAGGCAGGGTTTGACGCTTGACGATCAGGGAGTGGTAGCGGGTGACGGTCAGCGGGTTATTCAAACCCGCGAACACACCCTTGTCCTCGTGGAATACCGGGCTAGTCTTACCGTGCATGACCTGCCGGGCGCGTACCACCTCGCCGCCGAAGGCCTGGCCGATCGACTGATGCCCCAGGCAGACACCCAGGATCGGCAACTTGCCGGCGAAATACTTGATGGCTTCGATGGAAATGCCCGCTTCGGTCGGCGTGCAAGGGCCGGGAGAGACCACGATGCGCTCAGGCTTGAGCGCTTCGATCTCAGCGATGGTCAGTTCGTCGTTGCGCACGACCTTGACCTCGGAACCCAGCTCACCGAGGTACTGCACAACGTTGTAGGTAAAAGAGTCGTAGTTATCGATCATCAGCAACATGGCGTAAGCAACCTATTGAATTCACTGACTTTAAATACAGCCTTCGAAGAGTGACCCGCGCGGCGCTGCGCTTGGCAAGGCGTGTGATGGGCCAGCGAAGCGACTTTCAAGCGGGTAAAGAAGGCAAATCGGTACAGGTCCGGCCAGGCCGGCAGAGAACGTTCAGGCGCGCCAACGCCAACGGGCGTGTGCCTTGATCAATTGATCCGGAAGTTTGCTGACAATCGACACAGAGGAAGTCTCGTTCATACGTTCCGGCACAGTAGCTTAGCTGGACGGAGCACGCAATATGACGATCCCCTGAAGGGCTTTGAAACAATCGCGACGTGCCTGATGGATGGCAAAAAGCCGGAAGTTTTTGGTACTGTCGTTTCGTTTTCTAACAACAATAAGATAAAACGGACTTTCTCATGATAAAAAAAACGTTGTTCGTACCAATGGCCAGCTGTTTGCTGGCGATGGCCTGCGCCCAGGCGAGCGCCGCGCCCAACCCCTATTCCAGCTTCATCGTCTTCGGTGACAGCCTCAACGATGCCGGCCAGTTCGCCGACCCGGACGGGCCGGCCGGCGCCACCCAACGCTTTACCAACCGCACAGGCCCACTCTATCTCGACGGCAGCGGCGAATCCTATTCGCTCAACTCCACCCAACTGCTGGGCGGACGGTTGGGCTTTTCCGACGATGAAACCGCGGCGTCCACCTCGGCGGTTCGTGCCGGCGAAGGCTTGGCCGATGGCAACAACTGGGCCGTGGGCGGATACCGTACCGACCAGATTCTCGATTCGATTACCGGGGTTTCCGACACTGGTGAGCGCAGCCGTGACGGATACCTGCTCTCCAATGGCCTGCGTGCCGACCCGAACGCGCTGTATTACCTTTCCGGCGGTGGTAACGACTTCCTTCAGGGCCTGGTACTGACCCCCGCCCAGGCGACCGCCGCCGCGGACCGTCTAGCCGACAGCGTCCAGGTGCTGCAAACCGCCGGAGCCCGTTATGTGATGGTCTGGCTGCTGCCCGACCTGGGCCTGACCCCTGCGCTCAATGGCACGCCTTTGCAAGACGCCGTTTCGCAGCTCAGCAACCAGTTCAACCAGCAACTGGTCACGCGGCTGCAAGGCATTGATGCCGAAGTCATTCCACTGAACGTTCCGTTATTGCTGCAGGAAAGCTTCGCCGATCCGGCACGATTCGGCCTCGCTACTGGCGAAAACCTCACCGCCACCTGCTTCAGCGGCAACGGCTGCACGGAAAACCCCACCTACGGCATCAACAGCGCGACGCCAGACCCCACCAAGCTGATCTATAACGACTCGGTCCACCCTACCGAGACCGGTCAGCAACTGATCGCCGATTACGCCTTTTCCCTACTCGCCGCGCCCTGGGAACTGACATTGCTGCCGGAAATGGCCCACTCGACCCTACGCGCCCACCAGGATGAATTGCGCAGCCAGTGGCAATCGGACTGGGAGAACTGGCAGTCCGTCGGTCAGTGGCGGGCGATCGTCACAGGCGGCGGCCAGCACCTGGAAATGGACAGCCAGAGCAGTGGCGCCAGCGCCGACGGCAGCGGCTACAGCCTGAACGTCGGCGGTAGCTATCGTCTTAACGAGGCTTGGCGCGTGGGTGTAGCCGCCGGTTTCTACCGCCAGGACATGGAGGCAGGTAGCAACGATTCGGACTACAAGCTAAACAGTTACCTGGCCACCGCTTTCGCCCAGTTCCAGCAGAACCGCTGGTGGGCCGATGCCGCGCTGACCGGCGGCAAGCTCGACTACGACAACCTGGAGCGCAAGTTCGACCTTGGCGTCAACCAGGCGCAAGAGAAAGGTGACACCGACGGCCACCTGTGGGCATTCAGCACGCGCCTGGGCTACGACATCGCCCAGCCAGGCAGTCAGTGGCACCTGTCACCGTTTATCAGCGCCGATTATGCGAAGGTGGAAGTCGACGGGTATTCAGAAAAGAGCAACCGCTCCACCGCCCTGACTTTCGATGATCAGACCCGCGACTCGAAACGCTTGGGCATTGGCTTGCAAGGCAAATACAACTTCACCCGTCAAACCCAGGTGTATGGCGAATATGCCCACGAACGCGAGTATGAAGACGACACCCAAAAGTTGAATATCGCGCTCAACAGTTTGCCGGCCAATGATTTCACGCTTGAAGGTTATACGCCGCAAAGTCATCTGAATCGCCTGAGCCTGGGGGTCAGCCACAAGTTGACCAATGATCTGGCGCTGCGAGGCGGTTATACGCTGCGCAAGGATGATGACTTTACCCAGCAAGGGGTGAGTGTCGGGGTCAGTTTGGATTTCTGATCGAGATAACCCTGTGGGAGTGAGCCTGCTCGCGATGAGGCCGTCATGTTCGACAAATGCATCGCCTGACAGTCCGCCATCGCGAGCAGGCCCGCTCCCACAGCTGATCGGTTTCTATTCAATCGCCTGGGGTCTGCTCGGCCAGCGCCACGGCCCGGAACATTGCCCGACGCTTGTTCAGGGTTTCTTCCCACTCCAGCACCGGCACCGAGTCAGCAACGATCCCACCGCCGGCCTGCACATGCAGTTCTCCGTCCTTGATCACGGCGGTACGGATAGCAATGGCAGTGTCCATGTTGCCGTTCCAGGCAAAATAGCCCACGGCCCCGCCATACACCCCACGCTTGACCGGTTCCAGCTCGTCGATGATTTCCATGGCGCGAATTTTCGGTGCGCCAGACAACGTTCCTGCCGGCAGGATGGCCCGCAGGGCGTCCATCGCCGTCAGCCCAGCTTTCAACTGGCCCGTGACGTTGGAGACGATGTGCATCACGTTGGAATAACGCTCGATGACCATCTTTTCGGTGAGCTTCACCGAACCGACTTCCGAGACACGCCCGGTGTCATTGCGGCCCAGGTCGATCAGCATCAGATGCTCGGCGATTTCCTTGTCATCTGACAGCAGGTCCTCTTCCAGCGCCCGGTCGGCTTCTTCCGTGGTCCCACGGGGACGGGTGCCAGCGATAGGCCGCACGGTGATCAGGTTGTCTTCGACCCGCACCAGCACTTCGGGCGAACTGCCCACGACATGGAAGTCGCCGAAGTTGAAGAAGTACATGTAAGGCGTCGGGTTGAAACAGCGCAGCGCCCGGTACAGGTCGATGGGCGCGGCCTTGAAGTCGATGGACATCCGTTGCGACGGCACCACCTGCATGCAGTCGCCGGCCAGGATGTATTCCTTGATGGTGTCAACGGCTCTTTCGTAATCGTCCTGAGTGAAACTGGAACGGAACACTGGGTCGGCCGCCGACTGCTTGCTGAAATCCAGGCCAGGACGCGGAGTGATCGGCTGCCGGAGTTTTTCCAGAAGCATCTGAAGACTTTTCTGACCTTGCTCGTAGGCGTCTTCCTGGGACGGATCAGCCAGGACAATCGCGTGCATCTTGCCGGCGAGGTTATCGAAGACCACCACTGCGTCAGAGACCATCAGCAAAATGTCCGGCACGCCCAGCGGATCCGGGTTCGGGCAGGTGCCCAGGCGCTTTTCCACATAGCGTACGCAGTCGTAGCCGAAATAACCCACCAGGCCACCATTGAACCGCGGCAGGCCGGGGATGGTGGGCACGTTGTAGCGGGCCTTGAAGGTTTCGACAAAGGCCAGCGGATCTTCGACTTCCAGGCTTTCGATCTCGACACCGTCATGGGTCACGCTGACACGATGGTCATGGACCCGCAGCACCGTGCGGCACGGCAGACCGATGATGGAATAACGCCCCCATTTCTCGCCGCCCTGCACCGACTCGAGCAGGTAGGAGTTGGGCTGGTCGGCCAGCTTGAGGTAGATCGACAGCGGCGTGTCGAAGTCGGCCAGGGTTTCGCAGGCAAGCGGGATACGGTTGTAGCCGGCAGCGGCTAGACGCAAGAATTCTTCGCGGTTCATGGTGTGCCTCGTGGCAGGAGGAGCTGACAGTCAGGTATGCAAACGCGCCGGATAACCGGCCAGGATTACGTCAGGCGCGCCAACGCCAGCGGGCCAGGGCCTTCATGACTTTCATCCAGAGCTTGCGAGTGACCACCACGATGGCGTTTCCAGAAGAGGATTGAACAGCGTCGGGCAACGTTATCTCAGCAGCCGGGTCCAGGCAACCGGGAATTAACAGACGCAAATCGTCGATCACCAGCGTGGGAAGTTCTTCGGCGATCGGCCGGCCATGGTTGTAGCCGTAGCTCAGCGCCACACATTTGACCCCGGCTGCTTTCGCCGCCAGCACATCGCTGCGCGAGTCGCCGACGAACAGCGATTGAGAGGCCGGGATGTTGGCCATTTTCATCACAAAAAATAGCGCAGCCGGGTCCGGCTTTTTCTGTGGCAAGGTGTCCCCGCCGATGATCCAGCGGAAATAACGGCCGATTTTCATCTGATCCAACAACGGAGCGACGAAGCGTTCCGGTTTGTTGGTGATCAGGGCCATTTCCACGCCTTGCTTTTGCAGCCACTTGAGGGTGGAGCGCACGCCGGGATAGACCACCGTCAGTTGATGATTGTCTTCGTAGGCGTCATTGAACAACGCCAGCGCCTGCTCGGCCTCGGCATCATCGACACCTTGGGCATCGATGTGGTTGGCCAGGGCCCGACGCACCAGCATGGGCGCGCCGTTGCCGACCCAGTGGCGCACGGCGTCAATTCCGGCAGCCGGGCGACCGAGCTTGAGCAGCATGTTGTCCACGGCCGCCGCCAGGTCCGGCACCGAGTCGACCAGAGTGCCGTCGAGGTCGAACATCACCAGACGCGGCAAACTGCCGGGGAACAGCTGCTCGAACCCGCTCATGGACGGGCCAGGGCCAGTTCGGCGCGCATCTTTTCAATGACCTCTTTGTAGTCCGGCGCATTGAAGATTGCCGAGCCCGCGACAAAGGTGTCAGCACCGGCCTCTGCGATTTCGCGGATGTTGTTGACGTTCACGCCACCGTCGATCTCCAGGCGGATGTCACGGCCCGATGCCTCGATCAGCGCGCGGGCTTCGCGCAGCTTGTCGAGCGTGCCAGGAATGAACTTCTGCCCGCCGAAGCCCGGGTTGACGCTCATCAGCAGGATCATGTCGACCTTGTCCATCACGTACTTGAGCACGTCCAGGGGCGTCGCCGGATTGAACACCAGGCCAGCCTTGCAACCGCCCTCACGGATCAACTGCAGGGAGCGATCGACGTGCAGCGTGGCTTCGGGGTGGAAGGTGATATAGGTGGCGCCGGCCTCGATGAAGTCACCGACGATGCGATCCACCGGGCTGACCATCAGGTGCGCGTCGATCGGCGCGGTGACGCCGTACTTGCGCAGCGCCGCGCAGACCATCGGGCCGATGGTCAGGTTGGGTACGTAGTGGTTGTCCATGACATCGAAGTGCACGATGTCGGCGCCGGCGGCCAGAACGTTGTCCACTTCCTCGCCCAGGCGGGCGAAGTCGGCGGAGAGAATCGACGGAGCAATAGCGAAGGGCTGCATGACGCACCTGTTTTGAGCGAAATCACGATGGCGCGCATTGTATACCTCAAGATTTTGGCGCGCCCACCGTAGCAGACGATCAATACGCCGCGCGGTAGATCTTCTCGATATCGCTGGCGCTCAGTTTGCGTGGGTTATTGCGCATCAGTCGCTCGATCCCGGCCGCTTCCACCGCCATGGACGGGATCACCTCGTCCGTCACCCCCAGGCTGCTCAAGCCTTGGGGGATTTCCACGGCAGCACACAGCGCAACCATGGCCTCCACGGCTTCGTCGGCGGCTTCAAGGTCACTCAGGTGCGCGGTCTTTATGCCCATGGCCTCGGCGATGTCGCGCATGCGCTCGACGCAAGCCATCTTGTTCCACGCCATGACATACGGCAGCAACAAGGCGTTAGCCACGCCATGGGACACGTGAAAACGCCCACCCAGCGGATACGCCAGCGCATGCACCGCCCCGACCCCGGCATTGCCGAACGCCATGCCGGCCATCAGGCTTGCAGTGGCCATGTCTTCGCGGGCTTGCAAATGAGAAGGATTGGCGTAGGCCTTGGGCAAGGCGCGGGTGATCAGTTTTATTGCGCCGATAGCCAAGGCGTCGGTGATCGGCGAGGCATTGAGCGACAGGTAGGACTCAATGGCGTGCACCAGCGCATCGACGCCACTGGCGGCGGTCACGCTCCGTGGGCAAGTGAGGGTCATCTGCGGGCTGACCAGCGCGACGTCCGGCAACAAATAATCGCTGACAATGCCCCTTTTCAGCTGCGCGGCCTTGTCGGAGAGGATTGCCACATTGGTGACTTCCGAACCGGTACCGGCCGTGGTGGGGATGGCGATCAATGGGGGGCCTTTGCGCGGCACCTGATCGACGCCGAACAAGTCCTGCAGCTCGCCGTGATAACCAGCGTAGGCCGCCACGCTCTTGGCAATGTCGATGGCGCTGCCGCCGCCCAGGCCGATCAAGCCATCATGGCCACCGTCGCGATAAGCCTGCATGCAATCTTCGACGATGGCGATTTCCGGATCGGGCATGACCCGGTCGAACACCTCGTAGTCGCGCCCGCCCAAATGTTGCAACGCCAGTTCCACGGTGCCGGACTTGACCAGCGCAGCGTCGGTGACGATCAGCGGGTTGTCGACATCCAGCCGCGTCAGCTCAGCCGCCAGTTGCTCGATGGCAGCCGCACCGGTGATCAGTTTGTGGGCGATCTTGAATGAAGAAAGACTCATGTGCACGGCCTCTTATTCGAGTATGGGCTGGCACAAGGATAGCTCGGTATTGCGGGTTGTCTGCTATTCAGCTCGTGAATGCGATAAAGGAACCTGTGGATGAGCCAGTGTGGGAGCGAGCCTGCTCGCGATAGCGGATCGACATTCAGCATCTGCTTTGAATGTAACACCGCTATCGCGAGCAGGCTCGCTCCCACACTGGTTTTCCATTGATCCTCAGACTTGGGTGGTGCGCAGTTTCTCGCTACGCCCACGCAACCACTCCAGAGTCAGCAGCAGGATCACCGAGAAGGCGATCAGCAGCGTCGCGGCGGCGGCGATGGTGGGGCTGAGGTTTTCGCGGATGCCGCTGAACATCTGCCTTGGCAGAGTTGCCTGCTCGGGACCTGCCAGGAACAGCGTCACCACCACCTCATCGAACGAGGTCGCGAAAGCGAACAGTGCGCCGGAGATCACACCTGGGGCGATCAAAGGCAGGGTCACCCGACGAAACGCGGTCAAAGGCGAAGCCCCAAGGCTGGCGGCGGCCCGAACCAGGTTGTAGTTAAAACCCTGCAGGGTCGCCGACACCGTGATGATGACGAACGGCACGCCCAGCACCGCATGGACCACGATCAGCGAGAAGAAGCTGTTGCCCATCCCCAGCGGTGCGAAGAACAGGTAGCTGGCCACCCCGATGATCACCACCGGCACCACCATCGGCGAGATGACCAGGGCCATCACCAGCGCCTTGCCCGGAAAGTCGCCACGGGTCAGGCCAATAGCCGCCAGGGTGCCGAAGACCATCGCCAGTACCGTCGCCGCCGGGGCCACGATGACACTGTTCCTCAGCGCCCGCATCCACTCCGCCGAGGCGAAGAAATCGTGGTACCACTGCAACGAAAAGCCTTGCAGTGGGTACACCAGGAAGCTGCCGGAGTTGAACGACAACGGAATGATCACCAGCACCGGCAAGATCAGGAACAACAGGAGCAGCCCGCAGAATATGCGCAAGCTGTAGAACCACACCCGCTCGACGGGGGACATGTAAGGACTCAGCATTTCAATCTCCCCTCAGCTCAGGCGCAGGCGACTGGCGCCCACCAGCCAGTTGTAAATCAGATAGAGCACGACGGTTGCCAGCAACAACAACCCGCCGAGCGCCGTGGCCATACCCCAGTTGATGCTGGTGTTGGTGTAGAACGCGACAAAATAGCTGACCATCTGATCGCTCGGGCTGCCCAGCAGCGCCGGGGTGATGTAGTAGCCGATGGCGAGGATGAACACCAACAGGCAACCGGCGCCGACACCGGCATAGGTCTGCGGGAAGTACACGCGCCAGAAACTGGCAAACGGATGGCAACCCAGGGAAATCGCCGCACGCATGTAAGTCGGTGAGATGCCTTTCATCACGCTGTAAATCGGCAGGATCATGAACGGCAGCAGGATATGGACCATGGAGATGTAGACGCCGGCGCGGTTGAACACCAGCTCCAGCGGCTTATCGATGATACCCATGGCCATCAGGCCACTGTTGATCAGTCCGCCCGATTGCAACAGCACGATCCAAGCTGCCACCCGCACCAGGATCGACGTCCAGAACGGCAACAGCACCAAAATCATCAGCAGGTTGCTCTGGCGCGACGGCAGGTTCGCCAGCAGGTAGGCCAATGGATAGGCCAGCACCAGACAGATCGCGGTAATCACCAGGCCCATCCAGAACGTACGGGCAAAAATATCCAGGTAGATCGCCTGATCGGGGGTGGCCGGGGCCAGTTCACCGAGGTCATCGATGCGATGATCGACAGCCGCCAGCAGGTAATACGGGGTGACATCACTGGTGTTGCGGCGGATCACCTGCCAATACGCCGGGTCGCCCCAGCGTTCGTCGAGGCTCTCCATCGCTTCTTTATAGGAGGCCGGTTCAGTGGCGAACGGCAGCGCACGGGCGGTCTTGGTCATCAGGCTGCGGTAGCCAGCCAGTTCCATGTTCAGACGCTTGGACAAATCGCCCAGTGTCTGATTCTTGCGGGCCTCGGCCAGGTCTTCGCTGGCGGCCTTGTATACCGGCTCGCCTGGCAACCCACGTCCGTCCCAGGCAGCGACCGCAGCGACGGTACGCGGCATGCCGTTGACCACTTCCGGGTTGCTGACACTTTTGAACAGCAGCGCCACGATCGGCACCAGGAACACCAGCAACAGAAACAACACCAGCGGCGCGATCAAGGCCTGGGCCTTCCAGCGGTTGACCCGCTCGGCGCGCTTGAGCCGCTGCTTCAGGGTGGGGCTGGTGCCCGCGTTCAGTGGAACGGCGATGGCCATGGCGAACTCCGCAAATCTTTTTGATCGTTACAGAGGCGGCGTACCGCCTCTGTTCTTTTGAAACACCCAAACTGTGGAAGCTGATTCCCCCGTGGGAGCAAAGCTTGCTCGCGATGGCTGCGACACATTCAATATTGATGTGTCTGACAGACCTCTATCGCGAGCAGGCTCGCTCCCACATGGATCTCGTCCAGCTTCAGACCGTCGGGTTACTTCGCCGCCCAGGAGTTGAAGCGCTGCTCCAGTTGCTCACCGTTATCAGCCCAGAAGCTGACGTCGATCTGCACCTGGTTGGCGATGTTTTCCGGGGTGGTCGGCATGTCTTTCAAGACATCCTTGGACAGCAGCGGTACAGCCTGGGTGTTGGCCGGACCGTAGGCGATGTTTTCCGAGTAGGTCTTTTGCTGCTGCGGCGCCACCGAGAAGGCGATGAATTTCTTCGCTGCTTCGGCGCGGGTCTTGTCCAGGCCGCGTGGGATCGCCCAAGCGTCGAAGTCGTAGATACCGCCGTTCCACACCACTTTCAGGTTGCTTTCGTTCTGCACCGCGGCGATCCGGCCGTTGTAGGCCGAGCTCATGACCACGTCACCGGAAGCCAGGTATTGCGGCGGCTGGGCGCCGGCTTCCCACCACTGGATGTTCGGCTTGAGTTCGTCGAGCTTTTTGAAGGCGCGATCCTGGCCATCCTTGCCGGCCAGTACCTTGTAGACGTCTTTAGGCGCGACGCCGTCGGCCATCAAGGCAAATTCCAGGGTGTACTTGGCGCCTTTGCGCAGGCCACGCTTGCCCGGGAATTGCTTGGTGTCCCAGAAATCCGCCCAACTGGTCGGCGCGGTTTTCAGCTTGTCAGCGTTGTAGGCCAGCACGGTCGACCATACGAAGCAGCCCACGCCGCAAGGCTGGATGGCACCCTTGACGTAGTCTTCGGCCTCGCCGAACAGCGCCGGATCCAGTTGCTCGAACATGTCTTCGTCACAACCACGGGACAGCTCTGGGGATTCGACTTCCACCAGGTCCCACGAAACGCTCTTGGTGTCGACCATGGCCTTGACCTTGGCCATTTCGCCGTTGTATTCGCCAGCGATAATCTTACCGTTGCCGGCCGCTTCCCATGGTGCGTAGAAGGCTTTGGCCTGAGCCGCCTTGTTCGCCCCACCGAAAGACACCACAGTCAGGTCCGGGCCCGCCGCCATCGCGCTTGCCGCACCCATCATGCCCAGGGTCAGGGCTGTGAACTTCAGGGATCTCAACATTTATTGTTCTCTCCACGTGCAGGGTTGGTGTTGGTACAGCAGGGGGGCGATCAATTCGCCTCTAGAAGGGGGTCGAGCGCACGCACATGCTCGACTTGCCAGCCAAGCGGAACCACGTCCCCAACGGTGAGCCCGGGATCGAGCTCGGCAATGGGTTGTTTCACGAAGAAGTCATTCTTGCCGCAGACCTCCAGGCGAACCCGGACGTGGTCGCCCAGATAGATGAATTCCGCCACCCTCCCTGAGAAGCGGTTGACACATTGTTCGCTTGCGCCGTTAAGGCTCACCCGTTCCGGGCGGATCGACAGGGTCACCGGCTCGCCGGGTTTGCCGACGTTCACCGCCAGGGCCTCGACCTTTTCGCCACGCCCCAGCTCCACCAGACAGCGGTCGCCAGTGTGACTGTGCAGGCGGCCGTTGAGACGGTTGTTCTCGCCGATGAAGTTGGCGACGAAAGTGTTTTTCGGCTCTTCGTAGAGGGTGCGCGGCGCGGCAATTTGCTGGATTTCGCCCTGGTGGAACACCGCTACGCGGTCGGACATGGTCAAGGCTTCGCCCTGGTCGTGGGTCACGTAGACCACGGTCACACCGAGGCGCTGATGCAGATGCTTGATCTCCATCTGCATGTGTTCACGCAGTTGTTTGTCCAGCGCGCCAAGGGGTTCGTCCATCAGCACCAGTTGCGGTTCGAACACCAGCGCCCGGGCCAGGGCCACGCGCTGTTGCTGGCCGCCGGACAACTGCGCCGGGTAGCGTTGGGCAAACGTGTCCAACTGAACCATGCTCAAGACGCGCTTGACCCGATCACTCACGTCGCTTTTGTTCAAGCCGCGCACGGTCAGCGGGAATGCCAGGTTCTCGGCAACGGTCATGTGTGGGAACAAGGCGTAGTTCTGGAACACCATGCCGATGTCACGCTTGTGGGGCGGCACGTTGTTGATGGAGCGCCCGGCCAGTTGGATCTCGCCGGCGGTCGGTGTTTCAAACCCGGCGAGCATCATCAGGCTGGTGGTTTTGCCGGAACCGGACGGCCCGAGCAGAGTCAGGAATTCGCCTTTGCGAATGTCCAGGTTGAGGTCCTTGACGATCAGGTTCTCGCCGTCGTAGCTCTTTTGCACACCACGAAAGCTGACCAGCACATCACTGGCCCCCGCGCTTGAATCGACCTGGCTCATACCCGCACCTTTTGTATTGATGACTGCTTGTGAATCAAGCCTAGTGGAGCCTGGGGGCCGCGCAAATCGGGACGCAGGAGAGAATAGCCTCAGCCGGATGGAAGAGTCGGTGTAGGGATTTCCCTACAACGATGGCGGGATTGGATAAGGACAGTCGTGAGTTATGAGCTGCAAGCTGCAAGCAGGGGCAAAAGCGATGTCGGGGCGTGTCGCAAATGGATATGCCGGCGCATCTATCCTGTGGGAGCGGGCTTGCTCGCGAAAGCGGTGTGTCAGTCGACAAATGCGTTGAATGTAAGATCGCCTTCGCGAGCAAGCCCGCTCCCACAAGGGAACCGTGTGAGGCTTAGAGCAGCTTGTGCTCCATCGCGTACTTCACCAGCTCCGCCAATGAGGTGATGTTGAGTTTCTGCATCAGCCGCGCTTTGTGAGTGCTGATGGTTTTGCTGCTCAGGGCCAATTGCTGGGCGATGTCATTGACGTTGGCCCCTTGGGCCAGGCGCTCGAATACCGAGAATTCGCGCTCGGACAGCAGCGAGTGCAGCGGTCGGCTGTCGGTCAGGCCAACTTCGAAAACCATGCGGTCGGCCAGCTCCGGGTCGATGTAACGTCCGCCGGCCGCGACCTTGCGGATCGCCATGAGCAGCAAGGCCGGGTCGCTGTCCTTGGTCGCGTAGCCGGCGGCGCCGACCTTCAGCGCCCGCGCCGCCATTTGCGCCTCGTCGTGCATCGACAACACCAGGATGGCCGGCGGATTGTTCAACGCACGGATCCGCGGGATCGCCTCCAGGCCATTGACGCCAGGCATGGAGATATCCAGCAACACCACCTCACAGGGCACATGCCGCAGGGTCTCCAGCAATTGTTCGCCATTGCTCGCCTCCCCCACGACCACCAGGTCCTTCGCCAGGCCAATCAACTGTTTAATGCCTTCGCGGACGATGGTGTGGTCTTCGGCTACCAGTACACGGATCACTCTTTTCTCCAGATTCAGGTTCTCATCGCGAGCAGGCTCGCTACCACAGGGTGGTGTGCGTGTATGTATCTCAATCAATGTGGGAGCGAGCCTGTTCGCGACAGCGTCAGCCAAGCCAACCAAAAACCATCAGGCCTCATTCACCGGCACCCGCACCGCCAGGGTCGTACCCTCCCCCGGCTCACTTTCCAACGATAACTGCCCGCCCATGATCAACACCCGCTCCCGCATGCCGACCAGACCAAAGGAGGTCGGCCGACCCGTGGCGGGAACGAATCCTACACCGTCGTCGCTCACCGTCAGACAGAGCTGGTCGTCTTCCTGCACCAGCGTCAGTTCTACAGTATGCGCCTGGGCATGGCGCATCACATTGGTCAGCGCTTCCTGAAGAATCCGAAACAGACCGATGGCCTTGGCGTCGCTCAAGGGCGGCAGATTGTCCGGTACCTGCACCAGGCATGGGATCTGCGTGCGCGCCTCGAAACGCCGCGCCTGCCATTCGATGGCCGAGGCGATGCCCGCATCGAGAATAGGCGGACGCAATGCCGTCGCCACATCCCGCACCAACTGGAACAACTGGGCAATCAGGCGCTTCATGCTGTTGAGCCGCTCTTGCAGGCCCGGGTCGAGCTGCGCATAGGCCAGTTCGCACATGGACGTTTCCAGCTTCAAGACCGTCAACATCTGACCCAGCTCGTCATGGACCTCCCGAGCTATACGCGCTTTTTCCTCTTCCCGCACGCTCTCCAGATGCGCCGACAATTCGCGCAGTTGTTCCCGGGAGCTGGCCAGCTCGAGTTCGATGCGCTTGCTTTCGGTGATATCCCAGACGATGCCATCCCAGACGTAGGCACCGTCCTCGAGACGACGGGTAATGGCCTTGATCTCGGCCCAGCGCTCCCTACCTTCGCGGGTCAGGATGCGGCCCTGCCACGACCAGTCGCTGTCACTGTCCAGCGCCTGGTCCTGAGTGCGGTGGTAACTAGCCTTGTCCTGAGGGTGTACGAGGCTGCGCAGGCCGGTGTCGCTACGGGCCAGGGTCGCGGGGGAATACCCCACGAGGCTTTCGCTGCCTTCACTGATGTAGGCAAAGTCGATCTGCCCGGTCACTGGGGCCCGTTCCAGGCGAAAGACCAGGCCCGGGACGTTGGCGGCGATCCCCTGCAAGCGCGCCTCGCTTTCGCGTAGCGCCGCCAGCGCTCGACGGCGCTCGGTTACGTCGTTTATGTAGACCACCAGGTATTCGGCATCGCGAAAACGCAGGAAGCTCAAGGAAACGTCGGCTGGAAGGATACTTCCATCGGCCCGCACACATTCGGTTTCGAAACTCTGTGGCCCCTCCTCGCTGGCCCGGGCGCGCTTCCACAGGTTCAGCCAGCGATCCATGTGCAGGCCCGGTTCGAAGTCGATCAAGGGTCGCTCAATGATGGCGCCCGGCGCATAGCCCAGCATGATTTCGGCAGCGCGATTGGCATAGCGTACATGGCTATCCCAATTGACCCAGAGAATGCCGACAGTGCTTTGATCGATGGAAAATTGCGTCAGGCGCAAGGCTTCCTCGCTGGCGGCCCGCTGGGCGATGTCATTTCGCGCGTAGCGAAGGCGCCGTTCCAGCGCCCTTTGCTCGCGGCGCTGCCAGAACACGATGGCCACGCAACTCAAGAACAGGGCCAGCAGCAACAGGGTCAGGTTTTGCCAGAAACCCGGGGAATCGGTCAGCCGCGGATATTGGGGTTTGAGCCAGCGACTGTGCAATTGCTCAAGTTCCTTGGCCGGGATCGCCTGCAAACCGCTCTCGATGATGTCGGCCAACTCCGGCCAATCCCGGCGGGTGGCGACGCGCAACAGCTGCGGCAGCCCGATATCGCCCACGACCACCAGCCCGGAGAATTCAGGCTCGACCATCAGTCGCCCCAATTGCGCCTCATCGACCACGGCGTAACCGGCCTGTTGACTCAACAACAGTTGCAGGGCCTGGCGTTCCAACGGTACGCCTTGAAGATTCAACGTCGGGTAATTGCTGCGCAAATAATCGGCCGTGGTGCTGGGCATGCGCACCGCCACCCGCACTTGAGCATCGAGCTTTTCCAGCTCGACCCCTTCGGCACCTTTCTTCTGGCCGACGATCAATTGCGGCACACGCATGTAGGGGTCGGAAAACCGCCAGAGACGCAGCCCGGCCGGGGTCTGGGTCAGTCCTGGGGCAACGTCCACCTCACCGGAGCGCAACGCCGCTTCCAGTTGCGCCACGTCCTGGAAATTGCGCCAGGTCAGCTCGACATTCAACGCCTTGCCCAACCATTGCATCAGCTCGACATTGGTGCCGGACAGGCGCTGCAAGCGCCGGTCATATTGCGCATACGGCGCCTGCAACACGAGGCCGACGCGCAGTTGCGGATGCTGGAGCAGCCATTGTCGCTGGCCCGCGTCCAGTTGCACTTCATTTACCGACGGTGCAGGCGCGGCCCACGCCATCAAGGGAAGCCATAAACAGCCGATAACCCACAGGCAGCAAAAACGCATCTTCGAAGTCTCACGCACTGACAAATACTGACCAACCCATTAGGCTGCCGGAAATACTTCTGGCCCTGGAATATCCGATGCCCTTTGTTTATCGCCTGGCATTGCCAGCATTGTGCCTGTCGCTGATCCTGCCGAGCGCCTTTTCTGTACAGGCTGAAGAACCGACGCCCGCGGCGGCGGATCAAACCGCCGAGGAAAAACCGGTCGAACGTCCGCCTTTGCTCGAGCGTAGCGAGGAAGAAGCGACGGCACTTGAACGAAATCTCCCTCTTCAGGAGCAACAACAGCTACAGACCGGCAGCGACACTTTCCTGGCTCTCTGGAAGCCGGCCAACACTAGCGAGCCCCAAGGCGCGGTCATCATAGTCCCCGGCGCCGGCGAAACTGCTGACTGGCCTCAAGTGATCGGCCCATTGCGCAAAAAACTACCGGACATTGAGTGGAGTAGCCTGAGTATCACCCTGCCGGACCTGCAAAGCGACGTCATCGCACCGCGCGTCGTGGAAACACCGCCCGAAACCAAACCGGCCGACGTGGCCGGCGCAGCACCGGACGCCACCACCGCAGCGCCGATTGAACAGGTGGCGGGCGGCGAGGCCGACGCTGTGGATCCGGTCGTTGCCCAAACCAGCGAGGAACACCTCCTGGCCGATGCCGAACGTATCTTTGCCCGTATCGATGCGGCACTGGCTTACGCCGAACAGCAGAGCGCCCGCAGCATTGTTTTGCTGGGCCACGGCACCGGCGCCTATTGGGCGGCACGCTACCTGAATGAAAAACAACCTTCGCAGATAGAGCGTTTCGTGATGGTCGCCGCCCAGACCCCGGTCACAGTCAAACCCGCCCTGGCCGAACTGACCCCCACCTTGAAACTGGCGACCGTCGACATCTTCTACATGGACAAACCGCAGGATCGCAATGAAGCACTGGAGCGCCTGCAGGCCAGCAAACGTCTTAAAGGTTCTAGCTTCAGTCAGGTATCGCTCAAAGCAGTGCCCAACTCATCGGCACAGCAGGAACAGCTGTTTCGTCGGGTTCGCGGGTGGTTGAACCCGCAAAAGCCGGGGGAGTGAGGCTTAGGCAACCCCCAAACCAGCCACAGCGGCTATCACCTTCTAGCGAAAATCCCGCCGCTCGCGGATCAACCGATAGGCGTTATGTAACTCTCGGGTTCTGTCGGTAGCGTCACGGACCTGCAATGGCGTCGCCCCACTACCGGCAATCTTGTCCGGGTGGTGACGGCTGAGCAGGCGACGGTAAGCCCGCTTGATCTGCGACGGCTCGCTGGTGGCCGAAACCCCCAGCAAACGCAATGCTTCCTGATAGGTCACACCGTTGTTGGGCAGCGAATGTTTGTGTGGTTCGTAATCCACCGCCAGTGCCTGGACCTGCTGCGGCGTCCAACCCAGCCACTTGCCCCACTGGGCAAGCAACTCACGCTCGCCGGTGCCTGCGCGACCATCGGCCCAGACCATCCGCCAGCAGGCCCGCAGCACGCCTTCCGCCGCATGGGGCTGGGTCGCAAGGCGACGCAAATAACCGCGCAAATGGTCGTTTCCGGTTTTGCCCCGGTTGAATGCGGCGACAGCCCGGCGCTGTGCCGGTTCGCTCAAGTCCAGGGCGCGCATCTCATGGCGAGCCTGTTGGATGTGCCCATCGACCACTCGGCCATCGCTCTTGGCCAGTCGCCCAAGCAGTACAAACAGCAACTCATCGTTGCGCAACGCTGGCCGACCACCCAAACGCTCGCGCACCTGCGCCCAGCCTTGCAGATTAAGTCGCCGATCCAGCGCTTGTCCTAACAACGCACCCAGCATGGCCCCCGGAATGCTGGCTATGGCAAAGCCCGCCCCGGCTCCAATCAGAGTCCCTGGCCACCACATATCAACGGCTCGCTTCTATCAAGGTTTCAACCTGCGCCAAACGTTCATGAGTCCCTACATCCACCCAGTGTCCCTTCAGGTGCTCGCCGCTGACCAGGCCCTCGGCCATGGCCTTGCGTAGCAGCGGTGCGAGTTTGAACGCGCCGTCCGAGCAGCCCTCGAACAACCGCGGATGCAAGACGGCAATGCCGCTGTAGGTCAGTTTGTCGGCAGCGTCCCCGCCATCATGAATCTGTCCGTCGGCCAGGATGAAATCGCCCCCCGGGTGGTGTTCGGGATTATCCACCAGCACCAGGTGCGCCAAGCAGTCCCGAGGTCGGCGCAAGGCGCTGAAATCGTAATCGGTCCAGATGTCGCCATTGATCACCACGAACGCTTCATCGCCCAGCAACGGCAGGGCGCGGAAAATTCCACCGCCGGTCTCCAGCGGCTCACCCTCCGGGGAGAACTGGATGCTCACGCCGAAACGTGAACCGTCTCCCAGATAATCTTCGATTTGCTGACCGAGCCAGGCGTGATTGATCACAATGTCCCTGAACCCGGCCCGAACCAAGGCACGCAGATGGTATTCGATCAAAGGAACGCCGCCGGCGCGAACCAGCGGTTTGGGCGTGGTGAGGGTCAAGGGGCGCATGCGCTCCCCCTTACCCGCCGCCAGGATCATCGCTTTCATGCCGTCGCTCCGGCCGATTGCCGCAGGCTGGAGAGCAACTGATCGAGTTCCGCCAGTTCAGGGCGACGGGCAATGACCGCTTCTATATAAGCAAAGAAGCGCGGCACATCGCCCAGGTAACGCGGCTTGCCGTCGCGGTGGCAAATACGCGCGAAAATCCCGATGACCTTGAGATGGCGCTGCACGCCCATCAGGTCGCTGGCCCGCAGGAAGTCCTCGAAGTCCGGCTGGACCGGGATGCCTAGCGCACCGGCCTGCTGCCAGTAACCCTCGAGCCAGCCGCGCACGCGCTCATCGGGCCAACTGAGAAAAGCGTCCTTGAACAGGCATGTGACGTCATAGGTCACCGGGCCATAGACCGCATCCTGAAAGTCCAGTACGCCGGGGTTCGGTTCGCTGAGCATCAGGTTGCGCGGCATATAGTCGCGATGCACCAGCACTTTCGGCTGAGCCAGCGCGCTGTTGATCAGCAGGTCGCTGGCCTGTTGCCAGAGCGCTTGTTGAGCAGCATCGAATTCGATGCCCAGTTCATGTTTGACGTACCACTCAGGAAACAGCTCCAGCTCCCGGCGCAGCAAAGCGACGTCGTAGCTGGGCAGTGGCGCGACCATCGGCAGTTGTTGAAAAGCCATGAGGGCCTGCAAGGCATCGCGGAATAATTCGTCGGCATTTTCGTCGGTGATCACGTCCAGATAAGTCTGATTGCCCAGGTCATTGAGCAAAAGAAAACCGCGATCGAGGTCTTCGGCATAAATTTTTGGCACGTTGATGCCGGATTTCGCCAGCAAAAAAGCAATGTCCACGAAGGGTTTGCAGTTTTCCTGGGGCGGTGGCGCATCCATCACGATCAAGCTGCGGCCCTCGCCTTCCCAGCGGAAATAACGGCGGAAACTCGCGTCGCTGCTGGCGGCGGTCAACGTGGCCGGGGGGACGGCGCCCCAGCCCTGTTGAACAAAAAGGATCGGCAGCTGTTCATCGAGCCAAACTTTCAGGTGTTGCAAGCGTACATCTTGGTCAGGCATTGCAAGGGTCTCCGACGGCGCTAGCCGTCAAGCGGGTCATGCTTTATTATCCAGCATCTTGTGCGACACGCGTAGCGTGCCTCCAGCTTCGCGATGAGGAGTCATCGTGAAGGGTTCTTGCAAAGGAACCAACAGCCCGGCAGCCAGTCCGGGAAACAAAACCGCCCAAGGAGTCCTTCGCCTAAAAAGACTCGTTGTCGCTGCGGCGCAATAGCGAACCCAAAACCACTTAGCACTCGGAAGCGTGGTTATGGTCCGGATTTCGGACTGGGAGTGCTTACTTCAGTTAATCACATCGGCCTCACGGCCTCACTCTGACGGGAAGAATCCCCGCAGGGGTTCCTCCTTCTGCAAATAGGGGGAACATCACCCAGACAAGCCGTTTTCCTACGGTCCTTGTCCATTTCAACTGGAGACATGAGCGAAAGTTCTGTCTGTCATTGTCCAACTGTTGCAGTCACTGAGCAGTAGCGGACTCGTTGTGCGACCAACGATAGCCTAGGAAGACATGCGTCACTGGTAACGGTGGGGTATGAAGCTCTTCCGACAATGTAGCCCCCGTCAGGGCGTGATCTTGCTGCGAGGCAAGTCATGGATGCTCGGAGCAGTACCGGGTTGAGGCGCTAGGCTGGCTGGCAAGGGCAACGTAAGTGAACTGCTGATAAACGCCGTAAGGATAACCATGCCCAAACTGCTGTCAGGCATGAACCAAAAGGTACGAGGCCAGATATTCCTGTGGGATGTGGGAATACGTCGCTACACAAGCCTCCGGCGAAAAGGCAGGCCCTAAACCAGTCGTGTGACAGTCAGGGAACGTGGTAAGCCCGTATGGCTGCCTTCGGGCAGGTAAACCGCAAGGTGAACTGTTGGCTGTGCGGGTATGGGATCGCAGAGAAAGCGAACGCCGAGCTGTAATGGTTCGGATAGGGATTGGAACATTATCCCACGGGAAACCGGGCAGACTTCTGCGTGGTCTTTCATCGCATGAATGCTGATTGAGCCTGTTTCAATGAACTTCGAGGTCCAGAAATACCGGACCTTCCAATAGTCCAACCCTGACGGGAGCGTCCCTCCCCATCAGGGGATGTGTACGTCTTCTGCTCAGGACCATCTGAAAGGAAGGCAGCATGATAGAACACAGCCAAATAGCCGTGTCTGCGCCTTCCAACGCTCCGCAGCAATGGCACGACATCGACTGGTATCGCGTTCAGCGGAACGTTCGGGCAATGCAGATACGGATTGCGAAGGCTTGTCGGGAAGGCAACTGGCGCAGGGTGAAAGCCTTGCAGCGGATGCTGACCCGCTCACGCTCGGCCAGATACTTGGCCGTACGGCGAGTCACTGAAAACCAGGGCAAGCGCACGGCGGGAGTCGACCGCGTGCTCTGGGATACACCGGATGCCAAATGGAAAGCGGCAGATGGATTGAAGCGCCACGGGTATAAACCTCGGCCGCTACGGCGAGTGTTTATCCCAAAGTCGAATGGAAAGGAGCGCCCTTTGGGCATCCCGACCATGACTGACAGGGCAATGCAGGCGTTGTATTTGCTTGCTCTGGCGCCCATCGCAGAAACCACGGGTGATCCCAATAGCTACGGCTTCAGGATCGAACGCTCGACGGCGGATGCGATGGGGCAGTTGTTCGTTTGCCTGTCCAAGAGGCTATCGGCCAAATGGGTTTTAGAAGCGGACATCAAGGGCTGCTTTGACCATATCAACCACGACTGGCTGATCCACCACGTCCCTACGGACAAAATGGTTCTTCGCAAATGGTTGAAAGCAGGCGTGATCCATAAAGGCCAGCTTCAGGCAACGGATGCCGGTACACCTCAAGGCGGGATTATCTCGCCGACCTTGGCAAACATGGTGCTGGATGGCCTGGAAACACAGCTCAAGCAACATCTGGGCGTGACACGGGCCAAGAAGCTGAAAATCAATGTAGTGCGATATGCGGACGATTTTGTGATCACTGGCGAATCGAAAGAGGTGCTCGATAGCGAAGTCAAACCTTGGGTGGAGCAGTTCCTCGCGGTGCGCGGATTGCAGTTATCCCCTGAGAAAACCCATGTCGTCCATATAGATGAAGGCTTTGACTTTCTGGGTTGGAATTTCCGCAAGTACGGCGGGAAGCTTCTGATCAAGCCGAGCAAGAAAAACGTGAAAGCGTTCTATCGCAAGGCCAAGGAGGTCATCAGCACCAACAAAGCGGTGACGCAAGAGGATCTGATTCGATTGCTGAACCCGATGCTGCGAGGCTGGGCGTCGTATCACCAGCCAGTAGTCGCCAAGAAGGCGTACAGCCGCATGGACTTTCAAATATTTCAAGCGCTATGGCGCTGGGCAAAACGGCGACACCCGAACAAAAGCCTCGACTGGATCAGGAAGAAGTATTTCCAACTCATCGAGGGTCGAAACTGGGTGTTCTGCACCACGTTACTGACAGAGACTGGGGACAAAGAGGAGATAAGGCTATACACCCTTGAGGCTACGCCGATCGAGAGGCACAGAAAAATCAGCGGGGAGTACAACCCGTTCGATCCTTCGATGGAGGAAATGGGCGAGAAACTGCGGATGTCCCGGATGCTCGGGAAGCTGAAATACCGTAAACAAGTATCAAACCTGTTTCAATCGCAAAAAGGTCTGTGTTTACTGTGCAAGAACCCGATAACCAGCGAGACGGGGTGGCATGACCACCACATCATTTATCGCTCACAAGGCGGTGGTGACTCGCTAAGCAACCGGGTACTATTGCATCCCATTTGCCACCAGCAGCTTCATGCTCGTGGGCTAACAGTGAACAAACCGGCTCCCGATTTCGGGGGTTAAGTAGAGACTTGAGCCGTATGCGCTGAAAGGCGCACGTACGGTTTTTAGGGGGGAGCAGGCCAGAAATGGTCTGTTCCTACCCAACTTTCAGACCATCGAGAGGCGTGCGGCCCACACCGCGGGCAGATGGCACGCAGGAAGCCCGGACTAATAAGATGGCATTGAAATCCCCCGCGTTTCGTAAAAAATTTCCGTTGCTGGTCACCGGCAGTCTGCTGGCCCTGCAACCCCTGGCCTCTTCATTCGTCGTCGCGGCGCAGCAGTATGACTGCTCCGTCTCCGCTTCGGGTGCCTGGGACTGTTCGCCCAAGACGCCGGCTGCTGCATTGCCGCCACGTCCGGTGCATGACGGCAGTGCGGTTTCCGCCAGCGGCGAGGCCCCGGCCGACAGCAGTTCGGGCGAGGAAGCCGGCGACAAGCCCGTGCTCGTCACGGAAGCCAAAGGCCGCGGCCTGAAGTCTCGCAGTGCGGACTACAGTCACCTGGACTGGGTTCCACGGGAGAATCTCACCCCTGCCCAATTGGCCGAAACCGGTCCTTATTGCGCCGGTGCCTATATCGAGCCCGTTCGTCCTGGCATGAATGACAAGACGGACAAAAGCGACGCTCCGACCTTCCTCGGTGCCAAGGCGTCGCGCTACCAGCAGGAAGAACAGGTGGCGACGCTTGCCGGCGACGTGGTCATGCGTCAAGGCAGCATGCAGGTCGAGGCCGACGAGGCCAACCTGTACCAGGCTGAAAACCGCGGTGAGTTGAGCGGCAACGTGCGCGTTCGTGACAACGGTGCGCTGATCGTCGGCGACCACGCCGATGTGCAACTGGACACCGGCGAAGCCAAGGTCGACAACGCCGAATACGTGATGCACAAATCGCGCATCCGCGGTAACGCCCTTTACGCCAAGCGTGCCGAAAACGCGATCATCCGCCTCAAGGATGGTACGTACACCACGTGCGAGCCGGGCAGCAACGCCTGGACGCTCAAGGGCAACAACATCACCCTGAACCCGGCCACCGGCTTCGGCACCGCGACCAACGTCACGCTGCGGGTCAAGGACTTCCCGGTCCTGTATACGCCGTACATCTATTTCCCGATCGATGACCGTCGCCAGTCCGGCTTCCTGCCGCCGACTATCGGCACCGGCAGCGATACCGGCTTTTTGCTGGTCACCCCGTATTACTTCAACCTGGCACCCAACTACGATGCCACGTTGTACCCGCGCTACATGAGCAAGCGCGGCCTGTTGATGGAAGGCGAATTCCGCTACCTGACCAAGTCCAGCGAAGGTCAGTTCGGTGCGGCGTACCTCAACGATGAAGACGATGAGCGCAGCGGCCAGTCCGACTACGACAAAACCCGCTACATGTACAACTGGCAGCACAAGGGCGGGCTCGACTCGCGCGTGCTGACGGAAGTCGACTACACCAAGATCAGTGATCCTTATTACTTCCAGGATCTGCAGTCCGACCAGATTGGTGTCGAGTCCAACGACTATGTAAACCAGCAGGGCGCCGTCAGCTATCGCGGTGACAACTACGTTGCGCGGGTGAATGCCCAGGCTTACCAGATGGCAACGATTTCGAAGATCACGCCGTATAACCGCCTGCCGCAGATCACCTTCAATGGCGCACTGCCGCAGCACCCGTATGGTCTGGATTTCGCCTACAAGACGGAGCTGGTGCGCTTTGATCGGGATTTGCGGACCGGCAACTACTCCGATGAGGACGGCAACACCGAGCCGTGGTTGGACACCAACGTTCGCGGCCTGGCACGGGCTAACGGCAATCGCCTGAACCTGGCACCGGTCATGAGCCTGCCGATGGAAGCGACCTACGGCTACATCAAGCCGGCGCTGAAGTATCAGTACACTCAGTACGACCTGGATCTGGACGGCACCGGTAAATCGCAAATCGCCGCACAATCTGCCGAGACTGATCGCCTGCGGGGCACTTACAGTGGCAGCCAGAGCCGCGGCGTTCCAATCGCCAGTATCGACAGCGGTCTGTACTTCGACCGGGACACCCAGTGGTTTGGCACTAGCTATCGTCAAACCCTGGAGCCGCGCCTGTTCTACCTCTATGTTCCAGAGAAAGATCAGAGCGATATCCCGGTTTTCGACACTGGCGAATCCACCTTCAGCTACTCCTCGCTGTTCCGGGACAACCGTTTCTCCGGCTCTGACCGTGTCGGCGACGAGAACAAACTGTCTTTGGGCGTGACCAGCCGCTGGATCCAGGAAAACGGTTTCGAGCGCCAACGCGTCAGCGTCGGCCAGGCCTTTTACTTCAAGGACCGCGAAGTTCAACTGCCAGGCATCGATTTCAACACGCGTGAAGATGCCAAGTCAGACGTATCTCCTTACGCACTGGAGTACGAATTCCGCTGGAACCGCGATTGGCGCACCACGGCTACCTACAACTGGGACCCGGACACCCGCAGCCCTCGCTCGGGCAGCGCGATGTTCCACTACCAGCCTGAAGATAATCCGAACAAGGTCATCAACGCCGGCTACCGCTATCGCAACGACCAGGTCCGCTACGACCAGACTACTGGTCAATGGTCCGTGGGCGGCGGCGACTACGGCACTCCGGGGACTCCGGGCTACGTGAAGGACTACTACAAGATCCAGCAGCACGACTTCTCGGTCATCTGGCCAGTCGTGCCGCAGTGGAACCTCATCAGCCGCTGGCAGTATGACTACAACCGCAACCGTACCCTGGAAGCCTTCGGTGGTTTCGAATACGACAACTGCTGCTGGAAACTGCGCCTGATCAACCGTTACTGGGTCGACTATGAAGAGTTCAGTCAAGCCGCCCCGGAAAACGAGAAGGGCGACCACGGCATCTTCCTCCAAATTGTCCTGAAGGGACTCGGCGGCCTCACCGGCGCCAAGGTAGAGAGCTTCCTCGACAAAGGCATCCAAGGTTATCGTGAACGTGAAGACCAAGCTTTCTGATTGTCTGCGCCCGCTGATGCTGGGCGCGCTGTTCCTGGGTACCGCGGCCAACGCCGCGGTACAACCCCTCGACAAAGTGGTGGCCATCGTCGATAACGACGTGGTCATGCAAAGCCAGCTGGACCAGCGCGTCCACGAAGTGCAGCAGACCATCGCCAAGCGCGGGGGTGGCCTGCCGCCTCCGGGCGTACTGGATCAACAGGTGCTCGAACGCCTGATCGTCGAAAACCTGCAATTGCAGATTTGGCGAACGCTCGGGCATCCGCATCACTGATGAAGAACTGAACCAGGCCGTCGGCACCATTGCCCAGCGCAACAACATGAGCATCGACCAGTTCCGCGCGGCCCTGGCTCGCGACGGCCTCTCTTATGAGGACGCTCGCGATCAGATCCGTCGCGAGATGATCATCAGCCGTGTGCGCCAGCGTCGTGTAGCCGAACGCATCCAGGTGTCCGAGCAGGAAGTGAAAAACTTTCTCGCCTCCGATCTGGGCAAGATGCAGCTTTCCGAGGGAACTGCACCTGGCGAACATCCTGGTTCCTACGCCGGAAAGCGCCAACTCCGAAGCCATCCAGAATGCTTACCGCCAGGCGATGGACATCTACCAGCAGCTCAAGCAAGGCGCCGACTTCGGTCAGGTGGCCATTGCCAAGTCTGCCAGTGACAATGCCCTGGAAGGCGGGGATATGGGCTGGCGCAAGGCCGCCCAACTGCCACCTCCATTCGATCGCGAACTGAGCAGCATGGCCGTGGGTGACATCACCCAGCCAGCCCGCACGCCCGGCGGCTTCATCATTCTCAAACTGTTGGAAAAACGCGGTGGCGGTACTCAGGTGCGTGACGAAGTGCATGTTCGTCATATCCTGATCAAGCCAAGCGAGATCCGCAGCGAAGCCGAGACCAAGCGCCTGGCGGAGAAACTCTACGAGCGCATCGAAGCGGGCGAAGATTTCGCCGAACTGGCCAAGAGCTTCTCGGAAGACCCGGGTTCAGCGCTCAACGGCGGCGACCTGAACTGGGTTGACCCGAACGCACTGGTACCCGAGTTCCGCCAGGTGATGGCCGAAACACCCCAAGGCCAGCTGTCCAAGCCGTTCAAGAGCCCTTATGGCTGGCACGTACTGGAAGTCCTTGGCCGCCGCGCCACGGACAGCACCACCCAGGCTCGTGAACAACAGGCGATGACCGTGCTGCGCAACCGCAAGTACGACGAAGAGCTGCAAACCTGGCTGCGTCAGATCCGCGATGAAGCCTACGTCGAAATCAAACTTCCTGGTGCAGACCAGGCAGCGCAGTGAAACCCAAGCGTTTCGCGCTGACACCCGGCGAGCCTGCCGGCATTGGTCCCGACCTGTGCCTGCTGCTCGCCTCGCAACCCCAGCCACATCCCCTGATAGCCATCACCAGCCGCGACCTGCTCCTCGAGCGGGCCGCGCAGCTGGGGGTGGTCGTCGACCTGCTGCCAGTGACACCCGGAGCCTGGCCGGATATCCCGGCACCCGCCAATAGCCTGTATGTCTGGGATACGCCGCTGGGCGCCCCGGTGGTTACCGGACAGTTGGACAAGACCAACGCGGCATTTGTCCTGCAAACCCTGACCCGCGCTGGTCAGGGCTGCCTGGACGGGAGTTTCGCCGGCATCATCACCGCTCCGGTGCACAAGGGCGTGATCAACGAATCCGGGATTGCCTTTTCCGGGCATACCGAGTTCCTGGCGGACCTGACCCACACCACGCAGGTGGTAATGATGCTCGCCACCCGTGGCCTGCGCGTGGCACTGGTGACCACTCACCTGCCCTTGCGGGACGTCGCCGACGCCATCACCCCGCAACGCCTGGAGCGGGTCACGCGGATATTGCACGCCGACCTGCAGGAAAAGTTCGGCATCGCCCGGCCCCGTATCCTGGTGTGCGGGCTCAATCCCCATGCCGGTGAAGGCGGACATCTGGGCCATGAAGAAATCGACACCATAGAACCCACCTTGGAGCGCTTGCGCAGCGAGGGCATGGACCTGCGTGGCCCGCTGCCTGCCGACACTCTGTTTACCCCCAAATATCTGGAGCACTGCGACGCAGTGCTGGCGATGTACCACGATCAGGGCCTGCCCGTACTGAAGTACAAAGGCTTCGGCGCGGCAGTCAATGTAACCCTGGGCCTGCCGATCATCCGCACGTCGGTGGACCATGGCACCGCCCTGGACCTGGCCGGCAGTGGCAGGATCGACACCGGCAGCCTGCAGGTCGCCCTGGAAACCGCCTACCAGATGGCCGAGACCCATTTATGACCGAGCAATACCAACACCGCGCGCGCAAGCGCTTCGGCCAGAACTTCCTGCATGACGCTGGCGTAATCGATCGCATTCTGCGCTCCATCAATGCCAAACCCGACGATCGCCTGCTGGAAATTGGCCCAGGCCAGGGCGCGCTGACCGAAGGCCTGCTCGGCAGCGGTGCGCAACTGGACGTGGTTGAACTGGACAAGGACCTGATCCCGATCCTCAACCAGCAGTTCGCTGGCATGAGCAATTTCAACCTGCACCAGGGCGACGCGCTGAAGTTCGACTTCAAGAGCCTGGAGGCTGCGCCCAATAGCCTACGGGTGGTGGGGAATCTGCCGTACAACATCTCCACGCCACTGATCTTTCATCTGCTGAGCAACGCTGGCCTGATCCGCGACATGCACTTCATGTTGCAAAAAGAGGTGGTCGAACGGCTTGCGGCAGGCCCTGGCGGCGGTGACTGGGGTCGTCTGTCGATCATGGTTCAGTACCATTGCCGGGTCGAACATCTGTTCAACGTAGGCCCTGGAGCTTTCAACCCGCCCCCCAAAGTCGATTCGGCCATCGTCCGGCTGGTGCCTCATGCCGTCCTGCCGCACCCGGCCAAGGATCATCGCCTGCTGGAGCGCGTCGTACGCGAAGCCTTCAATCAGCGGCGCAAAACCCTGCGCAACACCCTGAAGTTATTGCTCAGCAGCGCCGAAATCGAAGCCGCTGGCGTTGACGGCAGCCTGCGTCCCGAGCAATTGGACCTGGCGGCTTTCGTGCGCCTGGCCGACAAGCTCAGCGAACAGGTAGCAGTGAAAGCCGACGCCAGCTGACAAGCTCATCGCTATCGGGTGGGACGTCTGGTCTACTACCCGATACTTGGCCTAGACTGATCTTCTCAGCTACGCCCGCGTCCCGCTTCGCTTTTAAGGCCTTTTTGCATGTCCGATCTTCGTTATCAGGTCGACGTCAGCGTCGCCACCCGCTTTCTGGCAGAACAGTCGCAACCCGAGCACAACCGTTTCGCCTTCGCCTATACCATCACCGTGAGCAACAACGGCTCATTACCGGCCAGGCTGCTATCACGCCCACTGGGTCATCACCGACGGCGACGGTCATGTCGAGCACGTGCGTGGCGAGGGCGTGGTCGGTCAGCAACCGCTGATCGACGCGGGGAAAAGCCACAGTTACAGCAGCGGGACGGTGATGACCACCAAGGTCGGCACCATGCAGGGCACGTACCAGATGCTGGCGGAGGACGGCAAGCGTTTCGACGCCATCATCAAGCCGTTCCGCCTGGCGGTGCCCGGAGCCTTGCACTGATGGCCACGTATGCGGTCGGCGATCTGCAAGGTTGCCTTGACCCGCTCAAATGCCTGCTGGAACGGGTCGCCTTCGACCCGCAGAAAGATAAGCTGTGGCTGGTGGGCGACCTGGTCAATCGCGGCCCACAATCGCTTGAAACCTTGCGTTTCCTCTACAACATCCGTGATTCGCTGGTCTGCGTGCTCGGCAATCATGACCTGCACCTGCTGGCCGCCTGGCAGAACATCGAGCGCCTGAAAAAATCCGATACCTTGAGCGAGATCCTCGATGCCCCTGATTGCGTCGAGCTGCTGGAATGGTTGCGCCTGCAAAAACTCATGCACTACGACGAGCAGCGTAACCTGGCGCTGGTGCACGCCGGCATCCCGCCCCAGTGGTCCTTGCGCAAGGCGCTCAAGTGCGCCGGCGAAGTCGAACACGCGCTACGCGACGACAACCTGTTCGGCCCCTACCTGGATGGCATGTACGGCAATGAACCGGTCAAATGGGACAACAATCTCACCGGCACCGCTCGTCTGCGAGTCATCACCAATTATTTCACCCGCATGCGCTTCTGCACCCGCGACGGTAAGCTGGACCTCAAGGGCAAGGAAGGCATCGAAACCGCCCCACCTGGCTATGCCCCCTGGTTCAAACACAAAGAGCGCAAGACCCGTAATCTGAAGATCATTTTCGGGCACTGGGCGGCACTGGAAGGCCAATCCGACGAACCTGGGGTTTTCGCTCTCGACACCGGATGCGTATGGGGCAGCGCGATGACGTTGATGAACGTCGACTCAGGCGAGCTGCTGCGTTGCGAGTGTGACGAACAGGGTCACGCCAAACCCCTTCATCATCCGACCACTGCATCAGTAACGGCCGCCACTATCATTTGATCGGTGCCGCGCGTCAGGCTACAGGAGTCCTAAATGACCGCATTTAAACGTATTCCCCCCGAACAGGCCCAGGCCCTGCGCGAAACAGGCGCGGTTGTGGTCGACGTTCGAGATCCGGCTACATTCGCCGCTTTGCATATCAGCGGCTCGACCCATCTGGATAACCACTCCCTATCCGAATTCATCCGCAATGCCGACCTCGACGCCCCCGTGGTGGTGGTCTGTTATCACGGCAACTCCAGCCAGAGCGCAGCCGCTTACCTGGTCAGCCAGGGCTTCTCCGATGTCTATAGCCTGGATGGCGGTTTTGAGCTGTGGCGCACGGTTTATCCTGCAGAAACAGCCCTAGGCAACCCGGAATAATTTTTATGACGCCCAAGCCCACGTGAACCGCGGGTTTGGGTGATGGCGGACGAACGGCCAGCCACAACTTATTACGCATTCAACCTTTACCTCTCCGATTCCGAACTATCCTTAGCCTCAGGCCATCCAAAACAGGGGAGAGCCGGTACACCGGCGCGCGGGTTCATCGGGAGACAGCTTTCAGGAGACGGCATTCCTGACAGCATTCTGGGGGGTAAACGGCAGCTGGGTTCCCAGCGACCGACCAGCATCGACTGATTGATCCGACACCGGCTCCACGTATCGAGCGAGGTGACGTCATGAGCATTTTTAGCCACTTCCAGCAACGTTTCGAGTCCACGCGGCAGGAGGAATACTCGCTGCAGGAATACCTCGATCTCTGCAAGCAGGACCGCAGCGCCTACGCATCGGCTGCGGAGCGTCTGTTGCTGGCAATCGGAGAACCGGAACTGCTGGATACCTCGGCCAATTCGAGGCTTTCGCGGATCTTTTCCAACAAAGTGATTCGCCGCTATCCGACCTTCCAGGACTTCCATGGCATGGAAGAGTGCATCGACCAGATCGTGTCCTATTTCCGCCACGCAGCTCAGGGCCTGGAAGAGAAGAAACAGATCCTGTACCTGCTTGGCCCCGTCGGCGGCGGTAAATCATCCTTGGCCGAGAAGCTCAAGGAACTGATCGAAAAGGTGCCCTTCTATGCCATCAAGGGTTCGCCCGTATTCGAATCCCCCCTGGGGCTGTTCAACGCTACTGAGGATGGCGCGATCCTTGAGGAAGATTTCGGCATTCCGCGTCGCTACCTCAATACCATCATGTCGCCATGGGCCACCAAGCGCCTGGCCGAGTTCGGTGGTGACATCAGCCAGTTCCGGGTGGTCAAGCTCTACCCTTCCATCCTCAACCAGATCGCGGTAGCCAAGACCGAACCTGGGGACGAAAACAACCAGGACATTTCCGCTCTCGTGGGCAAGGTCGATATCCGCAAGCTGGAGGAGTTTCCACAGAACGATGCCGACGCCTACAGCTATTCGGGTGCGCTGTGCCGGGCCAACCAGGGCCTGATGGAATTCGTCGAGATGTTCAAGGCGCCCATCAAAGTGCTGCACCCCCTGCTGACCGCAACCCAGGAAGGCAACTACAACAGCACCGAAGGCCTGGGGGCGATTCCGTTCAGCGGCATCCTGCTGGCGCACTCCAACGAGTCGGAATGGCACACCTTCCGCAACAACAAGAACAACGAGGCCTTCATCGACCGGATCTACATCGTCAAGGTGCCGTACTGCCTGCGAGTCACCGATGAGGTGAAGATCTACGACAAGCTGCTGTTCAACAGCTCGCTGTCCAAGGCCCACTGCGCCCCTGACACGCTGAAGATGCTTGCCCAGTTCACAGTGCTGTCGCGCCTGAAGGAGCCGGAAAACTCCAACATCTATTCGAAGATGCGGGTCTATGACGGTGAGAACCTCAAGGACACTGATCCGAAGGCCAAGTCGATCCAGGAATACCGCGACAACGCGGGGGTCGATGAAGGGATGAATGGCCTGTCCACACGCTTCGCCTTCAAGATCCTGTCCAAAGTATTCAACTTCGATCCACATGAGATCGCCGCCAACCCCGTTCACCTGTTGTATGTGCTGGAACAGCAGATCGAGCAGGAACAGTTCCAGGCGGAAACCCGTGAGCGTTACCTGCGCTTTCTGAAGGAATACCTGGCCCCGCGCTACATCGAGTTCATCGGCAAGGAAATTCAGACCGCGTACCTGGAGTCCTACAGCGAGTACGGCCAGAACATCTTTGACCGCTACGTGCTTTACGCGGATTTCTGGATCCAGGACCAGGAGTACCGCGATCCGGAAACCGGCGAAATTCTCAACCGAGTGGCTCTGAACGAGGAACTGGAAAAAATCGAGAAACCGGCCGGGATCAGCAATCCCAAGGATTTCCGCAACGAAATCGTCAACTTCGTCTTGCGGGCCCGGGCCAACAACAACGGCAAGAACCCAACCTGGCTCAGCTACGAAAAGCTGCGGGTGGTTATCGAGAAGAAAATGTTCTCCAACACCGAAGACCTGCTGCCGGTCATCAGCTTCAACGCCAAGGCCAGCAAGGAGGACCAGCAAAAACACAACGACTTCGTCACACGCATGGTCGAACGTGGCTACACCGACAAACAGGTACGGCTGCTCTCCGAGTGGTACCTGCGGGTCCGGAAATCGCAGTGAAGCAGTGAAGCAGCGGCAAGCTTCAAGCCATGAGCTGCAGGGGCGCTCACCGCCCCTGCGCTTCTGGCTTGCAGCTTGAAGCTGAGAACTTGAAGCTGCCCGGAGGGTTCATATGAGCTATGTGATCGACCGACGCCTTAATGGCAAGAACAAAAGCACGGTGAACCGCCAGCGGTTTCTGCGGCGTTACCGTGACCACATCAAGAAGGCCGTCGAAGAGGCGGTCAGCCGCCGCTCCATTACCGATATGGAACATGGCGAGCAGATCAGCATCCCCGGACGCGACATCGACGAGCCGGTGCTTCACCACGGACGTGGCGGCAAACAGACCGTCGTGCACCCCGGCAACAAGGAATTCACCAGCGGCGAACACATTCCACGTCCGCAAGGCGGAGGTGGAGGGAGAGGTCCGGGCAAGGCCGGCAACTCCGGCGAGGGTATGGATGAGTTTGTGTTCCAGATTACCCAGGAAGAATTCCTGGAGTTCATGTTCGAGGACCTGGAGCTACCCAACCTGGTCAAGCGCAACCTGACCGGCACCGACACCTTCAAGACAGTACGCGCCGGCATCAGCAATGAAGGCAATCCGTCGCGCATCAATATCATCCGCACGCTTCGTTCGGCCCACGCGCGGCGCATCGCGTTGTCGGGTAGCAGCCGGGCAAAATTGCGCGAAGCCAAGGACGAACTGGCCCGCCTTAAGCGCGAAGAACCCGACAATTTTGGCGATATTCAGGAGTTGGAAGCGGAGATCGAAAAACTTAGCGCGCGGATTCACCGTGTGCCATTTCTCGATACTTTCGACCTCAAGTACAACCTGCTGGTGAAACAACCCAACCCCAGCTCCAAGGCCGTGATGTTCTGCCTGATGGACGTGTCGGGCTCCATGACCCAGGCCACCAAGGACATTGCCAAGCGCTTTTTTATCCTCTTGTACCTGTTCCTCAAACGGAACTACGACAAGATTGACGTGGTGTTCATCCGCCACCACACCAGCGCCAGGGAAGTGGACGAAGAGGAGTTCTTCTATTCCCGGGAAACCGGCGGCACGATTGTCTCCAGTGCCCTGAAGCTGATGCAGGAAATCATGGCCGAACGCTATCCTGCCAATGAGTGGAACATCTATGCAGCCCAGGCGTCCGATGGCGATAACTGGAACGATGATTCGCCCATTTGCCGCGACATCCTGATCAACCAGATCATGCCGTTCGTCCAGTACTACACCTATGTGGAAATTACTCCACGGGAACATCAGGCGTTGTGGTACGAATATGAACGCATCGCCGAAGCGTTTTCCGACACATTTGCCCAACAGCAATTGGTCTCGGCCGGGGATATCTACCCGGTCTTCCGTGAACTCTTCCAGCGCAGGTTAGTGACATGACCGCCAAAAAAGAGCAGAAACGCCAGCCCATTTCCACCGGCTCAGAATGGACGTTCGAGCTGATCCAGGCCTACGACCGAGAAATCAGCCGTATCGCGGACCGTTATGCCCTGGACACTTACCCGAACCAGATCGAGGTGATCACCGCCGAGCAAATGATGGACGCCTACGCGTCGGTCGGCATGCCACTGGGCTATCACCACTGGTCCTACGGCAAACACTTCCTCAGCACCGAGAAATCCTACAGTCGCGGCCAAATGGGGTTGGCCTATGAGATCGTGATCAACTCCGACCCCTGCATCGCCTACCTGATGGAAGAAAACACCATCTGCATGCAGGCCTTGGTGGTGGCCCATGCGTGCTACGGCCACAACAGCTTCTTCAAGGGTAACTACCTGTTTCGCACCTGGACCGATGCCAGCTCGATCATCGATTACCTGGTATTTGCCAAGCAATACATCATGCAATGCGAGGAACGTCACGGCATCGACGCCGTGGAAGACCTGCTGGACTCCTGCCACGCGCTGATGAACTACGGCGTGGACCGCTACAAACGACCGTATCCGATCTCCGCCGAAGAGGAACGCCGGCGTCAAAAGGACCGCGAAGAACATCTGCAAAAGCAGATCAACGATTTGTGGCGCACCATTCCCAAAGGCGCCGACAAGTACAGCGAGAAAGACAACGCGCGTTTCCCTGCCGAACCCCAGGAAAACATCCTCTATTTCATCGAAAAACACGCTCCACTACTGGAGCCGTGGCAGCGGGAAATCGTGCGTATCGTGCGCAAGATCGCTCAGTATTTTTATCCACAGCGCCAGACCCAAGTCATGAACGAGGGTTGGGCCACGTTCTGGCATTACACGCTGATGAACGACCTGTATGACGAAGGCCTGGTCACCGACGGTTTCATGATGGAGTTCCTCACATCCCATACCAGCGTGGTGTTCCAGCCCGGTTTCGACAGCCCGTATTACAGCGGCATCAATCCTTACGCACTGGGCTTTGCCATGTACCGCGATATCCGGCGCATGTGCGAAGACCCTACCGAGGAAGACCGGCGCTGGTTCCCGGACATTGCCGGCTCGGACTGGTTGTCCGCCATTAAATTCGCGATGAGCAGCTTCAAGGATGAGAGCTTCATCCTGCAGTACCTCTCGCCCAAGGTCATTCGCGACCTGAAACTGTTCAGCATCCTCGATGACGACCAGAAGGATGACCTGTTGGTGCCCGCCATCCATGATGAAAGCGGTTATCGCACCATCCGCGAGACGCTGGCGGCGCAATACAACCTGGGCAATCGCGAGCCCAACGTTCAGATCTACAGCATCGATCGCCGGGGCGATCGCTCGCTGACGCTGCGCCATCAGGCGCATGATCGCAAACCGCTGGGCGATTCAACCGACGAAGTCCTCAAGCACCTGCACCGCCTCTGGGGGTTCGACATTCACCTGGAAACCTTGCAGGGCGACCAGGTGATGAAAACCCATCACGTGCCGCCCAGAACCGAACAAGCCGAAGGAGACTATGGCCGCCTGGACTTGGCCGTCATTCATCTTTGACCCCGTTTTCACCTCCGAACGTCTGGCGCAAAGGTTATCCTGTCAGACCAACGGAGGTTTTTTATGCAGATCTATAAAGTCGGCGGTGCCGTTCGCGATCGCCTGCTGGGCATCCCTGTCACCGACATCGACCGGGTCGTGGTGGGGGCTAGCGCCGAGGACATGCTCGCCAAGGGCTTTCGCCCGGTGGGGGCGGATTTTCCGGTATTCCTCGACCCCAAGACCGGTGAGGAATACGCCCTCGCCCGCACCGAACGCAAAAGTGGCCGCGGTTATGGCGGCTTCGTGTTCCATGCCAGCCCCGAAGTCACCCTGGAAGAGGACCTGATCCGCAGGGACCTGACGATCAACGCCATGGCCGAAGACGACCATGGCAATCTTACCGACCCGTACAACGGCCAGGGCGACCTCGAAGCCCGCCTGCTTCGCCACGTTTCTCCCGCGTTCGCCGAAGATCCCCTCCGGGTCTTGCGGGTTGCCCGCTTTGCCGCACGCTATGCTCCGTTGGGTTTCAAAGTGGCGGACGAAACCCTTGAGCTGATGCGCCAGCTCAGCGACTCTGGCGAATTGCAAGCCTTGACCGCAGAACGTAGCTGGAAAGAGATTTCCCGCGCCCTCATGGAAAACCAACCGCAGGTGTTTATCCAGGTCCTGCGCGATTGCACAGCCCTCAAAGTCTTGATGCCCGAGGTTGACGCACTGTTTGGCGTGCCACAACCCGAGGCGCATCACCCTGAAATCGACACCGGCGTCCACACCCTGAGCGTGCTGGAGCAGGCGGCACTGCATGCACAGCCACTGACCGTCCGTTGGGCGTGTCTACTACATGATCTGGGCAAAGGTCTGACGCCCGAACACGAATGGCCCCGACACATCGCCCATGAGCACAAGGGCTTGAAGCTGATCAAGGCGGTCAATGAACGTTTCAAGGCCCCACGCGACTGCCAGGAACTGGCGTTATTGGTCGGTCAATACCACACCCATGGTCATCGCGCGCTCGAATTGAAGGCGTCCACGTTGCTTGAGCTGTTGCAAAGTTTTGACGTGTATCGCCGCCCCCAGCGCTTTGAGGAGTTCATCGCAGCGTGCGAGATGGATGCTCGTGGCCGCAAAGGCTTGGAGAAGCGGAGTTATCCACAGGCGGATTACCTGCGGGGAGCGGCAGCGGCAGCACGCGGAGTGGCGGTGCAACCCTTGCTGGAAAAAGGCTTCAAGGGACCTGAACTGGGGGAGGCGATCAAGCGTGAGCGCCTGCGGGTATTGAAAGCGTATAAGGACGCGACGAGCTGACAGAGCTTTGTGTCAGCTTGTATCTCGGGAGCATAGGCCGCCGCCATCGCGAGCAGGCTCGCTCCCACAGGATATCGCAGACCCCTCAGGGTCAATGTGGGAGCGAGCCTGCTCGCGATGACGTCAGGCCTGACAGCAGCTCCAAAGGCGTGAGCGGTACACCCCGCCACTCAAAAGCCACCGGAGCCAGCACCTGGTCAATCTGCGACTCATCCCACAAAGTAGCGAAGCTTTTACCTACGCCAGGATGAATCCGATCGGGCGCAATCAACGACAATGGCCAAAGGACAAAGGCATTCTTGAGGATTTCGGCGCGGGGCAGGATCAAGCCGTCGAAGTTGCCGACCTGCTCGCCATCCAACAACACGTCGATATCCAGCGGCAGCCCCTTGCGGTCCGGCGCATAACGACCATTGTCCGCCTCGATGAACTTGAGGCGGCGGTCCAGCTCCATCAGCGGCAGGTCTGTAAAGGCCGACACGACGAAATTGAAAAACGGCCCGCTCTTGATCCCCACCGGCTGGCTCTCGAACACCGCGGAACAGCGGATGTCCACCAGGAAGCCGGCGAGGGCTTCAAGACCTGCGCACAAATGAGTTTCGCGCTCGATATTGCTGCCGAGCCCGAGAAAAACCTGAGTCAGCGACATCCGCGCTCGATCTCCACACCAACACCACTGGCCGCCGGCACAGCACCAGGCTTGGTCACTTTCAGACGCAGCCAGGTAATCTTGAACTCGTCCATCAGCTCTTGAGCCAGTCGCTCGGCAAAGGTCTCGACCAGCTGGAATTGAGCTTGCTCGGCAAACGCCTGAATGCGCGACGATACACTGGCGTAATCAAGCGCCAAGGTCAGGTCATCGCCGGCGGCGGCGGGCCGGTTATCCCAAGCGAAACTCAGATCAAGCCGCAGACACTGGCGGATGCCTCGCTCCCAGTCGTAGGCACCAATGACCGTGTCGACTTCCAGGCCCTCGATAAACACTCTGTCCAAGCACTCTTCTCCGCAGCACGACAAGGGCGCAATGCGCCGTTAGAATCAGGGCGTCCTCGCCCGGAATAGTTAGCATGTTTTGGTTACTGGCGACTCTCGCCTACCTGCTCGGCTCGCTGTCCTTCGCCATTTTGCTCAGCCGCCTGACCGGTCGCCCGGATCCGCGAATGAGTGGTTCGGGCAATGCCGGCGCCACCAACATGCTGCGCCTGGCCGGCCGCAAACTCGCCATCCTGACCCTGCTTGGCGACCTCTGCAAAGGCCTTGTGCCGGTTCTGATCGCCAGTCTTGCAGGACTTTCGTTGCAGCAACAGGCCTGGATTGGTGTCTGCGCCGTCATCGGTCACTTGTTCCCGCTGTACTTTCGCTTTCGCGGCGGCAAGGGTGTCGCCACCGCCGCCGGCATGCTGCTGGGTCTGTATCCACCCGCTGCCCTGCTGGCCGTCGCTGCCTGGCTGCTGACGTTCTACCTGACCCGTACCAGCTCCCTTGCGGCACTGATCGCCACGCCGCTGATCCTGCCGTTGCTGGCCTGGCAGGAGCCGGCGGTCTTGCTACCGGTGACCGCACTCGTCGCATTGATCGTCTGGCGCCACCGGGGCAATCTACGCGACCTGTTTGCCGGGCGCGAACGGCATTTTTAGTCCGCGCACCTTACAGAGGTGATAACTGCTCCATGGGCCAGCGCGCCTGCACGCTGATTGCCAGGCTTTCGTGCTGGCCGGCTTGCAAACGCTGGCACCCGGCGAAGGCAATCATCGCACCATTATCTGTGCAGAACTCCGGCCTGGCGTAGTAAACGTCGCCGTTCATGCTGCCAAGCATGTTCTCCAGAGATACGCGCAGCGCCTTGTTCGCACTGACTCCGCCAGCGATCACCAAACGCTTGAGTCCGGCTTGTTTCAGGGCACGCTTGCACTTGATGGTCAAAGTCTCCACCACCGCCTGCTGGAACGCTAGCGAGATGTCGCAACGGGCTTGCTCGCCGTCGTCTGCGGCACTGACACATTGCTGCCAGGTGTTCAAGGCGAAGGTTTTCAGGCCACTGAAGCTGAAATCCAGACCGGGGCGGTCACACATCGGCCGCGGAAAGACGAAACGCCCTTCAACCCCTTGAGCCGCCAATCGTGCGATTTCCGGACCGCCCGGGTAATTGAGACCCATCATTTTCGCGGTTTTGTCGAACGCTTCACCGGCAGCGTCGTCCAGGGTTTCCCCCAACAACTCGTATTGGCCGATGCCATCGACCCGGACCAGTTGCGTATGACCGCCAGAGACCAACAAAGCGACGAACGGAAACTCCGGCGGTTGCGGCTCCAGCATCGGCGCCAGCAGATGGCCTTCCATGTGATGCACACCCAGGGCCGGGATACCCCAGGCAAAGGCCAGCGCCTGGGCACAGGAGGCACCCACCAGCAGCGCGCCCACCAGGCCCGGCCCGGCGGTGTAGGCAATGGCATCGATCTCGGTCGGCACACAGTCGGCTTCGGCCAGAACCTGGCGGATCAAGGGCAGCATGCGCTTGACGTGATCACGGGAGGCCAGTTCGGGCACCACACCGCCATAGGCGCGGTGCAGATCGATCTGGCTGAACAGCGCATCGGCCAGCAGGCCGCGTTCACTGTCGTATAGTGCGACACCGGTTTCGTCGCAGGAGGTTTCTAATCCCAGTACTAGCATGGGTTTGCGCCTTGTAGAGGCTGAATTCGAAGGCGCGCATAATAGTCGCCGCGTTGTGCCCCGACCAGCGGTTTTCGATCAGAGGCTTTGCATTCCGAGCGATGAGGGGTTAACATCCGCAACCCTTAAAAACCGACGTCTTCAAGTGCTCTTTTGCCGCGAGGATGTTGACCCCGGTAATGAATGAAGGTAGCTCTGGATGCCAGCCGTCAAAGTAAAAGAGAACGAACCCTTCGACGTAGCACTGCGTCGTTTCAAGCGCTCCTGCGAAAAAGCCGGTGTTCTGGCTGAAGTTCGTAGCCGCGAATTCTACGAGAAGCCGACTTCCGAGCGTAAGCGCAAAGCAGCAGCCGCTGTTAAGCGTCACGCTAAGAAAGTTCAGCGCGAACAGCGCCGCGCCGTACGTCTGTACTAATACACAGACGTCCGTAGCAAGCTTCTGCCAAGCCCGGCCTTCAAGCCGGGCTTATGGCATTTGCGGAAAACGCTTGATGCTTCACTGTCAAAGTCGCGCATGCGACCGAGACAACCTGCTTTACAACGTCAGACCTGGCTCTTTTGCCAGCGGTGCACGTCTCTTCTGACGAGCCTTCCAAGGCTACTGACGAGCACACCCCTGATTCCTCTAACGACGATCAGCCCAAGGCACCTGCTTGCGTGCCCGCCTGATGATCCGAGGCCCGACCGGCCGTAACCGGACTCAGCGCAACATATTCAAACAGTCGAAAACTGATTAGTCATTAACGTCAGTGGATTATCGGCAGATACACTTCCCGACAGCGATGATGCAGACGACCCGGTCGAGCCACCGTTTTACCGTGCCTCAAGACCAAGAGTCGGTTACGCCCGCTGATTTCGGGCCCATATTTCGCGCAGTGATGATGAGAACGCCATGGCCGGGCTGATTCCCCAGAGCTTTATTGACGACCTCCTGAACCGCACCGACATCGTCGATGTGGTCAGCTCTCGCCTGCAAATGAAAAAAGCCGGCAAGAACTACACGGCCTGCTGCCCATTCCATAAGGAAAAGACCCCGTCCTTCAGTGTCAGCCCCGACAAACAGTTTTATTACTGCTTCGGCTGTGGCGCTGGTGGCAATGCCCTCGGCTTCATCATGGACCACGACAACCTGGATTTTCCCCAGGCTGTCGAGGAACTGGCCAAAGCCGCCGGCATGGAAATTCCTCGCGAGGAAAGCGGTCGAGCGCACAAGCCGCGCCAACCGACCGACTCGCCGCTCTATCCACTGCTGACCGCGGCGGCGGATTTTTATCGCCAGGCCCTCAAAAGCCATCCGGCCCGCAAAGCGGCAGTGGATTATCTCAAGGGCCGCGGCCTGACCGGAGAAATCGCCCGGGACTTCGGCCTCGGCTTTGCCCCGCCCGGCTGGGACAATCTGTACAAGCATTTAAGCAGCGACACCTTGCAGCAGCGCGCCATGATCGACGCCGGCCTACTGATCGAAAATGCCGAAACCGGCAAGCGCTATGACCGTTTCCGCGACCGGGTAATGTTCCCGATCCGTGACACGCGCGGGCGGATCATCGCGTTTGGCGGCAGGGTCCTGGGCGACGACAAGCCCAAGTATCTGAACTCCCCGGAGACCCCGGTATTCCATAAAGGACAGGAACTCTACGGGCTATACGAAGCGCGCAAGAACAACCGCAACCTCGACGAAATCATCGTCGTCGAAGGCTACATGGACGTAATCGCCCTGGCCCAGCAAGGTCTGCGCAATGCCGTTGCAACCTTAGGCACCGCCACCAGCGAAGAGCACATCAAGCGCCTGTTTCGCGTCGTGCCCAGCGTGTTGTTCTGCTTCGACGGCGACCAGGCTGGCCGCAATGCCGCTTGGCGAGCACTCGAAGCCACGTTGCCATGCCTGCAGGACGGGCGGCGAGCGCGCTTTCTGTTTTTACCCGAGGGCGAAGACCCGGATACCCTGGTGCGCTCCGAAGGCACCGACGCATTCCGTGCGCGGATCAACCAGCACGCGCAACCGCTGGCCGATTATTTTTTTCAGCAACTGACCGAAGAAGCCGATCCACGCTCCCTCGAAGGCAAGGCTCATATGGCCACCCTTGCGGCACCGCTGATCGACAAGGTGCCCGGCGCCAACCTGCGCACATTGATGCGCCAGCGCCTGACCGAAATCACCGGACTGAACAGCGAAGCGGTCAATCAGCTGGTCCACAGCGCCCCCCAGGAAGCGCCGCCGGCTTACGACCCGGGTATTGATTACGACGCGATGCCGGATTTCGCCGACTATCATCAACCTCAGCAGGACTACGCGCCTGCGCAGGAATGGACGCCCAAGAAACCGGGCAGCGGCGGCAAGAAATGGGACAAAAAAACCTGGGACAAGAACGGTAAGCGCGGCGATCGCGACCAGCCACGTGCCCCGCGCGTGCCGGCCGCCGTCGAACCACCAACACTGGCCGCCCTGCGGACTTTGCTGCACCACCCGCAACTGGCTGAAAAAGTCGAGGACGCGGGGAACTTCGCCGCCGAGGACCACAGCAATACGCAATTGCTGATCGCACTCCTTGAAGCCGTGCAGAAGAACCCCAAACTAAACTCTTTCCAGTTGATCGCCCGGTGGCACGGCACCGAACAAGGGCGTCTGTTGAAGGCCCTGGCCGAGAAGGAATGGCTGATTGATGGAGACAACCTTGAACAACAGTTTTTCGACACCATTACTAGCTTGTCCGCCCGCCAACGCGAGCGAAATCTGGAACAACTTCTGCGAAAAGCTCGCCAGAGCGAGTTGACCAGCGAAGAGAAAAACCAATTGCGCGACTTACTCAGCCGCAATGTTTGCGCATCAAACCCGACCTCAACTGGCGCGTGAGGTCACAGCTCAGGTATAATCCTCGGCTTGTTTTTTGCCCGCCAAGACCTTCAGTGGATAGGGTGTTATGTCCGGAAAAGCGCAACAGCAGTCTCGTATCAAAGAGTTGATCCTATTGGGTCGTGAGCAGGGCTACCTGACTTACGCGGAGGTCAACGACCACCTGCCGGAGGATATTTCAGATCCGGAACAGGTGGAAGACATCATCCGCATGATCAACGACATGGGGATCAACGTATTCGAGGTTGCTCCAGATAAGGATGCCCTTATGCTGGCCGACGCCGATACCGACGAGGCGGCCGCTGAAGAAGCGGCTGCAGCGTTGGCAGCGGTCGAGACCGACATTGGTCGCACCACCGATCCCGTGCGCATGTACATGCGTGAAATGGGCACGGTAGAGCTCCTCACGCGTGAAGGCGAAATCGAAATCGCCAAGCGTATTGAAGAAGGCATCCGCGAAGTGATGGGCGCAATCGCGCACTTCCCTGGCACGGTTGACCATATTCTCTCCGAGTACACCCGCGTCACCACCGAAGGTGGTCGCCTGTCCGACGTCCTGAGCGGTTACATCGACCCGGACGACGGCATCGCGCCGCCTGCAGCCGAAGTGCCGCCGCCGATCGACGCGAAAGCCGCCAAGGCCGACGACGACACCGATGACGACGACGCCGACGCCAGCGACGACGAAGAAGAAGCCGAAAGTGGTCCGGATCCGGTCATCGCCGCACAGCGTTTTGGCGCGGTGTCCGACCAGATGGAGATCACTCGCAAGGCGCTGAAGAAGCACGGCCGCAGCAATAAGCAGGCAATTGCCGAGCTGTTGGCACTGGCCGAGCTGTTCATGCCGATCAAACTGGTGCCAAAGCAGTTCGAAGGCCTGGTAGAGCGTGTTCGTGGCGCTCTGGATCGTCTGCGTCAGCAAGAGCGCGCGATCATGCAACTTTGTGTGCGTGATGCCCGCATGCCACGTGCCGATTTCCTGCGTCAGTTCCCTGGCCACGAAGTCGACGAAAGCTGGACCGATGCACTGGCCAAAGGCAAAAGCAAATACGCTGAAGCCATCGGTCGCCTGCAACCGGACATCGTTCGCTGCCAGCAGAAACTGAGCGCACTGGAGGCCGAAACCAGCCTGACCATCGCCGAGATCAAGGACATCAACCGTCGTATGTCGATCGGTGAGGCCAAGGCCCGCCGCGCGAAGAAAGAGATGGTCGAAGCGAACTTGCGTCTGGTGATCTCCATCGCCAAGAAGTACACCAACCGCGGCCTGCAATTCCTCGATCTGATCCAGGAAGGCAACATCGGCCTGATGAAAGCGGTGGACAAGTTCGAATACCGTCGCGGCTACAAGTTCTCGACTTATGCTACCTGGTGGATCCGTCAGGCGATCACTCGCTCGATCGCCGACCAGGCCCGCACCATTCGTATTCCGGTGCACATGATCGAGACCATCAACAAGCTCAACCGCATTTCCCGGCAGATGTTGCAGGAGATGGGTCGTGAACCGACTCCGGAAGAGCTGGGCGAACGCATGGAAATGCCTGAGGACAAGATCCGCAAGGTATTGAAGATCGCCAAAGAGCCGATCTCCATGGAAACCCCGATCGGTGATGACGAAGACTCCCATCTGGGTGACTTCATCGAAGACTCCACCATGCAGTCGCCGATCGATGTCGCCACCGTTGAGAGTCTCAAGGAAGCGACTCGCGAAGTACTCTCCGGCCTTACTGCCCGTGAAGCCAAGGTACTGCGCATGCGTTTCGGCATCGACATGAATACCGACCACACCCTTGAGGAAGTCGGTAAGCAGTTTGACGTGACCCGCGAGCGGATTCGTCAGATCGAAGCCAAGGCCTTACGCAAATTGCGCCATCCGACGCGAAGCGAGCATCTGCGCTCCTTTCTCGACGAGTGACGTTAAAAACCCCCGGCCCTGCCGGGGGTTTTGTTATGTGCAGATAAAATCCCCCCGTTGCGCCCCCCCGTCCTATTGCCCGTCTACACTCGAAACATCCTTCCCAAGCCATGACGAGACCGTGATGCCCAGACTGACGGCCGTGATTTTGCTGTCATTGATGACCTGGACCGCAACGGCTGGCGCGCTGACGCTCACCGACGAAGAGCGCCGCTGGCTCAAGGACCACCCCGACCTGCGCCTGGGTGTCGACGCCTCCTGGCCGCCGTTCGAATTTCGTGACGATCAAGGACGATACCAGGGCCTGGCCGCCGACTACGTGGATCTTATCCGCGAGCGGCTGGCCGTCACACTCACACCCATCGAGCCCGTCAGTTGGACCATGGTGCTGGAACAGGTCGCACAGGGCAAAATCGATCTGTTGCCGGGCATAATGTCCACCCCTGAACGTCAGAGTTACCTGGCTTTCACCCGTCCATATCTCGACTTCCCGATTGTCATCCTGGCCCATCACGGTGGTGCAGAGCCTCATAACCTTGAGGATCTGTACGGGCTGAAGATCGCCGTGGTGGAAAACTATGCGCCCCACGAACTGCTGCGCAACCATCATCCAGACCTGAATCTGGTGGCGCTGCCCAATGTCAGTTCAGCTCTGCAAGCCCTGGCGACTGACAAAGTGGACGCCGTGGTGGGCGACCTGGCCTCCAGTGTCTGGAGCCTGCGCCAACTCAAACTTGACGGGCTTTATGTCAGCGGGGAGACACCCTATCGCTATCAACTGGCCATGGGTGTCCCCCGTGAGAACAAGATACTGGTGGGAATCCTGGACAAGGTGATAGCGGACATGAGCCCGGCCCAGATCAGCGAAATTCAGGAGAAATGGGTCGGCAATGTCCGGGATTACCGCAGGTTCTGGTCAGATCTGCTGCTTTACGGCTTACCTGCGCTGTTGCTCTTGAGCGGTATCCTCGCGGCGGTGATTCGCATCAATCGCCGCCTCAGCTCAGAGATCGCGCGACGAGTCGATCTGGAACAAGAGTTGCGCAGCAGCGAATACCACTATCGCGGGCTGGTGGAGAGCCTTTCAGCAATTGCCTGGGAGGCAAGGGTCAGCGATTTCACCTACAGCTATGTATCACCCCACGCCGAAGAGCTGCTCGGTTATCCCCTCGCCCACTGGCTGATTCCAGGGTTCTGGCGAAACATTATTCATCCTGCTGACCTGATCCGCGCCCAGACCTATTGCGATCATGAAGTGCTGGCAGGCCGAGACCATTGCATTGATTACCGCGTGATCACCGCTGACGGCCGCTGCCTGTGGGTACGCGATATCGTCAGCCTGATCGAGCACGGCCATGAGCCGGTGATGCGCGGGTTGATGATCGACATCAGTGAAGCCAAACGCACCGAGGAAGCGTTGCGTCTATCGGAGCAGAAGTTCGCTTCGGTATTCCGCCAGTGTCCGGACATTCTGGTGATTGCGCGCCTGCTGGACGGTTGCCTGCTGGAGGTCAACAAAGCCTTCGAAGAACAAATTGGTCTGAGCGCCGCAGAGGTGGTGGGCCAGACCGCGACCGAACTGAACATCTGGGGCATTCAGAACGTGGGGCCGGGGCTGCTGCAAAGATTGCAGGCCGGCAGTATCCGTAATCTGGAAATGCCTTTCCGCCGCAGCAACGGCCAGGTGTTCACTGGGCTAATCTCCGCCGAACCCTTCGACCTGGACACCACCCCAGCCTTGGTCGTGGTGGTCCGCGACATCAGCCAGCTCAAGGAAACCCAACAGCAATTGCAAACCTCCGAAGAGAAGTTCGCCAAGGCTTTTCACGCCTCGCCCGACGGCCTGCTGCTGTCCCGACAAAGTGACGGCCTGCTGATTGAGGTCAACGAAGGCTTCAGCCGCATTACCGGTTTCAACAGCGCCTTGTCGGTGGACCGCTCCACCCTGGACCTGGGCATCTGGGTCAACCTCAACGAGCGCAAACAGATGCTCGACCTGCTGCAACGAGACGGTTATGTCAGGGATTTCAGGTGCCATATCCGCCGCAACGACGGACAGGTACGGCTTTGTGAGGTGTCCAGTCGCCCCCTGCCCATCGGCAACGAAGACTGCATGCTGACCATCGCCCGGGACATCACCGAACGCCACCTGATGCAGGAAAAACTGCAACAGGCCGCAACGGTATTCGAGAGTACCGCCGAAGGCGTGTTGATCACCGATACGCAACAACACATCAGCGCGGTAAACCGTGCCTTCAGCGAAATCACCGGCTATAGCGAAACCGAAGCCCTGGGCCATACGCCACGGTTGTTGGCTTCCGGCCTGCATGACAGCGCGTTTTACGCCGCGATGTGGCATCAACTGACAGCCGATGGCCACTGGCAAGGGGAGATTTCCAATAGGCGTAAAAACGGCGAGCTGTATCCCAGTTGGCTGACCATCAGCGCGGTGCGTAACCGGGATCGGGAAATCACCCATTTCGTTGCGGTCTTTGCTGATATTTCCAGCCTCAAGCACGCTCAGGCCCGACTCGACTACCAGGCACACCACGACCCGCTCACCGGCCTGCCGAATCGCACATTGTTCGAAAGCCGCTTACTGATGGCTCTCAATAGCCAGCAGGAAGATGGTGGCCAGGGTGCGGTGCTATTCCTGGACCTGGATCGCTTCAAGCACATCAATGACAGCCTGGGGCACCCGGTGGGGGATCTGCTGCTCAAGGGCATCGCCGTGCGCCTACGTGAGCAGTTGCGCGATATCGACACCGTGGCGCGCCTGGGTGGAGACGAATTCATCATCTTGCTGCCAGGCCTGCAACAACCCAGCGATGCCGAGTACATCGCCCAGAAGCTGTTGAATGGCTTTGCCGCGCCGTTCCAGGCCGGCGAGCATGAATTTTTTATCAGTGCCAGTATCGGCACCAGTCTGTACCCGCAGGATGGTTGCGATGTCGCCACCTTGGTCAAAAACGCCGATGCGGCGATGTACCGCTCCAAAGCCAAGGGTCGCAACCGGGTGGAAAGCTACACCCGCGACCTCACCGCCCAGGCCAGTGAACGGGTGGCTCTGGAACACGAGCTGCGACGTGCCATAGAACGCAACGAGTTGTCGCTGTCTTACCAACCAAAATTCAGCCTTGCCGACAACCGGCTGGTGGGCGCCGAGGCGCTGATACGCTGGACCCATCCCACGTTTGGCGACGTGCCGCCGGAACATTTCATCCCATTGGCTGAAGAAAACGGCATGATCTTGCAAATTGGCGACTGGGTACTGGAATGTGCCTGCCGGCAACTGTCCGAATGGAACGATACCTATGAAAGTCTCGGCCCACTGTCGGTCAATCTTGCTGGAGCCCAACTGCGCCAACCCAACCTGCTGGGTCGGATCGAACAACTGCTGCGTGAGCACCGTCTCAAGCCCGGTCTATTGCAACTGGAAATCACCGAAAACTTCATTATGAGTCAGGCCGAAGAGGCGCTGGCGGTGCTGCACCAGCTGAAGAAACTTGGTGTGCAACTGGCGATCGACGACTTCGGCACCGGCTACTCCTCCCTGAGCTATCTCAAACGCTTGCCACTGGACTTCCTCAAGATCGACCAGTCCTTCGTCCGTGGCCTGCCCGATGACCCCCACGACGTGGCGATCGTGCGGGCAATCATCGCCCTGGGCCGCAGCATGCAATTCACCATCATCGCCGAAGGCGTCGAAACCCTGGCCCAGCAGCAATTCCTGGCTGAAGAAGGCTGCGAACAGATTCAGGGCTACATCGTCAGCCTGCCCCTGTGCGCCGAAGAGTTCGCCGCAACGTTTCTTCGTATGACCGTATCGGATTTTTCGGATAGCACAGCCGAGAAACCGTCGTTATAATCCGCGACCTACTGAGGGCCTATAGCTCAGTTGGTTAGAGCAGAGGACTCATAATCCTTTGGTCCACGGTTCGAGTCCGTGTGGGCCCACCAAATTGAAAGCCGCGCATTGCGCGGCTTTTGCGTTTCTGAACGGCAAGACTGGACGCCGGTGCCAGAGCTGTTAGCCAAGTTGCTTCGGGATGAGGGCATCATCCATGTCAGATATCCGCAACCAGCTATATTGAATGTCACCTATACCGGGGACACTCAGAAAAAATAGCAGTAGCACTCATGTGAACAGGTACTGGAAAGCCCCTGAGACTGATCGCGCATAACTATCAGGGCCCAAACTTACCGCTCTGTAGTACAGTTGCGCCCGCCAGGGCCCGGCCACTGCCAGCGATAAAGGCCGGTGCTGCCCTCGAACGACTCGACGGTGCCATGTTTGCGGGTTTTTCGGATCGGGAACGGTCGGCGGCATCGAAACGTCCGAAGACAAGAAATCGGATGTAAAACCACGCATAAACTGATCGCGGGACGCTTAAGAGAGCGGTTCCGCCGATAATAAGAAATATAGGAGAAACAGATGGAATTCCTGCAAACGCTGTTTGGGTATGTCGACAGCCTCACGTGGGGGTGGTCGCTCATACCCATTCTCGTAGTCTTCGGAGTGTTCATCACGATTATGTCGGGTTTCGTCCAGTTCGAATTCTTCGGCCGGATGTTCCGCGTGCTCTCAGGGAAGAACCAGAATAGCGACCCCAACAACCTCAGCGCGCGTCAAGCGCTGCTCGTATCTGTGGGCGGCCGCGTGGGCGGCGGAAACATTGCCGGTGTAGCCGTCGCGATCACACTCGGTGGGCCCGGTGCGGTTTTCTGGATGTGGTGCATCGCGCTCATCGGCATGGCGACCAGTCTCGTCGAATGTACGCTTGCCCAGATTTATAAGCGCACCGACGGGGAACACTCCTTCCGTGGCGGCCCAGCCGACTATATCCGGCATGGCCTCGGGTCGAACTACAACTGGCTTGCGATAGTTTATGCAATCTGTCTGCTGGCGGCCTTCGGCCTTGGCTTCAACGCCTTCCAAGGCAACACTGTTGCCGGCGCGATGCAGGATTCGTTCGGTATCAGCCGCTTTGTGACCGGAGCGCTGCTGGTCCTCGTCACCGGGTTCGTGATCTTTGGTGGCATCAAGCGCATCGCCAAGGCGGCCGACGTCGTGGTGCCCGTCATGGCACTGGGTTACCTGGCGCTTGCCCTGATCGTCATCGTGATGAACATCGGTGAAATTCCGGCGCTCTTCGTACGTATCGTCTCGAGCGCCTTCGGCTATGAAGAAGCCATCGCCGGTGGCATGGGGGCTGCGATCGCGCAAGGCTTGCGCCGCGGGCTGTTCTCAAACGAGGCGGGGCTTGGTTCGGCACCGAACGTCGCAGCCACTGCGCTGGTCCATCACCCGGTCAGCCAGGGCATCACCCAATCGTTCTCGGTCTTCATCGACACGATCGTGATTTGCTCGTGCACGGCTTTCATCATCCTGCTGGGTGATGTCTATGTTGCCGGTGCAACAGGCATCGACGGTGTCGTGCTGACACAACAGTCACTGGCCAGCCATTTTGGTGAGTGGTCGCGCTACGCGTTGAGTCTGGCGATCCTGCTCTTCGCCTTCTCGTCCATCATCTATAACGTCTATCTGGGTGAAAACGCACTGGCGGCCATCACCAAATCCAAACCCGCCCTGCTGGTGCTGCGCGTGTTGATCCTGGGCTTGATTTTCCTCGGCGCCGCCGCCCCGAACGCCACCTCGGTCTTCTTCTTCTCAGACCCGATGATGGGCATTCTGGCACTTGTGAACCTGATTGCGATTCTGATGCTGTTCCCTACCGCAATACGGGTGATCAACGACTTCCGCGCGCAGTTGAAAGCCGGTGTGGCAAGGCCAGTCTTTGATCCGGCAAAATTCCCCGACCTCGATCTCGACCGCAAGGCATGGGATACGAATCGCTGGAAATGATCCTACCCCGGTCGCAGCCTGGATTGGGCTGCGGCCACATCTGAAACGGGCGGGTGCCCGCATCGTCAAATCTGCGGATACTGCCGCCATGCCCAACGTCATGGTGGCAGGCATTTCCCGACCGCATCCTAATGGAGTCGGTGGCAAAGGCATGCGAGCCTGTAACATGCCTACCACCGATATCCACGCCGGAGCCCATCTTGTCTGACAGCCGCCCTCCCGTCCTCGACGAAATCGACCGCCAACTGATTGCCGCCCTGCAAATCAATGCCCGGGAAAGCGTCGCCATGCTCGCCCGACAATTGGGCATCGCCCGCACCACCGTGACTTCGCGGCTGGCGCGCCTGGAAAAAACCAGGGTCATCACCGGGTACGGCGTGCGTTTGGGGCAGCGGGTGATAGACGGCGGGTTACAGGCTTACGTCGGCATCAAGGTTCAACCGCGCTCCGGCAAGGACGTGCTGCGGCGCTTGAGTGCGATGGCTCAGGTCCAGCAACTGTGTGCGGTCAGCGGCGAATTCGACTATGTGGCCTGGCTACGCACGGACTCACCGGAGCAGTTGGATCAGTTACTGGATCAGATTGGCAGTGTGGATGGGGTGGAGAAAACCACCACTTCGATCATCCTCAGTAGCAAGATCGACCGGGGGCAGCCGGTCTAGAGGGTACGACTTACCTGTGAGAGCGGGCTTGCTCGCGAAGGCGCCAGCACAGCCAGCCTCACCAGTAACTGCCCACCGCCTTCATCAAGGTTCATAACCACAGCGCCCCGACTCGTCAATACGACTAACCCACGCATCAAAATGACTGATAACAATCCAGAACGACGACACATTGCGTCTTATTAACGTGTTTCACCCTCTCTAGAATGGCTGGCATCTTTCCTATACTCAGACGCGAAAGCCGCGTCGAGTCGCCCAATCAAGGTCAGCCATGAACAAGCACAATCGCCACCCAGCAGACGGCAAGAAGCCCATCACCATTTTCGGGCCGGACTTTCCTTTCGCTTTTGACGACTGGATCGAGCATCCCGCTGGCCTGGGCAGTATTCCCGCTCACAACCATGGGGCGGAAGTCGCGATTGTCGGTGCCGGGATCGCCGGTCTGGTGGCGGCCTACGAGTTGATGAAGCTCGGCCTCAAGCCGGTGGTCTACGAAGCGTCGAAAATGGGTGGGCGTCTGCGCTCACAAGCGTTCAACGGCGCCGAGGGTGTCATTGCCGAGCTGGGGGGCATGCGATTTCCGGTATCGTCCACGGCGTTCTATCACTACGTCGACAAACTGGGTCTGGAGACCAAACCGTTTCCCAACCCTTTGACCCCGGCCTCGGGCAGTACGGTCATCGATCTGGAAGGCCAGACCTACTACGCACAAAAGATGGCCGATCTGCCGGCATTGTTCCAGGAAGTGGCCGACGCCTGGGCGGATGCGCTGGAGGACGGGTCGCGCTTCGGCGATATCCAGCAGGCGATTCGCGACCGCGACGTGCCACGCCTCAAGGAACTGTGGAACACCCTGGTACCCCTGTGGGACGACCGCACTTTCTACGACTTCGTTGCCACGTCCAAGGCGTTTGCCAAACTCTCGTTCCAACACCGTGAAGTGTTCGGCCAGGTTGGTTTCGGCACCGGCGGCTGGGATTCGGACTTCCCCAATTCGATGCTGGAAATCTTCCGCGTGGTGATGACCAATTGCGACGATCACCAGCACCTGGTGGTCGGCGGCGTCGAGCAGGTGCCCCATGGCATCTGGAAACATGTGCCGGAGCGCTGCGCGCATTGGCCAGAAGGTACCAGCCTCAATTCGTTGCACCTTGGCGCCCCCCGCAGCGGTGTGAAGCGCATCGCCCGCGCCGACGATGGCCGGTTCAGCGTGACGGATGTGTGGGACAACACCCGCGAATATGCCGCCGTGCTGGTCACCTGCCAAAGCTGGCTGCTGACCACTCAGATCGAATGCGAAGAGGCGCTGTTCTCGCAAAAGATGTGGATGGCCCTGGACCGCACCCGCTACATGCAATCGTCGAAGACTTTCGTGATGGTCGACCGACCGTTCTGGAAGGACAAGGATCCGCAAACCGGCCGCGATCTGATGAGCATGACCCTCACCGATCGCCTCACCCGTGGCACCTATCTGTTCGACAATGGCGATGACAAGCCGGGGGTCATTTGCCTGTCGTACTCGTGGATGAGCGATGCGCTGAAAATGCTCCCCCACCCGGTGGAAAAACGCGTGAAGCTGGCCCTCGATGCCTTGAAGAAGATCTATCCCAAGGTGGACATCGCCGCACGGATCATCGGCGATCCGATCACCGTGTCCTGGGAAGCTGACCCGCATTTCCTCGGCGCTTTCAAAGGTGCCCTGCCCGGCCACTATCGCTACAACCAGCGCATGTACGCACATTTCATGCAGGACGACATGCCGGCCGAACAGCGAGGGATCTTTATTGCTGGCGATGACGTCTCATGGACACCGGCCTGGGTTGAGGGCGCGGTACAGACCTCGCTCAATGCGGTGTGGGGAATCATGAAGCACTTCGGTGGTGAAACTCACCCCGAGAACCCGGGTCCAGGTGATGTGTTCGACGACATCGGTCCGATCGCCCTGCCCGAATAAAAGGAGTTTTTGATGCGCGTAGCCCTTTACCAATGTTCACCGCTGCCGCTGGATCCGGCCGCCAACCTGCAACGCCTGCATCAGGTGGCGCTGGAGGCCAGGGGCGCCGATGTGTTGGTGTTGCCGGAAATGTTCCTGACCGGCTACAACATTGGCGTCGACGCGGTGAATGTATTGGCCGAGGTCTACAACGGCGAATGGGCGCAGCAGATCGCTCGCATCGCCAAGGCGGCCGGCCTGGCCATCGCATATGGTTACCCAGAACGCAGTGAAGACGGGCAGATTTACAACGCGGTGCAACTGATCGATGCCCATGGCGAACGTCTGGCAAATTATCGAAAGAGTCACCTGTTTGGCGATCTGGATCACGCGATGTTCAGCGCTGGCGATAGCGAGCTGCCCATCGTGGAGCTGAACGGCTGGAAACTCGGCTTTCTGATCTGCTATGACCTGGAGTTTCCGGAAAATGCCCGGCGCCTGGCCCTGGCCGGTGCCGAACTGATCCTGGTGCCCACCGCCAACATGCAGCCCTACGAGTTCATCGCCGATGTCACCGTGCGCGCCCGGGCCATCGAAAATCAGTGTTTCGTGGCTTACGCCAATTATTGCGGTCATGAAGGTGAATTGCAGTACTGCGGCCAAAGCAGCATCGCCGCCCCGGATGGCAGCCGCCCTGCCCTTGCCGGGCTGGACGAGGCCTTGATCGTGGGTGAGCTGGATCGGCAACTGATGGAAGATTGCCGTGCGGCCTACAACTACCTGCACGATCGCCGTCCTGAGCTTTACGACGACTTGCACAAACACTGATTGAGGATTGAGAAAGGGCCCTGATCCGCTAGCATGGGCGCATCCTTGTTCTGGAAGTACCCATGCCGGTCCCCGACTCCCTCCGCCCCCACACTGAAATCCTGGCCAACGGCTTGCGGGTGACCTTGCGTCATGTCCCGGGCCTCAAGCGCAGCGCCGCGGTACTGCGCGTCGCCGCCGGCAGCCATGATGCCCCTCTGGCCTGGCCGGGCATGGCGCACTTGCTCGAACATCTGTTCTTCCTCGGCACCGAACGGTTTCCCGCCGGGGAGAACCTGATGGCCTACGTGCAGCGGCACGGCGGTCAGGTCAATGCGCGCACCAGTGAACGCACCACGGATTTTTTCTTCGAACTGCCTCCCGCAACCTTCGCCGACGGGCTGGAACGGCTGTGGGACATGCTCGCCCAGCCACGTCTGGATGAAGCTGATCAGTTGCGGGAACGCGAAGTGCTACACGCAGAATTCATCGCCTGGTCCCAGGATGCGGCCGCCCAGCGACAGCTTGCCTTGTACGACGGAGTGTCAGCGTCCCACCCGCTGCGGGGTTTTCACGCCGGCAATCGCGACAGTCTCGCGGTGGAGCACGCAGAATTCCAAACCGCATTGCACGACTTCTATCGCCGTTTCTACCAAAGCGGCCAGATGGTCCTGAGCCTGGCCGGCCCGCAAAGTATCGATGCCTTGAAAACGCTGGCGGAACAGTTCAGCAACCATGTACCGACCGGTGAAGCGGTTGCCAGACCGGCACCGCCAAAACTGATGGCGTCGTCCCAGCCCCGTTATCAACAGGCTCACGAAGGTTGTTTCGACCTGCTGTTCGCCTTCGAAGCGTTGCCCGCCGCCTCGCCCCAAGCCCTGGACTTTCTCTGTACGTGGCTGAACTCCAGCAAACCGGGCGGCCTGCTCGCCACGTTGCGTCAGCGCGGCCTGGCTGACAGCCTCAAGGCCACCGCGCTGTATGAGTTTGCCGGACAGGCACTGCTGCACATCGAATTCAAGCACGGCAACGCTCAGGCAGCGGAGCATATCCAACCGTTGCTGCACGACTGGCTGGGATTCTTTTCCGCCCAAAACGACTGGGCACCGTTGCGCCAGGAGTTCACCGCGTTGTTGCAACGTCGGCAGGAGACAGGATCGGCCTTGCAGTTAGCCCACTGGGACTGCGAAGGACGAGACACGCCGCTGCTGGCAAACGACCTCGTGAGGCTCAGGGAAATCCTCAAGCAACTGAATCCTGCCAATAACGTCGTGGAACCATGGCAACTGCCCGCGCCCAACCCGTTCCTGCAAACACCCAGTGAAGCGCCTCGCGCCGGGCTGATACGCGGCCAGACCAGCGCCCATCGCGGCTTGCGAACCTTCGCCCAGGACCGCTCCCGGGGCCGACGGGAACGCTCGCCCATGCAGTTCAGCCAGGCGCTGCCAGACAACGGCCGTGAAGGCGCGGTTTACCTGCGCTGGCAACTGACGACCCAGGCACCGCTCGACGTTCAATCCAGGCTCGACCGACACTTGGAGGATGTGCGCGAAGAGGCTCGGCAGGCCGGCGTGGACGTCAGTTTCGAACCCTCCGGCCATCAATGCCTGCTGAAACTGGTCGGCTTGCAGGCACCGATCCCGTTGGTGCTCGAACACGTTCTGGCGAAGCTTGCCCAACCGCTGCCAATGGCCCAGGCCGGTGACGAACCCCCATCGATGGCGATTCGACAGCTGTTGAAGGTGTTGCCAAATCATTGCCGGCAATCGTCAGCGCTGCCAATGCCCGACAGCGATCAAAACGTGTGGGCAACGGCTCGCTGGGACGGGCTGTCCATCGGTCTGTCGGCCGCCACCCAAGGGGCGCTTGGGCCGGTGCTGGGCCGCGTACCGGGCAATGCCGGCGAGGACGTCAGCCTGACGACGGCACCGCGCGGGCAACGCATCTGGCATACGCTCCAGACCCACGGCGAAGAAGCGGCCGTGTTGCTGTTTTGCCCGACGGCCACCCTGGCGCTGACCGACGAAGCCGCCTGGCGCTGGCTGGCACAGCTGTGCCAGACGCCGTTCTACCAGCGCCTGCGCGTCGACTTGCAGTTGGGTTATGCGGTGTTCAGTGGGTTGAAGCAGATCGATGGACAAACCGGGGTGTTGTTCGGCGTCCAATCGCCCAGCCTCTCGGCAACACAACTGATCGCCCACATCGAGCAATTTCTGGCGGCGTTACCGGCGCTGATCCAGCAGCTCGATGATTCATCCCTGACCGGCCAACAGCGGGCCCTCGCTGCCCAACTCCAGAGCAGTACCCTGCCCTTCGCCCAGGCCGCCGAACTGCTCTGGCAGGGCAAGCTGGCCGGCCGCTCGTCGGATTATCTTGAACAACTCGCCGCTGCCATCCTGTGCCTGGACCGCGCCCAGCTAGAAGCAGCCGCCCAGAGTTTGATCGATGCGCAAGGGGGATGGTATTGCCTGAGCAACGGCGGCTGCGCGCCAGAACACTGGTAAGCGGCGCAGTGATCATTGCAGTCGCTGTAATGAGCTTTCTTTGAGAATCGCGGCCAACGAATATGTCAGATTTAGTAACATAGCCGCCTAAGCATCTGAACATCTCCGAACGGAGGTGGACTATATGTATAGGTCTCCACCGTTCCATCGACCCCAATCCCCCCAACCAAAGGAGTATTCCCATGTCCTGGTCCAAACCCGCATATATCGACCTGCGTATCGGTTTCGAAGTCACCATGTACTTCGCCAGCCGTTGATTGCTGCAGGCGGTTAAACGCGCAGCACAACGCCTCGGTCAGCCGGGGCGTTTTTTATTTCGGTTTGCAGATGGAGCGACCATGTTTGTCCAGATTCTAGGTTCCGCCGCCGGCGGCGGTTTCCCCCAGTGGAATTGCAACTGCGCCAATTGCGCAGGTTTTCGCAACGGCAGCCTGCGAGCCCAGGCACGCACCCAGTCGTCCATCGCGATTTCCGATGACGGCGTGAACTGGGTACTGTGCAATGCCTCCCCGGACATTCGCGCCCAGCTCCAAGGGTTCGCCCCGATGCAACCTGGCCGGGCACTGCGGGATACCGGTATCGGCGCCATCATTCTGATGGACAGCCAGATCGACCACACCACCGGCCTGCTCAGCCTGCGCGAAGGCTGCCCGCATCAAGTCTGGTGCACCGACATGGTCCATGAAGACCTGAGCACGGGTTTTCCGCTGTTCAACATGCTGACCCACTGGAACGGCGGGCTGAGCTGGAACCGCATCGAACTCGACCAAAGCTTCACCATCGCCGCCTGCCCGAACCTGCGCTTCACTCCACTGCCGCTGCGTAGCGCCGCACCACCCTATTCACCGCACCGCTTCGACCCCCACCCGGGCGACAACATCGGCCTGATCGTCGAAGACCTGCGCACTGGCGGCAAGCTGTTTTACGCCCCAGGCCTGGGCAAGGTCGACGGACCGCTGCTGGAGATCATGGCCGGCAGCGATTGCCTGTTGGTGGACGGCACGATGTGGGACGACGATGAAATGCAGCGTCGTGGCGTCGGCACCCGCACCGGTCGCGAGATGGGCCATCTGGCACAGAACGGGCCCGGCGGGATGATCGAAGTGCTGGAGCAACTGCCTGAGCCGCGCAAAGTCCTTATTCATATCAACAATACCAACCCGATCCTCGACGAAGATTCACCCGAGCGGGCCGAGCTTGTACGTCGAAAGATTGAAGTGGCTTACGACGGAATGAGTATTGAGTTGTAAGGAGGGCGGAACGATTGTGGGAGTGGGTTTGCGCTGTGTCAGCCAACATTGCTGCTGGCTGACCGGACGCCTTCGCGAGCAAGCCCGCTCCCACAGGGGCCAAGTAACACTTGATATTTCATGCACCGCAAAACCAATGTGGGAGCGGGCTTGCTCGCGAAGAGGCCAGACCAGGCACCCCAACCGCCGACAGTTATTCCCCGGAGACCACAATGACTGACACCCCCCTGTCCCCCGCCGAGTTCGAAGCGGCCCTGCGTGCCAAGGGTGCGTATTACCACATTCATCACCCGTATCACGTGGCGATGTATGAGGGCCGCGCCACTCGCGAGCAGATCCAGGGCTGGGTCGCGAACCGTTTTTACTATCAGGTGAACATCCCGCTCAAGGATGCCGCGATCCTGGCCAACTGCCCGAACCGGGAAATCCGCCGCGAGTGGATCCAGCGCCTGCTCGACCATGACGGCGCGCCCGGTGAAGACGGCGGCATCGAAGCCTGGTTGCGGCTGGGTCAGGCGGTGGGTCTGGATCCCGATCAACTGCGCTCCCAGGAACTGGTGCTGCCGGGCGTGCGCTTCGCGGTGGATGCCTACGTCAACTTCGCCCGCCGGGCCAGTTGGCAGGAAGCCGCCAGCAGCTCCCTGACCGAAATGTTCGCACCGCAGATCCATCAGTCGCGCCTGGACAGCTGGCCGCAGCATTACCCCTGGATCGACCCCGCCGGCTACGAATACTTCCGCACCCGCCTGGGCCAGGCCCGGCGTGACGTGGAGCATGGCCTGGCGATTACCTTGCAGCATTACACCACCCGCGAAGGCCAGGAGCGCATGCTGGAGATTCTCCAGTTCAAACTGGACATCCTCTGGAGCATGCTCGATGCCATGAGCATGGCCTACGAATTGAATCGCCCGCCCTACCACAGCGTGACCGGACAACGGGTGTGGCACAAAGGAATTACCTTATGAGTTTCGACCGCAGCAAGACCCCACGCTGGCGCCCCGGTTATCGCTTTCAGTACGAGCCGGCACAGAAGGGCCACGTGCTGCTCTATCCTGAAGGCATGATCAAGCTCAACGACAGCGCTTCGCTGATTGGCGGCCTGATCGACGGTGAACGGGATGTCGCGGCCATCATCGGTGAGTTGGAGAAGCAGTTCCCCGACGTGCCGCAACTCGGTGACGACATCGAGCAATTCATGGAGGTCGCCCGTGCAGAGCATTGGATCGAACTTGCCTGACGCCACAAGCCTGCCGCCCAAGCCTGAAGTCGGCCTGCCGCTATGGCTGCTGGCCGAGCTGACCTACCGTTGCCCGTTGCAATGCCCATACTGCTCCAATCCGTTGGACTTCGCCGAACAGGGCAAGGAGCTGAGTACCGAGCAGTGGTTCAAAGTGTTTCGCGAGGCTCGTGAGATGGGCGCCGCGCAATTGGGCTTTTCCGGCGGCGAGCCGCTGGTGCGCCAGGACCTGGCCGAACTGATCGCCGAGGCGCGCAGGCTGGGTTTCTACACCAACCTGATCACCTCTGGCATCGGCTTGACCGAGCAGAAAATCAGCGATTTCAAAAAGGCCGGCCTCGACCACATCCAAATCAGCTTCCAGGCCAGCGACGAACAGGTGAACAACCTGCTGGCCGGCTCGAAGAAAGCCTTCGCGCAAAAACTGGAAATGGCCCGGGCGGTCAAGGCCCACGGCTATCCGATGGTGCTGAACTTCGTCACCCATCGGCACAACATCGACAAGATCGACCGCATTATCGAGCTGTGCATCGCCCTAGAAGCCGACTTCGTTGAACTCGCCACCTGCCAGTTCTATGGCTGGGCGCAGCTCAACCGCGTCGGCTTGCTGCCCACCCGGGAACAACTGGTGCGCGCCGAACGTGTCACCAACGAATACCGCGCCAAGCTGCAAGCGCAAGGCAATCCGTGCAAGTTGATCTTCGTCACGCCGGACTACTACGAAGAACGCCCCAAGGGCTGCATGAACGGCTGGGGCAGCATTTTCCTCACCGTCACGCCGGACGGCACGGCATTACCCTGTCACGGTGCCCGCCAACTGCCGGTGCAATTTCCCAATGTGCGCGACCACAGCATGCAGCACATCTGGTACGACTCGTTCGGCTTCAACCGCTTCCGCGGTTATGACTGGATGCCCGAACCGTGCCGCTCCTGCGATGAAAAAGAAAAGGACTTCGGCGGCTGCCGCTGCCAGGCGTTCATGCTCACAGGCGACGCCAGCAACGCTGACCCGGTGTGCAGCAAATCCGAGCACCACGGGGTGATTCTTAAGGCTCGGGAAGACGCCGAGCATGCCACTCAGACGATTGAACAACTGGCCTTTCGCAATGAACGAAACTCACGCCTCATCGCTAAAGGCTGAGCCTTTCAGCGCCACCCAGGCCGTTGCGGCAGGCATCGACTTCGCTGAGTTGCAGGCCGGGCCCCTTGGACTGTTCTGGAATGAATACCGTCCCGAAGACGGTGCCTGCCGGATCTGGCACTGGCAGGATGCCAAGGCCCGATGCCTGACTCCAGACGGGTTCAGTGCGCGCAGCCGGGTTTATGAGTATGGCGGCGGATCGTTCTGCCTGAGCGACGACGGTGTGCTGTTCGTCAATGAGGCCGACCAGCAGGTGTATCACCAGTCGCTGACCAGCGAACAACCCGTGGCGCTGACCTCGGGGGATTGTCGATATGGCGATCTTCACTTCGCTTGCGGCCAGGTGCTGGCGGTGGAGGAGCAGGCCAATCAGCATCGCCTGGTCTCGATCGGGCTGGCGGATCATCAACGGCATCTGCTGGCCGAAGGCGCGGACTTCTACGCCGCGCCGACCTTGAGCCCTGATGGTCGACGGCTGGCCTGGGTGGAGTGGAGCCGCCCCCATCAACCCTGGACGTCAACGAGACTGATGCTGGCCGAGCACAACGCTGGCGCCTGGGGCAGGCCCCGCTGCGTAGGGGGCGGTGGTAAAGACGAGTCCATTCAGCAACCGCGTTTTGATGATCGCAATCGCCTCTATTGCCTGAGCGATCGTGGCGGTTATTGGCAACCCTGGATTGAGTCTGCCGACGGCCTGGACCCACTGCCCGCCGCCGAAGCCGATCACGCCCCTGCGCCCTGGCAACTGGGCGGCTGTACGTGGCTGCCGGTGGGCGAACGCGAATACCTGGCGAGCTGGACCGAGGCGGGATTCGGCCGACTGGGTCTTTGCCGCAGCCGCGGCGCATACGAAGATTTCACCGGCACTTACACCCGTTTTCGCAGCCTGGCACTGGATGAGCGGTTCATTTATGCCATCGCCGCCTCGCCAATCAGCCCGTCGGCGGTGATCACCATTGATCGGCAAAACCATGAAGTGGTGGTGCTGGCCGGTGGCGGCGCGCCGTTACCCGTCGAACACATCAGCCGCCCTCGAACCCTGTGCTACCCCTCGGCCTCCAGCCAAGCCCATGGGTTCTTTTATCCCCCGGCCATGAACGCCGAGGAAAAACCGCCACTGGTGGTGTTTATCCATGGCGGACCGACCTCGGCGTGTTATCCCATCTTTGATCCGCGCATCCAGTACTGGACCCAGCGTGGCTTTGCCGTGGCCGATCTCAATTACCGCGGCAGCAGCGGTTATGGCCGGGCCTATCGACAGGCGCTGTATTTGAACTGGGGCGTGGTGGATGTCGAGGATGCCTGCGCGGTGGTCACGCACCTTGAAGAGCAAGGCTTGATCGATGGCCGTGGCGCGTTCATTCGTGGCGGCAGTGCCGGTGGTTACACGACTCTTTGCGCCTTGGCGTTCCATGACGTGTTCCGCGCCGGCGCCAGCCTCTATGGCGTCAGCGACCCCGTCGCCCTGGCCCACGCCACACATAAATTCGAAGGCGACTATCTGGATTGGCTGATCGGCGACCCGCAACAGGACGCCGAACGCTACCGCGACCGCACACCACTGCTGCACGCTGACCAGATCCGCGCGCCGGTGATATTTTTCCAGGGTGAACTGGATGCAGTGGTCGTGCCGCAGCAGACCCGCGATATGGTCGAGGCACTGGAGGACAACAGCGTCACGGTAGAAGCGCATTACTACGCCGATGAACGCCATGGCTTTCGCAAGGCGATAAACCAGGCTCATGCGCTGGAGCATGAGTGGTTGTTTTATCGCAAAGTGATGGATGGCCCCCCTTAGGTAGATGCAAAACGAGTGTGGGAGCGGGCTTGCTCGCGAATGCGGTGTGTCAGTCATGAGTCTTCAACTGATACACCGCATTCGCGAGCAAGCCCGCTCCCACAGAGTTCGACAACTCAACTAAATTTTCGCCAGCCTCTCAGCGCTTGGCGATGATGTACACCGCATGCACGATGCCAGGGATGTAGCCCAATAGGGTCAGCAGAATATTCAGCCAGAAAGCCCCGCCGAAACCGACTTGCAGGAACACACCCAATGGCGGCAGCAGGATGGCGATGATGATTCGAATAATATCCATGGATGACTCCTGATTGGCGATGGCCACATTGCCATATAGCTCATGGACACCTGACCGCTCGTCAGGGTTCAGTGAGAAGCAATCCAGAAGGGATAAGCGCGGGAAGATAAAAACGCGGACAAAAGAAAACCCCGCCGAAGCGGGGTTTTGCAGACTGTTTCCCTGACATCCATTTCGCTCCGCCATCCTGGCAGAATCCTACGTGTCCATGTTTTTGCTTTGCGCATCCTGCGCGACGTCCATGTGAAGTAGATTAGCCCTGGATCCAATCTGCCGATAGAGGGAAAACGCCAGCACGTTGTGTAAGCGTTTGCTTACACAACATCAGTTTTAGAACTGCTCAGGCTCCAACAGGAACAGCGACTCGCTACCTGCTTTCACCGAAGCACTCAGAGAGTGAATACGCGGCAGCAAGCGGGCGAAGTAGAACCGTGCCGTACCCAGTTTGCTCGCATAGAAATCATCCTGGGCTTCTTTGCCCAAAGCCGCCTTGGCCATCAGCGCCCACATATAGGCATAGGCGGTGTAGCCAAACGCCTGGAGATATTCCACGGAGGCGGCACCGATTTCGTTCGGGTTGTTTTTCGATCGGTCCAGCAACCATTCAGTCAGCTCATCCAACGTACCGACAGCATCGTTCAGCGGCTTGGTGAACTCCGCCAGATCGCTGCTCGCGGTAGCGGTGAAGTGGCGAATTTCGTCAGTGAACAGTTTGTAGAACGCCCCGCCGCTGCCGACGATCTTACGCCCCACCAGGTCCAGCGCCTGGATACCGTTGGTGCCTTCGTAGATCTGGGTGATGCGCACGTCACGCACCAGTTGCTCCTGACCCCATTCGCGAATATAGCCGTGGCCGCCGAAAACCTGCTGGCCATGGACAGTCGTTTCCAGCCCCAAATCGGTCAGGAAGGCCTTCGCCACCGGTGTCAGCAAGGCCACCAGATCTTCGGCACGTTTGCGGGTGGCCGGGTCTTCGCTGAATTTGGCGGTGTCCAGTTGCATCGCCACGTAGGTGGAAAATGCCCGGCCACCTTCGTTCGAAGCTTTCATGGTCAGCAACATCCGGCGCACGTCCGGGTGGACGATGATCGGGTCAGCGACTTTGTCTTTGTTCTGCGCACCGGTTGGCGAACGGCTTTGCAGCCGGTCACGGGCGTACTCGATGGCGTTCTGGTAAGAACGCTCACCGGTGGCCAGGCCCTGGATACCCACCCCAAGACGCTCGTAGTTCATCATGGTGAACATCGCCGCCAAGCCTTTGTTTGGTTCGCCGACCAGGTAACCCGCGGCTTCGTCGAAGTTCATCACACAGGTGGCAGATGCCTGGATGCCCATCTTGTGTTCGATCGACCCGCAATTGGCCGCGTTACGCGCACCCAGGCTGCCGTCGGCATTGACCATGAACTTGGGCACCAGGAACAACGAAATGCCTTTCGGGCCTGCGGGCGCATCCGGCAACTTCGCCAGCACCAGGTGAATGATGTTTTCGGTGAGATCGTGTTCGCCGCCAGTAATGAAGATCTTGGTGCCGCTGACCTTATAGGAGCCGTCGGCCTGAGGTTCGGCCTTGGTGCGAATGATGCCCAGGTCCGTACCGGCATGCGGCTCGGTCAGGCACATGGAACCGGCCCAGATGCCAGCGTACATGTTCGGCAGGTAGGCGGCTTTAAGCTCTTCACTGGCGTGGGCATTGATCGACAGGCAAGCGCCGGCGGTCAGCATGGGGTACAGACCGAATGACAGGCTGGCGGAGTTGACCATTTCTTCGACCTGAGCCGAAACAGCCTTGGGCATGCCCATGCCGCCGTAGGTCGGATCACCACCGACACCGACCCAGCCGCCTTCAGCGTAAGTCTTGTAGGCCTGTGGGAAACCGGCTGGCGTGGTGACGGCACCGTCAGCCCAGTGGCAACCTTCTTCGTCAGCTGCACGGCTGAGGGGGGCGACGCTTTTGCTGGTGACTTTACCGGCTTCCTCAAGGATCGCCTCGACGGTTTCAGCGTCTACGGTCTCGGCCAGCGCCGGCAGTTGAGCCCAGAGTTTCGCGACCTCGAACACTTCATTGAGGACGAAGCGCATATCGCGCAGGGGCGCTTTGTAGTCAGCCATGGCAAACCTCGCAGGATCTAAACAATTGGTTCGTAAGAAAACGGTTTTTGCAGTGGTCTGAGTGTACCCCAACAACTTTTGCGACACATAGGGTCAGCTGGTGACTGTTTTGTTATTTTTAGTCACTACAGGAGAGATCGCAGGCTTCGTCAGGTCCTACAGAAGAGCGCGTACTCCCTGTAGAGCTGGCGAAGCCTGCGATCTTTGCTCCCCCCTCACATCAGAGGGCAAACAACTCCGCCGGCAGCTTCATCAAGCAATCGCTCCCCGCCTCAACCGCGGCCCGATGGGCGGCGGTCCTTGGCAGCAGGCGCTTGAAGTAAAACTCACAGGTCGCCAGTTTGCCCCGACAGAAATCCGCGTCACCTTCGCCAGCGTCAAGTTGCGCCTGGGCCACCAATGCCATGCGCAACCACAGATAGGCCAGGATGATGTAGCCGCTGTACATCAAATAGTCCACCGAAGCAGCGCCGACTTCATCGGGGTTCTTCATGGCCGCCATGCCGACCTGGGTAGTCAGCTCGCCCCATTGCCGGTTCAGCTCATCGAGTTGCGCGATATAGGACTTGAGTTGTGGGTGATCGGCATTGGCAGCGCAGAATTTGTGGACGATTTTGGTGAACCCTCGCAGCAACTTGCCCTGGCTGCCCAACACCTTGCGCCCCAGCAGATCCAGCGCCTGAATACCATTGGTGCCTTCGTAGATCGGCGCAATGCGACAGTCGCGCACCAGCTGTTCCATGCCCCACTCACGAATGAAACCGTGGCCGCCAAACACCTGCATGCCGTGGTTGGTCACTTCCAGGCCAGTATCGGTCATGAAAGCCTTGCAGATCGGGGTGAGGAACGCCAGCAGGTCTTCGGCCTCCTGGCGGGCGGTTTCGTCGCGGCTCAGGTGTGCAATGTCCAACAGTTGCGCGGTGAAGTAAGTCAGCGCCCGGTTGCCCTCGTTGAAGGCCTTCATGGTCAGCAGCATCCGGCGCACATCGGGGTGGACGATGATCGGGTCGGCGGCTTTTTCCGGCGCCTTGGGCCCGGTCAGCGAGCGCATCTGCAAACGGTCGTTGGCATATTTGATCGCGCCCTGGAAGCTCGCTTCCCCGAGGCACAGGCCCTGCATGCCGGTGCCTAGCCGGGCATGGTTCATCATGGTGAACATGCAGTTCAGGCCCTTGTTCGGCTCGCCGATCAAGAATCCCTTGGCCCCGTCGAAATTAAGCACGCAAGTGGCGGAAGCCTTGATGCCCATTTTGTGCTCGATCGAGCCGCAGGAGACGCCATTGCGCGGTCCCGCTTCGCCACTGGCGTCAGGCAGGAATTTGGGCACGATGAACAGCGAGATACCTTTGGTCCCGGCAGGGGCATCCGGCAGTTTGGCGAGCACCAAGTGAATGATGTTGTCGCTCATGTCGTGTTCGCCGGCGGAAATGAAAATCTTGCTGCCGGTAATCGCGTAGCTGCCGTCGGCCTGAGGCAAGGCGCGGGTCTTGATGATGCCCAGGTCGGTGCCGCAATGGGCTTCGGTGAGACACATCGTGCCGGTCCACTGACCGGCCGTGAGCCTGGTGAGGTAGGCCTGTTTCTGTTCTTCGGTGCCGTGGGCATGAATGGCCGACATCGCACCGTGGGTCAGACCCGGGTACATGCCCCAGGACGTATTGCTGGAACCCACCATTTCGCTGATGACCAGGCCCAGGGAACTGGGCAATCCTTGGCCACCGTAAGCCGGATCCGCCGCCAGCCCGTGCCAGCCGCCCTCCACGTATTGTGCGAAAGCCTGCTTGAAGCCTGTAGGCGTGGTGACCACGCCGTTGTCGAAATGGCAGCCTTCTTCGTCGCCGCCACGATTGAGCGGCGCCAGCACGTTCTCACAGAACCTGGCGCCTTCCTCGAGGATCGCGCTGACCATGTCCGGGCTGGCATCGCCGGCGCCCAGTTCGGCATAGCGGCCATGGAAGTCGAAGACGTGATCAATCAAAAAACGCATATCGCGCAGCGGGGCTTTGTACTCGGGCATGGTGGTCTTCTCCGGTAACAGGTCGACCAAACCTACTGCCGGCCACCGAGGCTCACAATCACAGTCCAGACGCTGAATGCGCCATCATCACTCAACCCGCGGCAGTTTCCATGCGCACCGCACCGCGACGGTTCTGCCCATAGGCAATCACACAGTTACGCCCAGCCGCCTTGGCGTTGTAGAGGGCCTGGTCGGCGGACTTGAGCACTTCTTCGGGAGTGCGCTGTTCGATGCGTTCGGCTACGCCGATGCTGACCGTCACCGATACACAGGATGCACCGGCGCCGGCACGACGCTGGCGACCTTGTTGATCATCCTGGGGACGACTGTCGGGATTGCGTAGCTGAATGCTGTAGTTGGCGATGGATTCGCGAATGACTTCCAAATGAGGCATGCACTCTTCGATGGTTTTACCTGCAAATACCAGCGCGAATTCCTCTCCACCGTAGCGATAAGCCCTACCGCCACCGCTGATTTTCGACAGTTTGCTGGCGACCAGCCGCAATACCTGGTCACCCACGTCATGCCCGTGGGTGTCGTTGAATTTCTTGAAATGGTCCACGTCGCTCATCGCCAATACATAATTGCGACCCAGGCGCTGCATGCGCTCATTTAGCGCCCGACGTCCCGGCAGGCCGGTCAGTTCGTCACGGAACGCCATTTGATAAGCCTCGTGGGCGACCGCGGCCGCGATCATCAGCATCACCTGGCTGCACATGATATTCAGGGTAAACGGCAGGATGAAAGTCTTCGGTAACATCCAGAACACCCCGAGCAAACCTACCAATTGCGCGGCATGCAACGGTCGCGGGTGGCGCCAGTATTGCCACGCCAGCAACAGGAAGGCGGCGATGAACACTGGGTAGGACAACTGGATCAGGCTCATCCAGGCGCCGTGCAATGCAGGCCAGCGGATCTCCGAAAGCCACAACAGCAACGCCTGGGGAAAGCTTTGCTCCAGGGCCAGCGCTACGCTCCCAAAGACCAGCAGCACCGCGAACCGCGCCACCATGTCCTGGAACAAATGGGTTCTCTCCTGCCACGCGGCGAACAGGCCAAACAACAGCGGCAGCAACAGGCAGACGAGATGAAACACCACCGCTGCGTCTTCGCGCACCTTACCGTTGTCGCGATAGAAGTCGGTCTGGGTGTCCAGCAGGTAGTAAGCGATGTACACCGTGACCATCAGAAACAGCTCACGCTGGCGTCGATAAACAGCGCAATACGCTCCGCCCAGCAACAGCACCAGCGTAGGAAGAACGTTGAACAGAGAGGTGAAAAAGACGTTGAGGTCCTTGACGTAGGCAGCCGCCAGCCCCGCCAGCAATAACAACAGCGAGGGTAGGAAGTGACTCCAACGTGCAGCGGAAGAACGCGACAAGGGTAAAGCTCCGACCCGGCTGATGAAAGATGGCATTGTGCCTGCTACTGACGCAGTAAGGCACGCGAGATGTGACAGATGTCACACTGCCATCCTTGTAACGGCAGGAAGGAGTGATTTCTTAGGGTTCAGTTTGATGAATGTTTTTTCGAAATATCTCGAGATCCCTGTGGGAGCGGGCTTGCTCGCGAAAGCGGTGGATCAGTCAACGTTGATGCCGTCTGATCCACCGCTTTCGCGAGCAAGCCCGCTCTCACAAGGGGACTTGCGGCAGGCATAAAAAGGCCGCTGCATCCTAAGGTAGCAGCGGCCTTCTGGAAGAACCGCGTAAGGCTTAGTAACCCAGTGCGAAGTCTTCTTCTTTCATGTCCATCAGGTTGTTGGCGCCCGACAGCATGGTTGCCACGTGGGTGCGGGTGCGCGGCAGGATGCGCTGGAAGTAGAAGCGCGCGGTCTGCAGCTTGGCGGTGTAGAAGGCTTCTTCGGTGGTGCCGGCCGCCAATTTTTCCGCCGCCAGGCGCGCCATGTCAGCCCAGAAATAGGCCAGGCAGGCGTAACCGGAATACATCAGGTAATCCACCGAGGCCGCGCCAACTTCTTCGCGATCTTTCATGGCCGCCATACCGACCTTCATGGTCAGCTCGCCCCATTCCTTGTTCAGCGCAGCCAGAGGTTCTACGAACTCTTTGACCGCGTCGTTGCCTTCGTTGCTTTGGCAGAACTTGTGGACGATCTTGGTGAAGCCCTTGAGCGCTTCGCCCTGGGTCATCAGCACTTTACGGCCCAGCAGGTCGAGGGCCTGGATGCCGGTGGTGCCTTCGTACAGCATCGAAATGCGGCTGTCGCGAACGTTCTGCTCCATGCCCCACTCGGCGATGAAGCCGTGACCACCATAGATCTGCACGCCGTGGTTGGCCGATTCGAAGCCGACTTCAGTCATGAACGCCTTGGCGATCGGCGTCATGAACGCCAACAGCGCATCGGCCTTTTTCTTCTCTTCTTCGTCGACGCCGTACTTGACGATGTCCACTTGCTTGGCGGTGAAGTAAACCATCGCCCGGTTACCTTCGGCGAAGGCCTTCATGGTCAGCAGCATGCGGCGCACGTCGGGGTGCACGATGATCGGGTCGGCAGCCTTGTCCGGCGCTTTCGGGCCGGTCAGGGAGCGCATTTGCAGGCGGTCACGGGCGTACTTCAGGCCACCCTGGAAGCCGATTTCGGCGTGGGCCAGACCTTGCAGCGCGGTGCCCAGGCGTGCGGTGTTCATGAAGGTGAACATGCAGTTCAAGCCTTTGTTCGCCGGGCCAATCAGGAAACCGGTGGCCGCGTCAAAATTCATCACGCAAGTGGCATTGCCGTGGATGCCCATCTTGTGTTCCAGCGAACCGCAGCTCACCGCATTGCGCTGACCGATGGAGCCGTCGGCGTTAGGCAGGAACTTGGGAACGATGAACAGCGAAATGCCCTTGGTACCGGCCGGTGCGTCTGGCAGGCGTGCCAGAACGATGTGGACGATGTTGTCGGCCATGTCGTGTTCGCCGGCCGAAATGAAGATCTTGGTGCCGCTGACCTTGTAGGAACCGTCGGCCTGAGGCTCGGCCTTGGTGCGCAGCATGCCCAGGTCAGTGCCGCAGTGCGGTTCGGTCAGGCACATGGTGCCGGTCCATTCGCCGGAAACCAGCTTGGTCAGGTAGGCCTCTTGCTGCTCGGGCGTACCGTGCTCGGAAATAGTGTTCATCGCACCATGGGACAGGCCTGGGTACATGCCCCACGACCAGTTGGCTTCGCCGACCATCTCGCTGACCGCCAGGCCCAGGGACTCCGGCAAGCCTTGACCACCATGCTCCACGTCGTGGGCCAGGCTTGGCCAGCCGCCTTCAACGAATTGCTTGTAGGCTTCCTTGAAACCGGTCGGGGTCTTCACACCAGACTCGCTCCAGGTGCAGCCCTCGATGTCGCCCACGCGGTTCAGCGGCGCCAGCACCTGCTCACAAAACTTGGCGCCTTCTTCGAGAATGGCGTCAACCATATCTGGAGTGGCGTCCTGGCAAGCCGGAAGGCTCTGATAATGCGCTTCATAGCCAAGCAGTTCGTCACGAACGAAGCGAATATCACGCAAGGGGGCCTTGTAGTCAGGCATAGCGATAAACCTCTGCTGATGTAACCGGGAATGAACGACCGCATGGATTTGTTGTGACGGTCAAACAGTTGTTTGAAACATACGTTTACGCCCAAATCTTGTCAAGCGCCGATCTTTTGCCGTTCGTCATCGTCCCCGAAAAAATCCCAGGCACAGCAATTCACCGCAGCGCAACACTCACAGCGTACGTAAGAAAAGATTAGTTGAGCCAGAAGGAGTTAGAGACGAAAACGCCGCGAATAGTCGCGGCGTTTTGACAAACCTGAGATACAGGATCAGGCGAAGGTATCGATCAACGTACCGAGCATTTCATCGGAAGCCTTGGCCACGTTCACGCCCAGTTGGACCTGAAACTTGCCTTGGGACATTTCGACCATATTGCTGGCCAAGTCCGATTGCTGGCTGCGATCCACCGACCGTAGGCGATCGGCTTGCAGTTCGGACGACTGGCTGGTGACGGAGCGCTCGATAGTATTGTTGGCGATCTGGCTTGAAGCTTGATCGACACGGTTCTGCCCTGTCTGAATAGTGCTCAGACCGGCGTAGAACGCGGTATTTCCTGAGATTTCCATGGCAGAGTTCGTCTTCTTGAGAATTGGCAGTGCCCATTGAAGCAGAAGCCCTGGGAAAAGGCCCGACAAAAACACTAATGGCACAGTGCCTCGTCATAGTGAAAACCTTAGTAGCCCAGCAAATCCAGGTGCAGATGCGCAGCCACGGCTTCGGCGGTGACGCCCTTGATTTTCGGCACACGCCCCAAGCACGGCGCCGGCAGACGCTCGGCCAGGGTCGCCAGATTTTCTTCCAGGCGCGATGTCTTAGGATCGACGATATTGGCCACCCAACCAGCCAGTTGCAGGCCGTCCCGGGCGATGGCCTCGGCGGTCAGTAGCGCATGGCTGATGCAGCCAAGCCTCACACCCACCACCAGGATCACCGGCAGGCCCAGCGCCATCGCCAGGTCCGAGAGGTTGTCCTGATCGGCCAGCGGCACGCGCCAGCCACCCGCGCCTTCGATCAGGGTGAAATCGGCCTTCAAGGCCAACAATTCACGCATCGGCCCCAGCAACGATTGTACCGTCAGGGCCACGCCGGCCTCTCGAGCGGCCAAGTGAGGTGCGATCGCCGGCTCGAACGCCACCGGATTGACCTGGGCATACTCAAGCGGCACCGAGCATTCGGCCAGCAGCGCCAAAGCATCAGCATTGCGCAACCCTTTGGGTGTCACCTCACATCCGGAAGCCACAGGCTTGCCTGCCGCGGTGCTCATGCCAGCCTGTCGCGCAGCGTGCAGCAGGCCGGCCGCGACGGTGGTTTTGCCCACGTCGGTGTCGGTACCGGTGATGAAATAAGCCTGGTTCATAGCGGTTTCTCCAGCACGGCGTAGACCACCTGATAGGTCGCGGGCAACCCCTGTACCTGACGAAACTGTTCGTAAGCGTCAACCAGCGCGAGGATCCGCGCCCTGCCCGTCAACCCACCGGGCCGGCCGGGGTTCAGATTGTGGGCGCCGAGGGCTTTCAGTTCATGGGTCAGGCCGCGCACATCCGGGTAATGCATCACGTGGGGACGATTCTCCAGGCTGACAACGTTCAGCCCGCTGGCCTCACATAGCTGTTGATACGTCTCGAACGCGCGAAAACGGTTGACGTGCACCAAACCATCCACCTGACGCCAGCTGTCGCGCAATTCATACAACGTGCCAACGCAAAGGCTTGTGAAGGCAAACACGCCACCGGGTTTCAAAACCCGATGGACTTCGTTCAACACCGAGGAAAAATCCGCGCACCACTGCACCGCCAGGCTGGAGAACACCAGATCGCAGCTCGAGGCCTGCAAGGGCAACCGCTCGGCATCACCGGCTATAAAGTGCGCAGCTCCACCCTGAGGGCGAGCATGGTTGAGCATACCTTCGGCGATATCCAGCGCCAACCCGGTCGCCTCGCCGAAGCGCGTACCCAGCGCCCGAGTGAAATAGCCGGTGCCACAGCCCAGGTCCATCCAGCGCTCAGGTTCGCTCGAAGCAGCCAGCTGGCCCAGCAATTGCTGGCCGACGTCGCGCTGCAGCTCGGCCACGCTGTCGTAGCTGCTCGCCGCCCGGGAAAACGAGGCCGCCACCTGGCGCTTGTCCGGCAAGGCACCGGGCAATTTGGGAACAGACAAATCAGTCATCATCGGACTCATGCAAAAAAGCCTGAATCGCCCCCGCTACACCGTGAGGGTCTTGCAGAGGGAATCCGTGGCCGGCCTGTTCGATCAGACCGATTTCAACATCCGGCAGCAACGCCAGTAATTCACCTGCCGCCTCAGCCGGCACCAGGGCGTCGAGCCCGGCAAACAAGTGCAGTTGCGGGCCACCGAAGCCCTGCAAGGCGGCGCGAGTATCCAGTTGCGCCAGCAGCTCGAGCCCGGCCATCAACACATCGGGCGAAGTGACAGGTGCACCCGCCAGCAACAATCGCGACAAGCCGCGCGGATCGCTGCAACCCTGGGCACACAACAAACTGAAGCGCTTGAGGGTCTGGCGCGGATCGGCCGCGCACCCGGCGAGAAACCCATCGAAGGTTTCACCGGCCATCGCCCTCGGCCATTGATCGTGGGCCACGAAAGAAGGGTTGCTCGCCAGGGTCAGCAAGCCGCAGCAGCGCTCGCCCCGACGCGCCGCCAACTCGCAGGCCAGCATGCCGCCCAGCGACCAGCCACCCAGCCAGGCATCCTGGGGCAGCGTGGCGTCCAGCTCATCGAGCCATTCATTGAGATCGCTTGAGGTCAGTGCCGGCAACGGCTCGATCTCGACCCGCAGATGTTCATCCAGCCCTTGCAGCGCAGCCGCCAGAGGCTCCAACGGGGAAACGCCCAAGCCCCAACCAGGCAGCAATATCAGTCGATCACGCATGGTTTGGCTCCGGTCCCAATTGTGCAAAACACTCGGCCAGTGCCTCCAACAGTAGCTGCACCTGAGCTTCACTGTGAGCGGCGGTCAAGGTCACGCGCAGACGGGCGCTGCCGGCAGGCACCGTGGGTGGGCGGATCGCCGTAACCATCAGTCCCCGCTCACGCAACATCTGCGACAAGCGCATCGCCCGCCCCGCATCGCCGATCAGGATCGGCTGGATCGGCGTGAAGCTGTCCATCAATTGCAGGCCGATCTGCTCGGCGCCGTGGCGAAACTGGCGGATCAGCACCTGCAAATGTTCGCGCCGCCAATGCTCGCTGCGCAGCAGCTCAAGGCTCTTGAGCGTAGCGCAGGCCAGGGCCGGCGGTTGGCTGGTGGTGTAGATGTAGGGACGAGCGAACTGGATCAGGCTTTCGATCAGCTCTTCACTGCCGGCGACAAAAGCGCCGGCGGTGCCGAAGGCTTTGCCCAGGGTGCCAACCAATACCGGCACGTCATCCTGGCTCAGGCCAAAATGTTCGACGATCCCGCCGCCATTGGCCCCCAACGGGCCGAAACCGTGGGCATCATCGACCATCAGCCAGGCGCCCTTGGCCCTGGCTTCACGGGCCAGGGCCGGCAGATCGGCGATGTCGCCGTCCATGCTGAACACACCATCGGTGACCACCAACGTATTGCCGGTGGCTTTCTCAAGACGGTTGGCCAGGCTTTGGGCATCGTTGTGCAAGTAACGGTTGAAGCGCGCGCCGGACAGCAACCCGGCGTCGAGCAACGAAGCGTGGTTGAGTCGATCCTCCAGCACCGTATCGCCCTGCCCCACCAGAGCGGTGACCGCGCCAAGGTTGGCCATGTAGCCCGTGGTGAACAGCAGTGCTCGCGGGCGGCCGGTCAAGTCAGCCAGGGCTTCTTCCAGGGCATGATGAGGCCCGCTATGGCCGATCACCAGATGGGAGGCGCCGCCACCAACGCCCCATCGCGCCGCTCCGGCGCGCCAGGCCTCGATCACTTGTGGATGATTGGCCAGGCCCAGGTAATCATTGTTGCAGAACGCCAGCAGGCATTGGCCGTCCACCACCACCTCTGGCCCCTGCGGACTTTCGAGCAGCGGGCGCTGGCGATAGAGATTTTCGGCACGACGGGCAGCCAGGCGTGCGGCGAGATCGAAGGGCATGCAGGCCTCGGGGTGAACACTGTTAAAGACTGGGCAGATCTCTGTGGGAGAGCTTTTGTGGGAGCCGAGCTTGCTCGCGATGAAGGCTCTGCGGTCTATGGCAAGACCGCGTTATCGTTCATCGCGAGCAAGCTCGGCTCCCACAAAGCCCGCTCCCACATTTGATTTTGTGCTGACTCAAACAGCCGCGTTGTAAAACTGCTCGCTGCTCTTCTGCTCCACCAGCGCCTGTTCAATAGCCGCCTGATGCACTTCATCGGCGTGCTCTTCGCGGGCCTCCGGCTGGATGCCCAGGCGCGCGAACAGTTGCATGTCCTTGTCGGCTTGCGGGTTGGCGGTGGTCAGCAGTTTGTCGCCATAAAAAATCGAGTTGGCGCCGGCAAAAAATGCCATCGCCTGCATCTGCTCGTTCATTGCTTCGCGGCCGGCGGACAGCCGCACATGGGACTGGGGCATCATGATTCGCGCCACGGCGAGCATACGGATGAAATCGAAAGGATCGATGTCCTCGGCATTCTCCAGCGGCGTGCCGGCGACTTTGACCAACATGTTGATCGGCACCGACTCTGGGTGCTCCGGCAGGTTCGCCAGTTGGATCAGCAGGTTGGCGCGATCGTCCAGGGACTCGCCCATGCCCAGGATGCCACCGGAGCAGATCTTCATCCCCGAATCACGCACGTAGGCCAGGGTTTGCAGACGCTCGCTGTAGGTACGAGTGGTGATGATGCTGCCGTAGAACTCCGGCGACGTGTCGAGGTTGTGGTTGTAGTAGTCCAGGCCGGCCTGGGCCAGGGCCTGGGTCTGGTCCTGATCGAGGCGGCCCAGGGTCATGCAGGTCTCCAGGCCCATGGCCTTCACGCCTTTGACCATCTCCAGCACATAAGGCATGTCCTTGGCTGACGGATGCTTCCACGCCGCGCCCATGCAGAAACGGGTCGAGCCGATGGCCTTGGCACGGGCGGCCTCTTCGAGGACTTTCTGCACTTCCAGCAACTTTTCTTTTTCCAGCCCGGTGTTGTAGTGGCCGGACTGCGGGCAATATTTGCAATCTTCCGGGCAGGCGCCGGTCTTGATCGACAGCAGCGTGGACACCTGAACGCGGTTGGCGTCGAAATGCGCGCGGTGCACGGTCTGCGCCTGGAACAACAGGTCATTGAAGGGCTGGACGAAGAGAGCTTTGACTTCGGCCAAAGACCAGTCATGACGCAGGTTGGCAGTGGTGCTGGCGCTCATGGGCATTTCCTTGATTATGCTTGGCTGGCACCTGGGAAACGGAATACCCACAGGCGCGACACGGATGTTCGGCATATTTAAGGAAGAGTCATGCGCTGTCAACCACGATACGATGGACCGGTTTACATCTGGTTAAAAAACAAACAATCTTGTCTGCTATGTGGCGAAACTACCGACACGCTCCAACCCATTTGCACCCCCTGTGAGAGCGAGCTGCCCTGGCTCGGCCACCAGTGCAGTATCTGTGCCTTGCCGCTGCCCATGGCCGGACTGCATTGTGGTCAGTGCGCCACGCAGCCGCCCGCCTTCGAGCGGGTCCTGGCGCCATGGGCCTACGACTTTCCTATCGACAGCCTGATCGCCCGCTTCAAACATCAGGCTAAATGGCCACTTGGTCGGCTGATGGGCGAACTGCTAGCGCAGTCCTTGCAACATCACTTCAACGAAGGACTGGAGCAGCCCGATGCACTGGTGCCGGTACCGCTTGCCAACCGGCGCTTGCGCCAGCGGGGTTTCAATCAGGCCTCGATGCTTGCGCATTGGCTCAGCGCGACATTGAAGATCCCTTGCGAAGATCAGTTGCTGCGACGCATCCAGGATACCCCCGCCCAGCAGGCACTTGATGCCAAGGCCCGACGCCAAAACCTGCGCCAAGCCTTTGCCGTCACACCCGACGCCGTGCTTGGCCACCGTCATCTGGCTTTGGTGGACGATGTGCTCACTACCGGCGCCACTGCCCAGGCGCTGGCCCGCCTGTTGCTGGATGCTGGTGCCGCCCGGGTCGATGTGTATTGTCTGGCCCGCACGCCGAAACCCGGTGAGCCGGCTTGACGCGCCGCCTCCGAGACGCCAACGTCCGCCCATGATTCCCTTGCGCAGTTCTCCGTCATGTCATTGCCCCCGCTCCTGACCCAGCACATCGTCCGGCGCCCACAACGCATCGCCTTGTTGCAGCACATCGCCGAACAAGGCTCGATCACCCGCGCCGCCAAAAGCGCCGGCCTGAGCTACAAGGCGGCGTGGGATGCCATCGACGAATTGAACAACCTGGCGGACCAGCCGCTGGTGGAACGTAGCGTTGGGGGAAAAGGCGGTGGCGGAGCAAAACTGTCCCAGGAAGGGCAGCGCGTGCTGCGCCTGTATCAGCGCCTGCAAGCCTTGCAGGCGCAGTTGCTGGAGGCGAGCGAAGATGCCGGGGATCTGGGCCTGCTCAGTCGCCTGATGCTGCGCACCAGCGCGCGAAATCAGTTGCACGGCAAAGTCCTGAACATTGAGCCCTCGGGTCATAACGACCGGGTTTACCTGGAGCTCGCACGAGGCCTGGTCATCCAGGCGCAAATCACCCATGACAGCACGGTACGCCTGGAACTGGGTATCGGCACTGCAGTGGTCGCCCTGATCAAGGCCGGCTGGCTGGAATTGCACCCTGTCGATCCGCCGGAAAAAACGGGCAACAACCCTGGGGAAAATGCCCTGCGTGGGGTGATTGAATACGTTGCTGCCGCCGAAAACGGCCCCAGCGAAGTGCGCATCGGTCTGCCCAACGGCCAAACGCTGTGTGCGCTGGCCGATCCGCTGCAACTGCGCGAGCGAAACCTGGATACCGGCTCACCGGTACAAGTGGAGTTTTCGGCGACAAATGTGTTGCTCGGCACACCGTTGTAGCGCGCTGCAACAAAAGCGTCATCGACCGGCTTTAAGGTGGCTGCCAAAACCAGCAGGGAGCCTCAGATGAGCCTATTAGAAGAAAACCAATCCACCGACCTGGAAAAGATCGTCGGCCTGAGCCGTCGAAACTTCATCAGCGCCGGCGCCCTGTGCGGCGCGGCGATGTTCCTGGGCGGCAACCTGCTGAGTCGCAGCGTACTGGCCGCCGCCGTCAGCGAAGGCAACAGCAAGCTGCTGGGCTTCGAAAGCATCGCAGCCGCCACGGCCGACACCATCACCCTACCGGCGGGCTACAAATCCTCAGTGCTGATCAGTTGGGGTCAACCCCTGCAGAAGAATGCACCGGCGTTCGACCCGAGCGGCAATGGCACCGCCCGCGCCCAGGAAATGCAGTTTGGCGACAATAACGACGGCATGAGCCTGTTTCCGTTTCCCGGCGACGACAACCGGGCGCTGATGGCGATCAACAACGAGTACACCAACTACCCATACCTCTTCCCCCATGGCGGCCAGCCGAAGTCGGCCGAAGATGTGCACAAGGCCCAAGCCTGTGAAGGTGTGTCGGTGATTGAAATACAGCGTCAGGGCGGACAATGGCGATTCGTGCAGGACTCGCGCTACAACCGCAGGATTCATGGCAACACGCCAATTGAGCTCAGTGGCCCCGCCGCGGGCCATGACCTGATGAAAACCAGCGCCGACAAGACCGGCAAGAAAGTGCTGGGTACTTTCCAGAACTGCGCCAACGGCATGACGCCGTGGGGCACTTACCTGACCTGTGAAGAGAACTTCACCGACTGCTTTGGCAGCAGCAAGGCGGACTTGCAGTTCGATAAGGCGCAGAAGCGTTACGGCGCCACCGTCGCCAGCAGCGAAATCGACTGGCACCTGCACGACCCGCGTTTCGACCTGGCGAAAAATCCCAACGAACTCAATCGTCACGGCTGGGTGGTGGAGATCGACCCGTTTGACCCGAAATCCACCCCGGTCAAACGCACGGCCCTGGGTCGCTTCAAGCACGAAAACGCCGCCCTGACACAAACCAGCGACGGTCATGCCGTTGTCTACATGGGCGACGATGAGCGTGGCGAGTTCATTTACAAATTCGTCAGCCGGGACAAAATCGACCACAAAAAACCCAAGGCCAACCGCAACCTGCTGGATCACGGCACGTTGTACGTGGCGCGCTTCGATGCCGGTGATGCCAACCCGGACCATCCCAAAGGCATGGGCCAGTGGATCGAGTTGACCCATGGCAAGAACGGTCTTGACGCCAGTAGTGGTTTCGCCGATCAGGCCGAAGTCCTGATCCATGCGCGTCTGGCCGCCACCACTGTCGGCGCCACCCGCATGGACCGTCCGGAGTGGATAGTCGTCAGCCCCAAAGACGGCCAGGTCTATTGCACCCTGACCAACAACTCCAAGCGCGGCGAAGCCGGTCAGCCGGTGGACGGGCCCAATCCCCGGGCCAAGAACGTCTACGGGCAGATCCTGCGCTGGCGCACCGACCGCGACGATCATGCTTCCAGCACGTTCGCCTGGGATTTGTTTGTGGTCGCCGGCAACCCGGCGGTACACGCCAACACGCCAAAGGCCGGCTCGTCCAACATCAACCCGCAAAACATGTTCAATAGCCCCGATGGTCTGGGCTTCGACAAGGCCGGGCGGCTGTGGATTCAGACCGACGGTGATTTCAGCAATACCGGGGACTTTGCCGGCATGGGCAACAACCAAATGCTCTGCGCCGACCCCGACAGTGGCGAAATCCGTCGATTCCTGGTCGGGCCGGTGGGTTGCGAAGTGACCGGAATCAGCTTTTCGCCGGACTACAAAACCCTGTTCGTCGGCATCCAGCACCCAAGCGGCGGCTCGACGTTCCCTGAACATCTGCCCAATGGTAAGCCGCGGTCATCGGTGATGATAATTACCCGTGAGGACGGCGGGGTCATCGGCGCCTGATCGGGCCTTATCGCGAGCAGGCTCGCTCCCACATTGATTCCAGTGCACCCTCCTATCTACGGTGCACCACAAAATCCTGTGGGAGCGAGCCTGCTCGCGATGGCATCAGCTACGGCCGTCACCTATCTCCCTCCGTCTGCGCTACCATGCTGGGCCGGACGCGGCAGCCCTGCCGCTGCGCAGGAGTCAGCATGTCCCATCCGTTTGAAACCCTCACACCCGACCTGGTGCTCGATGCCGTTGAAAGCATGGGCTTGCTCAGCGACGCCCGTGTGCTGGCCCTCAACAGCTATGAAAACCGTGTCTATCAGGTGGGTATCGAAGACGCCGAACCGCTGATCGCCAAGTTCTATCGCCCTCAGCGCTGGACCAACGAAGCGATTCTGGAAGAGCACCGTTTCACCTTCGAACTGGCCGAATGCGACGTGCCGGTGGTAGCGCCGCTGATTCACAACGGTGTCAGTCTGCACGAACACGCCGGGTTTCGCTTCACCCTGTTTCCCCGGCGCGGCGGCCGCGCGCCTGAGCCGGGCAACCTCGACCAACTCTATCGCTTGGGGCAATTGCTCGGGCGCCTGCACGCAGTCGGGTCGACCCGTCCGTTCGAACACCGTGAAGCGTTGGGCGTGAAAAATTTTGGCCATGATTCGCTGGCCACCGTGCTGCAAAGCGGTTTCGTACCCCGCAGCCTGCTTCCGGCCTACGAGTCGGTGGCCAGGGATCTGCTCAAACGGGTCGAAGAGGTCTATGCCGCCACGCCCCACCAGAACATCCGCATGCACGGCGACTGCCACCCCGGCAACATGATGTGCCGCGACGAGGTTTTTCATATCGTCGACCTGGACGACTGCCGCATGGGGCCGGCGGTACAGGACTTGTGGATGATGCTCGCCGGTGATCGTCAGGAATGCCTGGGGCAGTTGTCGGAATTGATGGACGGTTACCGCGAGTTTCATGACTTTGACCCGCGTGAACTGGCCTTGATCGAACCACTGCGTGCCCTGCGCCTGATGCATTACAGCGCCTGGCTGGCGCGCCGTTGGGACGATCCGGCGTTCCCGCGCAGCTTCCCGTGGTTCGGCAGCGAGCGTTACTGGGGTGACCAGGTGTTGGCGTTGCGCGAGCAACTGGCGGCGCTTAATGAGGAGCCGTTGAAGTTGTTTTGATGTAACCCAGAATCATCCTGTGGGAGCGGGCTTGCTCGCGAAAGCGCTGGGTCAGGCAAAGTTGTGCTGCCAGGCACGCCGCCTTCGCAAGCAAGCCCGTTCCCACAGGGGATCTGCGGGGATTGTGCACACTGTTCACGGCACAATCTGACAAATCCCCTTACAATCACTCTTTTGTTAGCTGCCTAAGCAAGGATTCTGCATGCAAGCCGCCAACCCGCGTCGCGGGTATATCCTGGGCCTGAGCGCCTACATCATCTGGGGTCTGTTCCCGATCTATTTCAAAGCCATCGCCAACGTGCCCTCGGTGGAAATCATCATCCACCGGGTGCTGTGGTCGGCGCTGTTCGGCGCGGCGTTGCTGATGGTCTGGAAACACCCGGGCTGGTGGCGCGAACTGCGGGACAATCCACGCCGACTGGCGATCCTCGCCCTGAGCGGTACGCTGATCGCGGCCAACTGGCTGACCTATGTCTGGGCGGTGAACAACGGGCGCATGCTCGAAGCGAGCCTGGGGTACTACATCAACCCGCTGGTGAACGTATTGCTCGGTATGTTGATCCTGGGTGAACGGTTGCGGCGCATGCAGTGGCTGGCGGTGGGGTTGGCCGCGGTCGGTGTGGCGCAGCAGGTCTGGCAAGTGGGCAGCCTGCCGTGGGTGTCGCTGGTGCTGGCGCTGACCTTCGGCTTTTATGGGCTGATCCGCAAGCAGGCCCCGGTCAAGGCTCTACCCGGGCTGGTGGTGGAAACCTGGATGCTGGTGCCGATCGCCGTTGCCTGGTTGTTGTTCAACCCGGCGGCTACCAGTGCCCAAGCAGTTTTCTGGACCACCTCCGAAGCCTGGTGGCTGGTGGCGGCGGGGCCCGTGACACTGGTACCACTGGTGTGTTTCAACGCCGCTGCCCGGCACTTGCCCTATACCACCTTGGGCTTTCTGCAATACATCGCCCCGACGCTGGTGCTACTGCTGGCGGTGTTGCTGTTCGACGAGCATTTGTCGTCCAGCACATTAGTCGCGTTCCTGTTCATCTGGGCAGGGCTTGCGGTGTACAGCATCGATGCCGTGGTGAGCATGCGCCGACGCAGCTGATCAAAAATCGAACAACCCTGCGCAGGCCACACACGACGTGGCCTGCGGCGATCCGCACCAAGGTTATCCACAACCTGATCCCCGCCGTTTGTGCACAAGCTATTGAAAACTGGTGATTTTTTAATCACTCGTCATCAAGCCCCGGCCCGTATGGGCTTGCGGCGTGTCTCTACAGGTTATCCACAGGCAGGCGCAGTTTTTCCTTGGATAACCTGTATCAGCTTTCGTCACTGAGTTTCAGTTCCACCATCAGCTCATCGGCCAGGGTTTCCAAACGTTCCTGCAAAGTGTCCAGAGACAAGGTCACCGGCACCCCGAGGATCGCTTCGGCGTGAAACAGCAACTCGCTGCTCATCGGCGCCGGTCGCACGTCCGTGACCAGTCGCTCGACGTTGACACCCTGCTCACTCAGTAAGCGGGTGATGTCGCGCACGATGCCAGGGCGATCGTTACCCACCAGCTCCATCGCGATAGGTTTCCAGGTGCAGGACTCTTCGACGATGCCCTCAGCGATCAGCACACGGATGTTGTGGGCCGACAGGCCTTGCAGGGCTTCGATCAGTTCGTCATGGGACTCGGCCGGAACACTCAGGCGCAGGATTCCGGCAAATTGTCCCGCCAGGCGCGACATGCGGCTTTCCAGCCAGTTACCGCCATGCTCGGCGATGCAAAGGGCGATGTGCTCGACCAACCTGGGCTTGTCCGGGGCGAAAACAGTGATGACGAGATGGTCCATGGCGCGAGCCCTCTTGTTGATGGAAGGGACAGTATAGGCAGGTGATCGCGAGCAGACTGTGGCCTAAAGATTTATACCTCACCCCTGTGGAAGCAAAGCTTGCTCGCGATACAGGCGCCATGGTTTCAGAAGGAGCGAGTTGTTTTCATCGCGAGCAAGCTTTGCTCCCACAGGGTGACACCAGAGACATCGTGTACAACTTTAAAGATTTAACTGGAACAATATGTCATTTTTTTGAGAACATTCCGTGCTTCGTTGTGACCGTAGCACTTTAGTGGGTCGCGGAACGACGCAATTAGTCTAATTTTCACAACCGCAACTGATCATGTAGTATGCCGCAGCGCGCACTACATAACGTTGGACCGATGTCCGCTTAAGGCGCAGTCGCATCCCTGAAAGCCCCGTCAGCAAGGCTTAACGCCCGTGATAGGTCCCACCCAGCCGCCAGCGATGGCATGTACTGGTTCCGGGGTTTGTGGTTTAAATGTCCCGAGGCTTCATTGTCAAAATCGAAGAGCTGAAAAGCGAAATAGCTGAGCAGAGTGAGGCAAGCAATGACTGAACACGTTCAAGTCGGTGGCCTGCGGGTCGCCAAAGTCCTGTTCGACTTCGTGAATAACGAAGCCATCCCCGGAACCGGCCTCACCGCCGATGCGTTCTGGGCCGGTGCCGACAAAGTCATCCACGACCTGGCCCCGAAGAACAAAGCCCTACTCGCCAAACGCGACGATTTCCAGGCACAGATCGATGCCTGGCACCAGGCCCGCGCCGGCCACGCCCACGATGCCGTGGCTTACAAAGCCTTCCTGCAAGACATCGGTTATCTGCTGCCAGAAGCGGCGGACTTCCAGGCCACGACGCAAAATGTCGATGACGAAATCGCCCGCATGGCCGGCCCGCAGTTGGTCGTGCCGGTGATGAATGCCCGCTTCGCTCTCAACGCATCGAACGCCCGCTGGGGTTCGCTGTACGACGCGCTGTACGGCACCGACGCCATCAGGGAAGCCGATGGTGCGGAAAAAGGCAAAGGCTACAACAAGGTGCGCGGCGACAAGGTCATCGCCTTTGCCCGCGCCTTCCTCGACGAAGCAGCCCCGCTGGCAGCCGGCTCCCATGTCGATTCCACCGCTTATAAAATCGTCGACGGCAAACTGGTGGTCACCCTCAAGGGCGGCAGCAACAGCGGCCTGCGTGACGATGCCCAGTTGATTGGCTTCCAGGGCGATGTCTCGGCACCGACCGCCGTGCTGTTGAAGCACAACGGCCTGCATTTCGAAATCCAGATCGACGCCAGCACCCCCGTCGGCCAGACCGATGCCGCCGGCGTCAAAGACATCCTGATGGAAGCCGCGCTGACCACCATCATGGACTGCGAAGACTCGGTCGCCGCCGTTGATGCCGATGACAAAGTGGTGATCTACCGTAACTGGCTCGGCCTGATGAAGGGCGATCTGTCGGAACAGGTCGCCAAGGGCGGTCAGACGTTTACCCGCACCATGAACCCCGATCGTGCGTACACGACTGTCGATGGTTCGGGCCTGACCCTGCATGGCCGCTCGCTGCTGTTCGTGCGTAACGTCGGTCATCTGATGACCATCGACGCGATCCTGGACAAGGACGGTCATGAAGTACCGGAAGGCATCCTTGACGGCTTGATCACCAGCCTGGCGGCGATCCACAGCCTCAACGGCAATACTTCGCGGCGCAACAGCCGTACCGGCTCGGTGTACATCGTCAAGCCGAAGATGCACGGGCCGGAAGAAGCCGCGTTCACCAACGAGCTGTTCGCCCGCGTCGAAGACGTGCTGAACCTGCCGCGCAACACCCTCAAGGTCGGGATCATGGACGAGGAGCGCCGGACCACGGTCAACCTCAAGGCCTGCATCAAGGCCGCCAGCGAACGCGTGGTGTTCATCAACACCGGTTTCCTGGACCGCACCGGCGACGAAATCCACACGTCCATGGAAGCCGGCCCGATGGTGCGCAAGGCCGACATGAAGGCCGAAAAGTGGATCGCCGCGTACGAAAACTGGAACGTGGATATCGGCCTGAGCACCGGCTTGCAGGGTCGCGCGCAAATTGGCAAGGGCATGTGGGCCATGCCGGACCTGATGGCCGCGATGCTGGAGCAGAAAATCGCTCATCCTATGGCCGGTGCCAATACCGCATGGGTTCCATCGCCGACCGCTGCTGCGCTGCACGCGCTGCACTATCACAAGGTCGACGTGTTCGCCCGTCAGGCCGAACTGGCCAAACGTAGCCGCGCCTCGGTGGACGACATCCTGACCATCCCGCTGGCCGTCAACCCGAACTGGACACCGGAGCAGATCAGGAACGAACTGGACAACAACGCCCAGGGCATCCTCGGTTACGTGGTGCGCTGGATCGACCAGGGCGTAGGTTGCTCCAAGGTGCCGGACATCAACGATATTGGCCTGATGGAAGACCGTGCGACGCTGCGTATTTCCAGCCAGCACATCGCCAACTGGCTGCGCCACGGCATCGTCACCCAGGAGCAGGTGATGGAAAGCCTCAAGCGCATGGCGCCGGTGGTGGACCGCCAGAACGCCAGCGACCCGCTGTACCGGCCACTGGCACCGGACTTCGACAGCAACATCGCCTTCCAGGCGGCGGTGGAGTTGGTGATCGAAGGCACCCGGCAGCCTAACGGCTATACCGAGCCGGTGCTGCACCGTCGCCGTCGCGAGTTCAAGGCAGCCAATGGGCTGTGATTGAGCGGTAGACACTGCAACGAAAAAAAAGCCCTGATCTTTCGATCAGGGCTTTTTCATTGCAAAATCACCAAGCCCTGGCTGATGCTCGACTCATCGGGGCGAGGGGGATTTATCTGTGGGAGCAAGCCTTGCCTCCACAGACAATTTTAAAGGTCCATCCCCAGCTCATGCTTGACCAGGCCCAGCAATTTTTCCGTATCAATGGGCTTGAGCAAAAAATCCACTACGCTCAGATGCATCGCTTCAATGGCGTCCTTCACGTCCGCATCGCCGGAGACGAGGATAATCGGCAACGCTGCCCGCTCCGACTCCCGCACCAGACGGACCAGCTCCAGGCCATCGACATTGCCCATACGCAAGTCAGTGATCAACAGGCCGATCGACGGCTTGGTTTCCAGCAACTTGAGCGCCGTTTCACCGCTGGCGGCGGTCATGCAATGAATACCGTCCAGCGCCAGAATTTCCGAGAGCAACTCGCGGGCGTCCTTGTCGTCATCGACGATCAAGACTCGCTGCGGCGGCAAATCAGGTTCCAGCATGACGGCACTCAGCGCCTCGCGCTCGGCGTCACTCAAAATATCGTGGTCGGACATGATGCTCTCTACGTTCTTTAAATCGGTCCCCGGCACAGTGGTCAGACATCGTTCTGCTGCGCTTCAATGTGCACTTCGTCGGATTTTTTTCCAAGTATATTTGTTGCAGGCTTTTCGGAGGCCAAACGTGGGATTTTTCTACAGTTTCGCCGCCTTTGCGGCGACCTAGACTTACGTCCAATGGGCACCCTACCCTCAGGGGTTGACCATGGGGACAGATCCGACCACTACAATTCAAAAAAGACTGCGCCATGGTTATGAAAAAAACGGACGCCTTTACCCAGGCAGGGAAAACCGCGGTGTTGCAGAACATCCAGGGAACGCTGCAATTCCTTCAGCGTTTTCCCCCGTTCAACCAAATGGAAAACGCTCACCTGGCTTACCTGGTGGAGCAATGCCTGCTGCGTTTTTACGCACTGGGAGAAACCATCATCAAACCGGCCGACGGTACGGTGGAACACTTCTATATCGTCAAGCAGGGCCGGGTCGTGGGCGAACGTCCGCATTCGGCGAAAGCAGGCACCGAGACCACTTTCGAAATCACCACCGGCGAATGCTTCCCCCTTGCCGCGCTGCTGGGGGAGCGAGCCACCCGCACTGAGCACCGGGCCGGCGAGGACACCTTTTGCCTGCAGTTGAACAAGCCGGCATTCATCAAACTGTTCGCCCTGTCGAGCCCGTTTCGTGATTTCGCCCTGCGTGGGGTCAGCAGTCTGCTTGACCAATTCAATCAGCAAGTCCAGCAGAAGTCCGCGCAAACCCTGGGCACCCAGTACTCCCTCAACACCCGGCTGGGCGAACTGGCGATGCGTCATCCGGTGAGTTGCCCCCCTGACATGCCACTGCGCGAAGCGGTGAAACTGATGCACGAGCAGCAGGTCGGAAGCATTGTAGTGGTGAACGAGCAGAAAGCGCCGGTAGGGATCTTTACCCTGCGTGACCTGCGGCATGTGGTCGCCGACGGTTCCGGGGATTTTTCCGAAGCCATTGCCGCGCATATGACCCCGACACCTTTTTATCTTTCGCCGGACCACAGCGCCTTCGACGCGGCCATTGCCATGACTGAGCGCCATATCGCCCATGTTTGTCTGGTCAAGGACCACCGCTTGTGCGGCGTGGTGTCCGAACGCGATCTGTTTTCCCTGCAGCGGGTCGACCTGGTGCATCTGGCACGGACCATTAGCAGCGCCCCGAAAGTGGAGAGCCTGGTGGCCCTGCGCGGCGAGATCGGGCAATTGGTCGAGCGCATGCTGGCCCATGGCGCATCGTCAACGCAGATCACCCAGATCATCACACTGCTCAACGACCACACCGTGTGCCGGGTCATCGAACTGACCCTGGCCGACAAGGGTGATCCGGGCGTGCCGTTCAGTTGGTTGTGTTTCGGCAGTGAAGGCCGACGCGAGCAGACCCTGCACACCGACCAGGACAACGGCATCCTGTTCGAAGCCCGGGACGCCGCCCATGCGGCGCAGATCCGCGGGCTGCTGCTGCCCATCGCCCAACAGATCAACCAGAGCCTGGCCCTCTGTGGTTTCACCTTGTGCAAGGGCAACATCATGGCCGGCAACCCGGAGCTGTGCCTGTCCCGCGCCGAATGGGCCCGACGCTTTGCCGCGTTCATTCGGGAAGCGACGCCGGAAAACCTGTTGAGCTCGAGTATCTATTTCGACCTGCGGGTGGTCTGGGGCGACGAGCAAGGCTGTGAGCAGTTGCGCCAGCAGGTGCTCGAACAGGTGGCCGATAACCGCCTGTTCCAGCGCATGATGGCCGAGAACGCGCTGCGTCATCGTCCGCCGGTGGGACGCTTCAGGGATTTCGTGCTCAGCCGCAAGAACGGCGAAAAAGCCACTCTGGACCTGAAGGTGCAAGGCCTGACGCCTTTTGTCGACGGCGCCCGCCTGCTGGCCCTGGCCAATGGCATCGAAGCCAACAATACCCTGGAGCGCCTGCGGCAACTGGTCATCAAGGACGTGATCCAACCGCTCGATGGCGCGGCCTATGAAGAGGCCTATCACTTCATTCAGCAAACCCGGATGCAACAACATCAACTGCAAACCCGCGAGAACCTGCCCTACTCCAACCGGGTCGACCCCGACAGCCTCAATCATCTGGACCGGCGCATTCTGCGCGAATCCCTGCGCCAGGCCCAACGGCTGCAAAGCAGCCTGACGCTGAGGTACCAGTTGTGAGCATTTTTTCCTGGTTACGCCCGGTCCAACCGATGTTGTCTGAATACGTGCAACAGCGCCTGGACCGCCTGCCGGCACCTTCGCCTCTGGGGGAGTACAGCCTGAGAGAGCAACGCTGGGTGGTGCTGGATCTGGAAACCACGGGGCTGAACCTGAATAAAGATCAGGTGCTGTCCATTGGTGCGATCGTCATAGAAGACGGTGCCATCGACTTCAGCCAGCAGTTCGAGCGCACCTTGCAGTGCGACAAGCAGAAGCTGGGGCCAAGTGTATTGATCCATGGCCTGGCGCCGAGTGAAATCGCCGCCGGCAGCGATCCGGCCGAGGCGCTGCTGGCGTTCATGGAGTTCGTCGGCGACAGTCCACTGCTGGCGTTCCACGCACCGTTTGACTCCCACATGCTGGGGCGGGCCCTGAAGGACTACCTCGGTTATCGCTTGCAGCATCCGTTTCTGGATGTCGCTGACCTGGCGCCGATGCTCTGTCCTCAGGCGCACTTGCGCAAGGCTGGACTGGACGACTGGATCGACTGGTGCAAACTGCAAGTCTTCGACCGCCATAACGCCAGCGCCGACGCCCTGGCCACCGCCGAATTGGCGCTCATTCTGTTCAGCCGTGCCCGTCAGCAGCAGATCCATAGCCCGCTTGACCTGCAACAGCGCCTGAGCCAATGGAAGCGGCGGCAACGGGCGCCTTCGCTTTAATCCAAGGCTGCTTGACCTGTGGGGGCAAGCCTTGCTCCCACGGATCACCTGAACCCGCGGATCGTGCTCCGACCAGCGCCAATTGCTTTCCCTCCCCCGTCTCTGCGACAATCGCGAACAATTCTCGTTACTTAAAACGTCGGTGATGCTTCGTGTCGTCAGTCCCAAGCCCCCACAGTGATCTGGTTGGTGCGTTGTACCGTGACCATCGCAGGTGGCTATTGGCATGGCTGCGCCGCAACGTGGCCTGCCCACAGCGGGCCGAAGATCTGAGCCAGGATACCTTCGTGCGCCTGCTGGGCCGGGAGGATCTGACAGCGCCCCGGGAGCCCAGGGCGTTTCTGGTGGCGATCGCCAAGGGGTTGCTGTTCGATTATTTCCGTCGGGCGGCGCTGGAGCAGGCTTACCTCACCGAGCTGATGCTGATCCCGGAAAACGAACAGCCGTCGGTGGAAGAGCAGCAACTGATCCTCGAAGACCTCAAGGCTATTGACCGGCTGCTCGGAAAATTGTCGAGCAAGGCCCGTGCCGCCTTCCTTTATAACCGCCTCGACGGCCTCGGCCATGCAGAAATCGCCGAGCGCCTGGGGGTTTCCGTGCCACGGGTGCGGCAGTACCTGGCCCAGGGCATGCGCCAGTGCTACATCGCACTTTATGGTGAGCCAACATGAGCACGCCTTCTTCCAAACCCGTCTCGACCGGGGTTCTGGATGCGGCCATTGCCTGGCAACTGTCCCTGGATTCAGGCGGCGGCAGCGCCCAGGAGCGTGAAGCGTTCGCCCAATGGCATGCCGCCGACGAAGAACACGCCCGGGCCTGGCGGCAGTTGGGCATGCTCGACCAACGTTTCAGTGTCGCCAACGGCCCTGGGCGAGCCGCGTTGTTGCAATCCAGAGCAAACATTCGTCGCCGGGTGCGCAAGGTCGGCAGCAGCCTGGCCAGCATTGTTGCAGTGATCGGTCTGGCGTTGTTTGCCGGAGATCGTTACTTGCCGCTGGATTACTGGCTGGCCGACCAGCGCACCGCCACCGGCGAGCAACGCATCCTGCGCCTGGCCGACGGCACGCTGATCAACCTCAACACCCACAGTGCGCTGGACGTGCGTTTCGATGACACGCAGCGACGTATTGTCCTGCAAGAAGGCGAGATCCTGGTGGAAACCGGCCACAACGATCCGCGTCCGTTTATCGTTGAAACCCGCGAAGGCAGCATGCGCGCCCTGGGCACCCGATTTTTGGTCAAGCGAGAAGCAGAAGGCACGCGCCTGAGCGTGTTGAAGTCGGCGGTGGCGGCGCATCCGCAGGCCACCGACGAAGAACAGATCTTGCGCGAAGGCCAGCAGGTGTTGATGCGCCGCGGCGGCCTCGGGCCGACGATGGTCCTGAGTCCGGGCGTCGATGCCTGGACCCGCGGCATGCTGGTGGTGGACAACGCCCGCCTCGAAGACCTGGTCCATGAGCTGGGGCGCTATCGGCGCGGCTACCTGGGCGTCGAGCCACACGTGGCAGACCTGCGCATCACTGGCAGCTTCCCGCTGCACGATACCGATCTGGCATTGAGCGCCCTGCTGCCGACCTTGCCGGTGCAGGTCGAGCATCACACGCGCTGGTGGGTAGTGGTGGGGCCGAGGGCCGCGCCGAAACCCTGAGAGATCTTTTATCAGGTAGGCCGCCTTCGCGAGCAAGCCCGCTCCCACATGGAAATGCGGACTCCTGTGGGAGCGGGCTTGCTCGCGAAGAGGCCTGTTGCCTCAGCACAAAAACCAGACTGGACGCCTCAATCCGCAAACCGAATCTAAATTATTTTCATCCAGCCCTATCACTTTTGAATTTTCATCCGGCACCCAGGCAATTGAGAAATATTTCCATTCAGGAGCCGCCGTATGTCCCGCCCGCTAGACACCCTGTTGCGCCCCAGTCTGTTGGGCCGTTGCCATCGCTTTTGCCGCCCCGTTGGTCAGCGGCCCGTTGCTGGCCGCCGAACAAGCTTCGAGCGTGCGCGCCTACAACTTGCCCGCCGCGCCATTGGCCACCACCTTGAACCAGATCGCCAGTCAGGCCGGGCTTGCCCTGAGCCTGACCCCGTCCCTGGCCTCGGGAAAAAACTCGGCACCGGTCCAGGGCCAGTTCGACGCCATTGGTGCATTGCGTGAGGCCTTGCGCGGCACAGGCCTTCAACTGGAACAAAGCAGCGCCGGCACCTACAGCCTGGTGGCCGTACCCGAAGGCGTCATGGCGCTGCCGGAAACCAGCGTGATCGGCGCCGGCCTCAGCGAAACCGCGTGGGGCCCGACCGACGGCTACGTCGCCACTCGCACGGCGGCCGGCACCAAGACGGATACGCCGATTGTCGAACTGCCACGCTCGGTTTCCGTGGTCACACGCCAGCAGATGGAAGATCGCTCGGTCCTCAACCTCAATGACGCCCTGCGCTACACCGCTGGCGTGCAGAGCAGCGGCTACGGCTCGGACTCACGCAATGACTGGCTGCTGGTGCGCGGCTTTGTACCGACGCAGTTTCTCGATGGCCTGCCGCTGCCCAAGGGCAACTACGTCACGCCGAAAATCGAGCCCTGGAACCTCGAACGCATCGCCGTGCTGCGTGGTCCGGCATCTTCGGTCTACGGCCAGACGCCACCCGGTGGCATGCTGGACATGGTCAGCCGTCGCCCGCAAGCTCAAAGCAGCCACGAGGTCGAACTGCAAGCCGGCAGCAACGAACACAAGCAGATCAACTTCGACAGCACCGGCAAGGTCGATGACGAAGGCCAGTTCCTGTATCGGCTCAGCGGCACGGTGCGCGACAGCAACGCCCAGGTCGATCACATCCCGGACAAACGCTACAACATCGCCCCAAGTCTGACCTGGAACATCAACGACGACACCCGCCTGACGTTCCTGTCTCAGTACACCCGCGACGACACCGGCATCACCGGGCAATTCCTGCCACTGCAAGGCACCAAGCTATCGTCGCCGGCCGGCAAGATTTCCCACCACAAAAACCTGGGTGACCCGGACTGGGAATTCTACGACCGCACCTACTACGCCCTCGGCTATGCGTTTGAACATCGTTTGAACGACACCTGGCAGTTCCGCCAGAACCTGCGCTATACCAAGAGCGATCTGGAGTCCCAAGGCATCACGGCGGGAACATTTCCTCCTGACCAAGCAGTAAGCCCCGACGGCACCGTCAAGCGCAGCGCCGGGATTGTTGACGAAGACATCAGTCAGTTCGCCGTCGACAACAACTTCCAGGCCGATTTCCAGACGGCAAGCCTGAGCCACACCTTGCTGCTGGGCCTGGATCACCAACGTTCCAACAGCAATTCGCGTTGGCTGTGGGGTTCCACCGGTGTTCCCGACAGCAATATCCATAACCCGATCTACGGACAGGATTTTTCCAACGTTCAGTATTTCACCATGTACGACTACAACCAGAAGACCCAGCAAACCGGTCTCTACGTCCAGGACCAGATCGCCCTGGACAACTGGCGCCTGACCCTCGGTGGTCGTGAAGACTGGATTCACACCGGCACCGAGTTCCACAACCAGGCCGGGGCGACCAACACCCAGCGCGACAAGAAATTCAGCGGCAACGCGGCGCTGAGCTACGTCTTCGATAATGGCGTGACGCCGTATATTTCCTTTGCCCAGTCCTTCCAGGCAGCGGCCGGCACCAACGTCAACAGCACCGATGCATTCAAGCCGACCGAAGGCGAACAGTATGAAGCCGGCATCAAGTACCAGCCGCCCGGCACCAAAACCCTGCTGACGGCGGCGGTGTTCGACCTGACCCAGCAAAACAACTCCGTCACCGAAAACAACATCACCCGCCAAGTAGGTGAAGTGCGAGTACGCGGCCTCGAACTGGAGGCGACCGGTGACGTGACCGACAGCCTGAAGCTGGTCGGCTCCTACACCTACAACGACAGCGAAATCACCAAAGGCACCGCGGCTGAAGAAGGCAAGCGCATGGCCCAGGTGCCGCGTCACCAGGCTACCGCATGGGCCGATTACACCTGGCACAACGGCCCGCTGGACGGCTTTGGTGTCGGTGCAGGTGTGCGTTATGTCGGCGACACCTATGGCAACACCACCAACACCGATTGGGGACATGTCGGTTCCTATACCGTGTATGACGCGTCGGCCCATTACGACCTGGGGCGCCTGAACAACTCGCTCAAAGGGGTTTCGGTGGCGGTGGACGCAAAAAACGTCTTCAACAAGGACTACCTGTCCACTTGTGACGGTTCCTACTGCTACTACGGCGATCAACGCAGCGTCGTCGCCAGCGTGAAATACAAATGGTAAACGGTTAGCATTTGCAAAATCTTTTGAGGGCACCTGTAACTGAGATCCGTCAGTCAAATGAAATCCCTGTGGGAGCGGGCTTGCTCGCGAAGACGGCGTAACAGTCAACATTGATGTTGTCTGGCACACCGCTTTCGCGAGCAAGCCCGCTCCCACAGGTTTCTCGGCAGACCTCAGGCATCGGGGCCCTTTTGCATTCGGATCAATCATGAAAAGCAAAACCATCCGCCGCTGGTCCTTCGTCCACACCTGGACCAGCCTGATCTGCACGGTGTTTCTGCTGATGCTGGCGATCACCGGCCTACCGTTGATTTTTCATCACGAAATCGAACACCTGCTAGGCGATGCTCCCGAGCTTCGGCAGATGCCGGCCAACACACCACAGTTGGACCTTGCGCAACTGGTGGAAAAAGCCAAGGCCCATCGCCCGGGTGAGGTGGTCCAGTATTTTGGCTGGGACGAGGATGATCCCAACGGTGTCATCACCATCATGGCGCCGACGCCGGGCACCGAACCCAACTCCTCTCACACGTTCATGCTCGATGCCCGCACCGGCGAGGCCCTGGAAATGCCCTCGGCCAACGGCGGTTTCATGATGGTGATGCTGCGCTTGCATGTGGATATGTTCGCCGGCTTGCCAGGCAAGTTACTGTTGGCGTTCATGGGCCTGTTGTTCGTGATCGCCATCGTCTCCGGTGTGGTGTTGTACCTGCCGTTCATGCGTCGCCTGAAATTCGCCACGGTGCGCCAGGACAAATCCACGCGCCTGCGCTGGCTCGATTTGCACAACCTGATCGGCGTGGTCACGCTGGTCTGGGCGCTGACGGTGGGCGTGACCGGCGTCATCGCGGCGTGCGCCGACCTGATCATCGCCGCCTGGCGCAACGACAGCCTCAGCGCCATGGTCGAGCCCTATCGCGACGCCCCGCCGCTGACGCAACTGGCCCCGGCGACCCGCTTGCTGGACATCGCCAAAGAGGTTGCGCCGGGCATGGAACCCAGCTTCATCGCCTTCCCCGGCACGCTGTTTTCCAGCGCACACCACTACAGCGTGTTCATGAAAGGTGACACCCACCTGACCTCCCATTTGCTGACACCCGTATTGATCGACGCCAGCACCCTGGATGTCACTGCCGTGGCTGAACGGCCGTGGTACATGGATATGATGAGCCTGTCCCTGCCGCTGCACTTCGGTGACTACGGCGGTCGGCCGATGCAAATTTTCTGGGCGACCCTGGACGTGCTGACCATCATCGTCCTCGGCAGCGGCGTTTACCTGTGGGTCGTGCGGCGAAAAGCGGCCAAGCGCGCAACCCTCGGCACGGAGGTCGCTTCGTGAGGCCCCGGCAGTCGAGTTTCTGGAAAGTGTTTGGTATTCCCGTGGCAATCGGCGTGCTGAGCGCGGCGGGGTTATTTTCGGCATTGCTGGGCGATGGGGCCTGGGATGCCGTGAGCTGGGTTGGGCTGGGAATACCGACGGTCTTGGCGACTTGGGGCTTATTCAAACGCGGATAACTCCTGCCAGACGCGTCCCCTGTGGGAGCGGGCTTGCTCGCGAAGGCGGCGTGTCAGTCGCGATTTTGTTTCTGACACGCCGCCTTCGCGAGCAAGCCCGCTCCCACACTGGAACTCGCCAGCCGCCTTGGAACTGTCTAGGCTAAGCCCCTGCCCGTTAATCGAGGATACCTGCATGTCGGCCCCCAGCATGACGTTGTTCCACAACCCCGCTTCGCCTTTCGTGCGCAAGGTCCTGGTGCTGCTGCACGAAACCGGCCAGCAGGACCGCGTGGCGTTGCAGCTCAGCCAGCTCACGCCAGTCAGACCGGATTTGGCGCTCATTGATGACAACCCCCTGAGCAAGATCCCGGCCCTGCGCCTGGCCAATGGAAATGTGATCCACGACAGTCGCGTCATTCTTGATTACCTCGACCACCAGCATGTCGGCAATCCGCTGATCCCCCGGGACGGCGCGGCCCGGTGGCGGCGCCTGACCCTGGCGTCCCTGGCTGACGGGATCATGGATGCCGCGGTGATGATTCGCTACGAAACCGCCCTGCGACCTTCAGAAAAACACTGGGCCGAGTGGCTCGATGCGCAACGGGACAAGATCCGCCGCGCCCTGGGCATGCTCGAAGCCGAGGCAATTGCCGAACTGGCCTGCCATTTCGACATTGCATCCATCAGTGTGGCCTGCGCCCTGGGTTACCTGGACCTGCGCCATCCCGACCTGGAATGGCGCAAGACCAATCCGCAACTGGCACAGTGGTTTGCCGAAGTGAGCTTGCGGCCCTCGATGGTTGAGACGGTGCCCAAGGTCTGACTTTGCGGTGACTGTACCGACGTCATCGCGGGCAAGCCTTACTCCCACAGGTTGAGCCCGGCCCTTGTGGGAGCAAGGCTTGCCCGCGATGGCAGCGCAGCGGATCCAAGGGAAACAACTGCGCTACCCGCATCACCAACACTTCCCGCCATTGCCGGTCCTCGCGCAACCCCAGCGACCGGCTCATTTCACCTCTCCCAGATCGAACGTCATCGCCGCCGCAGGCTTGGCTCCCACCCGGTACCAGTCCAGCTTACGGGTCAATATCATGAACACACCGAGCAGGCCGAACAGCAACAGCGAGCCCATCAGCAAGGCGTAGTCCTCGGCACTCAACAATCCATAGAGCAAACCGTACAAGCCCGCCAACCCTGCCGAAAACCCCAGGCCATGGCTCACGCTGCGCAACACATGGCAAACGTAGAATCCGATCAGCAGCACACAGGCGCTGGCTGATACCAAGTACGCCAGGGCAAAACCGATGTGTTCCGACAGGGACAGCAGCAACAGGTAAAAGAACGCCAACGCCACGCCCACCAACGCGTACTGAACCGGATGCACCGCCAGGGTCTTGAGTACCTCGAAGAGAAAGAACCCGGCAAACGTCAGCGCTATGAACAGCAGTGCATATTTGATCGCCCGATCGCTCTTGAGGTATTGGTCCACCGGATCGATGAAACTCACACCAAAGGCACGGCTGCGGAACGCTTCACAGCCATCGCTTGGCTCGCAGGCCTGCAGGGTTTCCAGCAAATTTGTAGAGAAAAACGATGTCTGCCAGTCGGCACTGAAGCCCTGCTCATTGATGTCGCGCTGGGTAGGCAAATAGTTGCCGATAAAGCTTGGGTGCGGCCAGTCGGCCGACAGGTGCACTTGGGTGGATTTACCTACCGGCAGAATCTGTAACTGACCGGTGCCTTGCAGCCGCAGGTCAAAACCGAAGGTCAGCTCAATGCTGCCCTGGGCCGTGACCATCGGCAGCGGCACATGCACGCCCTGTCCCAGCCAGCCGATCCGCGAGCCGGGCAGGAAATCGACGGTCTGCTGGTTGAACGTCAGGGTCAGTGCATTCTCGATGCCGCGGATGTCGCTGATGCCCACGCTCAGGTACGGTTCGTCAAAGCGGTAGTCGGCAAAATCCTTGGCGGCCACGCCGAAACGCTCAGGCACCTTGAAGTGGCCGTCGATCCGGTTGTCGGCATGAAACAACCGCGCTTCATAGATACCGCGTGCACGGGTTTCTGTGCGGATCTGGCCGTCGATGTCCAATTGCTCCGGCAGAAAATACAACTCACCGCTTTGCTCAACGGTTTCCAGGAAACGCACCCCGGTCTTCTCGTTGGTATTCCAGACCCGCACATCCTTGCGAAACGGCACCACGATCATCGGCCCGATGAGTTGCTGGCTGTGACTGGAACTGCGGGCGATGTCCTGCAGTACGCCGTCGCGCAGTTCCTGACGCTCGTCGATGAGGCCGTTGATCATCAACAGCGGGATCATCAGCAAGAGGATCAATAGGGCGATCATGCCCAGTTTTATGGCGAGGCTGCGGTTCATGTGGGGCTCTCCCTGTTCGAATGAGGGCGAGCTTGAGCCAGCAGTGTGCTGGGGTTATGGAGAGATTGTGGAGATTGTGTGGAGACTGAACGGGCCCCTTCGCGGGCAAGCCCGCTCCCACAGGTTCGGCGCAGTCCTTGTGGGAGCGGGCTTGCTCGCGAAGGCTGCACCTCAGTTTCAGGGCAACCGCAAAACCACCTCCACCCCACCCTCGACATTGCCAATACTGAATTCCCCGGCATGCAACTGCACCACTTCCTCCACGAAGTTGAGCCCCAAACCGGTGCTCTTGCGGCCGCTGTCCGGTCGCGGCAGGGAGTAGAAGCGTTCGCTCAGGCGCGCCAGGGCGTAGTCGGGAATCGGTTCGGCCTGGTTGAACAGCCGAATCTCGACGCGGTTGCCAACACGCTCGGCACTCAGGCGCAACAACCCGTTGACGGGGGTGAAGTCCAGGGCGTTCTCCAGCAAATTGCCCAAGGCCTGACGCAACAGAAACGGCTCCCCCGTCAGCGCCAGGTCGACGGCAATGTGCCGCTCGATCCGCAACTGCCGGCTTTCGATCCAACCACCGCGGGCTTCCAGCAGTTCATCCATCAATGTCGCCAGCGGCACCTCGACCTCTTCTTCCAACCCTTGTCGCTGCTCGACCTGGGCCAGGTTGAGCAAACGCTCGATCAACTGCTGCATGCGCACGCTTTCGTTGTCGATGTTGCTTACGAAACGCTGGCGCTGGGCACTCGGCATGTCGCTCTGGAGCAGCTCGGCGGCGCCACGGATCGCCGCCAGCGGGCTCTTGAGCTCGTGAGTCAGGGTGTGCACGTACCGCTCGACGTAAGCCTTGCCTTCCAGTTGGGTGCGCATGTGTTCCACCGCGCCCGCCAGTTGCTCGAACTCGCCGCCGCGATAATGCGGCACCTCCACCCGTTGTCCCTGGCTGACGGCCTCGGCATAAACGGTCAAGCGCCGCAGCGCCGCGCTCAGCCACCATGAGAGCACGGCGCCCAACAGCAGCCCCAGGCCGATCAACCCGGCACCGTAAGCCAACAGGCGCCGCTCGGTGCGGTCGACATAGGGCTGCAGCGAGCTGTTGGGCTTGGCCACAGTGACCACGCCGATAATCCGGCCGTTGTCGCGAATCGGCGCGCCAACGTGCATCACCGATGACGTCGGATCATCGGCAACGCTGCGGGTCGAGCGCGCCCCGTATTCTCCGCGCAGGGTCAGGTAGACGTCGTTCCAGCGCGAATAATCCTGGCCCACCGCCGCACCGCTGGAGTCGAGCACCACGATGCCCTTGGCGTCCGTGACGTAGATACGATGGTTGACCTGGTTCTTTGGCAAACCCCAGATCGATGCCGCCGGCTGGCGCTCACCGTAAGCCTTGAGCAGTTGCGGCCAGCGGTTCTGGTTGAGGGTGCCGGCCTTGAAATCGTCCCGCAGGATCTCGGCCATCAGGTTGGCGGTGTCCACCAGGGTTTCTTCGGTGGACTGGCGCACGCCGGGGCGTATTTCTTCCATCACCGTGTTGAGGACGAAATACCCGGTCAAACCGATGAACAGCACATACACCAGGAAAATCCGGATACCCAGCGACATCAGCTATGCCCCGGGCTGTAGCTGTAACCCAGGCCACGGTGAGTCTGGATCGGTTCAGCCTCGGCCCTGACCAGGCGCAATTTAGCGCGCACGCTCTTGATGTGGCTGTCGATGCTGCGCTCGTAGCCGGCATCACTGGCCACTCCCAGGGCGTCGAGCAGTTGTTCGCGGCTGAACACACGCTCGGGTTGCTCCAGCAGACAGTTCAACAGGCGAAATTCGTGGCGGGTGAGGTTCAGCGGTTTGCCGCGATAGTTGATCTGCACCCGGTCGGTGTCGACCTGAAATAGCCCGGCGCCCAGATCGGTGGACGGTCGCGGCGCGACCCGCTTGAGGATCGCGCGGACCCTTGCCGCCACTTCCCGAGGGCTGAACGGTTTGACCACATAATCGTCGGCCCCGATCTCCAGCCCTACCACCCGGTCGATCTCAGCATCCCGGGCTGTAAGAAAGATGACCGGAACGTCGCTGAAACGTCTGAGATTTTTGCACGTCTCGAATCCGCTGATATCCGGCAGGCCCACGTCGAGGATGATCAGGTCCGCCGGGGTGTGTTTCTGATGCTCAAGCGCGGCCGCGCCGAGGCTCAGCCAGGTGGTGCCGAAACCCTCCCCTTGCAGGGCAAACACCAGCGTATCGGCAATGGCGGCTTCGTCTTCGACAATCAGAATGTGAGGCATGGCGTCGGCGCCCGACAGTAAAGTTGCCGGAACGGTGCCCCAACCCTGGGGGCACGTCAATCAGGGAAATCAGCAGTCGGGCTTGTCCGCGGTGTAGCGTCGGGCCGGGTTCACCGCCGCGTCGAACTTGCGCAGGGCCTTGGCGCCAATCAGCAGCGGGTAGTTAAAGCTGCTGCGGTCCGTCAGGTTGACCTCAACGGTGCGCTTGACATCACCCAGGCACATTTCAAGCTCCACCACCGGACGTTTGCTGGGGGCAGCCGATTCGTCGTCTTCGTCTTCCTCCGAACGGGTCTTGATCTTGCTAATGCGTGCGACCTTGTGTTCATAGATCTTGTTGCTCGCGTCTTTGGTCGCCAGGCGGAACCGCACCCAGTCCTCGCCGTCGCGGGTAAAGGTTTCGATGTCCTTGGCCGACAGCGAGGCCGTCAGGGCGCCGGTGTCCATCTTGGCCTTGAGCACTTCACCGCCGATTTCCGGCAGCGCGATGTATTCGTAGCGCCCGTACAGGGTCGGCTCGGCGGCCAGCACTGGAAGGGCCACCAGGGAAAGCAGGGCGAGAAGGGATTTCACGTAATGGACTTCCTTTGTAAGGGTGGGCAGCGGGATTTTAGACCGTGGGCGGTGAATTCGTTCGGTTGGCGTCAAGAACATCTCTGCCGGGGAAAGCGGGTCTGTGGGAGCAAAGCTTGCTCGCGATACAGGCACCACGGTTCCAGAGAAATGGCGTTACCTTCATCGCGAGCAAGCTTTGCTCCCACAGATCACTTCGCTCGCCACAGGTTGCTCGTTTCACCTCGATTTGGCCTGCCGCCCGAAGCTGCTTATCATGGCCCGCCCACCTGTTTGCAAGAGTCATGTATGCGCCGCCTGCTCACCGGCTGTTTCGTCACCCTGCTGCTGTTACTCAACACCCTGGTGCTGTTCGGACCATTGATGGTGTTCGCACTGCTCAAACTGGTCCTGCCCGGGCGCCTTCGCGACTACGCCTCGTGGGCAGTGATGTGGATCGCCGAGACCTGGGCCGAAATCGACAAACTGATCTTCGCCCTGTGCATCCCCACCCGCTGGGACATACGCGGCGGCGGCGACTTGCGTCGCGACACCTCCTATCTGGTCATCAGCAATCACCAGTCCTGGGTCGACATCCCGGCGCTGATCCAGGTTCTTAACCGACGCACGCCGTTCTTCAAGTTCTTCCTCAAGAAAGAGCTGATCTGGGTACCGTTCCTGGGCCTGGCCTGGTGGGCGCTGGATTACCCGTTCATGAAGCGCTACACCAAGGCCTTTCTGGCAAAAAACCCGGAGCTGGCCGGCAAGGACCTGGAAATCACCCGCCAGGCCTGCGAGCTGTTCAAGCGCCAACCGGTCACTGTGGTGAATTACCTCGAAGGCACACGCTTCACCGCCGCCAAGCGCCAACAGCAACAGTCACCCTTCACCCACCTGCTCAAACCCAAGGCCGGTGGTGTGGCATTCGTGCTGGCGGCGCTGGGCGAGCAACTGGACGCGGTGCTGGATGTGACGGTGGTGTACCCCCAGGAACGGACTCCGGGGTTCTGGGATTTGATCAGCGGTGCGGTGCCGAAGGTCATTATCGACATCCAGACCCGCGAGCTGGACCCGGCGCTGTGGCAGGGCGATTACGAAAACGACCCGGTGTTTCGCGAGCATGTCCAGAACTGGGTCAACCAGCTCTGGATCGAAAAAGATCAGCGCATCGCCGCCTTGCGCAGCGAGCGCGGCTGATCAGATACCGGCCCCCCAGATTCCACCCAGGTTCTGCAGCAGCGAACTGGCCACGCCCTGCTGGCCGAGGTATTCAAGGATCACCGGAGCAAACTGGCCGATCATGCCGCTGTCCATACCCAGCGCGCTGAAGGCGTTGTTCAGGTCGTGGGTGTCCTTGACGTTACCCAGCAGACCGTCGAGCAAGGCGTTTTTGTCCGACCCGCCACCGAGCAAACCGCCCAGGCCACCCAAGCCATTCAGCCCACCGATGGCGTTGTTGCCAGCGATCTGGTCCAGGCCCGGCACACTTTTGCTCAATTCGGAAAACTGCGGCTCACTGAGTCGATTCTTCGCCAGCCCCAGCATCGCACCGGCTCCGCCAATGGCCTGTTCCGGGGTGATCTTGAGCTCCGAGCCCAGGGTATTGAGCAACCCGGCAGCTTGCGGCGCAGCTGCCACCGCGCCCTCCCCCTGTTGATCGCCCTGCATCGCCGCCACCGCATTGGCCGCATCACTGAGGCTGAACTGCGCGAAGGCCGGGCTGCTTGCCAGCGCAAGCAGGCAAGACAGTGCAAAACCGCGTGAAACCTTCATCCGGGACGTCCTCTTGAGCATGAAAAAACCGCTCATAAGGAGCGGCGTAAAGCGTGCGTTGGACTGGGGTCCAGGGGGATTGTTCCCTGCTGCCCTGCTCCTGGCGATTGCGTTGCGCGATGGTTGCGACGTGCTGGACGTGATCGGCCGCCGGTTGCAAGCACAAGCCATAGCATGATCGCGGCGCCAGTCATCCGACTATCAACGCGCCAGCCATTATTTCCTCTCGGTCTTGCCGACTGTCAACTCTGACAGTAGGCAACGGTTTGCACGGACCCTAAGCTCCAACTGTGTCAACGAAAACAAAGCGATGGGCAAATCAGGGACCCCTGTGGCTTATTCATTTCGGTGAGGCAGGACAATAAAAATGAACGACCGGATCACAGGAACCGTTAAGTGGTTCAACGATGCAAAAGGCTATGGGTTCATTACGTGTGGCGCAGGAGGCGATGAACTGTTCGTTCATTATTCAGCGATAGCAGGCGAGGGTTATAAAACCCTGAAAGAACGGCAACTCGTTTCCTTTGAAGTAGAGAAAGGCCCCAATGGCATGCAGGCCACGAGGGTGACAACGGAATAGGCAAGGCACCGATCCCTCCCGGTAATGACCTCATCTGAACTGAAAAGTGGAACGTAAAAAAAGGGCGACTTCACGTCGCCCTCCTCACCTTTGCCAAGCGCTTACGCCGCACTGAACATCTTGTGCGGATCGATCACAAACTTCTTCGGTACGCCTGCATCGAACTCGCCGTAGCCTTTAGGCGCGTCGTCCAGGCTGATGACCTGTACACCGACGATTTCGGCGATGTTGATGCGATCCCACATGATCGCCTGCATCAGTTGACGGTTGTACTTCATCACCGGGGTCTGGCCGGTGTGGAAGCTGTGGGACTTGGCCCAGCCCAGGCCGAAGCGGATGCTCAGGCTGCCCATTTTTGCCGCGGCATCGACCGCGCCCGGGTCTTCGGTGACGTAGAGGCCGGGGATGCCGATCTTGCCGGCCACGCGAACTACGCCCATCAAGGAGTTGAGCACGGTGGCCGGGGCTTCGTGCTTGACGCCGTCATGGCCGTGGCCGCGGGCTTCGAAGCCTACCGCATCGACAGCACAGTCGACTTCAGGCTCGCCCAGCAGCGCAGCGATCTGTTCGTGCAACGGGGTGTCGGTGGACAGGTCGGCGATTTCGAAGCCCTGGGCCTTGGCGTGAGCCAGGCGGACCGGGTTGACGTCGCCAATGATCACCACCGCCGCGCCCAACAGGCGAGCGGAAGCAGCCGCAGCCAAGCCAACCGGGCCGGCACCGGCGATGTAGACAGTGCTGCCAGGGCCAACACCCGCGGTGACGGCGCCGTGGTAGCCGGTCGGCAGAATGTCGGACAGGCAGGTCAGGTCGCGGATTTTCTCCATGGCCCGGTCGCGATCCGGCAGTTTCAGCAGGTTGAAGTCAGCGTATGGCACCATCGCGTACTCGGCCTGGCCGCCGGTCCAGTCGCCCATGTCGACATAACCGTAGGCACCGCCCGGACGCGCCGGGTTAACGCTCAGGCAAACGCCGGTGTGCATTTCCTTGCAGGAACGGCAGCGCCCGCAAGCCACGTTGAACGGAACGGACACCAGGTCGCCGATTTGCAGGTTCTCGACGTCGCTGCCCTTTTCGATCACTTCGCCGGTGATTTCATGACCCAGGACCAGCCCGGTCTGGGCAGTTGTGCGACCGCGCACCATGTGTTGGTCGGAGCCACAGATGTTGGTGGATACCACGCGCAGGATGACACCGTGCTCAATCTTCCTGCCACGCGGGTCCTGCATTTTTGGATAGTCGATTTTCTGTACTTCGACCTTGCCGTTGCCGAGATACACGACACCACGATTACCAGACATGCTTTCACCTCGCTGTTGTTTTTGTGGAACTGCGTTGCCCAGGCAGGCAGCGCGTTGATTGCTCGGGTAGTGCTTGTGTCTTGTTTCTTTGTTGTCTGTAAGGGCCTCATCGCGAGCAGGCTCGCTCCCACAGGGTTTTGAGTTGTACATAGAACCCAGTCATGCCCCAGATCCACTGTGGGAGCGAGCCTGCTCGCGATGGCGATCTAAAGAACAACGGTTCGGTTGGCATTGAGAAACACCCGCCGCTCAATGTGATACCCCACCGCCCGGGCCAGCGTCAGCCCTTCGATGTCCCGGCCCTTGGCGATCAGGTCTTCGGGATAGTGGCTGTGGTCCACCACTTCCACGCCTTGGGCGATGATCGGGCCTTCGTCCAGGTCGTTGTTGATGTAGTGCGCCGTGGCGCCGACCAGTTTCACGCCTTTGTTGTAGGCCTGGTGATACGGCTTGGCACCCTTGAAGCCCGGCAACAGCGAGTGATGGATATTGATCGCCTTGCCGTCGAGTTTGCGGCACAGCTCCGGCGACAGCACTTGCATGTAACGGGCGAGAATCACCAGCTCGGCGCCGGTGTCTTCGATCACCTGCCACACCTGTCGCTCCTGGGACGGTTTGTCGTTCGGGTCCAGGGGGAAATGGTAGTAGGGAATCTGGTGCCAGTCGGCCAGCGGCTTGAGGTCCGGGTGGTTGGACACCACCGCCACGACGTCCATGGACAGCTGGCCGATACGCTGACGGTAGAGCAAGTCGTTGAGGCAGTGATCGGCCTTGGAGACCATGATCACCACTTTGGGCCGGTAGTTGGGCGCAGTCAGTTCGAAGACCATGCCAAAAGCTTCGGCACGCTCGGCCAAGCCGGCGCGAAAGTGCTGTTCGTCAAAGCCATCCGGTTGGCGAAACTCCACACGAATGAAAAAACGCCCCGACAGCCGGTCGTCGAAGGAATGGTGCTCGGTGACGTAGCAGCCCTGCTCGAACAGAAAGCGCGTCACCGCGTCCACCGTGCCGAGCACGCTAGGGCAGTCGGCAGTCAAGATCCATGTGTCTGGGGCGCGGCTCATTGCGGTGACTCCTGTGGCGAGGGGATTTATCCCCGTCGGGCTGCGAAGCAGCCCCAAAAAGCTTGATGTGATCGGCCTGACGTACTGAGGTGGCAGGTTTGGGGTCTGCTGTGCAGCCCAACGGGGATAAATCCCCTCGCCACAAAAGGACAGCGTCCAACCTTAGTCAGGCCTGCACGCTCAAGCCATACTCAGCCGCTGCATCCTGCAACCACAGCCACCAGTAATCGGAGAAGCTGCGGCGAATCAGCAGTTCCCAAGTGTCTTCACCGGTATGGCGGATCACCAGTTGCGACTTGGCGAACACTGTGCCCACGGCCTTGCCTACCGGGAAGTTGTTTGGGTGTACATCGTAGCTGGTGGATTTCATCAGCACGTCGCGCACGTTCGGACCGGACAGCTCGAGGATCTGCTGGCCGCCGCTGACGTTGACGATCTGGATGTGCAGATCGCCCAGGGCTTGGCGCAGGTTTTTCTCGGCGGCAAATTCTTCGCCGCTTGGCACCACCAGCAGCCACTCGTCCGGGCCGAGCCATTGCAGGCTGGTTTCGCCCTTGATGATGACGGTCAGCGCACCCGGTAGTTCCAGGCCAAGAGCCTTGTGCACGCCAGCGGCGAACGCGGGATCATGACCATCGCCACGAAGGGTCAGGTGGCCCAGGAGTTTTTTCTCGCGCACGGTCACGCCGGCGTTCTTGCGACCCTTGCCCACCATGCTGGCGAGGTCGGCATGGTGCAGCGATGACTCGGCTTTGGCCCCGGTGGTTGGGCGTTGTTGGTACACGTTGACTGCGGTCATATGGAGCACCTGTCTTGAATTCTGCTTTGACCTGCCGATGCGTGGGGCTGTGGGAGCAAGGCTTGCCCGCGATCAACGATAACGCAGTCTAACGGCTACCGTGTCGCCTGCATCGCGAGCAAGCTTTGCTTCCACATGCCCCCACCACAGGGCTTAAGATTTAAATGTTCTGCCGATCCCCCTTCGGATCGAAGAACACCGAAGAAACAATCTCTGCCTCGATCACGCTGCCGTCGGCCAGGGGCGCGAACACTCGCTCGCCCATCCGCTTGAGGCCGCCCTTGACCACACCCATGGCAAATGAATAACCCAGGGAGTTGTGGGCGTAGCTGGAGGTCACGTGACCGACCATGGACATCGGGATCGCCTGCTTGGTGTTGAACACCAGTTGCGCGCCTTCCGGCAGCCAGACATTCGGGTCGATCGGCTTGAGGCCCACCAGTTGCTTGCGGTCCTCACGCACACAGTCTTCGCGATTCATGCCACGCCAGCCGATCCACGAGAACGGCTTGGTCCGGCCTACGCACCAGCCCATGTTCAGGTCGTCCGGGGTCATCGAGCTGTCGGTGTCCTGACCGACGATGATGAAGCCCTTCTCGGCCCGCAATACGTGCATGGTTTCGGTGCCATACGGGGTCAGGTTGTACTTCTTGCCCGCCTCGACGATCTGCTCGAGCACGCCCATGGCGTAGTCGGCCTGCACGTTGACTTCGTACGACAGTTCACCGGTGAACGAGATACGGAACACCCGCGCCGGTACACCACCGACCAGGCCTTCTTTCCAGGTCATGAACGGGAAAGCGTCCTTGTCCAGGTCGATGTCGGTGACTTCGCTCAGCAGCTTGCGGCTGTTGGGGCCCGACAGGGTCATGGTCGCCCAGTGGTCGGTGACCGAAGTGAAGTACACCTTCAGGTCCGGCCATTCGGTCTGGTGATAGATCTCCAGCCATTGCAGCACGCGCGCCGCGCCGCCAGTGGTGGTGGTCATCACGAAGTGGTTGTCCGCCAGACAGGCCGTCACGCCGTCGTCGAAGACCATGCCGTCTTCCTTGCACATCAGGCCGTAGCGGGCCTTGCCCACGTCGAGCTTGGTCCAGGCGTTGGTGTAGATGCGGTTAAGGAACTCGCGGGTATCCGGGCCCTGGATATCGATCTTGCCCAGGGTCGAGGCATCCAGCAGGCCGACGCTGTCGCGCACGGCTTTGCATTCGCGCTTGACCGCAGCGTGCATGTCTTCGCCGTTTTTGGGGAAGTACCAAGGGCGCTTCCACTGGCCGACGTCTTCGAATTCAGCGCCGTTTTTCACATGCCAGGCATGCAGCGCGGTGAAGCGCACCGGCTCGAAGATGTGCCCGCAGTGCCTGCCGGCTATCGCGCCGAAGGTCACCGGCGTGTAGTTCGGCCGGAACATGGTGGTGCCCATCTGCGGGATGCTCACGTTCAGCGAACGGGCCGCGATGGCCAGGCCGTTGACGTTGCCCAGCTTGCCTTGGTCAGTACCGAAACCCAGTGCAGTGTAGCGCTTGACGTGTTCGACCGACTCGAAGCCTTCGCGGGTAGCGAGTTCGATAGCGGCGGCGGTCACGTCGTTCTGCAGGTCGACGAATTGCTTCGGCGCCCGTGCGGTGGTTTTTTCATGCGGCACCTGGAACAGCGCCAGGGTCGGTTCTTCCTGGCGGCTCAGGGCTTTGGGCAACACACCCTCCACCGCTTTGAAACCGGCTTCGCTGGCCGCGCGCACGCCACCTTCGAAACCATCGGCCAAGGTGTCGCCCAGGCTGTAGACGCCATTCACGCCGCCGACGCACACGCGTTTCTGCGGTGCTTCGCCCGGTACGAAACCGAGGATGTCTTCACGCCAGATCGGCTTGCCGCCCAGGTGCGAAGCCAGGTGGACCACCGGGCTGTAGCCGCCGGAGCTGGCCACCAGGTCGCAGTCCAGCCATTCGCCGGGACTGGTGACTTTGTGCGCCTTGACGTCAATGGCGGCGATGCGGGCCCCGGTGACGCGCTTGCTGCCACGGGCCTCGATCACGGCGCTGCCGGTGAGGATGCGGATGCCTTTGGCACGCGCCTCTTCCACCAGCGCACCACGCGGGTTGCTGCGAGCGTCGGCGATGGCCACCACTTGCAGGCTGGCGTCGAGCCAGTCCAGAGCCACGCGATAGGCGTGATCGTTGTTGGTGCTCAACACCAGTTTTTTGCCCGGCGCCACGCCGTAGCGACGCACGTAGGTGGACACCGCGCCGGCCAGCATGTTGCCCGGTACGTCGTTGTTGCCGTAAACCAATGGCCGCTCGCAGGCACCGGTTGCCAGTACCACGCGCTTGGCGCGGACCCGATTGATGCGCTGGCGGACCTGGCCGATTGGCGCACGGTCGCCCAAGTGGTCGGTGAGGCGCTCGTGGATGGTCAGGAAGTTATGGTCGTGGTAACCGTTCACCGTGGCGCGAGGCAACAGCAGCACTTCTGGCATCGAGCGCAGTTCAGCCACCGCCGCAGCGACCCATTCGGTCGCTGGCTTGCCGTCCAGGCTCTCGCGGGAATCGAGCAGGCTGCCGCCGAACTCTTCCTGCTCGTCGGCCAGGATCACCCGCGCACCGCTGCGGGCCGCGGCCAATGCGGCGGCCAGGCCAGCAGGGCCGGCGCCGACAATCAGCACGTCGCAATGACGGTTCATGTAGTCGTAGGTGTCCGGATCGTTCTCGGTCGGCGAGCGACCCAGGCCCGCGGCCTTGCGGATGTACTTCTCGTAGGTCATCCAGAACGATTGCGGGTACATGAAGGTTTTGTAGTAGAAACCCGGCGGCATCAGCTTGCCGCCGACCTTGCCGAGAATTCCCATCATGTCGTTGTTCACGTTCGGCCAGCCGTTGGTGCTGGTGGCGACCAACCCTTGATACAGCGCCTGTTGCGTGGCGCGCACGTTAGGGATTTGCGTGGCTTCGGTGGCGCCGATCTGCAATACCGCGTTCGGCTCTTCGGCACCGGCGGCAAAGATGCCACGCGGACGGGAATACTTGAAGCTGCGGCCGATGATGTCAACGCCGTTGGCCAGCAGTGCAGCGGCCAGGGAATCGCCCTCGAAGCCTTTATAGGTCTGACCGTTGAAGGTGAAGCTCAGCACTTTGTTGCGGTCGATCCGTCCGCCGTTGGACAGGCGATTGATCTGGCTCATACCTTCTCTCCCAGAGCCTGCGCAGCCGCTTTCGGACTCTCAGCCTTGTCGGTGAATTGCGGCTTTTGGCCGATCTTGTAGGTTTCCAGGATCTCGTAGGTCACGGTGTCACGCGTCACGTTGAAATACTGACGGCAACCGGCGACGTGGTCCCACAGCTCATGGTGCAACCCACGCGGGTTGTCGCGGAAGAACATGTAGTCGCCCCACTGCTCGTCGGTGCAGGCATTCGGATCCAGCGGACGCGGGATGTGCGCCTGGCCGGATGCATGGAATTCCTCTTCGGAGCGCAGTTCGCCGCAGTGAGGACAGAAGATGTGCAACATAGGGATTTCTCCTGTTAGTGGGCGACGGCAGCAGCGCCGTGTTCGTCGATCAGGGCGCCGTTGTGGAAACGGTCGATGGAAAACGGCGCGGCCAGCGGGTGCATTTCACCCTTGGCCAGGCTTGCAGCGAAAACGTTGCCCGAGCCCGGGGTGGCCTTGAAGCCGCCAGTGCCCCAACCGCAGTTGAAGAACATGTTCGGCACCGGGGTCTTGGAGATGATCGGGCAGGCGTCCGGCGTGGTGTCGACGATGCCGCCCCACTGGCGGTTCATCCGCACCCGCGAGAGCACCGGGAACATCTCGACGATGGCCTGAACCGTGTGTTCGATCACCGGGTACGAGCCACGCTGGCCGTAGCCGTTGTAGCCGTCGATACCGGCACCGATCACCAGGTCGCCCTTGTCGGACTGGCTGATGTAGCCGTGCACGGCGTTGGACATGATGACGCTGTCGATAATCGGCTTGATCGGCTCCGACACCAGCGCTTGCAGCGGGTGGGATTCGATCGGCAGGCGAAAGCCCGCGAGCTTGGCCATGTGCCCGGAGTTACCGGCCGTCACCACGCCGACGCGCTTGGCGCCGATGAAGCCTTTGTTGGTTTCCACGCCGATGCAGACACCGTTTTCCTTGCGGAAACCGATCACTTCGGTCTGCTGGATCAGGTCCACACCCAAGGCATCGGCCGCCCGGGCAAAGCCCCAGGCCACGGCATCGTGACGGGCCACGCCGCCGCGACGCTGGACGGTGGCGCCCATCACCGGGTAGCGGGTGTTTTTCGAGCAGTCCAGGTACGGAATCTCGTCAGCCACTTGCTTGGCATTGAGCAGCTCGCCGTCCACACCGTTGAGGCGGTTGGCGCTGACACGGCGCTCGGAGTCACGAATGTCCTGCAGGGTGTGGCACAGGTTGTAGACGCCGCGCTGGGAAAACATCACGTTGTAGTTCAGGTCCTGGGACAGGCCTTCCCAGAGTTTCATCGCATGTTCGTACAGGTGGGCCGATTCGTCCCACAGGTAGTTGGAGCGCACGATGGTGGTGTTGCGCGCGGTGTTACCGCCGCCCAGCCAACCCTTCTCGACCACCGCCACGTTGGTGATGCCGTGTTCCTTGGCCAGGTAGTACGCCGTAGCCAGACCATGCCCGCCACCGCCGACGATGACCACGTCGTAAACCTTTTTCGGGGTCGGCGTGCGCCACATCCGCTGCCAGTTTTCATGATGGCTGAGAGAGTGTTTGAAGAGGCCGAAGCCCGAATAGCGTTGCATAGTCATTACTCCAAAACCGACTCAGCGATAAACCGGGAAGTCCGCGCACAGGGCCGCCACTTGCTGGGCAACATTGGCCTCGACATCGGCGTCGCCGAGGTTGTCGAGGATGTCGCAGATCCAGCCGGCCAGCGTCACGCACTGGGTGACTTTGAAGCCACGGGTGGTCACCGCCGGGGTGCCGATGCGCAGGCCCGAGGTCACGAACGGCGATTGCGGGTCGTTCGGCACGGCATTCTTGTTGACGGTGATGTGGGCGCGGCCCAGGGCGGCGTCGGCGTCCTTGCCGGTCAGGCCCTGACGGATCAGGCTGACCAGGAACAAGTGGTTATCGGTGCCGCCGGACACTACATCGTAGCCGCGCTTGATGAACACGCCAGCCATGGCCTGGGCGTTGTCGATCACTTGCTGCTGGTAGACCTTGAAGCCTGGCTCCGCCGCTTCCTTGAAGCACACCGCCTTGCCGGCGATGACGTGCATCAGCGGGCCGCCCTGGGCACCGGGGAATACGGCAGCGTTGAGCTTTTTCTCGATCTCTTCGTTGGCCTTGGCCAGGATCAGGCCGCCACGCGGACCGCGCAGGGTTTTGTGGGTGGTGGTGGTGACCACGTCGGCGTAAGGCAGCGGGTTTGGATACAGACCGGCGGCGACCAGACCGGCGACGTGGGCCATGTCGACGAACAACAGAGCTCCGACCTTATCGGCGATCTGGCGGAAACGTGGGAAATCCAGGGTCTTGGAGTAAGCCGAGAAGCCGGCGACGATCATCTTCGGTTTGTGCTCGACCGCTAGGCGCTCGACTTCGTCGTAGTCGATCAGGCCGGTGGTGGTGTCGATGCCGTACTGAACCGCGTTGTAGAGTTTGCCCGAGGACGACACCTTGGCACCGTGGGTCAGGTGACCGCCGTGGGCCAGGCTCATGCCCAGGATGGTATCGCCGGCCTGCAACAAGGCCAGGTACACCGCACTGTTGGCCGAAGACCCGGAGTGCGGCTGGACGTTGGCGTAATCGGCACCGAACAACTGCTTGGCGCGTTCGATAGCCAGGGCTTCGACTTTGTCGACATGCTCGCAGCCGCCGTAGTAACGCTTGCCCGGATAGCCTTCGGCGTACTTGTTGGTCAGGCCGCTGCCCTGGGCTTGCATCACACGTTTGCTGGTGTAGTTTTCTGACGCGATCAGCTCGATGTGATCTTCCTGGCGTTGCTCCTCGGCATTCATCGCCGCCAGCAGTGCATCGTCGTAACCCTGGATCTGGTCTTGCTTGCTGAACATCGCGTCTCTCCCAGCGGCGGCGGTGCGCCTTTCGTCTCGGTGAGGCACTGACCACCGTTCGGTCGTGCCCTTTGGAAGCGATGGTATGGCCGGCGCAGGCAGGTCAAATGCCTATGGACGCCACGCAAAGGTGCGTTTACGACATGCGTTCAAAGAGTCTGAGTCAAGGCCTGCGGGATACCCCTGTGGGAGTGAGGTCTATGGGATAGCACTGGGATGACCCTGTGGGAGCAAGGCTTGCCCGCGATGAAAGCGACGCGGTCTCCCATGGACCGAGGTGCCTGGATCGCGAGCAAGCTTTGCTCCCACAGGGTTATCCCTCAGGCTTTGCTCTCACAGGGCTATCCCACAGGCCTTGCTCCTCCCACAGCGCTATCCAACAGGCTTTGCTCCCACAGGGCTAGGCGGCGATCTGACGAACTGTGAGCAAAATCAAAAAGTGCGCGGGATACAGCGCGTAAGCCCAACGCCGCATTGCTGGCGGATGAATGCCGCCCGCCTGTCGCAAAAGCATCAGCCCAAGCCATGGCGCAAACAGACACGCCAGCAACCCGCCGATCGCCACCGCATCCCCCAGCCAGGCCGCGCCATACAGCACCCGCCACTGGTTGGCCGCCAGGCACACCAATCCTGGCAGCAACGCGAAATACCAGGGCCGGCGAAACACCAGCAACATCGCCAGCGGCAGCAGGACGCCGAAAAAACCGAACATCAGCCGCGACGAAAACAGCGCCGCCAGCAGCAACGCTCCCGCCGCCAGCAAACGCGCTTCCAGCGTATGGGTTTGCCAGCTACGCGCCACCAGCAACCCGAGGGTCAGGGTCGGCAGCACGTTCAAGGTAGCCGGCACAGGAATAAATAACCGGTAAGGAATTTCGCTCACTGAGCTGAACAGCAACAGCCAGCCCAGGTAACGCCACGGGCTCGCACTGGCCCCGTGGCGCGCCAGGTTCGCCGCCATCGCCAGGCAGAACCAGGGAAACGCCAGGCGCCCCGGCACATACAGCCAATCGGCGGAGTAACCGACATATCGCAGATGATCGAGCACCATCGTCAATAGTGCCAGCCACTTGAGCAGATCCAGGGCTCCGTCACGCCGGCTCACGTGTACAGCCGCCCTAGGGTTTTGTGAGTTTCTGACAGAAACATCCAGTGTGTTCCCCCGCTAATCTTGGGTAAAGTGCGCACCACTATCGACCACCGCGTGCCGGACTCAAAGCACGCCGGACCACGGAGTTCTCCATCCGGGAACTCTGTCAGGGATCTCTTACCCAGGACTCTCTATTTCAGGAGCAAGGCCATGACCGACAAGAGTCAACAATTCGCCAGCGACAACTATTCCGGCATTTGCCCCGAAGCCTGGGCGGCCATGGAAGAAGCCAATCAGGGTCATCAGCGCGCCTACGGCGATGATGAATGGACCCACCGCGCGGCGGATGATTTCCGTGCCTTGTTCGAAACCGACTGCGAAGTATTCTTCGCGTTCAACGGCACGGCGGCCAACTCCCTGGCGCTGTCCTCGCTGTGCCAGAGTTACCACAGCGTGATCTGTTCGGAAACCGCCCACGTCGAAACCGACGAATGCGGCGCGCCAGAGTTCTTTTCCAACGGTTCCAAGCTGCTGGTAGCGCGCACTGAAAATGGCAAGCTGACCCCGGACTCGATCCGTGAGATCGCCCTCAAGCGCCAGGACATCCACTACCCCAAGCCTCGCGTTGTGACCCTGACCCAAGCCACGGAAGTCGGCAGCGTCTATACCCCGGAAGAAATCCGTGCCATCAGCGCCACCTGCAAGGAACTGGGGCTGAACCTGCACATGGACGGCGCACGCTTCTCCAACGCCTGCGCCTTCCTCGGCTGCTCACCAGCAGACCTGACCTGGAAGGCCGGCGTGGATGTGTTGTGCTTTGGCGGGACAAAGAACGGCATGGCGGTGGGGGAAGCGATCCTGTTCTTCAACCACGACCTGGCAGAAGACTTCGACTATCGCTGCAAACAGGCCGGGCAACTGGCCTCGAAGATGCGCTTTCTCTCGGCGCCCTGGGTCGGCCTGCTGCAAAACGACGCCTGGCTCAAGCACGCCCGCCACGCCAACCACTGCGCCCAACTGCTGGCGCACCTGGTGAGCGACATTCCCGGCGTGGAACTGATGTTCCCGGTCCAGGCCAACGGCGTATTCCTGCAACTGTCGGAACCGGCCATCGCCGCGCTCACCCACAAGGGCTGGCGCTTCTACACCTTCATCGGCAAGGGCGGCGCACGCTTCATGTGCTCGTGGGACACCGAAGAAGCGCGAGTGCGGGAATTGGCGGCGGATATTCGGGAAGTGATGGCGGGCTAGAAAAGCCGCACCTGGCGCCCCTGTGGTGAAAGGGGCTCACAGTGGTAACAAAGCCTGTGGGAGCAAGGCCTTGCTCCCACAAGAGGTGCTCATCGCTACTTGGATGGGCTGATCAGAACTCGATCCGCACATCCCCCTTCGGCACGCTGCAGCACGACAGGATGTAACCTTCGGCCTCGTCGTCTTCGGTGATGCCACCGTTGTGGTCCATCTCCACTTCCCCGCCCAGCTTCATGACTTTGCAGGTGCCGCAAATGCCCATGCCGCAAGCCTTGGGGATCATCATGCCAAGCTTGGCGGCGGCGGCGTGGACGGTCTCTCCCGGCCCCACGCGAATACTCTTGCCGGAGGCGGTGAACTCCACCAGATGCAGGTCCGCCATATCGACTTCCGGGGCGTCGGCAGCCTGTTCGGCCTGTTCCACCGCGTCGGCGCGGGCTTCCGGAGGCGTGGCGCCAAAGGATTCCTCGTGGTAACGCGTCATGTCGAAGCCAGCGGCTTCCAGCAGACGCTTGACCGCGTTCATGTATGGCGTCGGGCCACAGCAAAACACTTCGCGTTCCAGGAAGTCCGGCGCCATCAACTCCAGCATCTTGTGGTTCAAATAGCCGCGATACCCGGCCCAGGGCTCACCCAGCCCGTGTCTTTCGCAGATCAGGTGCAGGTTGAAGTTATCGATCCGCGACGCCATGTGCTCAAGCTCGCGGTGATAGATGATGTCCTTGGGCGAGCGGGCGCTGTGGATAAACACCATGTCGACGTTGGCATTGGTGTCGTAGTACCAGCGCGCCATGGACATCACCGGCGTGATGCCGACGCCGCCGCTGAGGTAAAGCACCTTCGGGTTCGAGAAGTCGATGGCATTGAACAGGCCAACCGGCCCGTGTACCGCCAGCTCCTGGCCTTCATGCAGGGTGTCGTGCAGCCAGTTGGAAACCTTGCCCCCCGGTACGCGCTTGATGGTTACCGAAAAACTGTAGGGCACCGACGGCGAGCTGGAGATGGTGTAGGACCGCATGATCGGCTGACCTTCGATTTCCAGCTCAAGGGTCACGAACTGCCCCGGCTTGAAAAAGAACAGAATCGGCTGATCAGCCATGAAACAAAAGGTGCGCACATCCCAGGTTTCCTGGATGACTTTGACGCAACGGACAATGTGTCGACCATTGGCCCAGGTCTGGGTGGTTACCGGGTTCAGGAAGCTGTTGGACATGCTGATCTCCACGGCCGACTGTCGGCCTCTTATGAGGCGATTCTGCGTATAGCGCGAACCGCCCATTTACCTATCTGCGACATTCACATGCTTACCGCGACCAGCCCCCAACGACCGGACCTTGCGCGTCGGGAACAGATTGGGCCATGTCGCCCATGGATAAGGTTCGCCCCCTGCGCGGCCCCACACTCGCCCCCAACAGACAAATAATATTTTCTGCCTTGCGTAGCACATTTGATCAGCCACTTTCGCCGGCCACGTAGAGGGCCATGAGGATAAAACGATGGACGTCACCGCAACCCTGAGCCTGGGCGATCCGCTGGAACCCGCACGCAAGGCCACCGCGCAAATGCTGCAGGAACGCGAGCGCACTTTCTCGCTGCCGCAGCCGTTCTACTCCGATGAGCGCCTGTTTGATATCGACATGCAGGAAATCTTCCAGAAGGAGTGGTTGATCGCCGGCATGACCTGCGAAATTCCGACCAAGGGCAACTACCTGACCCTGCAGGTTGGCAAGAACCCGATCATCGTGATTCGCGGCGCCGAGGGCGTGGTGCATGCGTTCCACAACGTCTGCCGTCACCGTGGCTCGCGGCTGTGCACCAGCGAAAAGGGCAAGGTCGCCAAGCTGGTCTGCCATTACCACCAGTGGACCTACGAGCTGGACGGTCGCCTATTGTTCGCCGGCACCGAAATGGGCGCCGATTTCGACATGAACCAGTATGGCTTGAAGCCAGTGAACGTGAAGACCGCCGGTGGCTATATCTTCATCAGCCTGGCGGAGAACCCGCCAGCCATCGACGATTTCCTGTCGACCTTGACCCATTACATGGAACCCTATGACATGGAAAACACCAAGGTGGCGGTGCAGACCACCTTGATGGAAAAGGCCAACTGGAAACTGGTGCTGGAAAACAACCGCGAGTGCTACCACTGCGGCGGCGCGCACCCGGAACTGCTCAAGACCCTGCTGGAATGGGACGACGTCACCGACCCACGGGCCGACCAGGCGTTCAAGGACCATGTCGCGGCTTCCGCCGCAGCCTGGGACGCCGAGAAAATCCCTTACGCCCACGCCAGTTTCGGCCTGCGCAACCGTATCGTGCGCATGCCGCTGCTCAAGGGCACCGTGTCGATGACCATGGACGGCAAGCAGGGCTGCGCCAAATTGATGGGCCGCATCAAGAACCCGGACCTGGGTTCGATGCGTATCCTGCACCTGCCCCACTCGTGGAACCACTGCATGGGCGACCACATCATCGTGTTCACCGTGTGGCCGATCAGCGCCCAGGAAACCATGGTCAGCACCAAGTGGATCGTGCACAAGGACGCGGTTGAAGGCGTGGACTACGATGTGGCGCGCATGCGCCAGGTCTGGGACGCCACCAACGACCAGGACCGTCGCCTGGCCGAAGAAAACCAGCGCGGCATCAACTCCACCGCCTACCAGCCAGGCCCGTACTCCAAGACCTATGAGTTCGGCGTGGTGAACTTCGTGGACTGGTACAGCGAGCGCATGCTCAACAACCTGGGGGCCGAGCCGGCGCCGTACCTCAAGGGTGTTCCGGTTCAGGGCTAAATCAAAAGCTTCGCGAGCAAGCCCGCTCCCACAAGATATCTTTGGTGCACCGAAGATCAAATGTGGGAGCGAGCCTGCTCGCGATAGCGGTCTACCATTCACCCGCTTATTGGGAAGACCAGCGCACCGACCCATCCTCCCCATAAAACGTCTCGACAATCTCCTCCCCCACCAGCCGCACCTTCACATACCCGTTCAACACCCGTTCCGGGTATGCCTCGTCCCCCGCCAGCTGCGTTTCCGACCACAACACCCCGGCACGTCCGTTCAACTCGCTGGTGGTGCCGTAGGGAATCGCCCCGTGCCCGGCACAGCGTGCGTGCAGCCCGCCTTGGGGCGCGTAGCAGATGCCATTGTGCAAATGCCCCCAATACCAGTAGTCCGGCTCACGTCCCAGGGCCTCGCAGACCGGTTGGTAAAGCGCGGTCTTTGTGGTGCCCGGAAATGTCGAAACCCTGATGATGGCTGAGCACCATCAGCTTCTTGCGCTTGGGCAGGCTTTTCATCCAGTCGATTTGTTGCGCGTTGAGAGTGCCGTCCATGTACAGGTTCATCACGTCCGATGCGTAGGCCGTGTCGAGACCGACTATCAACCAATCGTCGTTATACAGGGCAAAGTAGCTGGTGCCCTGCTGCACCGGGAAACGCTTGGCCAGTTCCTTGAAATAGCCGTGGGCACCGCTGTACATCTCGTGGTTGGAATTGAGCGTGAACGAGCCATGCTTGCCCTGGGGCCAGCCGACCATGTCGACGTCTTCCTGGGAATGGGTACCGGCGTAATACACATCACCCAGATGAATAGTGAAGTCGGCCTCGGCCAGTTGCATCTGATTGGCGACAGCCACGGCCGGAGCATGACTGTCAAACGGTCCGGTGCCCCAGTCGCCAGCGATCGCCAACACCACGTCGCTGTCCATTTTTTACCAGCGCCGGGTTGGTCGCGAACGGCGCGTGGTGGCGCAGGTTCTCGATCCACTTGAGCAACGCCTCACTCCACAACAGGTCGAGCAATTCCCATTTGCGGCAACCGAGCAAGGTGCCGTCCTTGAGCACGCGGGTCGGCAGTTCGTCCTCGGTTTGCGGCAAGGCGCTGGCATTGCCGATCTTCAGGATCGAAAGACCGTGGGCCAGCTCCCACGGCACGGCCGGTTCGTCATCCGGCAGGTCGCCGTGATCGATGACGTGCCGGGCCTGGTCGTGGCCGCGCTGGAGCAGCTTGACGATGGCCTCGAACTCTTCGGGCTCCAGGTCGTTGACGAGTTTTTTCCAGGACATCTCCAGCCGCGTGACCAATCCGTGCAGGCGGACCTTGACCTTGTCGAACTCATGTTCCCAATGGTGCAGTAATGACATGTGAACGCTCCTTCGCTGTGCCCTGGGCTACAGGGTTTTCATGAATTCGATCAGGGCCCGCTTGTCGACGTCCGACAACTGCGTGCCATACAGGTGGCCGCCGTTGTGGTTGCCTTCCAGGCGGGTGTCGTATTTGAAATCCGCCGACGCCTTCATCTGCGCGCCGCTGGTGATGAAGCCGACCTTCTCCTGGTCGTAAATGTCGGAACCGGTGTAGAACACCTGCGGGCGCTGCTCAGGCGGCTGCAGCAAATCCCACAGGGTTGGCACCGAGCCGTTATGCAGGTACGGCGCCCTTAGCCAGATGCCGTCGGTGGGCGTGTTGCTGTAGCTCTGGGTCTTGCGGTAGGCGCCGAAATCGAACGGCGGTTTCTTGAAGCCGTGGAACGCCGTCACCAGTCCGACGGTGAAGGAATTCAGGCGATGTGGATCGGTGCCCAACTGGTCGATGTTGGTGGTGACCTGTCCCGTGTCGGCACGGCCGAAGGCGTGGCAAGCGGCGCAGTTCTGCTCCCAGATCGGTTTGCCCTGGGCGACTTTCGCCTGGTCCAGGGCGAACGGCCAGACCGGTGCCTGGTGGCCCAGCAGCCAATTGGTCACCCGGTTGAAACTCGGTGGCAGCACCGATTGCGGCGTCGCGCCCACGGCCATGGCCGCCGCGTAGTTGCGTTCGTGGATCTTGTTGTTATTGCCGTCCCAATGCAGGTACATCGACTCACGGGGTTTCTGGTTCCAGACCTGCGGCAAGTCCACGGTGCCGATGGTGGAGTCATCCGGGAAGCCGAACACCACCATTTTGGTCGGGTTAAAAGTATCGGTCCGCCCCGGGCCTTGGGCCGGGCGCAGCTTCTGCCAGGCGTAGGCCTGCTTCTGCTTGAGCAGGGCACTCTTGGCCATCGGGATGATCAGGTAGCGGTTGTACAGTTTTTCGAAAAAGCCCCAGTTGGAACTTTGCTGTTGATCGCCGCCATGACCGCATCAGGGGTGAATTTCGGGTCGCTGGCACACTCGTAGGCAAACCACTGGAAGGCCTGCAGTTGCAGGGTGTTGGCCGGCGCGGTAGCGACCGGAACCGCTACGTCACTGGCATTGGCCCGGTACGAGCCGGTGTGGCACAGCGCGCAGTTCGGCTCCACGGTGGGATAGCCCAATTGTCGCTTGGCCATGCCGATGGGCAGGTCATTGCCGTTCTCATAGAGAAACCCGAACACCTCGTAACCGCCAGGCTTGGGCAGTTTTTCCGGGCACATCTGCGGCAGCACGGCGAACAGGTAATAAGGAATCCGCGCTTCGATGCCCAGGCCGATGGCGGCGTATTTGTAATGGTCTTCGTCAGAAGCGAAGTCTGGCTGGGGCACCTCTCGTATCATCTGGTACCAAGTCTGGTAGCCGATGAAACCCAGCAGCAATACCACCACCAGCGTGCCGACCTTGAAACCGTGACTGTGCCAGCGCCGCGCCCAGCCGGCGCGCCACTCCCGCCAACCGGCGCAGAGCAAGGCCAATGGACGATGGGCGACCGGGCTGCCCAGGTACAGCAGCACACCCAGAATCAGGAACATGCTCAGGTCACCCATCAACATCGGCACGAACAACTGCCCCTGGTTGTTGGTGTTGATCAGGTAGACCCAGAACACCACCGCCACCAGCCGCGACAACACGCACAGCCACGAATGCACCACGAAACGCGGCGCATTGAACCCCGAAGGCATGTAGAACAGGCTGATCCCCACCAGCAACATTCCAGAGTTTTCCAGCCAGGGATCGGACAGCACGGGCGGCAGGCCGAGCATGGACGTCAGCAACGCCGGCGCGAACAGCGCCGGGATCGCGAAGACCATGTTCATCACAATCCCCACCCAGATGATGCGTTGGAACCAACGGATGTAAGTGTTCATGGCATCCTTTTTCCTTATTCCTGACTCACGAGATGCAGCGCCCAGACAATCGCTTCGCGAGCAGGCTCGCTCCCACATTGAACGGTGTGGACCACCGAACCTGCGTACGCCACAAACCCCGTGTGGGAGCGAGCCTGCTCGCGATGCGGTCTAGAACTAGCCCAACGCCGTCTTCTCCAGGTGCTCAAGGATGATCGGGTACACATCCACCACCGCATCCTTGCCAAAGATGCAGTCGATATGGCCGTAGCCCGGCACTTCGTGGCGGCTGAACAGTTGCGGGCCGTGCATATCGCACAGTCGCTCGTAGGTCTTGAGGGTGCTCTGAGGGAGGTAGCACTGGTTCTCGGCGCCGCTGATGAAGCAGATCGGCAATTTCAACCGATCGAAATGCGGCATGTAGACGTCGTTGCCCTTGAAGTCCACCAGGTGCCCCTTGCGCACGATCAGCGCCAGGTGCTCGAAGGTGTGCATGTTCGACTCGCCGAACAACTCGTGCAGGTTGTCGTGCAGGGTTTCGTTGAGCGTGTCGTGGCGATAAAGCGAGGCATACATGAAGGTAATGCGGTGGCAGACCGGGTTGGTGCAATAGCCCTGGGCCTCGATCCGGGCATAGCCATTAAGGGCTTTGTCGTAGAGTTTGTTGAACCAGTTCTCCTTGGTATCGGCATAAGCAGTGAGGGATTTGATACCGATGGCGTCGAGCATCCCTGGCAGGTGCAGGCCGGCTTTCAGACCGGTTGCAGTAGCGACCACCGTATCGGCGGCGATCTGCGAGCAGACCACCGAGCGCACCCCTTGCAGCCCCGCCAGCATCGACATGAAGAACGTCGTTGCACCGTAGCAATGCACCACACATTGCACGTCGCGGGCCAGCGTGGCCTGCTGGATCTGCTCGATAGCAGCCTTGAAGTCGTACTGGGCTACCTGGTCGCCGTTCCATTCATGCTTGCTGGCCGGCAGCAGGATGCTCACCCGCAAGTCCAGCAACCAAACGTCGTACTCGTGCTTGCACAGGTACTCCAGCAGGTTGGTCTGGATGGTGTCGGTGGAGAAAATATTCGAGCCCACGCCCAAGCCATGCACCAGCATCACCGGGCCTTTGCTGCCCGCTTGATAGCGAGTCAGGCGTAGCTCGACGTTGTCCTCGGTCTGGAAGAAATGCACGGTCGGCGCCGGTGCGTCCAGCGGCCGCTTGGTGCGGGGCGGCGCGTCCGGGTTGAAGTAGACATCGCCTGCAAACACCCCGCCATAGCTCTCCCACAAGATCCCGGCGAAGAACTTGCCAAACCGCGCCAAGGCCTCCACGCGCTCACGCTCGTTGCGCGCGTTGAGCACTTTCATGGTGGTCATCTGCTTGGCGAAGTCGGCCGGCAGAATGTGCATCACCCCCGAGCCGATGACCTCGCCGCTCTTGTCCACCCCGCGATACAGCGTGACATAGAGCGTGCTGGTGTCGTGCCAGATGTTCAGCACCCCGTTGTCCTCGGGCACGGTCTTGAAGGCACTGAAGTAATAGTCACTGCCGTCCTCGGCGGTCAGTTTCATGTCGTAGTTCATGTGCCGCACATCCACCTGTTCCTGATATTGCTCGAACAGGTTGAACACCCCGTTGCTGGCGACCAGCGGCTTGGCCGAGAGCATCGGCGCATCCAGTGTGCCCACCAGGGTTGCGGCGTGTTCCGGCTCCTTGATCAGGCGGTTGAGGTCGGCGGCGGTGATGGTCAGCGTGAACTCGATAGTCGAGTTGTCGGCCTTGCCGCGCTTGGCTGCCGCTTCGTAAAGCGACAGATCGGTGCCCTGGGGTTGGGTAAACGCCGTGGAAAAGTAACCCTTCATGGTTTCGGTGAACTGCACGCCGAGGGTCGGTGGCGCCACCGGTTTACGTGCAGCCGAAGGCAGGGTGTAGTCGATGATCCAGCCACGATCAGCCGCCAGCAGCCCCATGTTGCGTTCGCTCACCGCCGAAATGGTCAACAGCGGGTTGACCGCCAGGGAAGTCGGGATCACCGCGCCGTCGGTCACGTACAGGCCAGGGTAAACATCCGTCCCGCTGGCGCCACTGAACACCTGGCCCTTGTGGTTGACCACGCCTTGCGTCGCGTCTTCACCCATCACGCACCCGCCCAACGGGTGGACCGAAACGATGCTGTGCTTGAGCAGCTTGGTCCAGATCGGATTCTCGACCCAGATCCCGCCCAACGCCTTGGTGCTCTGGTGCAAACGCTCATTGCCCAGAGCCACGTTTTCCTGCTCGCCAACGCCGGGCCAGTCGATGCGCAGCTGGTCCTTGTTGTCGAGCACCATGCGCCCCTTGCCGTTGTCGTGGCTCATGATGAGGTACGTCTGCATGTTATGCAGCGCGCCGTAGTACGGGCCGCGCAGAAAGCTTTCGGCTTCCCGGGCCTTGTACTTGAGGCTGGCGCCCAGGCCCGTGTCGGTGGGCACGCCGATCATCCCGGCGAACGCCGCCATGCTCGGCACCATTGGCCGACCAAGCGCGCCAGGGATCGAGCCTTCCTCGATGACCATGCGGCTGCGCCAGTCACCTTCGGTACGCATGTCGATGATCGAGGTAATGCAGGGCCCCACCGGCTCCAGCTCCTTGGCCGAGTGGGCACCGAAGCCGATGCCGTTGATGGTCTGGTCGCAGTTGTGGCCAAACCCGAGGATGTCGCCATTGCCGCTCATGTTCTCGCCCAGTTGACTGGACATCGACAGGCCCTTTTCCCGCGAGCGCAGCATGATTTCGGTGGAGCCCAGGGTGCCAGCCGACACCACCACGATATCGGCGCGCACGAACAGGGTTGGCGCCGAGAACAACTCGCGGCCGCTGTCCAGGTACTGGAAATGCACGATCCAGCCGTCACCGTCGCGCTCCAGATGCCGCACCTGGGCCTGGCAGAAAATCTCCGCGCCGTGGTTCCAGGCGTCCGGCAGGTAATTCATCAGCGTGGTGTTCTTGGCCTTGTTGTTACAGCCCGAGACGCAATCACCGCAACCGTTGCACGGCAACTGCTCGACACCGACGTGGTTCAGGTTGTTGGGCAGCTTGTCGAAGGTCACGTTGATCGGCGGTTTGTAGAAATGTGCGTCCTGCTTGAGATAGCTCGCCGACTTGCGGTTGGCGTCGAGCTTGGGCAGGTTCGGCGAGGCATCAGGGTAAGGGGTGGGCTTGAGCATTTCCCGCGCCCGCGCATAACCGTCCTTGAGCAGCGTATCGCGATGTTCACGCACCGCCTGCGGCCAACGCGGGTCCTCGAACACACCGGGCTCCGGCTCCAGCGAAACGTTGGCGTTGATCAGCGAAGTGCCACCCAGGCCGCAACCGACCACCACGTTCTGCTGGGCGTTGACGTGTAGATCGAACAGTCCGGTGCGCGACCCGATGTGACCGTCCGGGTCATGCACCTGCAACTCCTCAGTGGCCGCCAGCATGGTGTTGGGGTATTCGCCGGGCTGGATCTCCCGGCCCCGCTCCAGCAGACAAACCTTGCGCCCGGCCCGGGACAGGCGTGACGCGGCTATGCCACCGCCGTAGCCGGAACCAATGACGATAACGTCGTAATGCTCCTTGATTTCGCTGATGGGGGTCGAGATCCGTGTCATGTTCAAGTCCTCTCAGGCAGATGGGGCAACTCTGCGGTTGCCTGCAAATCGACAGGCGCACGAACGCCTGGCCACTATCCCGTACGGGTTTGAGCGGCAGTCAACGGTGCTACAGGGGAAACTCAGGTGCGCAGCGGGGCGCTATAGACGCGCACGCTGATTGGTGGCGCGACGACGTCTGCGTTTGGGTAACCGGGTGGCAGGGGTCGGGGTACACGTTGCAGCTGAAACCGGGTATGAGCAGGGGGGCTTGCTATCCATCATGCGTTCTCCCTGAACCAGATGTGGATAAAGAGGCGGTGTCCTTGTGCCATGAGTGAAGACAGCTGGCCGGGCCACGTCAAGGTGGTTCCCTAGAACTGTATGAAATTTGAGCTATCGCGTTTAGACCTATGCCCGCCGTGGCCCCTAGGCTTTCGCGAACAAGTTATCCACATGTCCACCCACAGCTAATGGGGACAAGTGCATCGTTGCGACTGAGTTTTCTAGATAAAAGCTAAAGAAAAACCGTGACTTATGAACAATGAACGTTTCTTTCCCACATAGGTTAAAAACTGATCAGCCATGTGAAAGCCTTGTCTGGTATGGCGTCCAGAGGAGAGCGAACACCTTATCCACAGAAGCGCCAACAGTGTTTGGGGGTAATTTTGACGATTCTGTGGAAAACGCTGTCTACGGCCTGTAACTCGGGGTTTTAGCGGAATTTTCCGGGTAAAAATGGCAAATTGATCATTTTATAATCAATACCATGAAAGCCCCGCTGCGTATGGCTTGTAGCGGGTAGCGAACATCTTATCCACAGAAGCGCCAACAGAGATTGGGGGCAAGTAGGGTTCTGCGCTCAAGCTTATTCACAAACAAAATCGAGGAAAAACCGTGAGTTAGGCTGGTTGTTTTTTAAGCGCAAGCCTGGGGAGCTTGATCTGCGTGGGGTGTGGCCAGGGGCGAACAGGTTATCCACAGATGCGCGCACAGGGATTGTGGGTAACACACATCCCCTTGTGTGCGCGCCTTGTGGGAGCAAAGCTTGCTCGCGATGAAAACGCCTTGGTCTCTCAAGTGCCGAGGTGCCTGGATCGCGAGCAAGCTTTGCTCCCACAAGGATTTTTGGTGAGCTTGGATTTAGCGAACCACCCCTTCCTCAACCAACAACTTGAGAATCGCCTCGGCGCCCGCCTCCGGGCTCACGCCTTTGAGCACCTGCCCGCCTCCGCCGCTGGCCTTGGCCGTGGCGGCTTTCATGCGATCGGCGCCGCTCTTGGCCTTGATCACTTTCAAACGTTTTGGCCGCGGTTTGGCCGGTTGCAGGGTCGCCACCGCCAACAGGGCGTCGTCGATCACCTCGACTTCTTCAGCGTGCAACGCCCCGCGTCGGGCCGGGCCGTAGGCGCTTTGCCGGGGTTTGGGGGCGGCGTTATCCACCGTGGCAAGGAACGGCAGGCGCACTTTAAGACGTCGCCGCTGGCCGCGAGGCAAAGCTTGCAGCACCAAGGCTACGCCACTGTCGATGGATTCGACCTGGGCCAGTCCCACCACCAGCGGCCAGCCGAGATTTTCCGCCAGCAGGAACGGCAACATGCCTGAGCCTTCGCCGGTTTCCGCCTGACTGCCGGTGAGCACCACTTGGGCTCCCGCATCGCGCAGATAGTCAGTCAGGGCCGGTAGTGCGTCGGCACCTGCGGGGTTATCCAGGACGTAGAGTGCGTCCAGGCCCATGCCCAGATAGGCGCGCAGAGCCGGTTCGGCCACGTCGCCTGCGTGCAGCACTTGCAGGTCGTTGCCGGCCAGTTGCAGGCCGAGCTCCACGGCCCGGGCGTCCTGTTCGGCACGCCGGGGCCGACCGGAGGTCGGGTGGGCGCCGATGGACACCAGGCTGATCACTTGAGTACTCATGGTTGAATCCTTAGCTTAAGCCGCATCGCGCTTGGCTTCGTTGCGGTACGCCTCTACCGCCGCGATCAAGGCCTGAAGAATCGCCGCGCTGTCGCCAATCACCGACAGGTCTGCCCGTTTGATCATGTCGCAACCAGGGTCGAGGTTGATCGCCACCACCTTGTCGCAGGCGCCGATGCCTTGCAGGTGCTGAATCGCCCCGGAAATCCCCACCGCGACGTAGACCCGCGCCGTAACCCAGGTGCCGGACGCGCCAACCTGGCGATCGCGGGCCATGAAGCCGTCGTCCACCGCCACTCGCGAAGCACCTTCGGTGGCGCCCAAGGCCGCAGCGGTCTGGTGGAAAAGCGCCCAGTCCTTGACCCCGTTGCCGCCGGAGAAAATGAATTCGGCTTCGGCCATCGGGATCGCGCCCGGGTCCACCGCCACCGCGCCCAGGTCTTCGATGCGCGACAAGCTGCGGGCCACGCCTGTGGATAACTCCACCGGCAAGGCTTCGTGACGGGTTTCACTGACCGGCTCGGCGCATTCGGCCGCGGCCAGGATCAGCCGCGCCAAAGGCCGGGCCAGGTCTTGCAGGCCGGCACCGGCACGACCGATGCACGCCTCGCCCTTGACCTGCCAGACCCGCGTGGCCGGGCGCTCGCCCAGGGCTGCGGCAAAACGCCGGCCCAGTTCGCCGCCGCCGGTGCGGCTGTCAGGCAGCAGCCAATGGCGTGGGTTGAATTGGTTATCCACAGCCCGAAGTCCTTGCACCCGTTGCTCCGGTGCATAACCGCTGAATGCCTCACCTTCCAATACCAGCAAACGGTCGACACCGGCCGTGGCGAAAGCGTTTTCCTTGTGCTCACCGAAGACCACCGCCAGCACCGCGCCTTCGCTACCGGCAAGCTGATGGGCCAGGCCCAGCAGATCGCGGTCGTGGCTGCTGAGACGACCACCGACCATGTCCGGCACCACACTGATGTAGAACGCCGGTTGCGGCACCTGATGCAGCGGCAGTTGCACTTCAGCGGCAGCGGTACGCTTGCTCGCGCCGCCCTGCTGGGCACCGCTGCGATCAATACGCTTGATGCCGTTGGGGCCGATGAAACCGACACCATGAACATTCTTGCGGATGATGCCGTTGGGCCCCATCCAGCTGTGCTGGACCGGTTGCATGGCCGCGTGCAGCGGATGCAGGCGGTTGCGGGCGATCCACTCGGCGCGAGGGTCGCGGCGGATGATGTCGCTCATTAATGCACCTCCGCAGGTTCACGTTTAGCCGGGGCCACTGGCTTGCTTGGCGCCGCGTCTTCGAGCAGCGCGTCGGCCACCAGTTCGGCAATGTCCTTGATCATCGGTCGCGGCTCGACCACACCTTCCAGCATCGCAGTGCACTGTGGACAACCCACTGCCACCAGTTCGGCGCCGGTTTCGCGAATGTCTTCCATGCGCATGTCGGGGATACGCTGCTTGCCCGGAATGTCGGTGATCGGCGCGCCGCCGCCACCGCCGCAGCAACGCGAGCGGAAACCGGAACGCTGCATTTCCTTGATCTCGATGCCCAGCGCGCGCAGCACCTGGCGTGGCGCCTCGTATTCGCCGTTGTAACGGCCCAGGTAGCACGGGTCGTGATAGGTCACACTGTCGCCCTTGTGCTGGCCGAGGCTCAGGGCGCCGGCGTCGATGATTTCTGCCAGGTAGGTGCTGTGGTGCTGCACCCGATAGTTGCCATCGAACGCGCCGTATTCGTTTTTCAGCACGTGGAAGCTGTGAGGGTCGCAGGTGACGATCCGGTTGAAGCTGTATTTGCCCAGGGTCAGGATGTTGCGTTTGGCCAACAGTTGGAAGGTCGCTTCATCGCCGAGGCGCCGGGCCACGTCGCCGCTGTCGCGCTCTTCGAGACCGAGTACGGCGAAGTCGATGTTCGCCGCCTTGAGCACTTTGACGAAGGCGCGCAAGGTGCGCTGGTTGCGCATGTCGAAGGCACCGTCGCCGACCCAGAACAGCACGTCGGTGGATTTCACCTCGCTGAGCAGGTTCAGGTTCAGGTCCGCCGCCCAGTTCATCCGCCCGCCCGGAGCGAAGCCGCCAGGGTTGTCGGTGGCGATGAGGTTTTCCAGCACCTCGGCGCCCTTGTTCGGCGTCGCGCCTTTTTCCAGGGTCAGGTGGCGGCGCATGTCGACGATGGCATCGACGTGCTCGATCATCATCGGGCATTCCTCGACACAGGCCCGGCAGGTGGTGCAGGACCACAGGGTCTCGGCGTCCACCAGGCCGTTGACGATCGGCTGATGGGGGTTGCCGCTGTGCTCACCCACCGGTTTATCTGGATAAGGGCTGCCGGCGAATTTCGCATCGGTGCCGCCGGCCAGACCGACGACCATGTCCTGGATGAGTTTTTTCGGGTTCAGCGGCTGGCCGGCAGCGAACGCCGGGCAGGCAGCTTCACACTTGCCGCACTGTACGCAGGCGTCGAAACCGAGCAACTGGTTCCAGGTGAAATCCTTGGGTTTCTCAACGCCCAGCGGTGCAGCGGGGTCGTTCAGGTCCAAAGGTTTGAGACCGGTTGAGCGGCCACCACCAAAGCGTTCGGCGCGGCGGTGCCAGGCCAGGTGCAGGGCCCCGGCAAAGGCATGTTTCATCGGCCCGCCCCAGGTCATGCCGAAGAACATTTCCGACACACCCCAAAGCACGCCCAGGCCCAACAGCGCCACCAACACCCAGCCCCCGAAGTCCGCCGGCAAGATCCCGGCGACCGGCAAGGTCACCAGGAAAAAACTGATGGAAAACGCGAACAGGCTCTTGGGCAAGCGCATCCACGGGCCTTTGGACAGCCGTGACGGTGGATTGCGACGACGCAAGGCAATGAAGATCGCGCCGCTGAACATCAGCAGCGTGGCGAACAGCAAGGCATAGCCCAGAATGCGGTTCTGCAGGCCGAAACCATGCACCAGAATCGCCAGCAGCGCCGCCAGCACAAACCCACCCGCCGTGGCGACGTGGGTATTGGCGATGTATTTGTCCCGCGCCACCACATGGTGCAAGTCCACCATGTAGCGCTTGGGCATGGCGAAAAGGCCACCGATCAGGTCGACCTTGGACGGTCGCCCCCGGCGCCACATGTTCATCCGCCGCAAGGCGCCAAGGACCGCGAGGCCCAGGGCGGCAAACAGCAGGATGGGAAGAAGGGTGTTCAGCATGGTGAAGCTCCCAAAGACCTCAGGTCTTGCAGGCACAGAAACCTGGATGTCTTGCTCGATTCCTGTGGGAGCAAGGCGTGCCCGCGATGCGATCGACTCGGTCAGTCAGATGCGCCGTGTCGCATTTATCGCGGGCAAGCCTCGCTCCCACAGGGTTATCCACAAGCCGTTAGAAATCCTTGCACAACCGCAGCGCGTCGTAGATGGCGGCGTGAGTATTACGCTGCGCCACGCAGTCGCCGATGCGGAACAGCAGGTAGCCATCGCCGCTCTGCGCAAGACACGGCTGGGGCTTGATCGCGAACAGGGCTTCGACGTCGATCTGGCCCTTGTTGCGCGAACCTTCCTTGAGCGCGTAGTAGATTTCTTCATCCGGCCGCACGCCGTTTTCCACCACCACCTGATCCACCACGCGCTCTTCCTTGGCACCGGTGTATTCGTTCTCCAGTACCGCCACCAGCTTGTCGCCTTCGCGGTAGACCTTCTCCAGCATCATGTCCCCGGTCATGATCACTTCCTTGGGGTACATGCTGCGGTAGTAGGTGGGGAACGAGGTCCCGCCAATGGCCACGCCCGGCTTGATGTCGTCGGTGACGATCTCGACCTGGCTGCCCTTGTCGGCGAGGAAGTCGGCCACTGACATCCCGGTGAACTCACAAATGGTGTCGTAGACCAGCACATTCTTGCCCGGCGCAACCTTGCCATCGAGCACGTCCCAACTGCTGACCACCAGCCCTTCGGCGGCGCCCCAGTGTTCGTTCTGCTCGATGAATGGATGCCCGCCGACGGCCAGCACCACCACATCCGGACGCAGGTCCATGATGGTGGCCGCGTCTGCCGCCACGCCCAGGCGCAGGTCGACTTTCAGGCGCGCCAGTTCCAGCTGGAACCAGCGGGTGATGCCGGCGATCTGGTCCCGTTGCGGGGCTTTCGAAGCGGTGGTGATCTGCCCGCCAATGAATTCTTTTTTCTCGAACAGGGTCACGTCATGGCCGCGTTCGGCCGCCACACGGGCCGCTTCCATCCCGGCCGGGCCGGCACCGACGACCACTACCTTGCGTTTCGGTCCGGTGGACTTTTCGATGATGTGCGGCACGCCCATGTATTCACGGGACGTTGCGGCATTCTGGATGCACAGCACGTCCAGCCCCTGGTACTGCCGGTCGATGCAATAGTTGGCGCCCACGCACTGCTTGATCTGGTCGATCTGGCCCATCTTGATCTTGGCGATCAGGTGCGGGTCGGCGATGTGGGCGCGGGTCATGCCGACCATGTCGACGTAACCGCCCTCCAGAATCCGCGTGGCCTGGTTCGGGTCCTTGATGTTCTGCGCGTGCAGCACTGGGACCTTGACCACTTCTTTGATGCCGGCGGCCAGGTGCAGGAACGGCTCCGGTGGATAACTCATGTTCGGGATGACGTTGGCCAGGGTGTTATGGGTGTCGCAACCTGAGCCCACCACGCCGATGAAGTCCAGCATGCCCGTGTCGTCGTAGTACTTGGCGATCTGCTTCATGTCCTCGTGGGACAGACCGTCCGGATGGAACTCGTCACCACACAGACGCATGCCGACGCAGAAGTCGTCGCCCACTTCGGCGCGCACGGCTTTGAGCACTTCCAGGCCGAACTTCATCCGTCCCTCGAAGGTGCCACCCCATTCGTCGGTGCGCTTGTTGACCCGCGGGCTCCAGAATTGGTCGATCATGTGCTGGTGCACGGCGGACAACTCGACACCGTCCAGGCCACCGGCCTTGGCGCGCTTGGCGGCGCTGGCGTAGTTGCCAATCACCCGCCAGATTTCTTCCGGCTCAATGGTTTTGCACGTAGCGCGGTGCACCGGCTCGCGCACGCCGGACGGCGACATCAGGGTCGGCCAGTTGAAACCGTCCCAACGCGAGCGACGACCCATGTGGGTAATCTGGATCATAATCTTGGCGCCATGCTTGTGCATGGCATCGGCCAGGTTCTGGAAGTGCGGGATGATGCGGTCGGTGGACAGGTTCACCGAACTCCACCATTCCTGCGGGCTGTCGATGGCCACTACCGAGGAACCACCGCAGATCGCCAGGCCGATACCACCCTTGGCCTTCTCTTCGTAATACTTCACGTACCGGTCAGTGGTCATGCCGCCGTCAGTGGCGTAGACCTCGGCGTGAGCAGTGCTGAGCACGCGGTTGCGGATGGTCAGCTTGCCGATCTGGATCGGCTGGAACATTGCTTCAAAAGCCATGGCGCGATCCTCGATTTACAACGGCTTGACGATGAACAGGCCGTCGTCGTGGCCTTCTTCGGAACCGCCGTAGACCTGCTCGGCCACGGTGCGGATCGAACTGCCACGGGCGGCGAGAATCTGGTCCATGGCGCCAGCGAACCAGCCGGTGAACATGTAGTCGACCTTGCGTCCGACCTTGCCGTACACGTAAACGAACGCCGAGTGTTCCAGCTTGACGCTGGCGGTGCCTTTATCCAGGTCGATGTCCTGGATCTTGAACAGGCCCCAACCGCGCTGGGAGAGACGCTTCATGTAGTGCTCGAACACCGCGACGCCTTCCAGGCCATGGCATTCGGCTTCTTTTTCACACCAGTGCCAGGCGGATTTGTAGCCCGCCTTGTAGAGAATCTCGGCGTAGGCGTCGGCGCCCAACACTTCTTCGATGCCCATGTGGTTATTGACGAAGAAGTGACGCGGTACGTAGAGCATCGGCAGGGCATCAGAGGTCCAGACACCGGTTTCACTGTCGACTTCGATAGGCAATTGAGGGGCGATTTTGGCCATGAAACGTTACTCCAGAAAATTCGTAATCAGTGCTTGGCAATGCTTTTGCTTCGCTCTTATAAACAAGCCGTGTGAATGACTTTGGAGCCGTAGCGAGCACGTCGAGAGCAAGGAAGGACCGGAGCGACAAGCGAGACAGTACGGGACGTACGGCGAGCTTGGCGCGAGGACCTGACGCAGCTATCGGCGAGCGGAGTAGGCTCCAGAGTTATTCATTCGCCCCAGACGTCTTTCAGGACATTGACCCAGTTCTCGCCCATGATCTTGCGCACCACCCGCTCCGGATGACCGCGCTTGAGCAGCGTCTCGGTGAGGTTCGGGAACTCGCCCACGGTGCGGATGCCCAGGGGGTTGATGATCTTGCCGAAGCTGGTCAGACGACGGGCATAGCCCTTGTCGTGGGTCAGCATTTCGAAGAAATCCTGACCGTGACCCTGAGTGAAGTCAGTGCCGATGCCGATGGCGTCCTCACCAACGATGTTCATGGTGTATTCGATGGCCTCGGCGTAATCGTCGATGGTCGAATCGATGCCCTTGGCCAGGAACGGAGCGAACATGGTCACGCCGACAAAACCACCGTGGTCGGCGATGAACTTCAGTTCTTCATCGGATTTGTTGCGCGGGTGTTCTTTCAGGCCGGACGGCAGGCAGTGGGAATAGCAGACCGGCTTCTTCGATTCGAGGATGACTTCTTCGGAGGTCTTGGAGCCGACGTGGGACAGGTCGCACATGATGCCGACCCGGTTCATCTCGGCGACGATTTCGCGACCAAAGCCCGACAGGCCACCGTCGCGCTCGTAGCAGCCGGTGCCCACCAGATTCTGGGTGTTGTAGCACATCTGCACCACGCCAACGCCGAGTTGCTTGAATATCTCGACGTAGCCGAGCTGGTCTTCGAAAGCGTGGGCGTTCTGGAAGCCAAAGATGATGCCGGTCTTGCCCTGAGCCTTGGCGCGCTGGATATCGGCGGTGGTTTTCACCGGGATCACCAGATCGCTGTTTTCGCGGATCAGTTTCTGGCTGGCCACAATATTGTTGATGGTGGCCTGAAAACCCTCCCACACCGACACCGTGCAGTTGGCGGCGGTCAGGCCGCCCTTGCGCATGTCTTCGAACAGGTCACGGTTCCACTTGGCAATGATCAGCCCGTCGATAACGATGCTGTCGGCGTGCAATTCGGCTGGGCTCATCAGGCAGTCCCCTTTTGTCAGCGATTCATGCGCCGAATCGTGTGCCGGCGCTTTGGGGCCAGCATATGCCTCGGTGCATTGGCGACCGGGTGCAAAAACGACAGGGGAATTGCCGAAAGCGTCAATCCACGACAAAGGGCTATGAGCGGGCCACCCTGCCCGTCTGTTCTTTACCCGACGCTTGCGCCAGAATCCGCCGCATCACTGGCTTTCACTGGACTCGAGCGGCAACGCAATGAAATCAATCATCCTGGCTTTGGCCCTGATCAGCACCGTCGCCCACGCGACCGAAGACACCGAACACAACCCGTGCGATGCCGTGGAAAACGACGTCCAGACCCTGGCCTGCTCGGCCTACGGCAAAGCCGCCGCCGAACAACTGCTCGCCGACAACCTGCAGAGCCTCTTTGAGCGCCTGCAAACCCTCTACGCCGACGACAAGGCCCAGCTCACCGACATCACCGGCAAAATCAGAATTGCCCAGCAACTGTGGCAAAAACAGCGCGACGCCGACTGCGCCATCGCCGCCTTCCCGGCCAAACCCGGCAGCCAAGCCTACAAAATCGCCGAAAACGACTGCCTGGCTCAGGTGAGTGATGACCGGTCGGAGTTTTTGGAGTCGATCGGGCAGGAATAAAGGGCCGTTTACGGAGCAATATTCAGACACCGTTCATGCGTTGGCCCTGGAGAAAATATAAGTCAGGATTCGCAAGTCTTATAAAAGACTTATATCCCTCCATGAACACCATCCAATGGACCAGAAAAGCCGTTAAGCAGCTTCTGAAATTGCATTCTGCCCACCAGGCTCAGGTTCGGGACGCCGTTACAGCGCTCGCCAGGTGCCCGACGCGGCGAACGTCAGAGCGCTTGTCGGCCATAACTACGCCTATCGCCTTCGGGTAGGCCGCTATCGAGTCATGTTCGATTGGGACGGGGCGATCAAGGTCGTCGGCATTCAAGAGGGTCAAGAAACGCGATGAACGTACCTACTGATATTCAGATCATAAACAACGCAAACGGGAATCCTGCATTCGTGGTCATTCCGTATGCCCAATACGTTGCGCAAAAAAAAACTGGAACCTGATCTGATTCCTCATGAAGTGGTCAGTCGTATCGTCGATGGCGCCACGCCCATCCGCGCATGGCGCGAACATCTGAACTTGACCCAGGATGAAGTCGCCAGGCGCCTGGGTATTTCTCAACCGGCGTTTGCCCAGCAAGAGTCCGTCGCCAAGCCTCGCCGAGCCACCCGCGAAAAAATTGCCGCCGCCTTTGGTATCCATGCCGATCAGTTGGAGCTGTAAGCTGCACGCCACCATCGAGCAAAGGAATTCACATGAAAATCTGCGGCATCGAAATCAAAGGCAGCGAAGCAATCATCGCCGTTGCCTCGCTGGATCAACAGGCGCTGAGCCACCTCCCACTGAACACCAAGAAAATCGCCCTGGACGACGATGACGAAGCCGCCAACGTCAAGGCGTTCGCCGCCCAGGTCCGGGCGTTCGTGACGGACAACGGTATCGAACGCATCGCCATCAAGAAACGCAGCAAGAAAGGCGAGTTCGCCGGCGGACCGACGACGTTCAAGATCGAAGGGGTTTTCCAGTTGCTGGACGGTTGCGAGGTGACGCTGCTGTCGCCGCAGACCATCAATGCGCAGAACAAGAAACACGACTTCGCATTGCCCGCGACGCTGAACAAGTATCAGCATGAGGCTTATAAGGCGGCGTGTTCAGCGTTGATGAAGAAGTAAGCCTCTTTCAGCCGAACATTGCACTTGCGGCGATTTTTATGTGGGAGCAAGGCTTGCCCGCGATACAGGCGCCTCGCTCTCCCATACACCGCGCCGCTTTCGTTATAGTCGCGAACATAATTGAGTATAAAAGCCTGTCAAACCACCTCCCGCCCATCTCCTTGGCGACGACGATCCTCCCGCGGGCACCGTTCAAACCTCGCCCGATAGCTGCGGGTGAAGTACGACGGTGATTCGAAACCGCAGGCGATGCTCACCTCCAGCACACTCATGTCGGTCTGGCGCAGCAATTGCCGGGCCTTTTCCAGGCGCAGTCGCAGGTAGAAGTTGCTGGGAGTGTCGTTCAAGTGCAGGCGGAACAGGCGTTCGAGCTGGCGGCGGGTTACGTTGATGGATTCGGCCAGGGCCAGGGTGCTCAGGGGCGGTTCACTGTGGGTTTCCATCTCGCCGATGACATGCACCAGTTTCTTGTTGCGCACGCCATAGCGGCTGGCAATTTCCATGCGCTGGTGGTCTTTGCGCGGACGAATGCGGCCGAGCACAAATTGTTCGCTGACCTCAATCGCCAGTTGCGGGCCATGGGCCTGGCCGATCAGGTCCAGCATCAGGTCGATGGACGCGGTGCCGCCGGCGCAGGTGATGCGCCGGCGGTCAATTTCGAACAGTTCCTGGGTCACGCTGAGCTGTGGATAAGACTCCTTGAACGCCTCGATCGCTTCCCAATGCAGGGTCACCCGATGCCCTTCCAGCAGCCCCGCCTCAGCCAGAACCACACTGCCGGTGTCGATACCGCCCAGGGTCACGCCCTCATTGTCCAGCCGATGCAGCCAGCGCTCCAACGCCGGGGTCACGAACTTGAGCGGTTCGAACCCCGCCACCACCCAGAGGGTCGCGCCCTTCTTCAGCGACTCCAGCGCGGCATCGGCGTTGACCGACATGCCATTGCTTGCCAGCACCGCCCCGCCATCGGCGCTCAACACATGCCAGCGGTACAACTCACCGCGAAAGCGGTTGGCGACCCGCAACGGTTCGATGGCCGAAATGAAACCGATGGCCGAAAAACCCGGCATCAACAAGAAGTAGAAATCCTGGGACATGTAGCGAACTCGGTTGGCGGGTAGCGTGCGGTCCTTGATACGCCACAGGTCGCTGCAGTGCAAGAGCGAGTCGCCGCTGTGCGTTTTGCCAGCGGGCTGGCTGCGTAACTTGGCATCACCGGTGCACAGATGCCGGAACCCATAACAAAGACTGCCGAGGAACCCGACATGAAACGACTGATCAGCTCCTGCGTTCTTGCACTCAGTACTACCACCTTCCTGAGTTCCGCTGCGATGGCGGCCGATGCCGCCGCGTGCCAGAACGTGCGCCTGGGTGTGGTCAACTGGACCGATGTCATCGCCACCAGCGCCATGACCCAAGTGTTGCTCGACGGCCTCGGCTACAAGACCAAACAGACCAGCGCCTCCCAGCAAATCATCTTCGCCGGCATCCGCGACCAGCGCCTGGACATGTTTCTGGGCTATTGGAACCCGCTGATGACCCAGACCATCACCCCGTTCGTCGAGGCCAAACAGGTCAAGGTCCTGGAGCAACCCAGCCTCAAGGACGCCCGCGCCACCCTGGCCGTGCCGACTTATCTGGCCGACAAAGGCCTGAAGACTTTCGCCGACATCGCCAAATTCGAGAAAGAACTGGGCGGCAAAATCTACGGTATCGAGCCTGGTTCCGGCGCCAATACCCAGATCAAGGCGATGATCAGCAAGAACCAGTTCGGCCTGGGCAAGTTCCAGTTGGTGGAATCCAGCGAGGCCGGCATGCTCGCGGCGGTGGACCGCGCCGTGCGACGCAATCAAGCCGTGGTGTTCTTCGGCTGGGCGCCGCACCCGATGAACGTCAACGTGCAAATGACCTACCTGAGCGGCAGCGAAGACGCCCTCGGTCCGAACGAAGGCATGGCCACCGTGTGGACCGTCACCGCGCCGGACTACGCGCAAAAATGCCCGAACGTCAGCCGCCTGCTGAGTAACCTGACGTTCACCGCCGAAGACGAGAGCCGGATGATGCAGCCACTGCTGGATCACAAGGACCCGCTCGAATCGGCCAAGCAATGGCTCAAGGATCATCCGCAAGACAAGCAACGCTGGCTCGAAGGCGTCACCACCTTCGATGGCAAGCCTGCCGCCGACAACCTGAAACTGACCAGCAACTGAACCACCGTCATCCATCTGCGCAGCGCCAATCGGCTGCGCAGTGACTCATCACGCCTGTAAGGAACCCGCACCATGAACCACGACGTCATCATCACCTGCGCACTTACCGGTGCTGGCGACACGACCGCCAAAAGTCCGCACGTACCGGTCACCCCGAAACAGATCGCCGCGGCTGCCGTCGAGGCCGCCAAGGCCGGCGCCACGGTAGTCCACTGCCACGTTCGCGATCCGCAGACCGGCAAGTTCAGCCGTGACGTGGCGCTGTACCGCGAAGTGATGGAGCGCATCCGAGAGGCGGACGTCGACATCATCGTCAATCTCACCGCCGGCATGGGCGGCGATCTGGAGATCGGCGGCGGCGAAAATCCCATGGAGTTCGGCCCCAATACCGACCTGGTGGGCCCGCTGACCCGCCTGGCCCACGTCGAGGAGCTACTGCCGGAAATCTGCACCCTGGATTGCGGCACCCTGAACTTCGGCGACGGCGACACCATTTATATCTCCACCCCGGCGCAACTGCGGGCCGGGGCCAAGCGCATCACCGAGCTGGGGGTCAAGGCCGAGCTGGAAATCTTCGACACCGGCCACCTGTGGTTCGCCAAGCAGATGATCAAGGAAGGCCTGTTGGACAACCCGCTGTTCCAGCTTTGCCTGGGCATCCCGTGGGGGGCGCCAGCCGACACCACCACCATGAAAGCCATGGTCGACAACTTGCCAGCAGACGCCGTGTGGGCCGGCTTCGGCATCGGCCGCATGCAAATGCCGATGGCGGCCCAGGCCGTGCTGCTGGGCGGCAACGTGCGGGTCGGCCTGGAAGACAACCTGTGGCTGGACAAAGGTGTGCTCGCCACCAATGGCCAATTGGTCGAACGCGCCAGCGAAATCCTCAGCCGCCTCGGCGCCCGCGTGCTCACCCCGGCCGAGGGGCGCAAGAAAATGGGCCTGACCCAGCGCGGCTGATCAACCGAACACCCACCGCCCCCGTGGGGGCACTACCTGTGGGAGCAAGGCTTGCCCGCGATGACGGTATGTCAGTCGACATCTCTGTTGAATCTACTGCCGCCATCGCGGGCAAGCCTTGCTCCCACAGGAGATCACCGAACTATCTTTTTCAGGAAATCACCATGAGCTTTATCACCGATATCAAAACCTTCGCCGCCCTGGGCAGCGGTGTGATCGGCAGCGGTTGGGTCAGCCGTGCCCTGGCCCATGGCCTGGACGTCGTGGCCTGGGACCCGGCGCCGGGCGCCGAGGCAGCACTGCGCAAACGCGTGGCCAACGCTTGGGGCGCACTGGAGAAACAAGGCCTGGCGCCCGGCGCCTCCCAGGATCGGCTGCGGTTTGTCGCGACGATCGAAGAATGCGTGCGCGACGCCGATTTCATCCAGGAAAGTGCCCCCGAGCGCCTGGAACTGAAGCTCGAACTGCACGGCCAGATCAGCGCCGCCGCCAAGCCCAATGCGCTGATTGGTTCCAGCACGTCGGGGCTGCTGCCGAGCGAGTTCTATGAAGGTTCCACCCACCCGGAGCGCTGCGTGGTCGGGCATCCGTTCAACCCGGTCTACCTGTTGCCACTGGTGGAAGTAGTCGGCGGCAAAAACACTGCGCCCGAAGCGGTCCAGGCGGCGATGCGGGTGTATGAGTCCCTCGGCATGCGCCCACTGCATGTACGCAAGGAAGTGCCCGGCTTCATCGCCGACCGGCTGCTCGAAGCGCTCTGGCGCGAGGCGCTGCACCTGGTCAACGACGGCGTGGCCACCACCGGGGAAATCGACGATGCCATCCGTTTTGGCGCCGGCTTGCGCTGGTCATTCATGGGCACGTTCCTGACCTACACACTGGCCGGTGGCGATGCCGGAATGCGCCACTTCATGGCTCAATTCGGTCCGGCGTTACAGTTGCCGTGGACCTACCTGCCGGCGCCGGAGCTGACCGAAAAACTGATCGATGACGTCGTGGACGGGACCAGCGCGCAACTGGGCAACCACAGCATTTCGGCCCTGGAGCGCTATCGTGATGATTGCCTGCTGGCGGTGCTGGAGGCGGTGAAAACCACCAAAGAAAAGCACGGGATGGCCTTCAGCGAGTAAACCTTGGCTTTTTGGGTCAGCAGGTCTGGCCCCATCGCGAGCAGGCTCGCTCCCACGGGTTTTGAGGTGTGAATGCGATCTGTCTCACCCAGAAGATCATTGTGGGAGCGAGCCTGCTCGCGATAGCGCCAACCCAGTCACCACAACTGTCGGAACCAGAAACATGCCCACCCTCACCACCTACCAAACCCGCATCCTCCCCGAATGGGTCGATTACAACGGCCACCTGCGCGATGCCTTTTACCTGTTGATCTTCAGCTACGCGACCGACGCACTGATGGATCAGCTGGGCATGGACAGCCAGAACCGCGAAGCCAGCGGCCACTCGCTGTTCACCCTTGAACTGCACCTGAACTACCTGCACGAAGTGAAGCTCGACGCCCAGGTCGAAGTGCGCACACAGATCATCGGCCACGACGCCAAACGCCTGCATCTCTACCACAGCCTGCATTTGGCCGGCGGGGATAAGGAACTGGCCGGCAACGAGCAAATGCTGCTGCACGTCGACCTGGCCGGCCCGCGCTCGGCGCCCTTCACCGAACAGACCCTGGGCAAGCTCAAAGCCTTGCTCACGGAACAATCCGACCTGTCGCCGCCGGCCTACATCGGCCGGGTCATCGCATTGCCACCGGCCCGATAAACCCCGAACAGGAGATCGCCATGAACACCGCCGCCGCTTTTGCCGACTTCCGCCGTTACCCCCTGATCTGTGGATTGACCGCTGTGACACCCTTGACCGATCGGGTGCAGGTCACCTGGGCCGACGGTCGGATCAGCCCCTTCCATCATCAGTGGCTGCGGGACAACTGCCCTTGCCCGCAATGCGTCTACACCGTGACCCGCGAGCAGGTGCTGGAAGTCGTCGATGTACCTGAAGACCTGACCCCCGGCGCGACCCGTCTCGACAGCGAAGGCTGCCTGTGCGTGGATTGGCAGGACGGCCACCAGAGCCGTTTCGACCCGGGCTGGCTGCGCGCCCATGCCTACGATGACCAGTCCAGGGCTGAACGCCTGGCGAGCAAGCCCAGGCGCCAGCTCTGGCAGCACGACCTGAACCTGCCGGTGTTTGATTACCAGGCGCTGATGGACGACACCGATACGTTGCTGCAATGGCTGCTGGCGGTGCGCGACATCGGCCTGACCCAGGTGCGCGGCGTACCCACCGAACCCGGCTCGCTGAAACTGATCGCCCAGCAGATTTCGTTCATCCGCCAGAGCAACTTCGGCGTGCTGTTCAACGTGCAATCCAAAGCCGATGCCGACAGTAACGCCTACACCGCTTTCAACCTGCCGCTGCACAGCGACCTGCCCACCCGGGAGCTGCAACCAGGATTGCAGTTTCTGCACTGCCTGGTGAATGACGCCGACGGCGGCGAGAGCATATTTGTCGACGGTTTTGCCATCGCCCAGGCGCTGCGCCAGGAGGACCCCGATGCCTTTGCCGCGTTGTGTGAAATCCCGGTGGAGTTTCGCAACAAGGACCGCCACAGTGATTACCGCTGCCTGGCGCCCATCATCGCGCTGGATGCCTTGGGACAGGTCTCGGAAATCCGCATGGCGAACTTCCTGCGCGGGCCGTTCGACACCTCGGCCGAGCAAATGCCCAGGCTGTATCGCGCCTACCGCCGCTTCATCGCCCTGACCCGCGAGCCGCAATTTCGCTTGATGCAAAGGCTTGAGCCCGGTCAGCTATGGTGCTTCGACAACCGCCGCACCCTCCACGCCCGCAATGCCTTCGACCCGTCCACTGGAGCCCGGCATTTCCAGGGGTGCTATGTGGATCGCGATGAGTTGCTGTCGAAGATTCTGGTGCTGCAAAGGTAGACCGCGTCATCGTTCATCGCGAGCAGGCTCGCTCCCACAGGGGTTCTGTGTCGTGCACAAGACCTGTGGGAGCGAGCCTGCTCGCGATAGCGGTCTGTCCAACACCCCATCACCCTCTGATTCACCCAGGCAAAAAAATCCCCGATCAAGCCGTGACTGGATCGGGGCAGTTGCGTTACTGGAGGAGCCGTCGCGCGAGGGTGACCAAACCGTCGTGATTCAGCTTGGGGCCAGTGTGCCCAGTCCGGGACAGCCAGAGTTAGCCGAAAACGACCTGCTCATAGGTATCCGGGCCATGCCGACAGTTTGCCCTTGCCGCCGCTTCGAGCGGCTACCAGAATCGAGTCACGACCCCAATCCCTGAACAAGGAAAAGCGTCATGATGCACGCCGATTTGATCGACCAGGAAGACCTGTTGGGCCAGCTCAAGGCCCTGGGCCTCCAGATACCCAGCGGCTCCACTGCCGAACAGGCCTGCGAGTGCGCGGTGCGGGGGCTGGACACGGCACGCGCCAATGAGTTGCGCATGATGGTCAGGAATATGTACACCAGCAGCGCCACCATCCTGCCCGCCGTGCGCCGGGCGATTGATCTGCAGCTGCTGCCGGCCTTGGCGGAGTATCAGAAAAGCCAGAACGCCTGAGAAACCAATCGCGAGCAGGCTCGCTCCCACAGGTTCTGTGATCGACACCGAATCACTGTGGGAGGTTCTGTGATCGACACCGAATCACTGTGGGAGCGAGCCTGCTCGCGATTGACGGCGCCTCGGTCTAGAGCCTCACACTGGCAAACGTCGACTCATTACGCGCCTGGCTCAACGCCGACAGCGGGCCGGACAGTGGCGACAGCACCAGAGCCTGTGGCAGCGGCATCATCGCCACCTGTTGCGCGGTATTGGAGCCGACGCGCTCGTCGCGCGGTGGAATGCCGAAGTATTCGCGGTAGCACTTGGAGAAGTGCGGCGTGGAGACGAAGCCGCACACCGACGCCACCTCGATGATCGACATCGGCGTCTGCTTGAGCAGTTGCCGCGCCCGGATCAGCCGCAGCTTGAGGTAATAGCGCGACGGCGAGCAGTGCAGGTATTTCTGGAACAAGCGCTCTAGCTGACGCCGGGAGACGGCGACGTACACCGCCAATTCATCCAGATCGATCGGCTCTTCGAGATTGGCTTCCATCAGCGCGACAATTTCCTGCAACTTCGGCTGATTGGTGCCAAGCATGTGCTTGAGTGGCACGCGCTGGTGATCCTGCTCGTTGCGAATGCGCTCATAAACAAACATTTCGGAGATCGCTGCCGACAACTCGCGGCCGTGATCGCGGCTGATCAAGTGCAGCATCATGTCCAATGGCGCCGTGCCGCCGGAACTGGTGAAGCGGTTGCGGTCGAGGGTGAACAGGCGGGTGCTCATCGATACCCGCGGAAAGGCTTCCTGCATCGCCGCCAGACATTCCCAGTGCACACTGCAATCGAAGCCATCCAGCAGGCCCGCACAGGCCAAGGCCCAACTGCCGGTGCAGACCGCGCCGAGGCGCCGGGACTGACGGGCCTGGCTTTGCAGCCACGACACGTGTTCACGGGTGACGGTGCGCTGAATGCCGACGCCGCCACACACAATGACGGTGTCAATGGGCGGGGCTTTGTGCATGGAGGCGTCCGGCGTGATTTGCAAGCCATCACTGGCCCAGACCTGGCCGCCATCAACGGTGAGAGTGGTCCAGCGGTACAGCTCACGACCGGACAGCTGGTTGGCCATGCGCAGCGGCTCCACCGCGGACGCCAGGGAAATGAGCGTGAAATTATCCAGCAGCAAAAAGCCGATGGATTGAGGCGCACGGTTCTGGGATTGAGCCCCTGAGTTGGACGTCGTCATCGCGGTATCTCCTCACACAAAGCGGGTGATGGCCTCAGGCGGAGGCTCTTTTTATTGGTTGATGCCCTCAGTCTCTACACAGGAGACGGGCTTTACATCGATAGAGCAATTGCCATGCCTAAATTGAATGCGCGTTCAATAAATCCTGAAAACGACATCGCGGCCAGTCTAAATAAGGCACGTGTTAAGTGTGGGTTATGGGTGCCATCAGTGGCGGCAGGCAACCGTCACATCAGGCCGTGAGCAGAACGGTAGCACTTGTGGGAACTGGGCTGCGCCACTTGCGCAACGGGTATCACCACAGGTGCGAATGACGAACGGTCGAGGGATGCACAGCGGTGAGTCCGACAAACGGCGTCATGTCTGTTTGCGACGCGCTAAAAGGTGGCGCGTGTGTCGATCGGTGTGCTTTTTGTGAGCGATATGCGATCTCCTCTGGAGGAGATCAGCACTCCACCGCACTGACCGCCAGGCCACCGCGCGATGTCTCTTTATATTTGTCATGCATGTCGGCGCCGGTATCGCGCATGGTGCGGATCACCCGGTCCAGGGAGATGAAGTGCTGACCGTCTCCGCGCAGCGCCATCTGCGCGGCGTTGATGGCTTTCACCGCGGCTATCGCGTTGCGCTCGATACACGGCACCTGCACCAGGCCGCCCACCGGATCGCACGTCAGGCCAAGGTTGTGTTCCAGGCCGATTTCCGCCGCGTTGCACAGTTGCGCAGGCGTCGCGCCGAGAATCTCCGCCAGGCCGGCCGCCGCCATGGCGCACGCCGAGCCCACCTCCCCTTGGCAACCGACTTCGGCACCGGAGATAGAGGCATTCTTTTTACACAGGATCCCCACCGCCGCCGCACCAAGGAAGTAATCCACGACGTTGGCATCGGTGACCGCTTCGCTGAATTTCATGAAGTAATGCAGCACTGCCGGAATGATCCCCGCCGCACCATTGGTCGGGGCCGTGACCATGCGCCCACCGGCAGCATTTTCTTCATTGACCGCCAGGGCGAACAGGTTGACCCATTCCATGGCGCTGAGGGTCGAGCCGATGACATTGGGCTTGTTCAATTCTTGCAGGCTACGGTGCAACTTGGCCGCTCGCCGGCGCACATTCAAACCGCCGGGCAGGATGCCCTCATGCTTGAGCCCCTGCTCGACGCAGTCCTGCATCGCCCGCCAGAGTTTCATCAGGCCGCTGCGGATCTCCTCCTCCGAGCGCCAGACCTTTTCGTTGGCCATCATGAGATCGGCCACCCGAAGGTTATGGGTGCTGCACAACTGGAGCAGTTCTTCGGCACTGGAAAAATCGTAAGGCAATTCAGTGACATCCAGATCCACCACGCCGCTGGACGCCTGAGCCTGATCGACGACGAAGCCACCGCCGACTGAATAATAGGTGTCACGGTGCAACTCGCCATGCTCACTCTCGGCCACCAGCGTCATCGCGTTGGGATGGAACGGCAGGTTTTCCTCGAGCAGGCGCATATCCCGGGACCAGACAAAAGGCACCGGCAGACGGCCGTCCAGCAGCAGGGTCTGGGTTTCGCGCAACAACTCGATGCGCGGGCCTATCTGTGACGGGTCGATCGCGTCCGGCCACTCGCCCATCAAACCCATGATCACCGCGTTGTCACTGCCGTGGCCGATGCCCGTTGCCGACAACGAGCCGAACAGCTGAACCTCGACCCGGCGCACATCATGCAGCAGCGACTTCGCCCGCAGCGCCTCAACAAACAACGCCGCAGCGCGCATCGGCCCCACGGTGTGGGAACTGGACGGACCGATACCAATTTTGAACAGATCGAACACGCTGATTGCCATTGCCGAAAACCTCCAGAACAGGCACATCCAGGCGCAGGAGCGCCCGGTGGCGGAGCTGCTACGCTCAACGCCGGGATGCCCGCATCATCGGGCTTTTGCCTTGGCGTTCGACGTCTGACACCGACGCAATCATGCCCAGCGACGTCGCCCGCCCTTTGCCCCGGTTTTACGACGTTTTTTGCGTATCAGAGGCCAGCCGGGGGCGAAAAAAATCTGTAAACGACGTCACTGACACTAGATGCGACCCTCCCTGTACTGGATACGACGCACCCTGTAGGCGACAGATTTGCACTGGTACATGATCGGTTACGGCTCGTTTGCAAGGCCGCGTGTCAGAGAGTGCTCACGCGCCCCCAACCGCAACATCCAAAAAAAGCGCGGATGTCCTTGAACGGACACCGCCGATAAAACACCAGGAGTCCACCCATGAAAGGTTCCACGCCGTTGTTGTTGGCCGCCATGCTGAGTCTTCCGATGCTGGCCAACGCTGCAGAACCCGCGCAGTGCAGCACCGTCAACTTCTCCGATGTCGGCTGGACCGACATCACCGTGACCACCGCCACCACCAGCGTGGTACTCGAGGCCCTGGGCTACAAAACCAAGACCACCATGATTTCCGTACCGGTGACCTACAAGTCCCTGGCCGACGGCAAGAACATGGATGTGTTCCTCGGCAACTGGATGCCGACGATGGAAAACGATATCAAGGCCTACCGCGAAGCCGGCACCGTGGACACCGTGCGCGCCAACCTGGAGAACGCCAAATACACCCTGGCGGTGCCCGAAGAGCTCTATAACAAGGGGCTGAAGGATTTCGCCGACATCGCCAAGTTCAAGAAGGAACTGGACGGCAAGATCTACGGCATCGAACCGGGCAACGACGGCAACCGCCTGATCCAGAGCATGATCGACAAGAATGCCTTCGGTCTCAAGGACGCCGGCTTCAAAATCGTCGAGTCCAGCGAAGCCGGCATGCTGTCGCAGGTTGATCGCGCCGAGCGCCGCAGCACCGCTGTGGTGTTCCTGGGCTGGGAACCGCATCCGATGAACACCCGTTTCAAAATGAAGTACCTCACCGGTGGCGACGAGTACTTCGGTCCGAATTTCGGCCAGGCGACCATCTACACCAATACTCGCAAGGGCTACGCCCAGGAATGCGGCAACGTTGGTCAGCTGTTGAAAAACCTGGTGTTCACCCTGGACATGGAAAGCACGCTGATGGGCAACGTGCTCGACGACAAGATGAAGCCTGACGCGGCCGCCAAGGCCTGGCTGAAGAAAAACCCACAGGTACTCGATACCTGGCTCGCTGGCGTGACCACCATTGACGGTAAACCTGGCCTGGAAGCCGTGAAAGCCACACTTGCGCAGTAATGCTTTTATGCCGGGCGAGTTCGCTCGCCCGGGCTGTTTATTCCTTGCATGCGGATGTTCACTACCATGCTGATTGATCAGAAAATACCCTTAGGCCAGTACATCGCGGACTTCGTCGACTGGTTGACGCAACACGGCGCCAACACATTCGATGCCATCGCCATGTCACTGGAAACGATGATTCACGGCGTGACGTTTGCGCTGACCTGGTTCAACCCGTTCGTCCTGATAGGACTCATCGCCCTGCTGGCGCATTTTATCCAGCGCAAATGGGGCCTGACCGTCTTCGTTATCGCCGCCTTTCTGCTTATCCTGAACCTGGGTTACTGGCAGGAAACCATGGAAACCCTGGCCCAGGTGCTGTTCGCGACCCTGGTCTGTGTCTTGATCGGCGTGCCGCTGGGCATTGTTGCCGCGCACAAGCCGTTGTTCTACACCCTGATGCGTCCGGTGCTCGATCTGATGCAGACCGTACCGACCTTCGTTTACCTCATTCCTACCCTGACCCTTTTCGGTCTGGGCGTGGTCCCAGGCCTGATCTCCACGGTGGTGTTCGCGATTGCCGCGCCCATCCGCCTGACCTACCTGGGCATCCGCGACGTTCCGGACGAACTGATGGACGCCGGCAAAGCCTTCGGCTGCTCCCGTCGCCAGCTCCTGTCACGTATCGAACTGCCCCATGCGATGCCCAGCATCGCGGCCGGTATCACCCAATGCATCATGCTGTCGTTGTCGATGGTGGTCATCGCCGCACTGGTGGGAGCCGACGGCCTGGGCAAACCCGTGGTCAACGCACTGAACACCGCTGATATCGCCCTGGGCTTTGAAGCAGGCCTGGCGATCGTATTGCTGGCCATCATGCTCGACCGAATCTGCAAGCAACCCGACGCCAAAGTAGGGGGTGACGCATGAGCATAATCCGCTTCGAAGAGGTCGACGTGATCTTCTCCAAGGATCCACGTGAAGCCCTCAAGCTGCTCGACCAAGGCATGACCCGCAACGAAATCCTGAAGAAAACCGGGCAAATCGTCGGTGTGGAAAAAGCCAGCCTGGACGTTGAAAAAGGCGAAATCTGCGTACTGATGGGGCTTTCCGGCTCCGGAAAGTCCAGCCTGCTGCGTTGCATCAACGGCTTGAACACCGTCAGTCGCGGCAAGCTGTTCGTCGAGCACGAAGGCCGACAGATCGACATCGCCTCCTGCACCCCGGCCGAACTGAAGATGATGCGCACCAAACGCATCGCCATGGTGTTCCAGAAGTTCGCCCTGATGCCTTGGCTGACGGTGCGCGAGAACATCAGCTTCGGCCTGGAAATGCAGGGCCGGCCGGAAAAGGAACGCAAAAAGCTGGTGGATGAAAAACTCGAGCTGGTGGGCCTGACCCAGTGGCGCAACAAGAAGCCTGACGAGTTGTCCGGCGGCATGCAGCAACGGGTCGGCCTGGCCCGTGCTCTGGCGATGGATGCCGATATCCTGCTGATGGACGAACCCTTCTCGGCCCTCGATCCACTGATCCGCCAGGGCCTGCAAGACGAATTGCTGGAGTTGCAACGCAAACTGAGCAAGACCATCGTGTTCGTCAGCCATGACCTGGACGAAGCCCTGAAGCTGGGCAGCCGGATCGCGATCATGAAAGACGGCCGGATCATCCAGTACAGCAAGCCGGAAGAAATCGTGCTGAACCCGGCGGACGACTATGTGCGCACCTTCGTCGCTCACACCAACCCGCTCAACGTGCTCTGCGGCCGCAGCCTGATGCGCACCCTGGACAACTGCAAGCGCATCAACGGTTCGGTGTGCCTGGATCCGGGGGGCGACTCCTGGCTCGATCTGGCCGAAGGCAACACCATCAAGGGCGCCCGGCAGAACGGCGCGGCGCTGGACCTGCAAAACTGGGCTCCGGGCCAAGCCGTCGAAGGCCTGGGCCGACGTCCGACCCTGGTGGACTCCAACATCGGCATGCGTGATGCGCTGCAGATTCGCTACCAGACCGGTAACAAACTGGTGCTTCACGATAACCAACAGGTTGTCGGGATTCTTGGCGACAGTGAGCTGTACCACGCACTGTTGGGCAAGAACCTGGGTTAAGCCAACGCCAGCAAAAACGCCGCGAGATGAACGCGGCGTTTTTGTTTGGGTGGTGCTAACTGCTAACAAGCTTGACCTGGAATGCAGATAACTGTGGCGAGGGGATTTATCCCCGCTGGGCTGCGCAGCAGCCCCAAAAGCTGCGAACTCATTCCGCCTGACACACCGAGACGCCTAGCTCTGGGGCTGCTGCGCAGCCCAACGGGGATAAATCCCCTCGCCACAACAGTATTCCAGCTATCAAGCGCATTTGGCCTACATGCCAACCGACGAGTGTTATAAAGACATCCCCAAAAGTCCTCGCCCCTGCACATAGCGACGACTTGTCATAGAACTTATTTTTTGTTGATTGAACGTTCAATCAAAACAAAATAGACTGGCCTCCATTCCGATAGACCGCACTCGTCCATCGGATGGCCTAAGGAGATGTACCAGATGCCCAAGGTCGGTATGCAACCCATCCGCCGTCAGCAATTGATCGAAGCCACTATGCAAGCGGTCGATCAGGTCGGGATGGGGGACGCCAGCATTGCGCTGATCGCCCGTTTGGCCGGTGTCTCCAACGGCATCATCAGCCACTATTTCAAGGACAAGAATGGCCTGATCGCGGCCACGGCCCAGTACCTGATGAGTGTCCTGAGCGAGAACGTCACCGCACGCCGCCAGGCGCTGGAGGACCCAAGCCCACGGGCTCACTTGCAGGTGATCATCGAAGGCAACTTCGACGCCAGCCAGGTCAATGGCCCGGCAATGAAAACCTGGTTGGCCTTCTGGGCCACCAGCATGCACCACCCGTCTTTGCACAGGTTGCAGCGGATCAACGATCACCGTCTGTATTCCAACCTGTGTTGCCAGTTCCGCCGCGTATTGCCCCTTGATGAGGCACGCAGCGCGGCACGGGGCCTGGCCGCGTTGATTGACGGTTTGTGGCTGCGCGGGGCGCTGTCGGGAGACGCGTTCGATACCGCCCAGGCACACCGGATCGCTTACGAATACATGGATTTGCAACTGGCTAAAGCAGGGATTTCAGAGCACACAGAACCGCTCGATTCCTGAACCGCCGCCGACCCGCGTAGTCAGCTATAGAACGACACGCCTCGGCGGCCAGCCAACCACTCATGCACTTGCGAGGACTTTATGGCCCGTTTCGAACTGCAAAAACTCTACATCGATGGCGCGTACAGCGATGCCAGCGGCGACGCCACTTTCGAAGCCATCAACCCGGCCAACGGTGAAGTTCTCGCCCAGGTGCAGCGGGCCACGAAAGAAGACGTCGAGCGCGCCGTGGTCAGCGCCGAAAAGGGCCAGAAAGTCTGGGCCGCAATGACTGCCATGCAGCGCTCGCGCATCCTGCGCCGCGCCGTGGACATCCTGCGCGAGCGCAACGATGAACTGGCCGCCCTGGAAACTCTCGACACTGGCAAGGCCTACTCCGAAACCCGCTACGTCGACATCGTCACCGGCGCCGACGTGCTGGAATACTACGCCGGCCTGGTGCCAGCCATCGAAGGCGAACAGGTGCCACTGCGCACCACTTCGTTCGTCTACACCCGTCGCGAACCCCTGGGCGTGGTGGCCGGCATCGGCGCGTGGAACTACCCGATCCAGATCGCGTTGTGGAAATCCGCCCCGGCCCTGGCGGCCGGTAACGCGATGATCTTCAAGCCGAGCGAAGTCACCTCGCTGACGACCCTGAAACTGGCCGAGATCTACACCCAGGCCGGTGTTCCTGCGGGCGTATTCAACGTGCTGACTGGCAGCGGCCGTGAAGTCGGCACCTGGCTGACCGAGCACCCACGCATCGAGAAAATCTCTTTCACCGGCGGCACCGACACCGGCAAGAAAGTCATGGCCAGCGCCTCGAGTTCGTCGCTCAAGGACGTGACCATGGAACTGGGCGGCAAGTCGCCGTTGATCATCTTCGACGACGCCGATCTGGATCGCGCCGCCGACACCGCGATGATGGCCAACTTCTACAGCTCCGGCCAGGTCTGCACCAACGGTACCCGCGTGTTCGTGCCGAGCCACCTCAAGGCAGCTTTTGAAGCCAAGATCGCCGAGCGCGTGGCGCGCATTCGCATCGGCAACCCGGAAGATGAAAACACCAACTTCGGTCCGCTGGTCAGCTTTGCCCACATGGAAAGCGTGTTGGGTTACATCGAGAAAGGCAAAGCCGAAGGCGCGCGCCTGCTGTGCGGCGGCGGTCGTTTGACCGACGGCGAACTGGCCAAGGGAGCGTTTGTTGCGCCGACCGTATTCACCGATTGCACCGACGAGATGACCATCGTGCGCGAAGAAATCTTTGGTCCGGTGATGAGCATCCTCACCTATGAAACCGAAGAAGAAGTGATCCGCCGCGCCAATGACACTGACTTCGGCCTGGCCGCCGGCGTCGTCACCCGTGACCTGAACCGCGCCCACCGCGTGATTCATCAACTCGAAGCCGGTATCTGCTGGATCAACGCCTGGGGTGAGTCGGCGGCTGAAATGCCGGTCGGTGGCTACAAGCAATCGGGTGTAGGCCGGGAGAACGGCATCAGCTCACTGAACAACTTCACCCGCATCAAATCGGTACAGGTCGAACTGGGCGATTACACGTCGGTGTTCTGATCTGACACGAGGCCTTGAGTGAACGCTGTTGTGGCGAGGGGATTTATCCCCGTGGGGCTGCGTAGCAGCCCCTCCCCCAGGCCCCCCATTCTTCAGACAAACCCAGTCGCTGATTTACGACTGCTGCGCAGTCGAACGGGGATAAATCCCCTCGCCACAGGTTGCGCGGCGTCAAGGCAATCGCGACCTGAACCCAATTCCAGAAGAGGGTGCATTTCATGTCCCAAGAATTCGATTACATCATCATCGGTGCCGGTTCGGCCGGTAACACCCTGGCCACCCGCCTGACCGAAGACGAAGGCGTCACCGTCCTGCTGCTCGAAGCCGGCGGCCCGGACTATCGCCTGGATTTCCGCACGCAAATGCCCGCCGCCCTGGCGTTCCCGCTGCAGGGTCGTCGCTACAACTGGGCCTACGAGACCGACCCGGAGCCGCACATGAACGGCCGCCGCATGGAGTGCGGTCGCGGCAAGGGCCTGGGAGGGTCTTCGCTGATCAACGGTATGTGCTACATCCGCGGCAACGCTCTGGACTACGACAATTGGGCCAAGCTGCCGGGCCTGGAAGACTGGGCCTATCTGGACTGCCTGCCGTATTTTCGCAAAGCCGAAACCCGCGACATCGGCCCGAACGATTACCACGGCGGCGACGGTCCGGTCAGCGTGACCACGCCCAAGGCCGGCAACAACCCGCTGTTCCACGCCATGGTCGAAGCTGGCGTGCAGGCCGGTTACCCGCGTACTGACGACCTTAACGGCTATCAGCAAGAAGGTTTCGGCCCGATGGACCGTACCGTCACGCCCAACGGCCGTCGCGCCAGCACCGCTCGCGGTTACCTGGACGTGGCCAAGAAGCGCTCCACGCTGACCATCGTCACCCATGCCCTGACCGACAAGATCGTGTTCGAAGGCAAACGCGCGGTCGGTGTGCGTTATCTGGTGGGCGCCGCCGAGGAGCGTGTCGAGGCCCGGGCACGCAAGGAAGTGCTGCTGTGCTCCGGCGCCATCGCCTCGCCGCAGATCCTGCAACGCTCCGGCGTCGGCCCGGCCAAACTGCTGGAAAGCCTCGATATCCCGGTGGTCCATGACCTGCCAGGCGTCGGTGAAAACCTGCAGGATCACTTGGAGCTGTACCTGCAATACGCCTGCACCCAGCCGGTCTCGCTGTACCCGTCGCTGCTCTGGTACAACCAGCCAGCCATTGGCGCCGAATGGCTGTTCAACGGCACCGGCATCGGCGCCAGCAACCAGTTCGAAGCCGGCGGTTTCATCCGCACCCGCCCGGACTTCGATTGGCCGAACATCCAGTATCACTTCCTGCCGGTGGCGATTAACTACAACGGCAGCAACGGCGTGAAGGAACACGGTTTCCAGGCACACATGGGCTCCATGCGCTCGCCAAGCCGGGGCCGGATCCAGGCCAAGTCCAAGGACCCGCGCCAACACCCGAGCATCTTGTTCAACTACATGGCGACCGAGCAGGACTGGCAGGAGTTTCGCGATGGCATCCGCCTGACCCGCGAGATCATGCAGCAGCCGGCGCTCGACCCGTTTCGTGGTCGCGAAATCAGTCCGGGCATCGACGTGCAGACTGACGAGCAATTGGACCAGTTCATCCGCGAGCACGCGGAAACCGCTTTCCATCCGTCCTGCTCGTGCAAGATGGGCGTTGACGACATGGCGGTGGTGGACGGCGAAGGCCGTGTGCATGGCATGCAAGGGCTGCGTGTGGTCGATGCCTCGATCATGCCGATCATCACCACCGGCAACCTGAATGCGCCAACGATCATGATCGCCGAGAAAATCGCCGACAAGATCCGTGGTCGCCAGCCACTGCCACGCAGCACCGCGCCGTACTACGTGGCCGGCGACGCGCCAGTGCGGGGTAAGCCAATGCGTGAAGTCGGGCCTCTGGCGCAGTAAGGCGCCACACCGCCATCGCGAGCAGGCTCGCTCCCACAAGGAATCTGCGGCGGACACGGATTTTGTGTTCGAGAAGATCCAACTGTGGGAGCGGGCTTGCTCGCGAAGAGGCCATCACAACCTACATCTTCGCTGACTGTCGCACCGCTATCGCGAGCAAGCCCGCTCCCACAAGGAATCTACGGCGGACACGGATTTTGTGTTCGAGAAGATCCAACTGTGGGAGCGGGCTTGCTCGCGAAGAGGCCATCACAACCTACATCTTCGCTGACTGTCGCACCGCTATCGCGAGCAGGCTCGCTCCCACAAGGGGCCTGCGGCGGACACGGATTTTGTGTCCACCAATGATCCCCTGTGGGAGCGAGCCTGCTCGCGATAGCGTCCGCTCACACAACCCAGTATGTCCTCCTGCCTTGATCCCTCTCCCGCTCAGGCCTACTCTAGAGCCGCCGCGTCAATGCTCCACACCTCGCTGCACCGCCACTCCAGACAAGGAGGTTCCATGTTCGATGTCCACCCCCAGCTCAAGCAGCGTTTCGCTGCCTTGCGCACGGGCGCTGAGTTCTTTTCCCTGCGTTACGTGCGCGAGTCCGGCCAGCATCTGTCGGTGCGCAAGAACATTGCCGAGCCGCCCAGCCTGGGCCGTGACGAAGGGGCGATGCTGACCGTGCGGGTCGACGGTGTCGAGGCCTATGCGGCCACCAACGACCTGTCCCAGGCCGGTCTGCAAGCGGCGCTGGAGCGAGCCGAGCAACAAGCGCGCCGGCTCAAGCCACACGCCCTGCTCGACTTGCGCGAGCAAGCGGTATCCAGCGACCGCGCCGATTACTTCTCGCCTCACTTCGAACAGGCTTTCCCGTCCCTCAACGATTGCTATCAGTTATTGGGTGACGAATCCGCCGCGGTGCCCAAGGATGAGCGCCTGGTGAACTGGCAGGTCAGCATCGGCCTGACCCAGGTCGAGCAGATCTACCTCAACAGCGCCGGCGCCGAACTGCGCCAGGCCCAACGCTTTGTTTATCCGGCCCTGGATGTCACCGCCTTCGACGGCAACGACAGCCAGACTCGCACCCTGGGTCGTGAGAACTTCGGCCAGCAAGGGGGCTTTGATGTCATCCGCCGCTGCGGCCTGATCGGTGCCGCACCGAAGATCGCTGACCAGGCCCTGCAATTGCTGCTGGCGCCAAACACCCCGCAAGGCCCCCGTGACCTGCTGTTGATGCCGGACCAGATGATGCTGCAGATCCACGAGTCCATCGGTCACCCGCTGGAACTGGACCGCATCCTGGGGGACGAGCGCAATTACGCCGGCACCAGTTTCGTCACTACCGGCGACTTCGGCCACTTGCAATACGGCTCCAAGCTATTGAATGTGACCTTCGACCCGAACATTCCCGAAGAGCTGGCCAGCTACAGCCATGACGACGACGGCACCGCCGCCAGCAAAGAATTTCTGATTCGTGAAGGGCTGTTGCTACGCCCGCTGGGTGGTGCACTGTCGCAATTTCGCGCGGGCCTGACCGGCGTCGCCAACAGCCGCGCCTGTGGCTGGAATCGCCCGCCCATCGACCGCATGGCGAACCTGAACATCGAGCCCGGCGACCAATCTTTGCAGCAACTGATCCGGGGCATCGAACACGGCGTGCTGATGCGCACCAACCGTTCCTGGTCCATCGACGATGCCCGCAACAAATTCCAGTTCGGTTGCGAGTGGGGTCAACTGATCGAAAACGGCGAGCTCAAGGGCGTGGTGAAAAACCCCAACTACCGGGGCATTTCCGCGCAATTCTGGAAAAGCCTGCAGGCGGTGGGCGACGCCAGTACCGCCCAGGTCCTGGGCACGCCAAACTGTGGCAAGGGCGAACCGAACCAGGTCATCCGCGTCGGCCATGCCTCGCCGGCGTGCGTGTTCAGCAATATTGATGTGTTTGGGGGAGATGCCTGATGAGCACCGGCAACAATCAGGCCGAGGCCTTCAAGGCGTTGGTCGACTGGCTGCGCAATGCACTGCGCGAGCCCGAGCAGTTCACCCTCGGCTACGCCGCTGAATCCTCTGCTTTTGTGCGTTTCAACCATGGCAAGGTCCGCCAGGCCGGGCAGGTACAGCAGGCCAGCGTCGGCTTCAAGCTGATCAACGACGGGCGCCATGCCGACTTGCAGATCACCTTGTCCGGCGAAGTCGCAACCGACCTGCAACGCCTGGCCGAAGGCCTGCAACAGCTGCGCGAAACCCTGCCGCTGCTGCCAGCCGATCCGTACCTGCTGCTCAACCACAACCACTGGCAGAGCCACAACGTGCAGGACCATCCATTGCCGGACACCGACCGTGCCGTGGCCGAAATCACCCGCGCCGCCGACGGTCTGGACTTGGTCGGCTTCTATGCCGCCGGCCCCATCAGCCGGGGTTTCGCCAGCTCTTCGGGCGCGTTCGGCTGGCACCAGGCCAACAGCTTCAACTTCGATTTCAGCCTGTTCCATGAAAACGGCCAGGCGGTAAAAGCCAGCTACGCCGGGCACGAGTGGAGCCGCGAAGGCTTTGCCAGGCGCTTTGAACAGGCCCGCGAGCAGTTGGCATTTTTGGGTCGCCCCTTGCGCACACTGCCGCCTGGTGAATACCGCGCCTACCTGGCACCGGCGGCGATGGAAGAAATCATGGGCATGCTCAGTTGGGGCGGGTTCTCGGCCCGGGCGATTGCCAGCAAGCAAAGTCCGTTGCAGAAGTTCTACGCGAACGAGGCACGCCTGAGCCCCGACGTGTGGCTGAGTGAGCAGGTCAGCGGCTCTTTGAGCCCGGCGTTTTCCGACGAAGGTTATCCGCGCGATGACTTGGGGCTGATCGTCAAAGGCATGGCCGGTGCACAGTTGATCAATTCTCGTAGCGCCGCCGAACACGGGCTGAACGCCAACGGCGCCAGCAGCTACGAATACCCCACGGCGCTGGTGATGAACGAAGGTCAGCTGAAGCCGCAAGACATCCTCGAACACCTCGGCACCGGGCTGTACATCAGCAACCTCTGGTACCTGAACTACTCGGACCAACCGGCCGCGCGCCTGACCGGCATGACCCGCTTCGCCACGTTCTGGGTCGAGAACGGCCAGATTGTCGCGCCGGTCAGCACCATGCGTTTCGACGACAGTGTCTACAGCCTGCTCGGCTCACAACTCGAAGGCCTGAGCCGGGAGCGGGAACTTCTGCTGTCGGCCAGCACCTACAGCCAGCGGGCCACGGCTTCGATGCGGTTGCCGGGGGCGCTGGTCAAGCGTTTGACCTTGACGTTGTAGCCAACCAAACACAGGACCTGTGGCGAGGGGATTTATCCCCGCTGGGTTGCGAAGCGACCCCCAAAGGGTAAATGCGTTCTGCCTGACTCACCGAGGCGACAGTTCTGGGGCTGCTTCGCAGCCCAGCGGGGATAAATCCCCTCGCCACAACAGCGGCATCTGTTCCTGATCAACACTCCGTACAAGAGGCCCCATGCCCAACCGCGCACCGCTCGACGCTGTCACCGCCCGCTGGCTTCCTTGGGTCGTGGCGATTGCCTTCTTCATGCAGTCCCTGGACGGGACCATCCTCAACACCGCCCTGCCCGCCATGGCCAGCGACCTGGCGGAAAACCCGCTGCGCATGCAGGGCGTGATCATTGCCTACATGCTCACCGTGGCGCTGTTGATCCCGGCCTCGGGCTGGATCGCCGACCGTTTCGGCACCAAGAAGATTTTCTTCGGCGCGATCCTGTTGTTCAGCTTTGGCTCGTTGCTGTGCGCCTTGTCCAGTTCGTTGTCCATGCTGATCGGCGCCCGGGTGATCCAGGGCCTGGGCGGTGCGCTGATGCTGCCGGTGGGCAGGTTGGTGGTGCTACGGGCCTACCCGCGCTCGGAACTGGTGCGGATCATGGGTTTCATCACCATTCCCGGCCTGCTCGGTCCGCTGATCGGCCCGACCATGGGCGGCTGGATGGTGGAGTACCTGACCTGGCACTGGATCTTCATCATCAACCTGCCGGTGGGCGTGCTCGGTTGCTACGCGGTGTGGAAATTCATCCCGGACCTGCGCGGCAGCGAGCGTACCCGGTTCGATGGCCTGGGCTTCTTGCTGTTTGGCGCGGCGATGGTGCTGATCACCATCGCCATGGAAGGCCTGGGTGAACTGCACCTGCCGCACTTGCGCGTGATGTTGCTGCTGTTCGCCGGCATGGCCTGCCTGGCCGCTTATTGGCTACGGGCCGGGCGCATCGAAAACCCGCTGTTCGCACCCTCGCTGTTCAAGACCCGGACCTTCGCCGTGGGGATTCTTGGCAATCTGTTCGCGCGCCTGGGCAGCGGCGCCCTGCCGTTCCTGGTGCCGTTGTTGCTGCAAGTGGCCCTGGGCTATTCACCGTCCCAGGCCGGGATGAGCATGTTGCCCCTGGCCGCGGCCGCGATGGTCGCTAAATCGGTGGCCCGACCGTTGATCGAACGTTTCGGCTACCGCAGCGTATTGACCGGCAACACCCTGGCCCTGGGCCTGATGCTGGCGAGCATGGGGCTGGTCAGCGAACAGACGCCGTACTGGTTGCTGCTGGCGCAACTGGCGGTGCTGGGAGCAATCAACTCGTTGCAGTTCACCGCGATGAACACCGTGACTCTGATCGACCTGGACGACGCCAGCGCCAGCAGCGGTAACAGCCTGCTGTCGGTGGTGGCGCAACTGTCCCTGAGCCTGGGCGTGGCCTGCGCCGGCGCCCTGCTCGGCGGCTTTACCGCCCAGGTCGGCAACGACGGGGTGGACACCGTGCTCGGCGCGTTCCAGCTGACGTTCCTGACGGTGGGCATCATGGCGATGCTGGCGGCGACGATTTTTTCGCAGCTGTCGAAAGAGGATGGGCGGCGGGCCAAACGGCCGGATGAGCATATCGAGCATTAGATAGGACTCAGGTGAAGTAGAGGAGCTTTTGTGGCGAGGGGATTTATCCCCGCTGGGTTGCGCAGCAGCCCCAAAAAGGCTGAATGCGTTCTCCTTGATCCACCAAGGTGACCATCCTAGGGCTGCTTCGCAGCCCAGCGGGGATAAATCCCCTCGCCACAATAAATCCCCGCCACATGTTCTGCGGTTTGGCCCTCACAGCTCGTCCAGAACTTTCGAGAAAAGTGGTATGAGGCTGCTACACTGCGCGACATTTTGTTTTGCAGGCCAGTCCCGTGACCACCATTGCCACCGCTTTTAATACTTTGCCGCTGTCCGCCGCCATGCTGGCTAACCTCGAATCCCTCGGTTACGCCCAGATGACGCCGATCCAGGCGCAGAGCTTGCCGGTGATCCTCAAGGGCATGGACCTGATCGCCCAGGCCAAGACCGGCAGCGGCAAGACCGCGGCCTTCGGCATCGGCCTGCTGAACCCAATCAACCCGCGCTTCTTCGGCTGCCAGGCACTGGTGATCTGCCCGACTCGCGAGCTGGCCGATCAGGTTGCCAAGGAAATCCGTCGCCTGGCCCGCGCCGAAGACAACATCAAGGTCCTGACCCTGTGTGGCGGCGTGTCGTTTGGTCCACAGATCGCGTCCCTCGAGCATGGCGCCCACATCATCGTCGGTACGCCCGGGCGCATCCAACAGCACCTGCGCAAGAGCTCGCTGGTGCTGGATGGCCTCAACACGCTGATCCTCGATGAAGCCGATCGCATGCTCGACATGGGCTTCTACGACGCCATCGAAGACATCATCCAGCAGACCCCGGAACGCCGTCAGACGTTGCTGTTCTCCGCCACCTACCCGGTGGGTATCAAGCAACTGTCGTCCAAATTCATGCGCAACCCGCAGCAGGTCAAAGCCGAAGCGTTTCACTCCGACGCGCAGATCGAGCAGCGTTTCTACGAAATCTCCCCCGAGGAACGCATGGACGCTGTGGTCAAGGTGCTGGCGCATTTCCGTCCGGCTTCCTGCGTGGCGTTCTGCTTCACCAAACAGCAGGTCCAGGAAACCGTCGACCATCTGACATCCAAAGGTATCTCGGCGGTCGGCCTGCATGGCGACCTGGAACAGCGCGACCGCGACCAGGTGCTGGCGATGTTCGCCAACCGCAGCACCTCGGTGCTGGTGGCCACTGATGTAGCGGCCCGAGGCCTGGACATCGATGCGCTGGACATGGTGATCAACGTCGAACTGGCCCGCGACTCGGAAATTCACATTCACCGCGTCGGCCGTACCGGACGTGCGGGTGAAAAAGGCATCGCCATCAGCCTGGTGGCGCCGTCCGAAGCCCACCGCGCCCAGGCGATCGAGCAGTTGCAGAAGTCGCCACTGAGCTGGGACCAACTGGACAACCTCAAACCCCAGGGCGGTGGCCCGCTGCTGCCGGCCATGAGCACCCTGTGTATTGGTGCCGGGCGCAAAGACAAAGTCCGCCCCGGCGACATCCTCGGCGCCCTGACCGGCGACGCCGGCATCCCCGGTGCCCAGGTCGGCAAGATCGCGATTTTCGATTTCCAGGCCTACGTCGCCGTGGAGCGCGCAATCGCCAAGCAGGCGCTGCAGCGCCTGAACGATGGCAAGATCAAGGGCCGCTCGTTGCGGGTGCGGATTCTGTAAAACGATCTTTAATCCAAAGAAGATCCCTTGTGGGAGCGGGCTGTGTGGGAGCAAAGCTTGCTCGCGATCCAGGCGCTGCGGTCCTCAAGAGACCACGGCGCTTTCATCGCGGGCAAGCTTTGCTCCCACACAGCCCGCTTCCACAGTGGTTTCGGTGAAATTAGAATTTTGTGAGAGGACACCGTTTTGCGCTCTACCGAAGTCGTGATCATTGGCGCTGGTGCCGCGGGGTTGATGTGCGCGCTGACCGCTGCAGGGCGCGGGCGGCAGGTGATGTTGCTGGACCACGCCAACAAGGCCGGCAAGAAAATCCTCATGTCCGGCGGTGGCCGTTGCAATTTCACCAATATGTACACCGAACCGGGCAATTTCCTCTCGCAGAACCCGCATTTCTGCAAGTCAGCCCTGGCCCGTTACACCCAGTGGGATTTCATCGCCCTGGTGGCCAAGCACGGCGTGCCCTATCACGAGAAGAAACTCGGCCAATTGTTCTGTGATAACAAGTCCAGCGACATCCTCGGCCTGCTGCTGGACGAATGCGACCAGGCCGGCGTCAACCTGCACCTGGACACCTCGATCGAGCACATTGAGAAAACCGAGAGCGGCTACCTGCTGCAAACCACCCTCGGGGCCATCACCTGCCAATCCTTAGTGATAGCAACGGGCGGGCTCTCGATCCCGACCCTGGGCGCGACCGGTTTCGGTTACCAGGTGGCCAAACAGTTCGGCCATCAACTGCTGCCGACTCGCGCCGGGCTGGTGCCGTTCACCATCACCGACCAGCTCAAGGCGTTGTGCACCGAACTTTCGGGCACTTCAGTGGATTGCCTGGTGAGCTGCAACGACGAGCGTTTTCGCGAGAACATCCTGTTTACCCACCGCGGCCTCAGCGGCCCGGCGATCCTGCAGATTTCCTCGTTCTGGGAACCGGGGGACACGGTGCAGATCAACCTGCTGCCGGATCATGACGTGCCGAGCTGGCTGCAACAGCAACAGGCCGAACGCCCCAACAGTGAACTGAAGACCCTGCTGGGCGAATTGTTCACCAAGAAAATGGCCACCCTGCTGGCCGACACCTGGTTTGTCTCCAAACCCATGAAGCAATACACCCACGCCGAACTGGCAGACATTGCCGAGAAACTGTCGAGCTGGAATGTCGTCCCCGCCGGCACCGAAGGCTACCGCACCGCCGAAGTGACCCTGGGCGGTGTCGATACGCGGGAAGTTTCCTCCAAGACCATGGAATCGTTGAAAAGCCCCGGGCTCTACTTCATTGGCGAAGTACTGGACGTCACCGGACACCTGGGCGGCTTCAACTTCCAATGGGCCTGGGCGTCGGGGTATGCGGCGGCGCAGTACGTCTAACCCGACACGATTGGAATGTGGGCAATAACCCTGTGGGAGCGGGCTGTGTGGGAGCAAAGCTTGCCCGCGATGAAAACGCCGCGGTCTCTTGAGGACCGCAGCGCCTGGATCGCGAGCAAGCTTTGCTCCCACACAGCCTGCACACAGTGGGTTGGTGGCGGACATCGGAACACTTTTTGCTGCCGGATGTGATCAGCGCCATTGCGTCGGCGTCATTACTGCCTCAATTTAACGTCATTGTCCGTCAGGCCCGTGCACTTCATGTCATCGACCTCGTTTAGTCAGTCTCTGCGTCGCCTTTGGGCGTTGGATAAATTCAGTTATAGCGTGCGGGTGTTCATCGCCCTGACCGGCAGCATGGCGCTGTGTTGGTATCTGGATGAAATGGCGCTGCTGATCCCGCTGTTCCTGGGCATCATCGCCAGCGCCCTGGCGGAGACCGATGACAGCTGGCAAGGCCGCCTCAACGCGCTGGCCGTGACCCTGGTGTGCTTTACCGTCGCGGCGCTGTCGGTGGAGTTGCTGTTCCCTTATCCCGTGCTATTCATCGTTGCCCTGGCGCTGGCCAGCTTCGCACTGACCATGCTTGGCGCCCTGGGCGAGCGCTATGGCGCAATTGCTTCGGCCACGTTGATTCTCTCGGTCTACACCATGATCGGCGTGGACCAGCGCGGTGGCGCGGTCACCGATTTCTGGCACGAACCTTTGTTGCTGGTGGCCGGTGCGGCTTGGTACGGCCTGCTCTCGGTACTGTGGCAGGCGCTGTTTTCCAACCAGCCGGTGCAGCAAAGCCTGGCGCGGCTGTTTCGCGAACTGGGACGTTACCTGAAGCTTAAATCGTCGCTCTTCGAGCCGATCCGGCAGCTGGATGTCGAAGCCCGCCGCCTGGAGCTGGCCCAGCAGAATGGCCGGGTGGTCGCCGCGCTTAACGCGGCGAAGGAAATCATCCTGCACCGTGTAGGCAACGGGCGACCGGGTTCGAAAGTCAGCCGTTACCTGAAGCTGTACTTCCTCGCCCAGGATATCCACGAGCGCGCCAGCTCCTCCCACTATCCCTATAACGCATTGGCCGAGGCGTTCTTCCACAGCGACGTGCTGTTCCGCTGCCAACGCTTGCTGCGCCAGCAAGGCAAGGCCTGCCAGGCGCTGGCCGAGTCGCTCCAGCTGCGCCAGCCATTCGTCTATGACGCCAGCTTCGCCGAGGCGCTGAATGACTTGCATGCCTCCCTTGAGCACCTGCGGATCCAGAGCAACCCGGCCTGGCGCGGGTTGCTGCGTTCACTGCGGGCATTGTCGGCGAACCTTGGCACCATGGACCGTCTGCTCAGCGACGCGAGCAACCCCGACGCCCTGGCCGACGCCACCGACAGCAGCCTGCTGGATCGCTCACCGCACAACCTGAAAGACGTATGGGTGCGCTTGCGCACGCAGCTCACGCCCACCTCGCTGCTGTTCCGTCATGCTCTGCGCCTGCCGCTGGCGCTGAGCGTGGGTTACGCCATGGTGCATCTGATCCACCCGTCCCAGGGTTACTGGATCATCCTCACCACGCTGTTCGTGTGCCAACCCAATTACGGCGCCACCCGACGCAAGCTCGGTCAACGGATCATCGGCACCGCCATCGGCCTGACGGTGGCCTGGGCGCTGTTCGATCTGTTCCCCAACCCGCTGGTGCAATCGTGTTTCGCCATCGCCGCCGGGGTGGTGTTCTTTACCAACCGCACGACCCGCTACACCCTGGCGACCGCCGCGATCACGATCATGGTGCTGTTCTGCTTCAACCAGGTGGGCGACGGCTACGGACTACTGCTGCCACGACTGTTCGATACCCTGCTCGGCAGCGTGATCGCGGGCCTTGCGGTATTCCTGTTCCTGCCAGACTGGCAAGGCCGCCGGCTGAACAAGGTGTTGGCCAACACGCTGACCTGCAACAGCATTTACCTGCGCCAGATCATGCAGCAATACGCCGCCGGCAAGCGCGACGACCTGGCCTATCGCCTGGCCCGACGCAACGCCCACAACGCCGACGCCGCGTTGTCCACCACCCTGGCGAACATGTTGATGGAACCGGGGCATTTCCGTAAGGAAGCCGATGTCGGGTTCCGTTTCCTGGTGCTGTCCCACACCCTGCTCAGTTACTTGTCAGGCCTGGGCGCCCATCGGGAAACCCAGTTGCCCGCAGACGTGCGCGAACACCTGATCAACGGCGCGGGGGTGAAACTGGCAGCGAGCATCGACGAAATCGCCCAGGGTCTGGCGAGCAAACAACCGATAGCGGTCCAAAGCGACGAGGAAGAAACCTTGGCCAATGAGCTTGAGCAAATGCCCGATGAAATCGACGAGGGCCAGCGGCTGGTACAGACGCAACTGGGGTTGATCTGCCGTCAGTTGGGGCCGCTACGCACGTTGGCAGCGCATCTGGTCAAGGACACCAGCGAGGCTTGAGGAGTGTGCTGCTCGCACCACAGCCATCGCGAGCAGGCTCGCTCCCACAGTTTGATCTATAGCGGACACTTAAATTTTGTACACCGAGATCCACTGTGGGAGCGAGCCTGCTCGCGATAGCGCCAGTCCAGGCACCGCAAGATCACATCCCGTGCGCCTTCAATAACCGCGCATAACTGCCATCGGCCTTCATCGCCGCAATCTCCCGATCGAACCCCGCCACAATCTGCTCATGCTGCGGGTTCTTCAGGCTGACCAGAATGTGCAGGCTGTTTTCACTCAGTGGCTTGGGCATGAACTCCACGGCGTTGCGCACCTTGGCGGATTCACGAGACAGGTAATAACGGGCGACGAACTCATCTTCCAGGGTCAGCTTCACCCGGTCGGCGGCGAGCATGCGCACGGCCATCGCGAAGTTATGCACAGGGACTTTCTGCAGTTGCTGATCCTCATCGAACGCCTTGGAGTAGGCATATCCGCGTACCACGGCGATGGGATAGGTATGCAACTGCTGTAGGTTCTCGAACTGAATCGGTGCGTCCTTGCGCTTGATGAAGCGCACGCGATTAAGCAGGTACTCAGCCGAGAACCGACCCACATGAGTACGTTCTTCGCTGTACCAGGCATTGATCAGCACGTCATAACGACCTTCACCGATACCCAGCATCGCCCGGGCCCAGGGCACCTGCTCAAAATCACTGGCATAACCGGCCCGCGCCAGAGCGGTACTGACGATATCGGTCGCCAGGCCACCATTGACCAGCGTGGTATCGGTAAAAGGCGGCCAGCCATCGGCCACCAGACGCAACTTTTGCGCGCACGCGTTGTGGCTCAGCAACAGCAACCCAACCAAAGCAAGAGCTCGATGCAATCGCGGCATGCCAAACATCCTTGACGGGTTCAAAGCCCGGTTTGTTTTTAGCCGAAACTCATGAGATGTCGTCAGACATCCGGTCCTAACATTAGCTCAGTGGAACCGCTGCGCAGCGTTGAACCGAAGATTACACAAAGAAGACCGCGCCGCGACAATTCGATGATGGCATTTTGGCCTTTGTCACAGTTTTTTACAGTTGTTCAAGAAAGAGACTTCCACAGCCAGCCCGCTTAATATCGGCATCAGGTTCTTCAGGAAATTCAAAAAATGGATATCGATTGGGTCTGCAAACATCACAGTGACCTGAGCAAGGAACAGCTGTACGCCGTCCTCAAATTGCGCGCCGAAGTGTTCGTCGTGGAGCAGAATTGCCCCTATCTGGACGTAGACGGACTGGACCTGGAAGGCGATACCTGCCACCTGATGGCCTGGCAGGACAATCGTCTGGTGGCTTACCTTCGCCTGCTCGATCCGCACTCGCAAAACAGTGACGTGGTCATCGGGCGCGTGCTCATCGCCGCCGAAGCGCGGGGACAGGGGCTGGGCCATAAGCTAATGGAACAGGGCCTCAAGCAGGCCGAGCGGCACTGGCCCGGGACATCGATCTCACTGTCGGCACAAGCGCATCTGCAGGGGTATTACTCGCGGTACGGGTTTGGAGTGGTGGGTATCGAGTATATGGAGGACGGGATTCCACACATTGGCATGCATCGGCCTTGATGCCCTCTTCGCGAGCAGGCTCGCTCCCAAATTGATCGGCTGTGGACATATGATTTATGTACCACTGAGATCCACTGTGGGAGCGAGCCTGCTCGCGATAACGCCTACCCAGACACCGCCAATGTTCAGGGATACTCCAACACCGCTTTAATGCGCTGCAAATTCCCCTCGATCCAGCGCCGATCAATCGCCCCCCAATCACGTATCCGATAATGCCCGGCATGGTTACGCGCGCCCTCTTGCTGCTCGAATTCACACACAATATCCAGGTCCGCCAGCGCTGCAACGGTGTCCTGGGCGGTGCGCCGCGGCATGCCGGTGACTTCGGTGAGCGTGGGGATGTTGCTGGCCACACCGCTATCAATCAGGTACGCCACATACAAACGACGATAGAAGCTGCTTTTGGTCTTGCTGACGTCCATTCGGTCATTCCTTGGGTGGTTGCAGATCGCGCCAGGTCAGGTACACCCGCAAGTCGAACTCCAACTGGTGATACCCCGGCAGCATGTGCTCGCAGAGTTGGTAGAACGCTTTGTTGTGGTCCGACTCCTTGAAGTGGGCCAGTTCGTGCACCACGATCATTTTCAAAAACTCAGGCGCCGCGTCCTTGAACAGCGCAGCGATACGAATTTCTTTCTTGGCCTTGAGCTTGCCGCCCTGCACCCGTGAAATCGCAGTGTGCAGGCCGAGTGCACGGTGGGTCAGGTCCAGGCGATTGTCGAACAGCACCTTGTCGATAGCGGGCGCGTTACGCAGGTATTGCTGCTTGAGATCCAGCGCATAACCGTACAGGGCTTTGTCGCTCTGGACCGAATGCCGGTCGGGATAGCGCTGCTGCAAGTAGTCGCCCAGTCGATCCTGGGCAATCAATTGCTGCACTTGGGCTTGCAGGGCGGCGGGGTAAGCCTGGAGGTATTTGAGCGCGATCATCGACGGCAACACAGTCACAAAAGGCGCCAGTGTAGCGAATTCAGACCTGCATCGCGCTCCAGTCGAATGGCCGGGCAAAGGCATCGGTGTCTTCGGCCATCAAGGGGCGCGCTACCAGGAACCCCTGCACATATTCACAGCCGTGAGCCTTGAGCCACTGATATTGCTCAGGTGTCTCTACGCCCTCGGCAATCACCCGCAAACCCAACTGTCTGCACAAATCGATGACCGACGCGGCCATTGCCGCATCCCGGGGCGAATCCGGCAGACGGGCGATCAAGTGTCGGTCAAGCTTGAGGGTATCGAGTTCCAGGTCCCGCAAATGCGCCAGCGAGCAGGGGCCGGAACCGAAATCATCCAACGCCACCCGCACCCCCAGGTTACGCAGCAGCCGCAGTTGCTTATGAGTTTCGTCGGGGTTGCGCATCAACGCATCTTCGGTCACCTCGACCTCCAACTGCCGGGGTTTGAGCGCATGTCGCTCCAGGACCTGGCGCAACTCGGTCACCAGGTTAGGCAAACCAAACTGGGTGCTGCTCAGGCTCACCCCCAGCACCAGATCATCAGCGAACAACCGCTCCCAGACTTTACGCTGAGCCGCGCTGCGATGATAAATCCAGCTCCCCAACCGGCTGATCAATCGGGCCTCTTCCAGCAATGGCAGGAACAGGCCCGGCGGCACATCACCCACGCTGGGATGCTGCCAGCGCAACAGCGCCTCAAACCCGCGAATCCGCCCGTCGCCGACCCCCACCTGTGGTTGGTAGACCATATTGAAATCGCGGTTTTCGATGGCCGAGCGCACACTTTCTTCGAGCATCAGCCGTGAACGGGCTCGACCGTTCATTTCGTGATCGTAAAAACGGTACTGCTGACGCCCGGCGCGCTTGGCCTCGTACATGGCGATGTCGGACGCGCGCAGCAGCCCGTCGAGATTGGCGCCGCAGTCGGGGTACGTCGCAATGCCGATGCTGGCTCCCAGCATTACGTCCATGCCCTCGATCTGTTGGCAGATAGAGACCCGTTCGATGAGTTTTTCGGCAATCTTGGCCGCTTGCTCCGGCACTTCCAGATCCAGCAGGGCGGTGAACTCATCGCCGCCAAGACGGGCCAGAATGTCGAACGGGCGCAGGCACGCCTTCAGTTGTTCCGACACCCAGCGCAACACGCGGTCACCGGCATCATGGCCCAACGAATCATTGACCCGCTTGAAGCCATCAAGATCCAGGTACAGCAACACCCAGTTGCTTTCCAGCCGCTCGCTGCGCATCAGCAGGTTTTCGGCGGTCTGATAAAACCCCCTGCGATTGAGCAAACCGGTCAGCGGGTCTGTGACGGCCTGGTATTCAAGCTGTTGGTGCAAGTGACGCACCACCGACATGTCCTGAAGCGTTACCACCATGGCCTTCTGCTCGGCAGGCAGCGGCGCACAAGACAAGGCCACTGACACCTGCTGGCCCGGCGCGGTGCGCAAGACCGCATCGTGCAGGCGCCAGGTTTGCCCACGGCAATAGGCGACATGGATATCGGAGTCGACCCACTCGGGGATGTGGGGCTTTTGCAGGAAATCCAGGAGCGGCATTCCCTGCAACTGCTCGGCGGTGGCATTGAGCAGCCGGCAGGTGGACGGGTTCGCAAAGCGGATACAACCGCTTTCATCCACCACGAGGATGCCTTCGGCGGCGTTATCCAGCACCGAGGCGTTGAAGGCCCTGGCCGCTTCCAGATCCTGGCTCAGGCGCTGCAAGGCCCGGCGATTGCGCTGATGTTCGAGCAGCGCATGAACCTTGGGTTTGAGAATCTGCGGATCGAAAGGTTTGAACAGGTAATCCACGGCGCCGCTGGCGTAACCCTTGATCACCGCATCCTGGGATTGCTCGTTGGCGGTCAGGAAAATGATCGGGGTCAACCGTGTGCGCTGGCTGCCACGCATCAGACGCGCCACTTCAAAACCGTCCATGTCGGGCATCTGCACATCCAGCAGAACCAGATCAATGTCATGTTCGAGTAGAAGGTTAAGGGCCTCGACACCTGAGGACGCGGTCATCACCTTCCAATCCTGACGCTGCAACAACGCTCGCATGCTGAGCAAGTTTTCAGGGTAATCATCAACTATCAAAAGGACGGAACTGTCTTCGCCAAGCGTTGGTTGCACGCATTCCATGCTGCTTCTCTTATCGGGCGCCACGTCCGTCTTGACGTAGCAAGGCGGACAAATACTGTGACCTCACTCTAGACCGTGATTCTGAAAAGCAGTAGGTGTCATCGCGCCATCATCCAGACAAAGCCCAAAATAGCCGACTAACGGTCACCCACCTCGGGCACAAAACCTGCAATGACACCCTCGACGGACAATTGACGTCAATCATCCGCCGGACGGTCACTCATAAAGATCCATCCTGCGTGAAAAAACCGCCCAGAACGCGCGGAGCAGAGCCTCGCGCTGTGGCGTTCAGCATTTTTACTTTCGTTACGCAGGATCCGACCATGATCGATCTCACCACCTGGAATCTGAGCATTCCCGAAGGCAGCCCTCCGGCGACCATCGAGACGCCCAGACTGGCGCAAGGGTTCAAAGACCAGTATTTCAATGCCGAAACCGGCACCCTGTTTTTTTGGGCTCCCGTGACCGGCGCCAAGACCGCCAACGCCATTTACCCGCGCAGCGAACTGCGGGAAACCTACAGCGACGGCACCCTTCGCAACTGGCTCTACTCAGCGGCAGACAACAAGCTGCGCGCCACCCTCTCCGTCAGCCAGGTGCCGAGCACCGGCAAGATCGTGATCGGCCAGATCCACGCCAAAGACAGCACCAGACCCATGGTGAAACTGGAATACCAGTACAAGGCCTATAGCTCCACCGGCAACATCGTCGCTAAAGTCCGGCTGCGCCCCGACGACGAATCGGGCCAGGTCATCACCATCGCCACGGGCGTGCAACTTGATCGCAGGTTTACCTACCAGATTCACCTCAGCCCGAAGGGTGCGCTGGGCATCAGCGCGGCAGGTTACAACTGGAGAACCACGGTAAGCCCGGACTGGAAGGACAAGCCGCTGTATTTCAAAGCCGGCGTCTACGTGCAGGACAACACCGGCTACACCACTGAAGGTGGAAAAGTGACGTTCAGCATGCTGGAAATTCATCACACCGTTCGATAAGCGTATTTCTCCTGGCATACCGCAGCATGGACGCTGCTCCCTTCGAACCTGACGCGCATCGTTGCCGATGCCATAGCGCCATCGTTCAAAAAAAATTCGAATTGCCCGACTAACGGTCGTCGTCCTCGGGCACCAATGCGGCAAACACCACTCTGACGGACAGTTGACGCCAACCCCCCGCCGAACAGACATGAAAAGTTCGATCCCCGGGTTTCTGAGGGCGCGTCATAAAGCGCTGGCTAGAGCCTCCGGCTGGATCTTGCAACACATTCATTCCGTAGAAAGGATCCGCACATGGTCGATCTTGCAACCTGGAATCTGAGCATCCCCGAGGGGAGCCCACCCAAAACCATCGAAACCCCTCGACTGGTGGACGGTTTCAAGAACAAATATTTCAACTCTGAAGGCCAGGCCGTGTATTTCTGGGCACCGGTCACCGGCGCCAAGACGGAAAACGCCATATACCCGCGCAGCGAGCTGCGGGAAACCTATAAAGACGGCACCCTGCGCAACTGGCTGTACCCCGACGCCGACAACTTTCTGCAGGCGACCCTGGCAGTCAACCAGGTGCCCAGTAGCGGCAAGATCGTGATCGGTCAGATCCACGCCAAGGACAGCAACAAACCCATGGTGAAACTGGAATACCAATACAAGGACGCCAGCGGCACCGGCAACATCGTCGCTAAAGTGCGTATGCGCCCCGATGACGACGAAGGCCGGGTCATCACCGTCGCCACGGGGGTGAAGCTTGATCGGTCCTTTTCTTACCGGATCCATCTTGACCGTACCGGCGACCTGGGCATCACCGCGGCGGGTCGTAGCTGGTACACCACCATGAGCACCAAATGGAAGGTCAAGCCGCTGTACTTCAAGGCTGGCGTGTATGTGCAGGACAATACGGGCTACACCAGCGAAGGAGGGAAAGTGACGTTCAGCAAGCTGGATATCGATCACAACACCTGAGATTTTCAGCTCCGAAAATCTCGTAGGAATTTACCTTTGTGGCGAGGGGATTTATCCCCGCTGGGCTGCGCAGCAGCCCCCCTCTTTCGTCAGACCAACCGCATGCGCCGGTTTTGCGGCGGCTGCGCCCCCGAGCGGGAGCAAGCTCCCTCGCCACCGGGGGCCGGTGCGTCCTACAGGTCGATTTTGGCCTCGAAAATCTCCTCTATAGTTCGGGTTCGTCTGCTGGCTTTGGTCAGCGGGCACGGGTTTCGCAGCCCACTGACAGAACAGAGACTTTGCACCGTCAAATGAAAATTCAGGCAAACTCGCCTGCGTTCATTTTATGGCGGTTGCGCGCGGGAGACCTTCGGGTCTGCCGGGTTTGGTCTCTGTCTCGGTCTGCGAACCCGCGCGCAACTGCCACCCATTTGTTTCGCAGCAAGAAGGTGGCAATTAATTTCTATTAATAGAGCCCAAACCTTATGACGACGACTCAATCACTCAGCCGCTTCACCCCGCTCACTCCAATCGCCACCACCCAACCGGTCCTGTTCATCGACAAAACCGCCCCGCTAACAGAGCTTCACGCCTGCGCCAGCGAACGCCTGCACGCCACCCTCGATTATCTGACGCTCATGGCCTGCGCCACTTTGCGTGACTCAGCCGCCAGCGACTTCAACACCCTCACCAATGTTGCCCGGATCCTGGTTCAGGATGTCACCGATGTGTTCGGCGTCATTGAACAACGCGGCCTCGAAGTGGAATAAAATGCTGCGGGCATATCCATTCCTGCGGTAACGGCCGCTTATGGTTCCGCCCTTACGGCGGGTCACTTTTGGAAGAGCCGGGAGCCGGACCTGCCAAAAGTAACCAAAAACGCTTTGCCCCACCACTCGGCACCTCGCCTAGGCTCGGTGTTCCCGAACGCAGGCATTGCTCCGTGGGCCCGCCGCGAAGGGCCATCCATGGCCCAGCGCGGCTACCTCGGCATCCATGCCGAGGTGCCCACTACGCAACACCTGCGTTCGGCCAGCGTGGTTAACGGGGCTCCAGATCAACGTCCTCCGCGAGGCGGCCTTATAGCCGACCTGTTTTTTGATTGATCGCGTTTCTCCTGTGGGAGCGGGCTTGCTCGCGAAGGCGGTATAACAGCCTATGAGGATGTGTTGCATGCACTGGCCTCTTCGCGAGCAAGCCCGCTCCCACAATGGACGTGTGGCATATATAAACTTGTGCCTGTTAAATATCGAAATGTGGGAGCGAGCCTGCTCGCGATGACGGCAGTAAATCCAACTTCTGTGCAACTGAATTACCGCTATCGCGAGCAGGCTCGCTCCCACAATTGGGGCGGAGGACAGCCGTGACAAATAGGCCGGCTATCAGGCCCGTTTGCCAAAAGTAACCCGCCGTAAGGGCGGAACCATAAGCAGCCGTTACCCAAAAACGGATACACACACAAATCCCACACATAAAAAAACCCGCATCACTGCGGGCTTTCTCACAACCACAACGCTGAAGCCTCAGTTAACCTTAGCGTTCAACTCACCCTTCAAATACCGCTGGTACATCGCTTCCAGAGAGATCGGCTTGATCTTCGAAGCATTACCCGCAGTACCGAAAGCTTCGTAACGAGCAATACACACATCACGCATGGCAGTCACGGTCGCACCGAAGAACTTACGCGGGTCAAACTCACTCGGGTTGGTCGCCATCAGACGACGCATGGCACCCGTGGAGGCCAGGCGCAGGTCGGTGTCGATGTTGACCTTGCGCACGCCGTACTTGATGCCTTCAACGATTTCTTCAACCGGCACACCATAGGTTTCTTTGATGTCACCGCCGTACTGGTTGATGATCGCCAGCCATTCTTGCGGGACCGAGGACGAACCGTGCATCACCAGGTGGGTGTTGGGGATGCGTTTGTGGATTTCCTTGATGCGGTCAATGGCCAGCACGTCGCCGGTAGGCGGCTTGGTGAACTTGTAGGCGCCGTGGCTGGTGCCGATGGCGATGGCCAGGGCGTCAACCTGAGTCTTCTTGACGAAGTCCGCGGCTTCTTCAGGGTCGGTCAGCATCTGGCTGTGATCCAGCACGCCCTCGGCGCCGATGCCGTCTTCTTCACCGGCCATGCCGGTTTCCAGCGAGCCCAGGCAACCCAGTTCGCCTTCAACCGAGACGCCGCAGGCATGGGCCATGGCGACGGTTTGCTGGGTGACGCGCACGTTGTACTCGTAGTCGGTCGGGGTCTTGCCGTCTTCGCCCAGGGAGCCGTCCATCATGACCGAGCTGAAGCCCAGCTGGATGGAGCGCTGGCAGACATCAGGGCTGGTGCCGTGGTCCTGGTGCATGCACACCGGGATGTGCGGAAATTCTTCGATGGCGGCCAGGATCAGGTGACGCAGGAACGGTGCGCCGGCGTATTTGCGGGCGCCGGCCGAAGCCTGGACGATCACCGGGGAGTCAGTCTTGTCAGCGGCTTCCATGATGGCGCGCATCTGCTCAAGGTTGTTGACGTTAAAGGCTGGGACGCCGTAGCCGAACTCGGCTGCGTGGTCCAGCATCTGACGCATGCTGATAAGTGCCATTAGTGTGTCTCTCCCGGTCGAGGGTCGTTAATCGTGCCAGCCTGCCGGAGCGGCGGCGGCTATTCAAGTCATTGCGGGTCGGGGGTGGGTCCGGCCTGCGTGTTCGGTGAAACAAAATCTCGAAACTGTAAAGGCCCCTGTGGGAGCGAGCCTGCTCGCGATGAGGGCCTGACAGTCAACATCACTGGTGCCTGATCCATCGCTATCGCGAGCAGGCTCGCTCCCACATTGGATCTCTATTGAATCAGTCAGCCTTACAACCCCGGCCAATCAAGTCATTGGTGGCGACCCAGTACACCAGGCCTTCCTCACCTTTGACGTGAAACGCCAGCATGTCGTCGCTGTACAGCGTACCCGATGCGCCCGGCTCTTCCCTCAGGTGATAGACCTGCTCGGCACCGCCGAGGCGAACGTCGACTTCCTTGCGGGTGTCATCGGTATAACGCCAGAGTACTTTGGCCTGGCTGTCGCAGGTCCAGGTTGTCCAGCCCTCTACGACAGGCTCGGACGAACGAAACCGATCCAGCTGCGCACAACCGGCCAGCATTGCCAGCGCCACAACGGCGATAAAGCCTTTCATCCGTGTTCCTCGACTGACAGCGCAAGCCGCCAGCCATGAGTTAATGAGTCAGACCCGTCAAGGGCAACCATGTTCCTTGGCCGGGGCCTGCGTCTCGTATTTGTCCAGCCCCTCCGGCCCGGAACGCTTATTGAGCACCGGGTTGGTTTCGGCCTGCCACTCGGCCTGGTAGCAACCTGTTTTCGGCTCGCTGGGAGTGACTGCTTCCGGTGCGGCTTGCGGGTGGCTCCCGCAAGCCGCCAGGGATGCGGCCAGCAACAAAAGCGCCAACGTCTTGACCATCACAACACTCCTTTGCCTGGTCAACGCAATTTCAGGCCTTGGCCCGGCTTTCCAGGACTTCCACGGCTGGCAATACTTTGCCTTCGACGAATTCGAGGAATGCACCGCCGCCGGTAGAAATGTAGGAGATCTGCTCGGCCACGCCATATTTGTCGATGGCCGCCAGAGTGTCGCCGCCGCCCGCGATGGAGAATGCGTCACTCTCGGCGATCGCCTGGGCCAGCACTTTGGTGCCATTGCCAAATTGGTCGAACTCGAACACACCGACCGGACCGTTCCACAGGATAGTCTTGGAAGACTTCAGCAGTTCGGCGAAGTTGGCTGCAGTTTGTGGACCGATGTCGAGGATCATGTCGTCCTCGGCCACGTCAGCGATCAGCTTGACGGTAGCGGTAGCGCTTTCGGCGAACTCCTTGGCAACCACCACGTCCACCGGCAACGGCACACTGACTTTGGCGGCGATTTCCCGGGCGGTGTCCAGCAGGTCCGGCTCGTACAGGGATTTACCGACCGGGTGACCGGCGGCGGCAAGGAAAGTGTTGGCAATGCCGCCGCCGACGATCAACTGGTTGCACACCTGACTCAGGCTGTTGAGCACGTCGAGCTTGGTGGAGACCTTGGAGCCGGCAACGATGGCGGCCATCGGCTGGGCCGGAGAGCCCAGAGCCTTGCCCAGTGCGTCCAGTTCGGCGGCCAGCAGCGGGCCAGCGGCGGCAACTTTGGCGAACTTCGCCACGCCGTGGGTCGAACCTTCGGCGCGGTGGGCGGTGCCGAACGCGTCCATCACGAACACGTCGCACAGGGCCGCATACTGCTTGGCCAGTTCGTCAGCGTTCTTTTTCTCGCCTTTATTGAAGCGCACGTTCTCGAACAGCACGACATCGCCGGCCTTCACGTTCACGCCATCCAGGTAGTCAGCCACCAGCGGTACGTCACGGCCCAAGGCTTTGCTCAGGTAAGCGGCGACCGGCTTGAGGCTGTTTTCGGCCGAGAATTCGCCTTCGGTCGGACGACCCAAGTGCGAGCAGACCATCACGGCCGCGCCTTTTTCCAGGGCCAGCTTGATGGTCGGCAGCGAAGCCAGGATGCGCGCGTCGCTGGTGACAACACCGTCCTTGACGGGGACGTTGAGGTCTTCGCGGATCAGTACGCGCTTACCTTGCAGATCGAGGTCGGACATCTTCAACACGGTCATGGGTCGCAATTCCTGGGTAACTGTTTAGTGAGCAGGTGTTTTTGAAACAGAGAGCTGAGAAACAGAAAGCGAAGTCGCTGCTTGCAGATAATGTTCAGCGACATCCAGCATTCGGTTGGCAAACCCCCATTCGTTGTCGAACCAGGCCAGGATGTTCACAAGCCGCGGCCCGGAAACCCGGGTCTGGCTGGCATCGACAATGGCCGAATGAGGGTCATGATTAAAATCACAACTGGCATGGGGCAACTCGGTGTAGGCCAGCAGGCCTTTGAGCGGACCGCTGGTAGCGGCTTCGCGCAGGATCCGGTTGACCTCGGTGGCGTCGGTATCGCTCACGGTCTGCATCGTAATGTCGAGGCAAGACACGTTGACCGTCGGCACCCGCACGGCTTTGGCCTGAATTCGCCCCGCAAGTTCCGGCAGCAACCGTTCAATACCACGCGCCAGACCAGTGGACACCGGAATCACCGACTGGAACGCCGAACGGGTCCGACGCAGGTCTTCATGGTGATAGGCATCGATCACTGGCTGGTCGTTCATCGCCGAGTGAATGGTGGTGATCGACACGTATTCCAGGCCAATGGCCTGGTCCAGCAGGCGCAACAGCGGCACGCCGCAGTTGGTGGTGCAGGACGCGTTGGAGACCAACAGCTCATCGCCGGCCAGGCAGTCCTGGTTTACGCCGTAGACGATGGTGGCGTCCACATCCGCTTCGCTGGCCATCGGCTGGGAGAACAACACTCGCGGCGCGCCAGCGGCAATGAAACGCTGGCCATCTTCACGGGTGTTGTAGGCACCGGAGCACTCAAGCACCAGGTCGACACCCAAGGCCGCCCAATCGATGCCTTCGGGGGTGGCACTGCGCAGGACTTTCACGCAATCGCCATTAATGTGCAGACAATCGCCCTCGACCCGCACTTCGCCAGGGAACCGGCCGTGGGTGGAGTCAAAGCGTGTCAGGTATTCGATGCTGGCCATGTCGGCCAGATCGTTGATGGCCACAATCTCGAACCCGGCCTTCGCTCCTCGCTCGAACAACGCACGCAAGACGCAACGACCTATCCGGCCGTAGCCGTTGAGTGCAACTTTGTAGGGACGCGGTTGAGGCATGGGGTTCTCTGACCTGGGTGAATCCATGAATAAGGCGCTGAACATTCCATTGTCATCGCGGGCAAGCCTTGCTCCCACAGGATGGCATTTCCCCGTGGGAGTGCACATCCTGTGGGAGCAAGGCTTGCCCGCGATAGTGTCAGAACAGGCGATACATTCCTGGACTTAGTCTTCCAACAGCTCTTCAGCCTGACCCAGGATGTTCTCCAGGGTAAAGCCGAACTCCTCGAACAACGCCGGCGCAGGTGCCGATTCGCCGTAGGTGGTCATGCCGATCACGCGACCTTCCAGGCCCACGTACTTGTACCAGTAATCGGCGTGCGCGGCTTCGATGGCAATCCGGGCGCTGACTTGCAACGGCAATACCGCTTGTTTATAGCCGGCGTCCTGGGCATCGAACACGCTGGTGCACGGCATGGATACCACACGTACGTTGCGGCCCTGCGCGGTCAGTTTGTCGTAGGCCTGAACGGCCAGGCCGACTTCGGAGCCGGTGGCGATCAGGATCAGCTCTGGCTCGCCAATGCAGTCCTTGAGCACATAGCCGCCGCGGGTGATGTCGCCGATCTGGTCGGCATCGCGGTTCTGGTGCTGCAGGTTCTGGCGGGAGAAGATCAGCGCCGATGGACCGTCGTTACGCTCGATGGCGTATTTCCAGGCCACTGCCGATTCCACGGCGTCACATGGGCGCCAGGTGTCCAGGTTCGGCGTGCAGCGCAGACTCGCCAGTTGCTCGATCGGCTGGTGAGTCGGGCCGTCTTCGCCCAGGCCGATGGAGTCGTGGGTGAACACAAAAAGCACGCGCTTCTTCATCAGGGCCGACATGCGCACTGCGTTGCGGGCGTATTCCATGAACATCAGGAAGGTCGCGCCGTAAGGCACCAGGCCGCCGTGCAGGGCCACGCCGTTCATGATCGCGCTCATGCCGAACTCGCGAACGCCGTAATACATGTAGTTGCCGCTGGCATCTTCGGCGCTGACGCCTTTGCAGCCCTTCCACAAGGTCAGGTTGGAACCGGCCAGGTCGGCCGAACCACCCAGCAGCTCCGGCAGCAGCGGGCCAAAAGCGTTGAGGGTGTTCTGGCTGGCCTTGCGGCTGGCAATGGTTTCGCCTTTGGCGGCGACTTCAGCAATATAAGCCGAGGCTTTCTCAGCGAAATCGGCAGGCAGCTCGCCGCTGAGGCGACGGACCAGCTCATTGGCCAGCTCAGGGAATTGCGCGGAGTAGGCGGCAAAGCGCTGGTCCCACTCGGCTTCGGCGGCACGGCCTTTTTCCTTGGCGTCCCACTCGGCATAGATGTCGGCCGGGATTTCGAACGGACCGTGCTCCCACTTCAACGCAGCGCGGGTCAGGGCGATTTCTTCGGCGCCCAGTGGCGCGCCGTGGCAGTCTTCCTTGCCTTGCTTGTTGGGCGAGCCGAAACCGATGGTGGTCTTGCAGCAGATCAGGGTCGGCTGGGCGCTCTTGCGCGCCGTCTCGATGGCGGTCTTGATCTCTTCCGGGTCGTGGCCGTCGACATTGCGAATGACCAGCCAGTTGTAGGCTTCGAAACGCTTGGGAGTGTCGTCGGTGAACCAGCCTTCGACTTCGCCGTCGATGGAAATGCCGTTGTCATCGTAGAAGGCGATCAGCTTGTTCAGGCCCAAGGTGCCGGCCAGGGAGGCGACTTCGTGGGAAATGCCTTCCATCATGCAGCCATCACCCAGGAACACGTAAGTGTGGTGATCGACAACGTTGTGGTCTGGACGGTTGAACTGCGCCGCCAGGACTTTTTCCGCCAGGGCAAAGCCCACGGCGTTGGCCAGACCCTGGCCCAGTGGACCGGTGGTGGTTTCCACGCCTGGGGTGTAGCCATATTCCGGGTGGCCCGGAGTGCGGCTGTGCAACTGACGGAAATTCTTCAGGTCATCGATCGACAGGTCATAACCGGTCAGGTGCAGCAACGAATAGATCAACATCGAGCCGTGGCCGTTGGACAGCACGAAGCGGTCACGGTCGGCAAACGATGGGTTGCTCGGGCTGTGCTTGAGGTAGTCGCGCCAAAGCACCTCGGCGATATCCGCCATACCCATAGGGGCACCGGGATGGCCGCTGTTGGCTTTTTGCACGGCATCCATGCTGAGTGCACGGATGGCATTGGCACGCTCACGACGGCTGGGCATCGCTGATCTCCTGGATTTTGAATGGTGAAACTGAAAAAGGCGAGCATTTTCCCTCACCCACCCGCCCCGGGGCAATGACAGATAGTCATCCAGAGGCTTTTTTCCGGTGGATAAAGTCGCATTCGCCAGGTGAAACCTTTCCGCTGATGGGTTGTAGAGTCAAGCACACCTGTGGAAGTGCCATTTATCGAGCAATATCAAAACTTTTTGATATTGCTCTTGCGGTGATCCATACCCCTCACTAGACTGCCGCCCTATGAATTTACGCGTGCCTTCCATTCGCCATGACGATTGCGATGAGCTGGCGGCCCTTTGCAAGGCCGGCGGCGATCCGTTGCGGCTCAATGTATTGCGCGCCTTGGCTAACGATTCGTTCGGCGTGCTGGAATTGGCGCAGATCTTCGGCATCGGTCAATCCGGCATGAGCCACCACCTCAAGGTCCTGGCCCAGGCCGACCTGGTGGCAACCCGTCGTGAAGGCAATGCGATTTTTTACCGCCGCGCCCTGCCCCATACCGATCTGCTGGGCGGCAAGCTGCATGCCGCGTTGCTCGAAGAGGTGGACGAGCTGGACCTGCCGGCAGACGTGCAGGCCCGCATCGCCCAGGTACACGGGCAGCGAGCCGCCGCCAGCCAGGACTTTTTCGCCCGGGTGGCCGAGAAGTTTCGCGCCCAGCAGGACCTGATTGCCGGGCTGCCGCAGTACCGCGAAAGCGTAGTGGCGCTGCTCGACACACTGGGCTTCGAGCCCACCGCCACAGCTATTGAGGTCGGCCCTGGCGACGGCGCGTTTCTGCCGGAGCTGGCGCGGCGTTTCAGCCAGGTGACGGCGCTGGACAACAGCCCGGCCATGCTCGAGCTGGCACGCCAGGTGTGCGAACGTGAAACACTGGCTAATGTCAGCCTGCAACTGGCCGATGCCTTGGATGGTGTGAGCCTGCAGGCCGATTGCGTTGTATTGAACATGGTGCTTCACCATTTCGCCGCGCCGGCCGATGCGCTCAAGCACATGGCCGGCCTGCTGCAACCGGGCGGTAGCCTTTTAGTGACAGAGTTATGCAGCCACAACCAGAGTTGGGCCAAGGAGGCCTGCGGTGATCTCTGGCTGGGGTTTGAACAGGACGATCTGGCCCGTTGGGCCACCGCTGCGGGCCTCGTGCCCGGGGAAAGCCTCTATGTGGGCTTACGTAATGGTTTCCAGATTCAGGTCCGCCATTTTCAGCGACCGACTGGCGACACTCACCATCGGTAACTTGTAGGAAAACATCGAGATGAGCGAATACTCCCTTTTCACCTCCGAGTCCGTGTCTGAAGGGCATCCGGACAAAATCGCCGACCAGATTTCTGATGCGGTGCTGGACGCCATCATTGCTGAAGACAAGTTCGCCCGCGTGGCGTGCGAAACTCTGGTGAAAACGGGCGTGGCGATCATCGCCGGCGAAGTCACCACCTCGGCCTGGGTCGACCTGGAACAGATCGTCCGTGACGTCATCCTGGGCATTGGCTACAACAGCTCCGACGTCGGCTTCGATGGCGCGACCTGCGGCGTGATGAACATCATCGGCAAGCAGTCGCCCGACATCAACCAGGGTGTTGACCGTGCCAAGCCTGAAGACCAGGGTGCCGGTGACCAGGGCCTGATGTTCGGCTACGCCAGCAACGAGACCGACGTGCTGATGCCAGCCCCGATCACCTTCTCGCACCAATTGGTGCAACGCCAGGCTGAAGCCCGTAAATCCGGCCTGCTGCCTTGGTTGCGCCCGGATGCCAAGTCACAGGTGACTTGCCGTTACGAAGGCGGCAAGGTTGTCGGTATCGATGCCGTCGTACTGTCGACCCAGCACAACCCTGAAGTGTCCTACAAAGACCTGCGCGAAGGCGTGATGGAGCTGATCGTCAAGCACGTACTGCCTGCCGAGTTGCTGTCCAAGGACACCCAGTTCCACATCAACCCAACCGGCCAGTTTATCATCGGTGGCCCAGTCGGCGACTGCGGCCTGACCGGCCGCAAGATCATCGTCGACAGCTACGGCGGCATGGCCCGTCACGGCGGTGGTGCGTTCTCCGGCAAGGATCCATCGAAGGTTGACCGCTCGGCGGCCTATGCCGGTCGTTATGTGGCCAAGAACATCGTCGCCGCCGGCCTGGCCGAGCGCTGCGAGATCCAGGTTTCCTACGCCATCGGCGTCGCCCAGCCTACGTCGATCTCGCTGAACACGTTCGGCACCGGCAAGATCGGCGATGACAAGATCATCAAGCTGGTTCGTGAAGTGTTCGACCTGCGTCCGTACGCCATCACCACCATGCTTGACCTGCTGCACCCGATGTACCAGGACACTGCTGCCTACGGCCACTTCGGTCGCACGCCGCAAACCAAGACGGTCGGTAACGATACCTTTACCACTTTCACCTGGGAAAAAACCGACCGCGCCGACGCCCTGCGCGCCGCTGCCGGCCTGTAAAACCCGCTGGTACGAAAAAGCCCCTGGCGACTGAGTCGTCAGGGGCTTTTTCATGTCCGGCTCATACCCATTGAGGGGGTTGAAGCCATGCAAGGTTTTTTCGCTTGGGCACTTATCTGTGAGAGCAAGGCTTGCCCGCGATGAGGGCAACGCGGTCACCCGGAGGAACGAGGCGCCTGTATCGCGGGCAAGCCTTGCTCCCCCCCTCGCCACAAGGGGCCATCGACTTCAAGACCGGCGCGCCACCAGCAAAAACGAAGCCGCACTGGCCAGCAACCCCGCACACATGCGATTGAACAGACGCTTGCCGCTCGGCCGGGCAAACAACCGCCGCGCATAAATCCCCATGTAGCAATACAACCCGATGGCAATGCACTCCAGCGCCAGGAACAGGCCGCCCAGCATGGCGAACTGCTGGGTGACGGTGCCGACGCGGTCGACGAACTGCGGCAGGAAGGCGGTGAACAACAGGATCGCCTTCGGGTTGCCGATCGCCACCAGAAACTCCTGGCGGGCCAGGCGGGTCACGCTCATCGAAGTGACCGAGGCTTCAGCTCCGGCTTCTGGCTGTGCTCGCCACAATTGCACGGCAAGGTAGAACAAATAAGCGGCACCCACGAACTTGATCCCCAGGAACAACAGTTCCGAGGTATGCAGCACAGCGGTCAACCCCAACGCTGCCAGGGCAATCATGAGTGCAAACGCCAGCAGCCGACCAATGCCACCGCTGCACGCCCGGACGAAGCCATAACGCGAGGCGTTGCTGATGGACAGCAGGTTGTTCGGCCCCGGCGCCATGTTCAGCGCGAAGCAGGCCGGGATGAAAACAGCGAGGGTCGGCAGGTCCATTCGGGCGCTCCAGGCAGAGGTGGATCGAGGACCCATTCTGCACCGGTCATTGATCGGTTCAAGGGACAGTTGCGCGGCTAAATCGCGCAGGACTGTACCGCCGCGACGTTGCCACCAGGCTGCGCAAAATCCGGTAACGCTCCAGGCCTCGCAACTTCCGGGACGGTGGCTAGCCTTCAGGTACTCAACCAAGCAAGGATGCTTCGATGCCACCGTTTTTGTATGCACTCGCCTGTCTTGTATTCATTGCCATTCCAGCGGTCGCCGCGCCCTGTCCCGACTGGCCCACTGAACGCGCCCGGGCCGAGATCGCCGCGCTGCAACAGCAAATCGACACCTGGGACGACAGCTATCACCGCCGCGGCCAGTCGTTGGTGGCCGACGAACTGTATGATCAATCCCACACACAGTTGGGCCAATGGCGCCACTGCTTCAACCTTGCAGCCCCCGATGATCCCCTGCGCTCAGCGGGCGGAAAGGTGCTGCACCCCGTTATCCATACCGGCCTGAAAAAACTGAAGGATGCCGACGCCGTGGGGGCCTGGCTGCACGGTCGAGAGGACGTCTGGGCACAGCCGAAAGTCGACGGTGTGGCGGTAACCCTGGTCTATCGCAAGGGTCGCCTGCATCAGGCAATCAGCCGGGGTGATGGCGTCCACGGACATGACTGGACCACCAATGCGCGCAAGATCGGCGCCATCCCGCAGCGACTGCGCCAGCCTGTGGACCTGGTCGTCCAGGGCGAGTTGTACTGGCGCCTGGAGGCCCATGTCCAAGCCAGCAGCGGCAGCGTGAACGCCCGCGGAACCATGGCGGGCTTGATCGCACGGAGCAATTTGACGGTGCACGATGGGGTGTATATCGGCCTGTTTGCCTGGGAGTGGCCTGAGGGCCCGGACACCCTGCCCGAGCGGGAGGCGGCCTTGAAGGCGCTTGGCTTTGCCGACACGACCGGCTACAGCCAGCCCGTCCAGGCATTGACCGACGTCGAGCATTGGCGCGACCACTGGTATCGCACACCGCTGCCGTTTGCCAGCGACGGAATCGTCCTGCGCCAGAGTCGCCGCCCACCCGCCGACCGCTGGCAGGCCCGGGCACCGTTCTGGAGCGTGGCCTGGAAGTACCCGTATGCCCAGGCCTTGGCCGAAGTGCGCAAGGTCCGCTTCAAGGTCGGTCGTACCGGGCGCATCACCCCCGTATTGGAGCTTGAACCTACCCTGCTCGACGACCGACGGATTCGCCGGGTGAGCGTCAGCTCCCTCAAGCGTTGGGAAGAGATGGACATCCGCCCCGGCGATCGGGTCGCCATCAGCCTGGCCGGGCTGACCATCCCGCGACTCGACGAGGTTGTGCTACGCAGCCTCGAGCGCCAGGACGTCAATGCCCCTGCGGCGACCGACCATCACTTCTTGAGTTGCTGGCAAGCGACGCCAGGCTGCGAAGGCCAGTTCCTCGCACGCCTGAACTGGCTCAGCGGCAAGCACGGGCTCGCCCTACCCCATGTCGGCCCCGGCACCTGGGAAAAACTCCTGGCAGCAGGTCGACTCCACGGATTGCTGGATTGGTTGACCCTTGATGCCGCCGAGCTTGCTAACATTGCCGGCTTGGGCGAACGCAGTAGCACCCGCCTGCTCGCCAGCCTGGACAGCGCCCGGCAACGCCCTTTCGGGCAATGGCTCAAGGCTCTGGGCTTGCCACCCGTCGGTGAAGCCCGACTGGATGGGCCGTGGCAGGCGCTGGCCGAGCGCAATACCGAACAATGGCAAGCCGAAGCCGGTATCGGCCCGGAACGCGCCGCGCAGCTGAGGGCATTTTTTCGCGACCCACAGGTGTTGGCGCTGAGTGAAGTATTACGCACTGCCGGGATCGACGGCTTTTAATCCGCCCCCACAGTTGAACCCAAGAGGTAAAGGTACGCTCCAACTGCGCATCTATACCGACCGCTCGCGAGTTTTCACGGAGTAGCTATGAATTTTATGTCCTCGATCGCGCTGCTGACTCTATGCAGCGCCATGGCCGCCCCCCTGATGGCAGCCGAGCAAACACCGGAGCTCACCGGCTGCGCGGCCAAGCGTCAGGGCATCATCAATCAAATCGAGCTGGCCAAGTCCCGTGGCAACAAAGATCAGCAAGCCGGCCTGGAAACGGCGTTGAGCCAGGTCACCACCCATTGCACAGACGCCTCCCTGCGTAAGGAACGTGAAAACAAGGTCCTTGAAGCCAAGCACGAGGTCAGCCAGCGTCAGGCCGACCTGGACAAGGCCATGAAAAAGGGCGATGCGCAGCGGATCAACAAACGCAAGGACAAGCTGGCCGCTTCTCGCAAAGAGTTGCAGGAAGCGGTGGATGAGCTGGATAAATAAGCGACAAGTTTCAAGCGGCAGGCCCAAAGCCCGACACTTGCAGCTAAAAACTTGTAGCTGCTCCTACTCAATAGTCCCGAAACTGTTTATGGCAGGCGCTGCACGCATCTTCCACCTTCTGCACCGCAGGCCCCAGGTTGCTGGCCCTGTACGGTTGGACTTTGCTGACGGCCACCAACTCACCAGTGGCCGCTTCAAGGTTGCGGGCCAGTTCCTGGAAATGCGCCTGTTTTTGCCAGACCTCATCGCGGGCACTGGTGTGGTCTTCTTCACGCACTTGCGGAAAATGTTTCCACGGCTCGCGGGACAGTTGATCAAGTTTCACCGCCCCCTCGGCAAAGCGCGGGCCGTCGAACGGGATGCGACCGCGCAACATGCCACCCAGCTCTTCGTTGGTCTTGAGCATCTGCTTGAAGATCGCTTTGCGTTGGCCCAGCGGGGAATTGGGATCGACACCGCCACAGGCGGACAACATCAGGCAGGCCAGCACGGCCATGGAAAATCGTTTTACAAACATCTTGGCCTCGGAGCAGGAAACGGCGGTTAGTATCCTCGGGTCATCGGCAAAGACCAATAGCCCTATTATCAACACGGGTTGTCCGGACGCCTGGAGCGTTCGCACGACCGGCAAGGAAATCTCATGCACAGTTTCAAGACCTGGCACAAAGGCCTGGCGCTGACCCTACCGCTTATCGCGCTGCTGGCCGGTTGCAACCGCGGCGACAAGGTCGAAGAGCCCAAGACCCACGCCGTCGCCACTTATGTCAGCGCACCGTGGGAAGCCTTGCCATCGGTCTCCGACGAAGACCTGCTGGCGGGCTTCGGCTCCTGGCGCAGCGCCTGCACCCGGCTCAAGGCCGATACGGTGTGGGGCGCCACGTGCGCGGCGGCGGTCAGTGTGCCGCTGACCGCCGTGGATGTGCGCAACTTTCTGAAGCAGAACCTGGATGTCTACGGCCTGCGTTCGGGTGACAACAGCCCCAACGGTCTGATTACCGGTTACTACGAGCCGGTCTACCCCGGCAGCCTCACCCAGACTGCCAGCGCCAACATCCCGGTGTACGGGGTGCCGGAAGACATGATCATCGTGTCACTGGACAGTATTTATCCCGAGCTCAAGGGCAAGCGCCTGCGCGGTCGCCTCGAAGGCCGGGTGCTCAAGCCCTACGACGACGCGGCCACCATCGAAACCAACGGGGTGAAGGCGCCTGTGATCGCCTGGCTGACAGACCCGATGAACCTGCAATTCCTGCAGATCCAGGGCTCGGGCCGCATTCGACTCGATGACGGCCGCCAGTTGCGCATCGGCTATGCCGACCAGAACGGCCACCCCTACCGGCCCATCGGGCGCTGGCTGGTCGAACAGGGCGAGCTGAAGAAAGAAGACGTGACCATGGGCACCATCAGTGCCTGGGCAAAAGCCAACCCGAACCGGATTCCCGAATTGCTCGGCAGCAACCCCAGCTACGTGTTTTTCAACCGCAACCCCGACAGCAACGAAGGGCCACGGGGCTCACTGAATGTGCCGCTGACCGCCGGCTACAGCGTGGCGGTGGATCGCAAGGTGATCCCCCTGGGAAGCCTGTTGTGGTTATCCACTACCCGCCCTGACGGCAGTGCATTGAACCGGCCGGTCGCGGCCCAGGACACCGGCGGCGCAATTGCCGGCGAAGTACGGGCAGACCTGTTCTGGGGCACCGGTGAAGCAGCGGGGAACCTGGCCGGGGATATGAAACAACAGGGGCAGATCTGGATGCTGTGGCCCAAGGGCATGGCATTGCCGCAGGTGCCGCAGGTTGCCAATACTGTCACCGCCAATCCCTAGGAGATGCGGTGACTGCCCGGCCCTATCGCGAGCAGGCTCGCTCCCACAGTTGATCTCCAGTGGACACATGTTTTGTGAACAACTAGATCCAATGTGGGAGCGAGCCTGCTCGCGATGGCGCCAGCACAGACAACGGGATTCGACCGCCAGACTCAGACCGAAACGAAGAAGAAACTCAACACCAACCCTGCCCCCACGAACCACACCAGCGAACGCAAGATCGCCCAGTCCGCCAGATAGCAGATGATGTACAGCAGGCGACTGGTGATAAACAGCACCGCCAGCACATTGATGGTCACAAGCTCGGCATTGCCGGCCAGGTGCGCGACGATCACGGCAGCGGCGAAAAACGGGGTGATTTCAAAGCTGTTCAGTTGCGCGGCGTATGCACGCCGGGGAGCTCCTTCGAGCGAGTCCAGAAAATCCCGAGGGTCGTGGTTGTCCCGCAACCGGTACTTTCCACCGACCTTGGCGATCGCAACGCATACGTAAGGCAGGAGAAAAGCAATCAAAATGCACCACAGGGCAACCGTCATGAAGCAGTTCCTTCTTTGAATGTTATAGAAATCGAGAATCAGGGCACTGGTCAGAATTTCATCACCAGCATGCCAATCAGCACCAGCCCGCAGGCTAAGAGCCGCGGCCGGCCAAAAGGTTCTTTCAGGTAGCGCATGCCAAACAGCACCACCAGGATCACGCTGATCTCCCGCAGCGCCGCCGCTTCGGCGATCGAGCCCAGTTGCATGGCCCATAGCACCAGAGCGTAGCTCAACAATACGCAAAATCCGACCGCCAGCCCCAACTGCCACTGTTCACGCCAGAACAGCATGAACGCAGGTCGTTTGCGTACCAGCGCCAGCAACGGAAATGGCCAGGCACTGAGCAGCGTGACCCAGACCAGGTAATCCAGTGGCCGGGGCCAGCGCCGCAGGGCATGGCCGTCGATAAAGGTGTAGCAGCCGATGCACAGGCCTATCAGCGCCACCACTGGCAGCATCGACCAGGGCAACCGTTCGCCACCGCCGCCCTGCCACAACAGGCAAAGCATGCCGAACGGGATCAGCAAGATGCCGATGATCTGATGGGTCGTCAGCACTTCTCCGGCGAAGATCAACGTCAAAGCCAGCACCACCAACGGCGACAGACCACGCATCAGCGGATAGACCAGCCCCAGGTCACCCACCCGATACGCCTGGATCAACAGATAGCGGTACAACAACTCGAATGCCGCCGACGCCAGGATCCACGGCCAGATTTCCAGCGGTGGTAACGCCACGAAGCCCAGTGCCAGGATCACGAACAGCAACGCGACGCTGTCCATGCACGCCACCACCAGCAAACGCTCGCCACTGAACTTGATCAGCGTATTCCATGCCGCATGCAACAGCGCAGCGACCAATACCAAAGCGGTTGCCAGCACAGCACGCTCCTTACTTGCGTCCAGAGAATTGATTCGCCATCCATCAGCGGCCGTTTATACTGCAAGCGACCACGCCGCACTCAGTTGCGCATAAATCAATTCCAATAATTTTTGCTGCTGCCCCGTTTCATCCGAACCGGCGCATCGGCATGCGTATGCCTGATCAGAGCGTCAAGACTACAGACAGAGACCCTGCGCATGCCACTCGCCTTGCTTGCTTTGGCCGTCGCCGCTTTTGGCATCGGCACCACCGAATTCGTCATCATGGGGCTGCTACCCGATGTCGCCCGTGACCTGGCCGTGAGCATTCCCCAGGCCGGGTTGTTGATTACCGGGTACGCCCTGGGTGTGGTGTTTGGCGCGCCGATCCTGGCCATCGGCACCGCCAACATGCCGCGCAAGGCAACGCTGCTGGGCATGACGCTGATGTTCATTGTCGGCAACGTGCTCTGCGCCCTGGCACCGAACTACGCCACGCTGATGGCCGCCCGAGTCATCACCGCGCTGTGCCACGGGGCATTTTTTGGTATCGGTTCGGTGGTCGCGGCCGGCCTGGTGGCACCGAACAAACGGGCCCAGGCCATTGCGATGATGTTCACAGGGCTGACCCTGGCCAATGTGCTGGGCGTGCCGCTGGGCACCGCGCTGGGCCAATATGCCGGCTGGCGCTCGACCTTCTGGGCGGTATCGGTCATCGGGATTATTGCCGCCATTGCCCAATGGGTCTGGCTGCCCCGGGAAATCCCGATGGAAAAAGCCAACTTGGCCAGCGAGTTCAAAGTGCTGGGCAAGGCCAACGTGCTGCTGGCCCTGGGCATGAGCGTGCTGGCCTCTACCAGCCTGTTCAGCGTGTTCACCTACATCGCGCCGATCCTGCAAGACATCACGGGGGTCAGCCCCCACGGCATCACCCTCATGCTCTGCTGCTGTTCGGTGTCGGCCTGACAGCGGGCAGTTTCCTCGGTGGCCGCCTGGCGGACCGGCGCCTGCTGCCTTCGCTGGTAGCCATGGCCCTGGCGGTGGTGCTGGTGCTGGCCGCGTTCAGCCAGACCAGCCGGTCAGTGGTTCCGGCGGCTATTACCCTGGTCCTATGGGGTGTGTTTGCCTTTGCACTGTGTCCGATCCTGCAATTGCTGATCATCGACCAGGCCCAAGAAGCGCCGAACCTGGGCTCGACCCTGAACCAGAGCGCGTTCAACCTTGGCAACGCGGCGGGTGCCTGGATTGGCGGCCTGGTGGTGGCCAGCGGCGCCGATCTGGCCGACCTGCCATGGACCGGCGCTCTGGTAGGCGGGCTGACCGTGTTGACGGCACTGTATATTTTATTTATCGTCAGCGTCGTCAGGACGCCCTGGAGGGTGTGGCCGACTAGGCTGGCCGGTCTCGCTACGAACCTGGGCATGACTCAGCAGCGCAAAGATGAAGCTGCCACCAATGATGTTCCCCGCCAGGGTCGGCGCGGCGAACACCATCCAGAAGTCCTCCCACGACAGCTGGCCGGCGAACACCAGATAGGACACTTCGGCCGAGCCGACGACAATGTGGGTGAAATCCCCAAGCGCCATCAGGTAGGTGATGAGGATGATGATCCACATCTTGGCGCTCTCCATGGAAGGGATCATCCAGACCATGGTGGCGATCATCCAGCCTGAAATGATGCCCTTGGCGAACATCTGGCCGGTGTCGTTTTCCATGACCTTACGACCGATCTCCAGAAACGCCATATCGGTGCGACGGTCGAAAATCGGCAGATGCAGCATCACATAAGCCACCAGCAAGGTTCCGCACAGGTTGCCCACCAGCACCACACCCCAGAGCCGGAACAGACGGCCGAAGTTGCCCAAGGTGGGTTTGCTCATGATGGGCAGCACGGCGGTCAAGGTGTTTTCGGTGAACAGTTGCTGGCGAGCAAGAATCACCGCGAGAAAACCGGCGCAGTAGCCGAAGCTGGCGATCACCTTGAAAGCTTCGCCCTCGGGCAAGCGGGAATTGAGCAACCCCATCGCCATCAGTGACAGGCCCATGGTCAACCCGGCGGCCAGGGCCGACCACCAAAGCGCGGCGACACTGCGCTCCAGTTCCTGGTTGCCCTGGGTACGGATAATTTCATGCAGTACCGCGGCCCGCGGTGGCTGATTGCGGTCGACTTCGTGCTTTTCCTGCGCCGAAAGATCAGGGGTCTTGCCGTCTTTTCGAGTGTCCATGGAGCTCCTGAACCGGTGGCGTGATGTACCTACGACATGCGGCGTTCGGAGCTGTTCAGTGGCGGGCCACAATGTTCATCGGTGCCTTGAAACCGCTATCGCGAGCAGGCTCGCTCCCACAAGGGATTGGTGGTGGACAACAATGCTGCGACCGGCCGCAAGTTCATGTGGGAGCGAGCCTGCTCGCGATGGGCGCACCGCCAATCTCACGCGCTGGCAATATCGTCCTGGAACTGATCCTTGACGTACCTGATCTCGGTCCGGCCATGCGGCGCTGGCAGACCATCTTCTCCAAGATTGACGAAGACCATCTTCTCCACGGTCAGGATGCTTTTACGGGTGATCTTGTTGCGCACTTCGCAGGTCAGGGTGATGGAGGTGCGGCCGAATTCGGTGGCGGTGATGCCCAGTTCGATGATGTCGCCCTGGCGCGAAGCGCTGACGAAGTTGATTTCGGAGATGTATTTGGTAACCACGCGCTGGTTACCCAGCTGGACAATCGCGTAGATCGCCGCTTCTTCGTCGATCCAGCGCAACAGACTGCCGCCAAACAGCGTGCCGTTGGGGTTGAGGTCTTCGGGCTTGACCCATTTGCGGGTGTGGAAATTCATGTTCACTCCTGAGCGTCTGGCCGATGGATGCCTGCATCATGGCAGACCAGGCTGCGCGGCTCTATGTCGTGGCCCCTATAACGATCATCGGCAATTTTGATTTGCCGACAGAAACCCTTTGGAAGATCCAATTAGCCCGTTATAATCGCCACCGCTTTACCTCGGTCCACGCTTTGGACCGTTCCCGCCACCTGTCCGAGGGGCGCTGCAGCAGGTTCGACCTGTCAGGCTCGGATGGGGCGTTGTTTGTACGGGGCTCCCCGCACGGACACTAAACGCACAACGGCGCCCATTCGCATACATTACGAATGGAGGCTCTTCATGAGCGCTGTTATCACGCCTGCAGATTTTACCGATTACAAAGTCGCCGACATGTCCCTGGCTGCCTGGGGCCGTCGCGAAACCATCATCGCCGAATCCGAAATGCCAGCCCTGATGGGTCTGCGCCGCAAGTACTCTGGCGAACAGCCATTGAAAGGCGCAAAAATCCTCGGCTGCATCCACATGACCATTCAGACCGCCGTGCTGATCGAAACCCTGGTTGCCCTGGGTGCCGAAGTGCGCTGGTCGTCCTGCAACATTTTCTCGACCCAGGACCAGGCCGCCGCCGCTATCGCCGCTGCCGGGATCCCGGTTTTCGCCTGGAAAGGCGAGACCGAGCAAGAATACGAGTGGTGCCTGGAGCAGACCATCCTCAAGGATGGCCAGCCATGGGACGCCAACATGATCCTCGATGACGGCGGTGACCTGACCGAACTGCTGCACAAGAAATACCCGGCCGTTCTGGAGCGCGTCCACGGCGTGACCGAAGAAACCACCACCGGCGTACACCGCCTGCTGGACATGCTGGCCAAGGGCGAGCTGAAGATCCCGGCCATCAACGTCAACGACTCGGTGACCAAGAGCAAGAACGACAACAAGTACGGCTGCCGTCACAGCCTCAACGACGCTATCAAGCGCGGTACCGACCACCTGTTGTCGGGCAAGCAGGCACTGGTCATCGGCTACGGTGACGTGGGCAAGGGTTCGGCTCAATCCCTGCGCCAGGAAGGCATGATCGTCAAGGTGTCCGAAGTTGACCCGATCTGCGCCATGCAGGCCTGCATGGACGGCTTCGAGCTGGTTTCGCCATTCATCGACGGTAACAACGATGGCACCGAAGCAAGCATCGACAAAGCGCTGCTGGGCAAGATCGACTTGATCGTGACCACCACCGGTAACGTCAATGTCTGCGACGCGAACATGCTCAAGGCCCTGAAAAAGCGCGCCGTGGTCTGCAACATCGGCCACTTCGACAATGAAATCGACACCGCTTTCATGCGCAAGAACTGGGCGTGGGAAGAAGTGAAGCCACAGGTCCACAAGATTCATCGCACCGGCGCCGGTAGCTTCGATCCACAGAACGATGACTACCTGATCCTGCTGGCCGAAGGCCGCCTGGTGAACCTGGGCAACGCCACTGGCCATCCAAGCCGCATCATGGACGGCTCGTTTGCCAACCAGGTCCTGGCGCAGATTTTCCTGTTCGGCCAGAAATACGCCGACCTGTCGCCGGCCCAGAAAGCCGAGCGCCTGACCGTGGAAGTGCTGCCCAAGAAACTCGACGAAGAAGTGGCCCTGGAAATGGTCCGCGGTTTCGGCGGCGTGGTCACCAAACTGACCAAGCAACAGGCTGACTACATCGGCGTGACCGTCGAAGGCCCGTTCAAGCCGCACGCTTACCGCTACTGATCGGCGCTGTCTCCTTGGTGGAGCGGACCTGTGGGAGCGAGCCTGCTCGCGATGCAGACACCTTGATCTGACTGTCAGACCGAGGTGATGCCAATCGCGAGCAGGCTCGCTCCCACATGAGTCCGCTCCCACAAGAGATATGCAAGCCTCACCGGCCTACGAGTTTCCAAGGATATGACCATGTCCCAAGACCGTCGCTACAGCTTCGAGTTCTTCCCGACGAAGACCGATGCTGGGCATGAAAAACTGATCGCCACTGCCCGTCAGTTGGCGAGCTACAACCCCGATTTCTTCTCCTGCACCTATGGTGCTGGCGGCTCGACCCGTGACCGCACGATCAACACGGTGTTGCAGCTCGAAAGCGAAGTCAAAATCCCGGCTGCCCCGCACCTGTCCTGCGTGGGTGACAGCAAAGCCGATCTGCGCAGCCTGTTGAGCCAGTACAAGGCTGCCGGCATCACACGTATCGTAGCCCTGCGCGGTGACCTGCCCTCGGGCATGGGCATGGCGAGCGGCGAACTGCGCCACGCCAACGACCTGGTTGAATTCATTCGTGATGAAACCGGTGAGCACTTCCACATCGAAGTGGCTGCCTACCCAGAGATGCACCCCCAGGCACGCAACTTCGAAGACGACCTGCTCAACTTCGTACGCAAGGCCAACGCCGGCGCCAACAGCGCGATCACCCAGTACTTCTTCAACGCCGACAGCTATTTCTACTTTGTCGACCGCGTACGCAAGATGGGTGTCGACATTCCTGTCGTGCCGGGGATCATGCCGATCACCAACTACAGCAAACTCGCGCGCTTTTCCGACGCCTGCGGCGCAGAAATCCCACGCTGGATCCGCAAGCAACTGGAAGCCTACGGCGACGATACATCCAGCATCCAAAGCTTCGGAGAGCAAGTCATCACACAAATGTGTGAACGCTTGTTACAGGGCGGGGCGCCAGGGCTGCATTTCTATACCCTGAACCAGGCCGAACCCAGCCTCGCCGTATGGAATAACCTCAAACTGCCGCGTTAATGACTTGGTTCGGCGGTGTATAAAAAGGCCTTGGCGAAAACCAAGGCTTTTTCGTTCGTCCGATCTCAAAAGACAACCAGGCCGCAAGCCAGAGGGCTCTAGCTATTTGCTGAGCTCTCGTCGTAACCTCAGGCCATGCCCTTCATCGCCCGGTTATTGACTACCTTTTTTCTCCTTTACCTGAGCATGGATGCCCGGGCCGAGAAGTTGCGCATTGTCACCGAGCCCTGGGCACCTTATGTCTACGAAGAGAACGGCCAGGTCCGGGGACTCGACTACGAAACCACCGCCATTGTGTTCAAGCGCCTGGGCATTGATGTGCAATGGCAACTGCTGCCTTGGAAACGTTGTCTGGCGATGCTTGAGCAGGGCCTGGCGGACGGTGCGCTGGACATTTTCCACAGCAACGAACGCGACGCCATGCTGCTTTACCCCAGCGAACCGCTGTCGGACGTGGAGTTCGTGATGTTCTATGCCAACGCCCGCCCCCATCCGTTTCGCACCCTTGATGACCTGGGCGGCCTGACCGTCGGCACGTCACCCGGTTATCTGTACAGCCAGGCCTTCAGTGAGTCGCCCCTGTTCAAGCGTGAAACGGCGCCTACCCATGAAGCCAACTTCGGCAAGTTGCAACTGGGCCGGATTGACCTGCTCATTACCGACCGCCGGGTGGGCCGGCACGTACTCAAGCAAATGCAACTGGGCGACCAGATCACCGAAAACCCCGTGGTCGTGAGCCGTCAAAGCCAATACCTGGCGGTGCGGCGCAACGCCGGGATGGACTTGCTGGTGCAGCGTTTCAGCGCCGAACTCAAGCGTTTCAAGCGCGAACCGGCCTATGCCGAGCTGATCGCCCGCTATGGCGCCGTTCCGTCTGCCGAGACCGAGCCGTCCAGCCCGGCGCAGCACTGAAATAAACCGTTGAGCAGCAGGAAAGCGGCGCGCGGCGTTTGCTCTGTTATACTCCGGCCTTCCCGCCAGGCTCACGCCCGGACGCCCGGTCTTGCAAAAGGCATCCCGACACCGCTACAGCGCAGCTTCCAGCCCGCGCGAGCCCTGTCCGGACCTGCTTTCCAGACTCGGCAGGACCGGACGGGATGACGTCTTTTTGTTGAACGTCATTCGCGCCCGGCAAGACTATCCCATTGGGCCAGGCCCTCACTAAAACAGGATTACTCATGTCCTTTGCTTCCCTCGGTCTCTCCGAGGCTTTAGTCCGCGCCATCGAGGCTGCCGGCTACACCCAGCCTACCCCGGTGCAACAGCGGGCCATCCCCGCCGTGTTGCAAGGTCGCGATCTGATGGTCGCGGCGCAGACAGGCACTGGTAAAACCGGTGGTTTTGCCCTCCCGATCCTGGAGCGGCTTTTCCCCAACGGTCACCCAGACAAATCCCAGCGTCACGGCCCGCGCCAACCGCGCGTCCTGGTCCTGACCCCAACCCGCGAGCTGGCGGCCCAGGTACACGAGAGCTTCAAGGTCTACGCTCGTGACTTGAAGTTCGTCAGCGCCTGCATTTTCGGCGGCGTGGGCATGAACCCTCAGGTCCAGGCCATGTCCCGTGGCGTCGACGTGCTGGTGGCCTGTCCGGGCCGCTTGCTCGACCTGGCCGGCCAAGGCAGTGTCGATCTGTCCCACGTGGAAATCCTCGTGCTGGACGAAGCCGACCGCATGCTCGACATGGGCTTTGTCCATGACGTGAAGAAAGTTTTGGCCCGCCTGCCCGCCAAGCGCCAGAATCTGCTGTTCTCGGCGACGTTCTCCAAGGACATCACCGACCTGGCCGGCAAGCTGCTGCACAACCCGGAACGCATTGAGGTCACACCGCCGAACACCACCGTCGAGCGCATCGAACAACGTGTGTTCCGCCTGGCGGCCAGCCACAAGCGTGCCCTGTTGGCGCACTTGATTACCGCCGGTGCCTGGGAACAGGTCCTGGTGTTCACCCGCACCAAGCACGGCGCCAACCGCCTGGCCGAGTACCTGGACAAGCATGGCCTGCCGGCCGTGGCGATCCACGGTAACAAGAGCCAGAACGCCCGCACCAAGGCCCTGGCTGACTTCAAGGCCGGCGAAGTGCGCATTCTGGTTGCCACCGACATCGCCGCCCGCGGCCTGGACATCGACCAGTTGCCCCATGTGGTCAACTTCGAGTTGCCGAACGTCGATGAAGACTACGTACACCGTATCGGCCGTACTGGCCGGGCCGGCCGTTCGGGCGAAGCGATCTCGCTGGTCGCGCCGGACGAAGAGAAACTGCTCAAAAGTATCGAGCGCATGACCAAGCAGAAAATCGCTGATGGCGACCTGATGGGCTTCGATGCCAGCACCATCGAGGCCGAGAAGCCTGAAGTGCGTGAACGTCCGGACGTGCGCAACCCCCGCAATGCCCGTGGCCCTCGCGGTGACGGTCCAAATGGCGGCGGCGGTGGCGGCGGTCGTAAAGACAAAGGCAAGGACAAGGGCAAGGAAAAATCGGCCAGCACCAGTCGCGGCGAACGCCCGGCCCGCGAGCACAAGCCTCGCGAAGGTACCCCGGCCCGTGAACAGCAGCGTCCGGCACCACGCGCCGCTGCTGATCGCGCACCGGACGAGTTCCTGGACGACGATATCGACAACTTCGGTAACCGCGTCGACTACGTGCCGCAGCAGAAACCGGCCCAGGGTCGCGGACGTCGTCCTGGCGCCCCGGCACAGGGTGCTGGTGCAGGTGCAGGTGCTCCTCGGGGCCAGTCCCAAGGGCGTCAGAACGGCCCGCGCAACAGCAACGGCTCGTCCACCGGCACCCCACCGGCCAAACGCAGCGGCCCGCGCAACGGCGCGCCTCGTGACGGCCAGGCCCGCCGCGAAGACTCCCGCCCTCGCCGTCCGGCCCGTGACGACCAGCCTCGTCAGGAACCCGCCGTGCAAGCCCCCCGTGGCAACCAGCCGAAGATCGTGCACAAGGAATCGAAGGTCGATCGTTTCCCGACGCCTGAACAGCTGGACCAACTGCCAAGCCGTCCACGGGGCGAGAAGCCGGCACTGCTGACCCGCAATCGCTGAGTTTCTCCAGGCCGTAAAAATGCCCCTGATCTCGCGATCAGGGGCATTTTTATTTGAGTGACGCCGACTTCACCCTGTGGGAGATTCTATGTTGCAGGGCAACCCTGCAACATAGGTGTCGGCTGGTACTCGCTCTGATTTTTCATCAAAGCAAATGCCACCCGGCATAACTTTCGGGCCAGCACCACCAATGCCTGGGTTTTTGAGAAACCTCTCGCCAGGTATGACTCGTAGAACGGCTTCCATCTAGGCGAGCGGCGTGCTGTCATTGCAGCGATATGAGCCAATCGGCGTATCTCTGAATCGCCCTTCTTGGTGAGGTGCCGTTGACCCTTCTTTTTTCCGGAGTCATCGACCCTCAAGTCCATCCCCAAAAACGCGATAAATGCATCGCTGTCCGCAAAATCACCTCGCATGAAACTCGTCGCCAATCCAGTAGCGACCAGTTCACCAACGCCCTCGATGGCTTTGCAGCGGCCGATATTCGCCTCAATTCCCGCTTCTTTGCTGACTTTTCGTAGCAACTTCTGAATGGCCTGAATCGCCTGTTCGAACGCCTTTTGCTGAGTGGCCAGCGTTTTTTTTAACAGAGGCTCATCGTGCCAGCTCAACATCAGGCCGGTATGGTTCTTGACCAGCGTCGCACGCCTATGAAGCAGGCTTTTTAACGTCGTGTAGGCTTTCGGTGGCGGGCTCCAGAGCCGCAACTCGTGCTGTTCATTGGTTAAATACCGCGCCAGCAGACGAGCATCACAAGGATCGTTCTTAGCCCGCTGGCCGATGCCGCGACGATAATTGCTCACCCGATAAGCATCCACGACATAGACCTGATGCCCCATCGCATGAGCCAGCTCGACGGTGTCCAGGTGGTAGATGTTGGTTGCTTCGACGGCTAGAGCACTTTGGGCGGGCAACGTTTTAAGCCAGCGTTTGAGGGATGTTCGGTCATTCTTGATGGTGTCAGTGGTTTGCAGGTCATAGCGATAAACAACAACTTCGGCCTTGGCTATATCAATACCAACAACCGTCTGCGAGGTAAGGATTGTCATAGCGAATCCTCGGAGCTAGGGTTTAGGTGCTTGTCGGGGTCTACCTTTGCGCTGGCTTGCCTCTATTGTCGGTTTTACCGATGAATTCCTTATTGGCGCTTTGGGTAGAAGGGGCGGGACGAGAAGTCTCCCACGGTCCGTACTGGCTAGAGTCGGAATCGAGCTTTTAGTCCCGCCCACCCCTTCAAGTCTAAACATACAAGCGAGCCTGCTCGCGATTGCGTCGGCTCAGCCAGTACAGATGTTGACTGACCCACCGCTATCGCGAGCAGGCTCGCACACAAAGGTCATGCGCGGTTCACAAGACTCCATACGGCAATAAAAAACGCCCCTGATTCCAAGATCAGGGGCGTTTTTTTGTCAGGCGCGAAGGTTATTTCGCTTTGACACCTTCAAACGAAACGTACAGCTCGACCATGTCGGACGTTGGGCCCAGGTCTTTCTGCTTGCCGAAATCGGAACGCTTGATGCTGGTGGTCCCTTCGAAGCCAGCACGGTAGCCGCCCCAAGGGTCCTTGCCCTCACCCAGGAACGTGGCTTTGACCACGACAGGCTTGGTCACGCCCAGCAGGGTCAGGTCACCGGTCACGTCGGCAGTTTCCTTGCCATCAGCGTTTTTGCCGGTGGACTTGACGCTGGTGGAAACGAAGGTGGCCTTGGCGAATTTGCTCGCGTTCAGGAAGTCGGCACTGGCGATGTGCTTGTCGCGCTCGGCGTGGTTGGTGAATACGCTGGCAGTGTTCACGTTGAACTCGATCTTGCTGTCTTCAGGCTTGGCGGCGTCGAAGCTGAACTTGCCGTCGATGTCCTTGAAGGTACCAGTGATGTAGCTATAGCCCAAGTGGCTGATCTTGAAGTCGACGAAGGCGTGCTGGCCTTCCTTGTCGACCACATAATCGGCAGCCATGGCCTGGCCGGCCGACAGCAGGGCAGAACCGATTGCCAGGGCGGCGAGCGTTTTTTTCAACATGCTTTCTATTCCTTTGGAGTCGAGGTTGAACATCAGGCTTGGCGTCCCAGCATGCGCTTGAGGGTCGCGTCACGGTCGATAAAGTGGTGTTTCAATGCTGCCAACGCATGAAGGCCGGAGAAAATTACCAGCGCCCATGCCAGGTAGAAGTGAATCTGGCCGGCAATGTCTGCCTGATCAGGCAGCCCAGACACCAGCGCGGGAACTTCAAACAAACCAAACACCGGAATCCCGACACCGTCAGCGGTGGAAATCAGGTAACCGGCAATCATCACGGCGAACAGCCCGAGATACAGCGCGCTATGGCCGAGCTTGGCGCTGACACGGGTCAGGCGCCCATAGGTCTCCAGAGTCGGGGGCGGCGGGCTGACGAAACGCCAGCACACCCGCAACAACATGGCCGCCAGCAGCACCAGGCCAATGCTCTTGTGCAGGTCCGGCGCGTCTTTGCGCCAGGTGTCGTAGTAGTCCAGACCGACCATCCACAGCCCCAGCGCGAACAGCCCGTACACCACCAGTGCAATGGCCCAGTGCAAAACGATGCTGACCCAGCCATAGCGAGAAGAAGAGTTGCGTAGCTGCATTGCTCATATCCTGTGAAAACTGCGACCAAGACTAGCGAGTTATCTATCGATTTAAAGCGGAAATTTTTGCTTTGAAATATCGAGAAATACGATGAAGAGTTTGGGCTGGGTGGGTTAAGGAAAGATTAAAGCCAATACAATGTGTGATCGAGGCGTGTCATGGAGCCATTAGGCGCCAGAAAGGGCCTCATCGCGAGCAGGCTCGCTCCCGCATTTTGATCTGCATACACAAACCCTGTGGGAGCGCGCCTGCTCGCGATGCGGTTTTACAGGCAAAAAAAGCGCGGCTGACTCACCGCGCTTTTTCTCGCACCACGCTTTACTGCGCCTGGGTCTCAGTCGCCGCGGGCTTGGCCGCCGGTTTCTTCACCGGAGCGGCTTTCTTCGCAGGCGCTTTTTTAACCGGTGCCTTGGCCGCAGGCTTTTTGGCCGTTGGTTTGGCCGTTGCCTTCTTCACCGGCTCAACTTTCGCCGGGGCGACCGGTGCAGGCGCTGGCACCGGGGCGGGTGCTGGAGCAGGTGCAACCGGCGCAGCGGCCTTGACCGGCTCCTTGTCCGAGTCGCCGCCAAACAGGTTGGTGAAGAAATTACCCTTCTTCGCCGCCACCGCACCGGCAACTGCTGCCGCGGCCACCGGCACGACCTTGGCCGGCTCAAACGATTTGCCCGCCGCCAGGTCTTCAACCTGGCTGGCCGCCCGCTGCCCACTGCGCAACGCGCCTTCCAGGGTCCCTGGATACAAGGTGTCGGTGTGTTCACCGGCAAAGGCTACGCGCTGCAACGGCATTTCCCACAGACGCCAGTACTTGCTGATCTGGCCCGGCCCAAAGGCCAGGTACGCGCCGCCCATGGACGGGTCGGTGCTGTAGCGACGAATTTCATAACCAGTGAAGGCACCCCGGGCCTTCGGATAAAATGCGTGCAAGCGGATCAGCACCTGATCGGCGATCTGCTTGTCACCAAAGGCCTGCATCACTCGGGCGTTGTCGCCGGACAGATTGACGACCACATTGGCGCCGCCCTTCATGGCCGGCTCGATCCACATCATGCCCAGGCCGGTGTTGCTGTAGATCTCACCCGACATGCGCGCCTTGCTGTCCCAGACCGGGGTCTTGAACTTGAGCATGATCTGGTCGCGCCAGCCGTAGTTGGTGCCCTTGATCGCGCCCTGATGCCGGGCATCCAGGGCCGGGGTCAGCTGGATTTTGTTCAGGGCTCGCAACGGCACCGCCAGCACGACGTAATCCGCTTGGTAGCCGACGCTGCCAACCTTGACGGTGACGCCGTCCTTGTCCTGGGAGATGGCCGAGACGGGCGATCTGGTCTTGATGGTTTTCAGTTGCTTGACGAAGGCCTGGGCCAACACGGGGCTGCCACCCAGCAGACGCGCGGCGCGCAGGTCACGGTCGGATACACCACGATAGACCCGGGTCTGCTGGGCAAAATACAGCAACGACAGTCGCGACGGTTCGTCATAACGGGTACGAATCTGCTGGTTTACCAACTGCCGCGCGGTAGCCGGCAATTGCAGTCGGTCGAGCCAGTTGGAGACGCTGATCTGGTCCAGTGCGTGCAACGTGTTGTTGGCCGATGGGTTCTGCGGGTCTTCAATGGAACGCGCCAGGTCGTCCAGAGTGGCTTCGTAGCGTTTAAGGGCTTCGGCCGTGGCCGGTTGCTTGGTCGCCAGGTCAGCAGTGGTGAGGTAGGTGCCGTCGATCAGATAGCTGGGGGTGCGCACGAATTCCGGGGCCGGCGTGGTGCTCAGCTTGAAGGTCGAGATGTATTTGTTCAGCACCGGCTGAGTCTTTTCGTTGCCGATCCATTCGCTGGTGGCCATGCCCGAACGGCCGCCCAGGCTTGGCTTGGCTTCCAGCAGGGTCACCAGCCAGCCTTTGTTCTGCAGCTCGTAGGCCGCCGTGAGCCCCGCCAGGCCGCCGCCGATGACGATCACCGTCGGTTGCTTGTCCTTGGCCAGCGCACAAACGCTGAAAAGCCCAATCACCACCAGCGCACAGGCGCGCAGCCAACCAGCAGACATTCAGCGAACTCCGGAATAAAACGTAGGAACGATCAGTTTTTCGAGCCAGACGGCTCAGAGAACGGCGAAGAATACGTCAGCCATCCCAGCGCCGCCAGCGGCGTCTATCGCCTTACTCAAGGTAGCAGGCGTGACACAATGGGTTGTCCCCAGGGCCGCCATTGCATAGGCTTGCGCGATTGTTTTGCCCGCGCCCGCCGCGAGCCGCCTCGAGGAGACTGTATATGGGCCTGAATAACCAGTGGATGCAACGCGATCTCGCGGTGCTATGGCATCCTTGCACCCAGATGAAAGACCACGAAAAGCTGCCGCTGATCCCCATCAAGCGCGGTGAAGGCGTGTGGCTGGAAGACTTCGAAGGCAAGCGCTACCTCGATGCCGTCAGTTCCTGGTGGGTCAATGTGTTCGGCCATGCCAACCCGCGAATCAACCAACGCATCAAGGATCAGGTCGATCAACTGGAACATGTGATCCTCGCCGGCTTCAGCCACCAGCCGGTGATCGAACTGTCCGAACGTCTGGTGAAGATGACGCCCGAAGGCCTGACCCGGTGTTTCTACGCCGATAATGGCTCGTCCTGCATCGAAGTGGCGATGAAGATGAGCTTTCACTACTGGATCAATCGCGGCCAGCCGGATAAAAAGCGCTTCGTCACCCTGAGCAACAGTTACCACGGCGAGACCATCGCGGCGATGTCGGTGGGCGATGTGCCGCTGTTCACCGAAACCTACAAGGCGTTGCTGCTGGACACGATCAAGGTGCCGAGCCCCGATTGCTACCACCGCCCCGAAGGCATGGGCTGGGAAGAGCATTCGCGCAACCTGTTCGCAGCCATGGAGCAGACCTTGGCCGAACACCACGAGACCGTGGCCGCGGTGATCGTCGAGCCGCTGATCCAGGGCGCCGGTGGCATGCGCATGTATCACCCGGTGTACCTGAAACTGCTGCGCGAGGCTTGCGACCGCTATGGCGTGCATCTGATCCACGACGAAATCGCCGTTGGCTTCGGCCGCACCGGCACGATGTTCGCCTGTGAACAGGCCGGTATCACCCCGGACTTCCTCTGCCTGTCCAAGGCCCTGACCGGCGGCTACCTGCCGCTGGCGGCGTGCGTGACGACCGATGAGGTCTACAGCGCGTTCTACGATGACTACCCGACCCTGCGCGCCTTCCTGCATTCCCACAGCTACACGGGCAACCCGTTGGCCTGCGCGGCGGCCCTGGCGACGCTGGATATCTTCGAAGAAGACAACGTCATCGAAAACAACAAGGCCCTGGCCCAACGCATGGCAAGCGCCACCGCGCATCTGGCCGATCACCCGAACGTGGCCGAAGTGCGCCAGACCGGCATGGTCCTGGCCATCGAGATGGTCAAGGACAAGGCCAGCAAAACTGCGTATCCATGGCAGGAACGTCGTGGCCTGACGGTGTTCCAGCATGCCTTGGAACGCGGCGCGTTGCTGCGACCGCTAGGCAGCGTGGTGTATTTCCTGCCGCCGTATGTCATCACCCCCGAGCAAATCGACTTCCTGGCTGAAGTGGCCAGCGAGGGCATCGACATCGCCACCCGGGACAAGGTCAGCGTGGCGGTGCCGAAGGATTTTCATCCGGGGTTCCGGGATCCGGGCTGAGCCTGGGCCTCCGCCATCGCGGGCAAGCCTTGCTCCCACAGTTGATCGCACCGCCCTGTGGGAGCATGGCTTGCCCGCGATGAGGCCATCAGCTTCAACCACGATATTTTTTCTTGCAGAGATTCCACATGAGACTGTCCCGCTTCTTCATCGACACCCCCCTCAGCCTCGGCGCTCACGAACTGCCCGAAGCCCAGGCCCACTACATCGGTCGGGTGCTGCGTATGGCCGAGGGCGATGCGGTGCAGGTGTTCGACGGCTCTGGCCAGGAGTTTCGCGGCACCCTGGCCGAAGTCGGCAAGAAGCGTGTGCGTGTGCAGTTGGACGAGCAATTCGCCGGACAGGTTGAATCGCCCCTGCGCATCCATCTCGGCCAAGGGCTGTCCCGGGGCGAGCGCATGGACTGGGCGATCCAGAAAGCCACCGAACTGGGCGTCAGCGAGATCACGCCGATTTTCAGCGAGCGCTGCGAAGTGCGCCTCAAGGACGAACGCGCCGACAAGCGCCTGCTGCACTGGCGCCAAGTGGCGATCAGCGCTTGCGAGCAATGCGGGCGCTCCACCGTGCCGGTGATCCACCCGCCGCTGCTGCTGGCCGACTGGCTGAAGCAGACCGACGCCGAACTGAAACTGGTGCTGCACCCGGTGGCCGAGCCGCTGGTCAGCCATGCCAGACCGTCGAGCCTGGCCTTCCTGATCGGCCCCGAGGGCGGTTTGTCGGATGCCGAAGTTGAACAGGCCAAGACCGCCGGCTACCACGCAGCCCGCCTCGGCCCGCGTGTTCTGCGCACCGAAACCGCGCCAGTGGTGGCATTGGCCGTGGCGCAGCAGCTGTGGGGGGATTTCTAACTCCCCCCGCAGATTCTGCTAGCACTGAAGACCCATTGTGGGAGCGGGCTTGCTCGCGAATGCAATCTGTCAGTGACATCAATGTTGACTGACCCACCGCTTTCGCGAGCAAGCCCGCTCCCACAGTAGAGCTACGGTGTTCATGGGTCAGAGCACATAGAACAAAATCGCCACAAAGTGCAGCAAACTGCCGGCGATCACGAACAGATGCCAGATGCCATGGGCGTGCCGCAACCGATGGTCCAGCGCGAAAAAGACAATGCCGACGGTGTACAAGACACCGCCCGAGGCCAGCCAGGCAAATCCGGTGCTGCCCAGGGCCGCCAATAACGGTTTGACCGCCACCAGCACGATCCAGCCCATCACCGCGTAGATCACGATCGACAGGATTCGCGCTTCAGAGCGCGGCTTGATCTCCTGCAAGATCCCGATCAGCGCCAGCCCCCAGACAATCCCGAACAAGGTCCAGCCCCATGGCCCGCGCAGGGTGACCAGGCAGAACGGCGTATAGCTGCCGGCAATCAGCAGATAGATCGAAAAATGATCGACCTTCTGCATGATTTCTTTCTTGCGCCCGCGCACGCTGTGGTAAACCGTCGAAGCGCTGTACAGCACCAACAAGGTGAAGCCGTAGATGGCCACGCTGACGATCTTCCACGGATCGCCCGTCATCCCGGCAATTACCAACAACCACACCGCCCCGATAAAAGCCGCCACCGCCCCGACCAGGTGGGTCCAGGCGTTGAGTCGCTCTCCGTGATACATCCAGTCCCACCTCACATTCCAAAACAGACGCCAAGGCTCAGGCTTGGCGCTACAAAGTGCAATGTTTAGCTCCCTGTGGGAGCAAGGCTTGCCCGCGATGGAGATAACGCGATCTCCCAAGAGCCGAGTCGCCGGCATCGCGAGCAAGCTTTGCTCCCACAGATCAACATCCCCCTACTGATTGGGGCACAATCGGGCGATACGAATAAGAGTCCACCCCATGCTGATCGACGAAGAATTGACCCTGAAAAAACTCGAAGTGTTCCTGGCCTTCATGCGCACCGGCAATCTTGCGCGGGCGGCGGCCGAGTTGCAGACCAGCAACGTCAGCGTACACCGGGCCATTCACTCGTTGGAAAGCGCCTTGCGTTGCCCGTTGTTCAAGCACGAGGGCCGCAACCTCACGCCTCTGGAAAGCGCTTACGTGCTGGAAGAACGCACCCAGAAGCTGATTCAGGACGTGGTCGAAAGCGTGCGCCTGACCCGTGAAGCCGCCGGGTTTTCCGCAGAGCGGTTCAAGCTCGGCTCACTGTACTCACTGACGGTCAAGACCGTGCCGCAGTTGATCATGGGCCTGAAGATCCGCCGCAGCGAACTGAACATCGACCTGATTCTGGGCTCGAACATCGACCTGCTGTACAAGCTCAAGAACATGGAGGTGGACGCCATCCTGATCTCCCTGGACGACAGCGTGAACGACCCGGATTGCGAGCATATCGAGCTGTTTTCCGACGACATTTTTCTCGCCACGCCAGCCGACTCGCCCTTTGCCCAACGCAGCGAAGTCGATCTGGCCGAGGTGCGCGACGAGACGTTCATCACCCTGACCCAGGGTTTTGCCACGCACCAGGACGGTATCCGGGTGTTCAAGCAGGCAGGGTTCGAACCGAAGGTGGCGATGCAGGTCAACGATATCTTCACCCTGCTGAGCATGGTCAGCTCCGGGGTGGGTTATGCGTTGCTGCCTGGACGAATTGCGGCGGTGTATGAGAACCGGGTGAAACTGATCCCGTTGCAGGAAAGGTATCGGCTGCAGCAGCGCATTGGCGTGGTGTTCCTTAAAGCCAAGGAGCGTGATCCGAATTTGCTGGCGTTGTTGGCTGAGTGCCGGATGTATGCCAATCGCCAGGTTTGAAACCGAGTCGCGGCCTTCGCGAGCAAGCCCGCTCCCACAGGGACACGCGGTCGACTGTGGGAGATTCTATGGTGCCTGAATAGCCCGCTAAACACTTTTTGGCTGGTATTCGCTCTGGTTCTTCAACAGAGCAAATACCACTCGGGCAAGCTTGCGGGCCAGTGCCACCAATGCCTGAGTCGTGCTGAGCCCTCGGGCTCTCAAGGCTTCATAAAACCCCTTCCATGCCGTTGTGCGACGCGCTGACATCGCGGCGTTGTGCATCAGCCTACGCGCCTCCGGATCACCTCGCTTGGTCAGGCAGCGGCGGCCCTTTTTCTTCCCTGAATCCGATATGCGAAGGTCCAAACCTAGGAAGGCAATGAAGGCATCGGCATTTCTGAAGTCTCCGCGCTGGAAGGATGCGAGCAAACGGGCACCGCTCAATAGGCCAATGCCTTCGACTTTCATGCAGCGTTTGAGCTGATCCAGCAGCCCGGCTTCCTTCAATTCTGTCTGGATTGTTTTTTCAACCAGGGCTTCCAGTCTCTGCATGGACTTGATCTGGTTATTGAACGAGGTCTTGAGCAGCGGCTCGTTCGCCCAGCTTTGCTTAAGACTGACACGAGCTTGAACCACGGCCGCCCGGCGCCGGAAAAGGCTTATAAGCCGACGGTACAAAGGTGATGGTGGAGTCCAAGGGGTCAGATTTTGCCCTTCGTTTTTTAAATAACGGGCCAGTAGCTGAGCATCCAAAGCATCGGTTTTAGCGCGAACGTTCACCCCTTGCGGTAATGACTCAGTTCATAACCACCGACCATGTAAATCCTGCAATCGGCCCCATGCGCCAGATCGGCGAACTCCAAGTGATAGATATTGGTGGCTTCGATGGCGACATTCACTGGCGCAGACAAGGCTTTGAGCCATTTCTTGATCGCCGCTTTAGTGTTGGGGATCGTCTCGAGTCGATCTGATTCGGCGTGAAAAATCACCAACTCGTCTTTGGCGACATCAACACCTACGATCGGCTGAGTGATGGGGACAGGCATTGCCATTGAAAATCCTCCGGGCTAAGGTTTGAACACTTGAAGGGTTCACCCAGAGGCGCAGGCTTGTTCCTATCGTCGGTCTAGGCCAGATGCATTCTTTATCGGCGCTTGGGTGAAAGGAGGAGGGGTGAAATCTCCCACGGTCTGTACTGCGGCTAACAGTCAGAAGCGGACTTTGTCCCTCCTCCTCCCTTCAAGTCTTACCATACAAGCGGGCTTGCTCGCGAAGACGCCAGTCCTTTCAACGAAGAGACTAAACCCTACCCCATCAACCCCCGCATGATCAGAAACAACAGCGAAGGCCCGAGCAAGCACCCGAGCGCCGTATAGAACGCCGCCGTCAGACAACCATACGGCACCAGTTTCGGATCGGTGGCCGCCAAGCCGCCGGCCACGCCACTGGAAGTGCCCATCAACCCGCCAAAGATCACCGCACTGCGCGGATTGTTAAGGCCAATCAAAGGTGCCACGAACGGCGTCGCCACCATCACCAGGATCGCCTTGATCAAACCGGCGGCGATGGACAGCGCCATCACCTCGGAACTGGCACCAATCGCCGCGCCAGTGACCGGCCCGACAATGTAGGTCACCGCTCCGGCGCCGATGGTGGTCAGGCTCACCGCGTCGGTGTAACCGAAGGCCATCGCCACTCCGACACCGGCGATGAACGAGGTGGCCACCCCGACGAACAACGCCAGCACCCCGACGAAACCGGCGCGCTTGAGTTCCTCGACACTCACGCCAAACGCCGTGGCGACAATGGCGAAGTCCCGCAGCATGGCGCCGCCCAGCAGGCCGATGCCCGAGAGCAGCGGAATGTCTACTACACCCTTCTGCCCTCCGGTCATCGCACCGCCGATGTACGACAGCACCAACCCCAGGAGAATCGCGATGGCCGAACCGTGCAGGCGGCCCTTGGTGAACGTGTCGCTGATCCAGTACGACACCCACATGGTGATGCCGACAATCGCAAAGCCACTGAGCAGACCGTAGCCGGTGATCACTTTCATCATTGATTCGTACATGGCAATCACCCGACTGTCTTGGCGGAAACATCGCTTTCAGGCCCTTTGTTGCCGATGCGCACCAGCACCGGCACCATCGCAAAGGCAATCACCACCGCCAGGGTCCCGGCCAGAATCGCCATTGGCCCGCCCTTGAGCGCGCCATAGACGTTTTGCTGGGCCGCCATCGCGACCACGATAGGAATGTAGATCGCACTCCAGAATTCCACGCCGGCTTCGGACTTGCCCTTGAACAGCCCGCGTTTGCTCAGGTAACTGCCCAGGCCGATCAACAGCAGCATCGCAATGCCGACACCGCCGACGTTGGCCGGCACGCCGATCAGCTTGCCCAGCAGCTCACCGATGAAAATACCCGCCAGGGTACAAAAGGCCAGAAACGCCACACCGTAAATAATCATTGTTGTAGTCCTCAAAGTGCATCGTCGAAGTTGTTGTTTTTGTGCTTCGCCAGCTTGAGTCGGTGGTTTAGGGTCGGCGGCGTCCCTCCTCTCTGAGCAACGTCTGCAAGGTGTCCAGGCGCGCACCGTCGAAAGCAATGACGGTGCCTTGCTCGAACACCCGACGCGCCAGTCCCGTCAAAACCGCACCCGGTGGCAGTTCGATCTGTAACCGCACGCCTCGCTCGTAGGCGCTTTGCACGGTGCCGCGCCAGTCCACCACGCGGCACATGTTGAAGGCCAGGTCCTCACGCAAGGCGTCGGTGTTCACCATGGGCCGGGCACGACTGCCGCTCAGATAACCCAACGAGGGCGCTTTCAACGGCACGTCGGCGAACGCCTGGGCCAGTGTCCGGGCCGGGACCTCCAGCAATGGACAGTGGGACGGTACGCTCACCGCCAGCCGACATGCTTTCGCGGCGCCTTGGCTGCGCGCCTTCTCGGCGACGATACCCATTGCCTGGTCACTGCCAGCAATGACCACCTGGTTATCGGCATTGATGTTGGCCAGGTAAACCGGCGTCATGGCGCTGTGTACCTGCGCGAGCAACGCCTCCACCGTCGCAAGCTCAAGACCGATGATCGCCGTCATGCCATAGCCTCGCGGATACGCCTGCTGCATCAGTTCGCCCCGCAGACTGACCAGCCGCAAGGCATCATCGAACTCCAGCGCACCGGCCACCACCGCCGCCGGGTACGCGCCGATGGACAGGCCCGCGACGTAATCCGGCGCAGGTGCCTGCTCCAACAATTGCCGGGCCGCTGCCACACCAGCAATCAACAGACACAGTTGCACGGCCCGGGTCGACTGCAACGCCTCGGTGCTGTCCAACTGTCGTACGTTTTCCCCCAGCACTTCACCGGCCTGTTCCAGCAGTTGCGGCGACACGCCCTGGAGCATGCCCGCTCGCTGCGCACCCTGGCCGGGGAATACCAAAAGGCTGCTCACGCCACTTGCTCCAGCGCCGGTTGCCACGGATCAGTCACCAGACGCGCCTGAAGATTATCCTTGAGCAATACCCGCCGCGCCGCGCCGGCCCACTCGCGCAGGGCGACGGCGCCGAAGGGGGTTTGTAATTGCATGTCTACGGCGCACGTCGAACCGTCCAGTTGCGTCAACAAATCCCGGGCCTGAATACGATCCAGCGGATGCGGTGTGCGCAGGATCAAATCCAGGTCACTGCGCGCATGCAGCGCCTCGATGCCACTGGCCAGTTCAAATCCGGCGCTGCCGCTGACGCCCCAGATCCAGCCGCTGGCATCCAGCATCGGCCGCAATTGAGCGAGCGCCTGCAACGCCGGCAAGTCACGGCGCAATGCGACATGGCAAAGATCCTCCGGGCGCACCCGGCGCTGGATCGCCGTCACCGGCATCGACGTGGCGTAACGCTGTTCCCGCAAGGCTCCGCGCACGCCCACGGCAATGTGCCCCGGCGTGCTCATCGCCCGCCGCACCACCACCGGTTGCCCAAGGCTGAGGGACTCAATGACCCACGCCGGCGCATCCGCAGGCAACGGCTGTGGCGTCATTCCCCACAGCAGGTCGTGGGCCAGGAACGTGCTCACCACTGCGCTCTCAACAATTGGCGAACGGTGCTGGAGGCCGCACGATGCGTCGCCCCGAGGCGGCTGCTCAAGTCCCGAGGCGCGCCTGCCACGTCGTTGATCGCCTGTTGCAAGCACTCCCTGACCCGTGCCAGATCCGCTGCGTTTGGTTGTTCAATCTGCTCCACCGACAAGGTTTCCCACAGCAACCCGAGGCTGGCAAAGCTGTCGATGTCATAAGCCATCGGCGGCACGCTGGCGGCCAAGGCTTCAAGCTCTTCGACGCTGCGCAGGGTCACCCGCGCCGCCGAGGCCTTGCCCATGGCGTGGACCATCACGCCTGGATCGCGTAAGGCGATCAACCGGTTAGCCTGATAACCGTGGGCCAGGAATGCCCCGGACATAGCCTTGCCCACCAGCAAACCAATCACCGGATGCCCGGCCAGCCGCGCTCGGGCATAACTGTCCGCCGCACCGGCCAGGGCCTGATGAATGCCGAGGGCTTCTTCGCGACGACCGTAGGCCTGGCTCGGCACATCGACGATGGCGATCAGCGCGCGCTTGCTGGACGCATCGCGGTCGGCGTCAATGGCGTCATCCACGGCCTTGGCCAAGCCCCAGCCTTCCAGCAAACCGACTTCACCGTTGCGGGCCCGAGGGAAACGGCTATCGGGATCGGCCACGACCGCCAACAGCCGCACGTTTTGCTCGCCCAGTGTGACGTCGGCCACTTTCAGCGAAGCGGGCAGTCCCCCCAACGGCCTGGCGCCGTCGCTCAGCGCCGCGAACCAGCGCAAGCCTCTCAACGAATACGAATTCATGGGCGTTCTCCCTGATACAACTGGCGAACCGCGGCCGGTTCGATTTGCACTTCAGTGTCCAGTCGGGCCAAACGTTGCAGGAACACCTCGGCCTGAGCGCTGCGGTGCTCGGCGGGTACGCCCAAATGCAACAACTGGCTGACTTGCTCGCGGATCTGCGTCACGTCATCGGCCACATAGCGGTCCACCAAGCCGGTGGCAAAGCGTTGCTCACCGCCGGTCAGGCTCCAGATGAACGGCCGATCACGGGAGTCATATTCATCGATCCCGGCTTCCTGCTCGATCACCTGCGGACCGTTCAGGCCCAGTCGCGCTTCCTGGGTCACCAACAAATAGCTGCACAGCCCGGCGGCGATGGACATGCCGCCAAAACAACCGACGCTGCCGGCCACCACACCGATGACGGGCTGGTACTGGCGCAAGTCGACAATCGCCGAATGAATCTCGGCAATCGCCGCCAGCCCGAGGTTAGCTTCCTGCAAACGCACGCCACCGGTTTCCAGCAGCAACACGGCGCGGGTCGGAATGCCTTTGCGGTTGTCCTCGGCGGCCAGCTCCAGCGCGCCGGCGATCTTCGCCCCGCCGACCTCGCCAAGGCTACCGCCCTGGAACGCACCTTCGATGGCCGCGATCACCACTGGCAGGCCATCCAGCAAGCCCTTGGCGATCACCACACCGTCGTCGCTTTGCGGTACCACGCCCTGGCGCAGCAGCCAGGGCGACATGATCCGCTGGAAGGGATCGAGCAGTTCACGGAACGAACCGTCATCCAGCAGGGCTTTGGCCCGTTGCCGGGCACCCAGCTCGACGAAGCTGTGTTTGTTGAGCAACGCTGCGCTGTCAGTCATGGCCGATCTCCTCGAAGCCTTGTTCCAGGCGCAAACGCACCACGCCGGGGGTGGCGCCGAAATCGTGGATGTCGATAGACAGGGCCGGTGGCATCTGGCCGTCGAACATGCGGGCGAACAAGTGTTGCCAGCGTTGTTCACTGCCGTTGACCGAGGTCTGCACCTGAATGGTCAACTTGCCCGCCAGGCCCGGCTCGATCAGCACTTCCAGGTCGCCCGAGCCGACGCAGCCCACCAGCGCCCGGCCCCGTGGCGGCTGCCCGGCGGGAAATTCAAAGGATAAGGTTTGCATCAGCACACTCCTGGGAAGAGGCCATCGCCGCGCTCAATACGGTCGAGGAACAGGCAAGCGGCGAGCAAGTCGGCAGCGCCGCCGGGCGAGGCGTTCATGGCAATCAATTGTTGGTCCAGCGCATGCAACTGGCGACGACCGCCCAGGCTGGCGCTGCCGCCCGCGTCGAGCACCGCTTTGGCGCCGTACTGCATGGCCTGCAAACCCGGTTCGCCGGCGCGGTAGAGCACGCAGGTGTCGGCCAACGTCGTCATGATCGCCAGCAAGGCATCGAGCCGAGCGTTCTGTTCTCCCGCCCCCGCCGCGCGACTGCGCTTGAGTTGCGGCAGGGCCAGGCCGGTGACAGCCGGGAATGCCAGCTGTGCTTCTTCCCGGGCGCCGCGCACACCGTAGCGTTGGGCCACTTGAGCACCATGGCTGAAGGGTTTGGGGGCATAGCGATCTTCCAGCAAGGCCAGGCGGGCGGCTCTTAAAGCAACAGCGCTGGGAGTGCTGGATTCAGGTTCCAGCGCCATAGCAGCGACCAACAGGCCAAGGGCCCAGATGGCGCCGCGGTGGGTGTTCACGCCGTCGGTGGTAGCGAGCATCGCCGCTTCCCCCTCCCGGCCGATCCGCCCAAGGGCTTCGCGCAACGGCAGGCCGATCTCGCCGCATTCAAGGGCGGCGTCGGCCATTTCCTTGAATGCCGGCCACAGCGACAACGCCGAAGCGTGCATCAACCCCAGGTGCAGATCGGTGTGGGCGCCATTGCCGCGCCGATCTACCAGGGCCGGTTTGGGTGACAGATCGGCTTCGTCGATCAGCGCGTCCACCGCCATGTCGGCCAGACGCTCGGCCAGAGACAGGCTTTCCGGTTGCAGGTTGAAGGCGTGCATTTACCAACTCCTGAATTTGGCGGGCGGGTTGTAGAGGCCACCGGACCACTCCACCAGGTCGGCCACACTCTTGGCGGCGAGCAACTCACGGGTGGCGTCGGTGCGGCGAATGCCGAGGTCTTCAGGCAGGGCTATCAAGCCTTCGCGGCGCATACGGGCAGTGTCTTTCGGGTTATGGCGCAAACCGATGGCAGTGACCCCGGCCACGGCGGCGATCATTGCTTGACGCTCTTCCAGAGAGCGAGCCTTGTACAGGTAGGCGATGCCCTCTTCGGTGAGCAAGTGGGTGACGTCGTCGCCATAGATCATGATCGGCGCCAGGGGCATGCCGGCTTTTTTCGCCACCTCCACCGCGTCGAGGGTTTCGACGAAGGTGGGTTTGCCGCCCTCCTGGAAGGTCTCGACCATCTGTACCACCAGTTTCTTGCCCCGTTCGAGCAACGGCGCCTCGCCATCGCCGTGGCGCATGTCGAGCCAGGCCGGCGTGCCGTGACGGCGACCGCGCGGGTCGTGGCCCATGTTCGGCGCACCGCCGAAACCAGCCAGTCGGCCACGGGTCACCGTCGAAGAATGTCCGTCGCCGTCCACCTGCAAAGTGGCGCCGATGAACAGGTCCACCGCGTATTGTCCGGCCAGTTGGCAGACCATGCGGTTGGAGCGCAGTGAGCCGTCATGACCGGTGAAGAACACATCCGGCCGCGCGGCGATGTAGTTTTCCATGCCCAGCTCGGTGCCAAAGCAATGCACGCTTTCGACCCAGCCGCTTTCAATGGCCGGAATCAACGTAGGGTGAGGATTGAGGGTCCAGTTGCGGCAAATCTTGCCCTTCAAACCCAGGGACTCGCCGTAGGTCGGCAGGATCAGCTCGATAGCGGCGGTGTTGAACCCGATGCCGTGATTGAGGGACTGGACGTTGTGTTTCTCGTAGATCCCGCGAATCGCCATCATCGCCATCAACACATGCACCGGCTTGATATGGCGCGGGTCGCGGGTGAACAGCGGTTCGATGTAGAACGGCTTGTCGGCCACCACCACGAAATCGACCCAGGACGCCGGGATATCAACCCGTGGCAGGTCGGTGACATCGTCCACCAATTGGTTGACCTGAACGATGACGATGCCATCGCTGAAGGCCGCCGGCTCAATCAGCGCCGGCGTGTCTTCGGTACTGGGGCCGGTGTAGATATTGCCGGCACGGTCGGCCATGAACCCGGCCGAGAGCACCACGTTGGGAATCAGGTCCACCACCAGCCGGGCATAAAGTTCGATGTAGGTGTGAATCGCACCGACTTCCAGCAGGCCGTCTTCCAGCAGTTGGCTGATGCGCAGGCTCTGGGTGCCGGCGAAGGAAAAATCGAGTTTGCGGGCAATGCCGCGCTCGAACAGGTCCAGGTGTTCGGAGCGACCGACGCTAGGCATGATCATGTGCAGGTCGTGCAGCTTCGCCGGGTCGACTTTGGCCAGAGAGCGCGACAGAAAGTCCGCCTGCTTCTGATTATTGCCTTCCAGCACCACGCGATCACCCGGCAGGATCAACGCCTCCAGCGCCGCAACGATCTTGTCGGTGGGCAACACCACACCGTCGGCAAGCCCCTTCACCAGCTCGAGACGCCGCTGCTTTTCGCAACGCCGCCGCGTCCAGCGCGAGTCGGGGGATATTATTGTTGTCATGACCACTCCACGGGTTCGCTGTCGTGGAGGTCACATTAGGAGCGTTGTGGCGAGGGCATCAATCAAGCTCGGTGGCGGATCGTTACGCTTGGCGTAATGGTTGAACGCAGTTCCTGTGGGAGCGACGCACAACCGGGAGAAACAGGTCGGCTATAAGGCCGCCTCGCGAGCAAGCTTTGCTCCCACAGATCTGATCAAACAGGTCTGATCAAACAGATCTGATTGGCGCATACCCGCTAAAGCCAGGCCGGCTGTCAGGCCGCCATCGCGAGCAGGCTCGCTCCGACACTGCTTTCGGTCGTTTATAAGATCAGTGCCCACCGCCTATCCTGTGGGAGCCAAGCTTGCTCGCGATAGCGGTGGGTCAGCTTGCACCCATGCTGAATAAACCGCCGCCTTCGCGAGCAGGCTCGCTCACACAGTTTGATCGAAGTACAACCATTGCAACTTCGTATGTCTCAGGGTTTGTGGTGCTGAACCAACCCCGCAGCCACCACCAACTCTTCCAATGCCAACAAGTCCGGTACTTTCGCCACATGCTCCCCCACTTGCACCGCGGCCTGTTCCAGCCCGCACAACGGTACGTCGACGTAGCTCAGTTGGGTGTCGAGCTTGTAAGAGCGCGGAATGCCTTGTACCAGCAGCGCGATGAAACGCAGCTCCGGTCGGCCGCCGAGGGCGTTGAGGATGACGATGCGCACTCGCTCGCCAATGACGGTTTTCTGGCCGCAGGCCGACTCGAAGCTCAGCAACGGGATTTGCCGTTCGCGCCAGCTCACCCAACCCAGGAACCACGGCGGAGTGTCCATATCGAACGCGCTGCTCTGGTAATCGATCAGCTCGGCCACGGCCACGTTTGGCAAGATCAGGTGCCGGTCGGCCAGGGGTAGCAGCAACCCGGTGATGTGCCCCGTTCGGGGGTGAAGATCATGCATGGGTTTTGCTCCAGCGGGCGATGCTGTCGAGCAGCACCGATTCCTGATACGGCTTGCCCAGGTAGTCGTTGACGCCGATGGCCATGGCACGTTCGCGGTGTTTCTGACCCGTGCGGGAGGTGATCATGATGATCGGCAGGTGGGCAAGGCGCGGGTCATTGCGCACTTGCGTGGCCACTTCGAAGCCGTCCATACGCGGCATTTCGATGTCCAGCAACATCAGATCGGGGGAATGTTCAGCCAGCAGCGCCATGGCATCCACGCCGTCCTTGGCGGTAAGCACGTGCATGCCGTGGCGCTCCAGCAGGCGGCTGGTGACCTTGCGGACCGTCACCGAGTCGTCCACCACCAGCACCAGCAAGGGTCGCGGGTACTCGCCCTCGCCTTGCGCCGCTGCCGGGCGGCGTGGGGCCTGATGGGGCAAGGCGCGGATCGGTGCCAACAGGTCGAGAATCAACACCACCCGGCCGTCGCCCAGGATCGTCGCCCCCGACAAGCCCTGCACCGCCGAAAATTGCGGGCCGAGGCTCTTGACCACAATCTCCCGGGTCCCGGCGGTAGCATCCACTTGCACCGCGATATGCCGCTCGTTGCATTGCATCAGCAGCACCGGCAACGGTTGGCTCTGGCCCAGCAGTTTCGGGCGAGCGCCGGTTTTCAATAGCTCACCCAGGTAGCACAACTCATAACGCTGCCCGGCGTAGGTGTAGGCAGGCGGGTCGAGCTGGTAATAGCCGTCCAGTTCAGCGGGCAACACCCGAACGATGCTTTCGATGGTATTGAGGGGGATGGCGTACTGGTCTTCGTGACATTGCACCATCAACGCCCGGTTTACCGCCACGGTAAACGGCAAGCGGATGCGAAAATGCACGCCCTGCCCCGGCGTGGAGTCGATAACCATGCCGCCGCCCAGTTGCCGCACCTCTTCGTGGACCACGTCCATGCCGACGCCGCGCCCGGAAATCTGGGTGATTTTTTCGGCGGTGGAAAAGCCCGGCTGCAGGATGAATTGCAGCACGTCTCGGTCGCTGATGTCGCTGTCCGGTGCTAGCAGGCCACGCTTGATCGCTTTGCTGCGCACCGCCTCCAGAGGCACTCCGGCGCCGTCGTCGCGGATGTCGAAAATGATGTCGCCACCTTCGCGGGACAGGTCGAGGCTGATACGCCCCCGGGCCGGTTTGCCGGCAGCGATGCGCACGTCGGCCGGCTCCAGGCCGTGGTCGACGGCGTTGCGCAGCATGTGCTCCAGGGGCGCGGCCATGCGCTCCAGCACGCTGCGGTCCATTTCGCCTTCAGCATTGCCAACCACGAATTCCACGTCCTTGCCCAGTTCCTGCGCCACTTGCCGAACGATGCGTTTGAGCCGCGGCAACATGCGCTCGAACGGCACCATGCGCGTGCGCATCAGGCCTTCCTGGAGTTCAGTGTTGATACGCCCTTGCTGTTGCAACAGGTTTTCAGCGTCGTGGTTACTACGGTCGAGGGTCTCCTTGAGATCGAGCAGGTCCGAGGCCGATTCGAACAGCGCCCGGGACAACTGCTGCAACTGGGAATGCCGGTCCATCTCCAGCGGGTCGAATTCTTCATAGCCCAGGCGCTCGGCCTCGACCTGCTGACGACTGAGGATCCGCCCCTGGGTTTCGGTATCAAGACGGCGCAACTGGTCGCGCATGCGCTCGATGGTGGTTTCCATCTCACCGAGGGCCACGCGCGCGTCGTTGACCTGCTGTTCGATACGCCCACGGAAAATCGAGGTTTCCCCGGCCAGGTTCACCAGGTCGTCGAGCAGTTCGGCGGAGACCTTGACCATGTCCGCGCCGTCGCTCGGGGTACCGGGCTCAGGTCTTGCGGGTGCAGGCGACGGGGTCGGTTCCGGCGCGGAGACGACCTTGGGCGCCTCGCTGTCCTGCGGATGATTCACCGCCTGGATCTGCGCGATCAGCCGGTCGGCGAGCGGGCACGGGTGGCCGGCGCGCACCGCATCGAGCATCTGCGCCAGCCGGTCATGGCTGCTTTGCAACAAAGCGAACAGCGCCGTAGTCGGCTGGAGCAACCCTGCCGATAAGCCTTCATAAAGATTTTCCAGCTCATGAGCCAAGTCGCCGATGGGTACGATTTCCACCATTCGCGCGCCGCCCTTGAGGGTGTGCAAGTCCCTCAGCAGGGTTTCCAGGGCCTGGCGGTTCGACGGTTCGTCCTGCCAGCGCAGCAGCGCTGAGCCGGCGCTGTCGAGAATGTCGAAACCTTCTTCAAGGAAGATTTCCAGCAGCTCCGGATCATGTCCGGCCCCCTCGCTCTGGATCGACCCGGCCGAATCGATTGGGTTCGGCTTGTCCTGACGGAACCGGCGAATGGCGTCGATCAGCGCAACGGGATCACCCAACGGCTGGCCCTGCTGCAACTGCCCGAGCAGCAGGTCGAGGCGTTCGTGACTGCTGCTGAGCAGTTGCTCCAGTTCCGCGCTGTGGCTGTAACGGCGGTCCACCAGCCCTTCGTAGAGGTTTTCCAGCTCCTGGGCCAGGTCGCTCACCGACCGGATATCGGCCATTCGCGCGCCGCCTTTGAGGGTGTGCAGGTCCCCGTTGCAACGAGGACAGCGGCGCTGCATTGTCCGGGTCGGACAGCCATCGTTGCAGGGCCTGGGCGGCGCTTTCGAGAATATCCTGCGCCTCTTCGAGGAAGATCGAGGCAATGTCCTCGTCCACTGAGGTCTCAGCAGGGGCGTTGCGCTGCAGTTCAGCTGTCGCGTTCCCCAGTTCGCGGATGCTCAGGGTGCGGCTGCCATCGCTGCGGATCAGGCCGGTAGCCGATGGGTCGAGGCTCTCCTGGAGCAAGCCCGCGCAGGGCTTGCACCCGCTCGGGCTGTGAATGCACATGTTGGCCGGCGGCCAGTTCATCGAGCATGTCGATCAAGGCTTCATGGGCGCGTTGCGCTTCCTGGAAAAACACCTCGCTGACCGCCAGGCTGCTTTCTTCCACTGCACCATAGAGATCAAGCAAGGCTTCGCAGAGCTCGTCCACCGGGTGCAAGTCGGCCAGGTGCGCGCCTTCGCCGAGGGTGGTCAGCTCGTCCAGCAGTGCACTGAGTTCCTGGCCTTCGCCGGGGTGCTGCTGCCAACGGCGCAACAGGTTCTCGGCGTCAAGCAGGATGTCCATGCCCTGGGCGAGGAAGTTGTTGATCAGTTGTGGATCGCGCTTGGTCCGCAAGCCTTTGTCCGGTGCACTGAGGGCCGCTTGCAGGCGCTCGGCCAGCAGCGTTTGGGTTCGCTGGATCAGCTCTTCGGCGCCGGGAATCGGCGCCAGGGGGGCGTCGTGTAACTGACGCAAGCCCAGGCGCAACAGGCCCTCGGCTTCCAGCAGCAATTCAGTTTCATCAAGGTCGAGGGCGATCAGGTGCGCCTTGTATTCCCGGGCCAACTGGTCCATCGCGCCGGCCAGTTCGGCAATCGGCAACACGCCGGCCATTGATGCGCTGCCCTTGAGGGTATGCAAGGCTCGCTGCAATTCGTCGCTGGCTTGCAACGGCAAGTGTTCGGCAGCCTGGTCGAGAAAGCGATTGAGGCTGGCAAGGTGACCCTGGGCTTCGTTACCGAATATCTTCAGCAACAACGGGTCGAGGGCGGCGACATCCTGTGCGTCTTCGTCGTCGCCACCCTTTGCCAGCACATGGGCACGGGCGGCCAAACGGTCGACATCGTCGCGCTGACGCTGGCGGCTGTCTGCAAATTCGCTCACCAGGGCCGGTAGCAACTGCACCGTGTCATCCAGCAACTGCCGGACCGCAGCACTTGGCTCAACGCTGCGCTCCAGCACCCGGTTGAGCAGGTTTTCCACGGCCCAAGCCAGCTCACCCAAAACCAGCGCCCGCACCATCCGACCACTGCCCTTGAGGGTATGGAAAGCCCGACGCAGTTCAGCCAGGGCGCCGTGGTCGTCCGGGTGAGCGGACCAACGCGGCAGGTATTCGCGCAGAACGTCGAGCACCTCGTCGGTTTCCTCAAGGAAGACCTCGCGCAGCTCGTCGTCCACCGGATGCTCGTCCAGCGGCGGCGGCAGCAGGCTACCCGGCGTGCTCCTGGCCGGCGGGTTGACCGCCGAGACCGGGCTGGCCAGCACTTGAGCCAAAGACTGCACGGTCTGCGGGTCATCGAGCTCCTGCAAGTCTTGCATGACCTGGGCTTCGTTGGGGCTCAGTACATCGTCAAGCAACGGCACACGGGCTTCGTCGGGGAAATAACCGAGGGCGCCCAGGCTCCGTTCGACCACGTCCAACAAGGGTTCGCCGAGCGTTTCCGGGTCTTCGTTCAAACGCTCCAGGTAGTATTCAAGGCCGCTTATCACATCGGCCAGGTGATCAAGCTCTTCCCAACCCGGCTGGGCGTGGTCCAACAGCAGATGTTCACGGATGAAACCGTTGCAGGCCTCCACCAGGCTGGCGGCCCGGCTCAGGGGGATCATCGCCAGCGCGCCGCGCACCTGGGTCAGCAACGCCGGTAGCGCTTGCAGTTGTTCGCTGTTCCAGTCGGCGTCGATGTAGTCGACGATCATGTCCTTGGCCTGTTGCAGGCAGGTGTGGGCTTCCTTGATGACAATCTGGTGGATCTGGGTCAGGTCGGTGGTGGGCAGGTGGCTGTCTTCAGGGCTCTCGGGCTCGACGGTGCCGACCATGCCGGCCAGGGTGGCCTCGACGTAGAGCAAGGCCCCGGCGACATCCATGAGCGTCGCGTCATCCGGCTCGCGATGACCTTGGGCGAGGCTCAGGACTACCGCCAATTGATCGATGATCACTTTTCGCGGCTGACCGAAGCCAAGCACCGCCAGGGTGTCAGCGATCTGTCGCAGGGGTGCCAGCAAGCTGTCCAGCTCAGAGGCGTGCTGGCGGTCACTGCGCACGAACAGGTCGAGCCGCTCCTTGACCCGCACCAGTTCTTCACAGAGTGCGGCGAGCACCGAGCGCATGGCATCACGGTCCGGTCCGGCCAGGCGTGCGCGTTCTTCGTCGACCATGGCGCTGTCGGGCAGCGCGTCGTCCAGTGAGTAGCGTTCTTTCATGATCTGCATCTGCCCGCTGGGATGTTCGGCCTTGGCAATATAGAACAACAAACTTGTTAGCAACTGTGGCGGCGCCGGTTGATTGATGCCTTGCATGCCCTGGTCCAACAGTCGCTTGAGTTCCTTGTCCGCCTCCTTGAACAGGCTGCGCAACGCCGGGCTATTGGCGATACGCCCCTCGCGCATGCCTTCGACCAGCGCCGACGCCACCTGCCACAACGCATTGAGCGGTGCTGCGGCGCACAACCCTTCCAGGCGATGGAAGACCTTGGCCAGGTAGCCTAAATGGGTGGCGTCGCCCTGTTCGCGCAACAGGCCCACCAGGGCCACTTGCAGGGTCTGGCGCAATTTGCGCAAAGTGCTTGGCAGGTCCGGCGGCTCGAGTCGCTTCAAGGCCTCGTCGCTGAGTGGCGCGATCTGCGGCAACTCAGGACTGAACAGGCTGGTCTCCGACAACAGGCTCTCACCCCGGGCGCTGCGCAAATCATTGATCAATGGCAGCACCACCAACGGCAGGTCGCGGCGGGCGCCCTGTATGCGGTCCAGATAGATCGGCAACTGCCCAAGGGCCTGGCTCAACAGGCTGATGGCTTCGTCGCGATGGGCGATGCGGTTGTCCTGCAGGGCGACGCACAGCTGTTCCATCTCCTCGGCCAGCAGCGCCGCGCCATAGAACTCGACCATCTGCAGGCCGCCATGCACCTGGTGGATGCAAGCCAGGCATTGCGCGAGGGCATCCGCCGCCTGCGGGTCGTCCACCAGGCGGTTGAGGGCCAGATGGGCCTGCTTCAGCGTTTCGGCAATCTCGCCCTTGACCCACTCCAGAGCCACATAGTCGTGCCGATCACCCATAACCACTCCAATCAGGAGAACACACCACCACTGCGGGGAAGGGATTTCTCTGTTGGAGCAAAGCTTGCTTGCGATGCAGGCGCCGCGGTTCCCGAAGTACCGCGTTATCTTCATCGCGGGCAAGCCTTGCTCCCACAGTCACACTTTTCCCTCATCAACAGCCGCCGCCGGCAAAGTAAAACCCGACACCGAACGACGCAACTGACTGGCCATTTTCGCCAGGTTGCCGATGCTTTCGGCGGTGGCGGTAGAGCCGGACGAGGTCTGGCTGGTGATTTGCTGGATCACGTTCATCGTCAAGGAAATCTGTCCCGCCGAGGTGGTCTGTTGCTGCGCCGCGTTGGAAATGCTCTGGATCAGCGCCGCCAGGGTTTTGGACACGCCTTCGATCTCTTCCAGGGCTACCCCGGCATCCTGGGCCAGCCGGGCGCCGCGCACTACTTCGGTGGTGGTCTGCTCCATGGAAATCACCGCCTCGTTGGTGTCAGCCTGAATCGCCCGCACCAGGGTCTCGATTTGCCGGGTCGCCGCCGAAGAGCGCTCCGCCAGCCGCTGCACTTCATCGGCCACTACCGCGAAACCGCGCCCGGCATCACCGGCCATGGACGCCTGGATCGCGGCGTTGAGGGCGAGGATGTTGGTCTGGTCGGCAATGTCATCGATCAGGCTGACAATGTCGCCGATTTCCTGAGATGACTCACCCAGGCGTTTGATGCGCTTGGCCGTGTCCTGGATCTGCTCGCGAATGTTGTCCATGCCATGAATGGTGTTATGCACCACCTCGTTGCCCTTGTTGGCGATCTCCACGGAGCGCTCGGCCACCGCCGACGACTCGGCGGCATTGGCCGAGACCTGATCGATGGACTGGGCCATTTCATTGATTGAAGTCGACGCTTCGGATATCTGCTGGGCCTGATGCTCGGAGGCCTGCGCCAGGTGCATGGCCGTCGCCTGGGTTTCCTGCACCGCAGCGGCGACCTGGCCGGCGGTGAGGTTGATGGTGGCCACGAGGTCACGCAGTTGGTCCACCGAATAATTGATGGAATCGGCGATGGTGCCGGTGAAGTCTTCGGTAACCGAGGCGGTGACGGTCAGGTCGCCATCGGCCAGGTCTTCGATCTCGTCCAGCAGGCGCATGATCGCGTTCTGGTTACGCTCGTTCTTTTCTGCGGTTTCACGCAACTGACGGTTGGTCTCGCGGACCATCACCAGTCCGATCAGGATGATCGACATCAGCGCCAACAGACCCAGCACATAGCCGCCAATGGCGTTTGTAGAACGTCCGCCGGCCAGGTTTTCGAACGCGGTGGCCAGGTGTGAAGCTTCGTCCAGCAAGGTTTGCGACAGATTGAAAATGTTGCCTGCCGACTCGCGGACCTTGAACAGCTCAGGAGAGGTTTCGAGGATTTCGTCCACCGAGCCGGAGACGAATTCGAAGAGTTCGCTGATCTCACTCAGGCGGGCCCGGGCATCGCGGTCCTGTACCTGGGAGATCTTCAAGGCCGGGTCACCTTGCGACATGCCATTGAGCACCTGACCAAAACGTGCGGCATCGCGGCCAAAGGTATCGGCGGCCTGGCTGGCGTTTTCATCCCCCGCCAGCACGGTGTTCACCGCACCGAGAATCCGTTCGGCCAGCAACGACTGGCGCTGGGCCATAGCGACCTGCGCGGCAGGCGCGCCGCGTTGCAGGAGGATTTCGACGACTTTTTCGTACTCGACCTGCAATTGCGGCACGGTTTCGGCGAGGGTCGCCGCCACCTGATGCAGCGACAGCACGGTCTGTTCGCTGGACAGGATGGCATCAGTGTTCTTGAGCAGGCGCTCCCAGTCCAGCTGTACCGCACGCATCTGCGGACGCAGGGCCGCAGGTGCCGGTGGCAGGCCGGTCACCGGGTCGCCCTGCTTCAGGTAGCCCCAGCGCTGGGCGAAATCATTGCGTGCCTCGCTCAGCAACTTGAACGCTGCGGCCTTGCCGGCGGCAGCCTCGGTGGCGTTCTTGGCAATGCGCTGGGACAGCACCCGCAACTCACCGGCATGGCCGATGTACTGCTTGTCGTAGTTGGACTGGGTGTTGAGGTAAGCGAAGTTGGCGAACAGCAGCATGATGAAGACAATCAGCGCGACAAACAGCACGATGATCTGCGAACGACTGCGCGACGCTTCCAGAGGCTTGCCTGTATTTGCTTTGATCATCGGTTCTCGCCTGTACTGCCCAATCCAACCTACTTGCCGCTGCCAACTGTAAGCAAGCCTGTGTAGTGCAGTCTGCTCAATCAGTGTGACTCTGTGGGAGCAAGGCTTGCCCGCGATGAAAACGCCTCGGCCTCTTGAGGACCGCAGCGCCTGGATCGCGAGCAAGCTTTGCTCCCACAAAGCCCGCTCCCGCTGACTCGCTCCCACAAGGGACCGTGCGGCATCTCGTCAAACAGCTACATCCATGAACCCCGGCGACTGCGCCAGGGCAAACGGGCTGAACACCTGCCACTGCCGCTCGCCGCGAAACCGACCTTTGACGAAGACCGCCTCCGGGCCGTCAAGGTCGTCCATCAGCGTCGGCTCCAGGCTGTCTTGGGCAAAATGCTGCAATCCGAGGACTTCATCCACCAGCAACCCGGTAAAGATCTCGTCGTGATCGACCACCAGCACCCGCCGCTGCTTGCGCACGCTCGACAGCTCATGGCCGAAGAAACCGCACACATCCATCAACGGCAACAAGCGCCCGCGCAGATTAGCCACTCCGCGAACCCACGGCTTGACCCCGGGCAAATGTGTGTAGCGCGGCTCGTGCAGCACTTCGCTGACTTCGCCCATCGGCGCCACGTACCAGTGCTCACCCAAGCGAAAGCCGATGCCGCTCCAACCGGCGCGGTGGGTCGGTTGTGACGGCAGGTCCGCCCCCAGCAGCCGGCAACGCCGGTCGATCTGCAGGAGCAGTTCGAATGCGGTCAGGGATTGGCTCATGGCCCCGTCATCAACCCGCCAGCACGTTGTTCAGGGTCTTGATCAGGGTTTCTTCGTCCACCGGTTTGGTCAGGTAATCCTTCGCGCCTTGGCGAGTGCCCCAAACCTTGTCGGTGTCCTGATCCTTGGTGGTGATGATGATCACCGGGATGTGGCCGGTGTCCGGGTCCTTGGTCAATTGGCGCGTGGCCTGAAAACCGTTGAGGCCAGGCATGACGATGTCCATCAGGACCGCGTCGGGTTTTTCCTGGCGGGCCAGAGCCACGCCGTCGGCGCCGTTTTCGGCCTTCAGGACCTGGTGGCCGTGCTTTTCCAGCATGCCGGTCAGTTTGTACATTTCAGTCGGCGAATCATCGACGATCAGAATTCGTGCCATGGTGTTCCCCATTTTTCGTTGACCCCCAGGCCCGATGGCCGAGCGTCATTAATGTGCCTGGTGCGGCTGGACAGCGGCAAAGCCCGGAACAAGAGCCTGTATCGCGCCCAGCAATTCTTCCTTGCTGAAAGGCTTGGTCAAAAACTGATCGGAGCCGACGATGCGCCCCTTGGCCTTGTCGAACAAACCGTCCCGGGACGACAACATGATCACCGGCGTGGCCTTAAAAACACTATTGTTCTTGATCAGGGCGCAGGTCTGGTAACCGTCCAGGCGCGGCATCATGATGTCGACAAAGATAATGCCCGGATGATGGTCGGCGATCTTGGCCAGGGCATCGAAGCCGTCGACAGCCGTGATGACCTCACAACCGACGTTGCGCAACAAGGTCTCGGCGGTGCGACGGATGGTCTTCGAGTCGTCGATGACCATGACCTTCAAGGCGCTGGGTTGCTGCTGCGTAAGATGCTCTGCCATTGCCACTGCAAACCGGTTTTTAACGCGTAAGTGTGAACGACAGCGCAAACCCTTGATGTTCAAGGCCCGCACGTCACATGCCAGCCTTTTTAGCACAGTCTCCATCGCCGATCTATCGGCCGCTCGGCACAGTGGTTTTTCCTTGACCGCCAATCTTCCGGGCGCCACTCTGACGCCACTTTTTCACACCATTTGTGCCCATCAATTTTCGAGGAACCAAGCCATGAGCGTACGCGTCGGCATTGTCATGGACCCTATCGCCCGCATTTCCTATAAAAAGGATAGCTCGCTGGCCATGCTGCTGGCCGCTCAGAAACGCGGCTGGGAGCTGTTCTACATGGAGCAGCGCGACCTCTACCAGGCCGAAGGCCAGGCACGGGCGCGGATGAAGCCGCTGAAAGTCTTCGCCAACCCCGAAAAATGGTTTGAACTGGGCACCGAAAGCGATGCGCTGCTCAGCGACCTGGACGTGATCCTCATGCGCAAGGATCCGCCGTTCGACATGGAGTTCGTGTATTCCACCTACTTGCTGGAGCAGGCCGAAAACGCCGGTGTGCTGGTGGTCAACAAACCCCAGAGCCTGCGCGACTGCAATGAAAAGCTGTTCGCCACGCTGTTCCCGCAATGCACGCCGCCCACCATTGTCAGCCGTCGCCCGGACGTACTGCGTGAATTCGCCGACCATCACGGCGACGTGATCCTCAAGCCCCTGGACGGCATGGGCGGCTCCTCAATCTTCCGTCACACCGCCGGCCACCCCAACCTGTCGGTGATCCTGGAAACCCTGACCTTGCACGGTCAGCAGCAGATCATGATCCAGGGTTACCTGCCGGCCATCGTCGATGGCGACAAGCGCATCCTGATGATCGACGGCGAACCGGTGGACTATTGCCTGGCGCGCATTCCCGCGGCCGGCGAAACCCGCGGCAATCTGGCGGCCGGCGGGCGTGGCGAGGCGCGTCCGTTGACTGAAAAGGACCGCTGGATCGCGGCCCAGGTCGGCCCGACCCTGCGGGAGAAAGGCCTGCTGTTCGTGGGCCTGGACGTGATCGGCGAGCACCTGACGGAAATCAACGTCACCAGCCCGACCTGCATCCGCGAGATCGACAACGCCTTCGGCACCGACATCGGCGCGATGCTGATGGATGCCATCGATCAGAAGCTCAAGGCTCGTTGATCCAGATCCTGCTGAAGGAAACCCACATTGCGTTATCATGCCCGGCCTGAAAAAAACGCGATGTTGGTTTCCTTGCCATGACCCTCCCGTCCGATCTGCCCCAAGAGCTCGCCCATCGCGGCGTGCGCCCGGCTGATCGTCTCGGTTTTACCCTGTTCCTGGCGGCATTGATCCACTTGGCACTGCTGCTGGGCGTCGGGTTTGCCACGGTAGACCCCAAACAGATCAGCCAGACCCTGGAAATCACCCTGGCTACTTTCAAAAGCGAAGCCAAGCCACAGAAAGCGGACTTCCTCGCCCAGGAAAACCAGCAAGGCAGTGGCACCCTGGAAAAAAAGGCCACGCCCAAGACCACCCAGATCGCGCCGTTCCAGGACAATAAGGTGCAAAAGGTCACACCGCCGCCAGCGGCCAAGCCCGAGGTCCGGGAGACGGCGCCCAAGGCAGCCGTGACCACCGTGGCGCCGAAACCGAAAAAAGCCCCGGTCAAAGAAGAGGTCAGGCCCGACCCCAAACCCAAGGCCCCGCTGCCCACCTTTGACAGCGCCCAACTGTCCAGCGACATCGCCAGCCTGGAAGCCGAGCTGGCCCAGGAACAGCAGCTATATGCCAAGCGCCCGCGTATCCACCGCCTGAGCGCCGCCTCGACCATGCGCGACAAGGGCGCCTGGTACAAAGATGAGTGGCGCAAGAAAGTCGAGCGCATCGGCAATCTCAACTACCCCGACGAAGCCCGGCGCAAGCAGATCTATGGCAACTTGCGGCTGCTGGTCTCGATCAACCGCGACGGCTCGCTGTATGAAGTGCTGGTGCTGGAGTCCTCCGGCCAGCCATTGCTGGATCAGGCCGCCCAGCGGATCGTACGCCTGGCCGCGCCGTTCGCACCGTTTACCGGGGACCTGTCGGACATCGATCGCCTGGAAATCATCCGCACCTGGAAGTTCGCCCGGGGCGATCGCCTCTCCAGCAACTGACACGCTTTAATGGTGGACATGGAGCCTGAACCTGCCGCAGATCCCTTGTGGAAGCCGGCTGTGTGGGAGCAAGGATTGCTCGCGATCCAGGCGCTGCGGTCCTCAAGAGACCGCGGCGTTTTCATCGCGGGCAAGCCTTGCTCCCACACAGCCCGCTTGTGTCTTGCGCTACGTTTAGACTGAAGGTGAGAGCGGTGGGTGGCAAGCTGAATGCCCGGAGTGCTTAAAGCACGTGTGGGAGCCCATGCTGCCACTCACCTCTCCACTCTGGTCATTGAGCCCGAACAGTTGAACGAGCCCACCTCGAACAGTTACAAGCGTGGGCCAAGCCAGAGCGCTCTCACCTTGAGTGTAAGAGGGTTTGGCCATGTTTTCCTATCCAGCAGGTATTGATGTTTCAAAAGACAGTCTTCAGGTTCAGGTTGATCTCTTAGATGTTGGGGTGAGTTGCCCTAACGCTGAAGATGATTTTCCTGGATTAATTGGTTGGCTGCTGCTCCATCAGGTCACCCGTGTGTTGTTGGAAGCCACTGGCGGTTACGAGCGAAACGTCATGAAAGCGCTTCAGGCTGCAGGTTTTGAGGTCATTCGGATCAACCCCTGCCGAGCCAAGAGCTTTGCCAAAGCAATGGGACAACAAGCTAAAACCGACCCGATAGATGCGCGCCTCCTGGCGCAATTTGCAGCGGTCATCAAATCGGCTAACAGCCGGATCACAAGTGCCGAACAGGACGACTTGCGCGCACTGGTCCAGCAACGGGAAAACTTTACTCAGCAGAGAGATGACGACAAACGCAGATTTAAAACGGCCTCATCTGAGGCCGTTAAACCCGCGTTGCAGAGTCATATCGACTACCTGTGCGAAGCCATTAAGTTGATAGAAAAGATGATCCGTCAAAGCGCTGAAAGCCTGGACAGTGAAAAAGTCACTCGCCTGTGCTCGGTCAAGGGGATCGGTCTCGTCACGGCAGCCAGCGTAATGGCCTATCTTCCAGAGCTCGGCGAGGTTGGGCGACATCAGATAGCCGCATTAGCAGGCATCGCCCCCTACAACGACGATAGCGGCACGCACAAAGGCCAACGCCATATCAGCGGCGGTAGGTTCTCCGCCAGGCGCGCTCTGTACATGGCCTGCTGGTCAGTGATCAGGTATCAGCCTGACTTCAATGCACGCTACAAGGCGCTGCGCGAGAAAGGCAAATGCGCGAAGGTTGCGCTCATCGCATGTATGCGGATCTTGTTGATACGTCTAAACGCAATGATCCGGGATGGTTCTGAGTGGAAGGGAGACGTCGCGTAGATTGTGATTCCGGTTCCCTCAGACAATTGCATAGCCCAGAGCTGTGGGAGGCTCGCTGCCTCTGAAAAAGATGGCTAAATAAACCATCCAAGACAGTTGCTCCCACATTTGATTGGTGTCGCCTGCCAGATTGAGGCATTTGCTACACATCCCCAGCTTGTCAGTTCGCCCCTGCGCCGCCACACTAGCGCCTATGAAAAACGTCAGCCCCACCTACCTCAAGCATCACTTCCTGATTGCCATGCCGCACATGGCCGATCCGAACTTTGCCCATACCTTGACCTACATCGTCGAGCACACGGCCAATGGGGCCATGGGGCTGGTAATCAATCGCCCGCAGGAATTGAACCTGGCGGACATTCTTGAGCAGTTGCGCCCGGATGTAGAACCGCCACTCTTGTGCCAGCACGTTCCGATTTTCATCGGCGGCCCGGTGCAGACTGACCGGGGCTTCGTGCTCCATCCGACAGGGCCGTCCTACCAGGCCACCGTGGACCTGGACGGCGTATCGCTGTCCACCTCCCAGGACGTGCTGTTCGCCATCGCCGATGGCGTAGGCCCGGAAAAAAGCCTGATCGCCCTCGGCTATGCCGGCTGGGAAGCCGGGCAACTGGAAGCCGAACTGGCCGATAACGCCTGGCTGACCTGCCCGTTTGACGCCGACATCCTGTTCAACACCAGCAGCGAACTGCGCCTGGAAGCGGCGGCCAACCGGTTGGGGGTCAACCTCAGCCTGCTCACCAGCCAGGCAGGACACGCCTGATGGCCCTGCGCCTGCTGTTGGGCTTCGATTACGGCACCAAACAGATCGGCGTAGCGGTCGGCCAGGTGATTACCGGCCAGGCCCGCGAGTTGTGCACGCTGAAGGCGCAGAACGGCGTTCCGGACTGGAATCAGGTCGAAGCACTGATCAAGGAATGGAAACCCGACGCCGTGGTGGTCGGCCTGCCGCTGAACATGGACGGCACGCCCAGCGACATGTGCGTTCGTGCGGAGAAATTTGCCCGCAGGCTCAACGGCCGCTACAACCTGCCCTTCTATACCCACGATGAGCGCCTGACCACGTTCGAGGCCAAGGGCGAACGCCTGGTACGTGGCGGTCAGAAAGGCAGTTACCGCGACAACCCGGTGGACGCTATCGCGGCCGCCCTGCTGCTTCAAGGCTGGCTCGACGCCAACGCCGCCCTGTTCGAAACCTGATTTTTCTGAAAGCGCCGCCAGGGCGCTTTCTTTTAGCGATAATCCGGGCCGCTGACCACCGGCCCGGAAACCTGAAGGAGCCAGCATGAGCCTGCCCAATCCCGCCGAACTGATCAGCCAGATGGCGATTCGTCTCACGGCGCACCTGGAACAACGCGGCATCAGCGAACCGCGCTACATCGGCATTCGCACTGGTGGCATCTGGGTCGCCCAGGCCTTGCTCGAAGAACTGGGCAGCGATGCGCCGCTGGGTACCCTGGATGTGTCGTTCTACCGCGACGACTTCAGCCAGAACGGCCTGCACCCGCAAGTACGCCCCTCGGCCCTGCCGTTCGAGATTGAAGGCCAGCATCTGGTATTGATCGACGACGTACTGATGAGCGGCCGGACCATCCGCGCCGCCATGAATGAACTGTTCGATTATGGCCGCCCCGCCAGCGTGACCCTGGTGTGCCTGCTGGACCTGGACGCCGCCGAGTTACCGATCCGCCCGAACGTGGTCGGTGCGACGCTGACGCTGGCCGCTCACGAGCGAGTCAAGCTGTCCGGCCCCGCTCCGCTGCAACTCGAACTGCAAGACCTTGCCCTTTAACTGCCCTTGTAAGAGTCCATTGCGATGACGCCTCTCGAAACCAAGCGAGCGCTACAGCTCAACGATCAGGGCCAGCTGCGGCACTTCCTGTCCCTCGACGGCCTGCGCCGCGAGCTGCTGACAGAAATCCTCGACACCGCCGACTCGTTCCTCGAAGTCGGGGCGCGGGCGGTGAAGAAAGTCCCGTTGTTGCGCGGCAAGACCGTGTGCAACGTGTTCTTCGAAAACTCCACCCGCACCCGCACCACCTTCGAACTGGCGGCCCAGCGGCTGTCGGCGGACGTGATCACCCTGAACGTCTCCACGTCTTCGGCGAGCAAGGGCGAAACCCTGCTCGACACCTTGCGCAACCTCGAGGCCATGGCGGCCGACATGTTCGTCGTGCGTCACGGTGATTCCGGCGCCGCGCACTTCATTGCCGAACATGTGTGCCCGCAGGTGGCGATCATCAACGGCGGCGACGGCCGTCACGCCCACCCGACCCAGGGCATGCTGGACATGCTGACCATCCGTCGGCACAAGGGCAGCTTCGAGAACCTGTCGGTGGCTATCGTCGGCGACATCCTGCACTCACGGGTGGCCCGTTCGAACATGCTGGCCCTCAAGACTCTCGGCTGCCCGGACATCCGCGTGATCGCGCCGAAAACACTGCTGCCCATTGGCGTCGAGCAATACGGCGTGAAGGTCTACACCGACATGACCGAAGGTCTCAAGGACGTGGACGTGGTGATCATGCTGCGCCTGCAGCGCGAACGCATGACCGGCGGCCTGCTGCCCAGCGAAGGCGAGTTCTACCGCCTGTTCGGCCTGACTACCGCGCGCCTGGCCGGGGCCAAGCCGGACGCCATCGTCATGCACCCGGGGCCGATCAACCGCGGGGTGGAAATCGAGTCAGCGGTGGCTGACGGGCCGCATTCGGTGATCCTCAACCAGGTGACCTATGGCATCGCCATCCGCATGGCCGTACTGTCCATGGCCATGAGCGGGCAAACGGCCCAGCGCCAATTCGACCAGGAGAACGCCCAGTGAAGCTCAGCATTCTCGGCGCACGCGTGATCGATCCGGCCAGCGGCCTGGATCAAGTAACGGACATCCATATCGATGCCTGCAAAATTGTCGCCCTTGGCGCCGCTCCGGCCGGTTTTACCGCCGTCGATACCCTCAACGCTCAAGGCCTGGTGGCCGCTCCGGGGCTGGTGGACCTGAACGTCGCCCTGCGCGAACCCGGTTACAGCCGCAAAGGCAACATCGTCAGCGAGACCCGGGCCGCCGCCGCCGGTGGCGTGACCAGTTTGTGCTGCCCGCCGCAGACCAAGCCAGTACTGGATACTTCGGCCGTGGCCGAACTGATCCTCGATCGCGCCCGCGAGGCCGGCAACACTAAGGTTTTCCCTATCGGCGCGCTGAGCAAAGGCCTCGATGGCGAACAACTGGCTGAACTCATTGCGCTGCGCGACGCCGGTTGCGTGGCGTTCGGCAACGGCCTGAACAGTTTCCGCAACACCCGTACCCTGTGTCGCGCCCTGGAATACGCAGCGACCTTCGGCCTGACGGTGATCTTCAACTCCCAGGATCATGATCTGGCTGAAGGTGGGCTGGCCCACGAAGGCCCGACCGCCAGTTTCCTCGGCCTGCCGGGCATTCCGGAAACCGCCGAAACCGTGGCCCTGGCCCGGGACCTGCTGCTGGTGGAACAAAGCGGCGTGCGCGCGCACTTCAGCCAGTTGACCAGCGCCCGCGGCGCCGCGCTGATCGCCCAGGCCCAGGCTCGCGGCCTGCCCGTCACCGCCGATGTGGCGCTGTACCAACTGATCCTGACCGACGAAGCGCTGATTGACTTCAACAGCGTCTATCACGTCCAGCCGCCGCTGCGCACCCGCGCCGACCGTGACGGCTTGCGCGAGGCCGTGAAGTCCGGGGTGATCTCGGCCATCTCCAGCCATCACCAACCCCACGAGCGCGATGCCAAGCTGGCACCATTTGGCGCCACGGAACCGGGCATCAGCAGCGTCGAACTGTTGCTGCCGCTGGCCATGACGCTGGTGGAAGACGGATTGCTGGACCTGCCGACCTTGCTGGCACGCCTGAGCAACGGGCCGGCCGAAGCGCTGCAATTACCGGTGGGTAAACTGGCAGTGGGCGCAGCGGCGGACCTGGTGCTGTTCGACACGGCAGCGTCCACCGTGGCCGGCGAAGCCTGGCGCTCCAAGGGTGACAACTGCCCGTTCCTCGGCCACAGCTTGCCGGGGGTGGTGCGTTACACCCTGATGGATGGGCGGATCACTCACCAGATCTGACACCGAGTCGCCTGCTTCGCGAGCAAGCCCGCTCCCACATGAGATCTTCGGTGGACACAAGATTTGTGAACACCTCGGATTCAATGTGGGAGCGGGCTTGCTCGCGAATGCAGGCGACCCGGTCTAGCTGATTTAGTGAAAAGCCCCACGCTTCTGCGCATTGCGAATCGAAACCTGATCGTTCAGCGTCCAGAAGTCATACAGCACCCCCAGGAAAAACACCCCGCCGGTCAGCAGGTAAAGGATGCCGGTGAGCCATTTGCCCTGGTACATGCGGTGCACACCCAGCACACCGAGAAACGTCAGCAGAATCCACGCCACGCTGTACTCGAGGGGACCCGGGGTGAAGCGCAGATCGGCTTCCCGATCCATGGCCGGAATCAGGAACAGGTCGATCAACCAACCGATGCCCAACAGGCCAAAGGTGAAAAACCAGATCGTGCCGGTGACCGGTTTGCCGTAATAGAAGCGGTGGGCGCCGGTAAAGCCGAAAATCCACAAGAGATAGCCGATCACTTTGCTGTGGGTATCGCGTAAAGCGTCCTGCTGATAGCTGTTCATGAATCGCCTCTTTTGCCTCGATAGATAAATTTGTTCGGATTATTTGTGACTTTTTTATGGATTGCCGACAAGCGGTCTCGCGCGTCTGGAACCCGGTAAACCCCCGCGCTGTCTGGGTTCTGTCAGATAATCAGCTCAATATGTCGCAATTATGCGGGTTTGCCCCCAGGTTGCGATTCGACAAACGGCCTCGGAACACTAAAAAAAGCTGTTATAAAGTTGCGCGCTTACCTTCAAGAGCCCTGCCTAATGCGTCCATTTTTCAAGACATGGCTAACCATTTGCCTATTATTGCCCTTGGCCGCCCACGCCACCAATCGTGAGCAACGTCTTCCCAACGTCAACGGCTACACCCCTAAATCCCATGTTTCTGCTCCTTCGAGCAAGAACAAGCGAAATGCTCAGCGTTTGAGCAGCGTCAATAGCAAGCTGGTTCCGGTCATGACTGCCAAGACGAGCAGCAACGTCTTGAGCCGTGCCGTGAACGTACTGGGAACACCTTACCGTTGGGGCGGCAGCAGCCCAAGCAAAGGTTTCGATTGCAGCGGCCTGGTGAAATACGCCTTCAACGATGCCACCTTCGACCTTCCGCGCACGTCCAACGCGATGGCCAGCGGTCACGGTCAGAAGGTCGATCGCAAGGACCTCAAGCCTGGCGACCTGATTTTCTTCAAACTCAAGAGCCGCCGTGTCAACCACGTGGCCATCTACCTGGGCAACGACCGCTTCATCCACGCCCCGCGTCGTGGCAAGTCGGTGACCATCGATACCTTGAACAAGCCGTACTGGAACAGCCACTACGTCCTTGCCAAGCGGATTCTGCCCAAAGAGCCGAAAGGGATGCAGGTGGTTCAGCGCTGATTTGAAAGTGGCATATTTGCCAGTTCAAGCAAAACTGTGGGAGCGAGCCTGCTCGCGATAGCCGTACATCCGTCAACTTCAATGTTGGCTGATCCAACGCTATCGCGAGCAGGCTCGCTCCCACAGGGGTTTCTGTAGCCGATCCTCAGAAATTATCCGGCGTACGCGCCCGCTCCCGCGCGTGCTCGCGGCTGATCAGCCCCTTGTTCAGCAGATCCTTCAAACACATATCCAATGTCTGCATCCCCAGCGACCCACCGGTCTGGATCGCCGAGTACATCTGCGCCACCTTGTCCTCGCGGATCAGGTTACGGATCGCCGATGTACCCAGCATGATTTCATGAGCCGCGACCCGGCCGCCGCCAATCTTCTTGACCAGCGTCTGTGAAATCACCGCCTGCAAGGATTCGGACAACATCGAACGAACCATGGATTTCTCATCCCCCGGGAACACATCCACTACCCGGTCGATGGTCTTGGCCGCCGAGGTGGTGTGCAGGGTGCCGAACACCAGGTGACCGGTTTCGGCGGCGGTCAGAGCCAGGCGGATGGTCTCCAGGTCACGCATCTCCCCCACCAGAATCACGTCCGGGTCTTCGCGCAGGGCTGAGCGCAGGGCCGTGGAGAAGCTTTGGGTGTCACGGTGCACTTCGCGCTGGTTAATCAGGCATTTGCGCGGTTCGTGGACAAACTCGATGGGGTCTTCGATGGTGAGGATGTGATGGTGTTTGTGGGTGTTGAGGTAGTCGATCATCGCCGCCAGGGTGGTGGACTTGCCGGAGCCGGTCGGCCCGGTCACCAACACCAGCCCGCGAGGCGCCTCGGTCACTTTGCGAAACACTTCGCCCATCCCCAGGTCTTCCATGGTCAGGACTTTCGACGGGATGGTCCGAAACACCGCACCTGCACCGCGATTCTGGTTGAACGCATTGACCCGGAACCGTGCGACGCCCGGCACGTCGAAGGAAAAGTCGGTCTCCAGAAACTTCTCGTAATCTACCCGCTGCCGGTCGTTCATGATGTCGTAGATCAGCTCATGGACCTGCTTGTGGTCCAGGGCCGGCAGGTTGATCCGCCTCACATCGCCATCGACACGAATCATTGGCGGCAGCCCGGCGGACAAGTGCAGGTCCGATGCGCCCTGCTTGGCGCTGAACGCCAGTAACTCAGTGATATCCATAGCGCTCCTCAATTCCAGTAGAATGCCGCGAACCTCACCGCTGGCGCTTCTTTATGTCCACGATAGCAGACAACATTGCCCAGGTTAGATCGCGTATCCGCGCAGCCGAACAAGCCGCCCACCGCGACGAACACAGCGTGCAGCTGCTGGCGGTGAGCAAGACCAAGCCCGCCCAGGCGCTGCGTGAAGCCTATGCCGCCGGCCTGCGGGACTTTGGCGAGAACTATCTGCAGGAGGCGCTGGGCAAACAGGCCGAACTGACCGACCTGCCCTTGATCTGGCACTTCATCGGCCCCATTCAATCGAACAAGACGCGCGCTATCGCCGAACATTTCGACTGGGTGCACTCCGTGGATCGCTTGAAAATTGCACAACGCCTGTCCGAGCAGCGCCCGGCCGACCTGCCGCCGCTGAACATCTGTATCCAGGTCAACGTCAGCGGCGAAGACAGCAAATCCGGCTGTACGGCGGCGGATCTGCCCGCTCTGGCCAGCGCCATCAGCGCGTTGCCACACCTGAAGCTGCGCGGGTTGATGGCGATTCCCGAGCCAACCGAAGAACGTGCCGCCCAGGATGCCGCCTTCGCAGCGGTTCAACGCTTGCAAGCCGATCTGAAGCTACCGCTGGACACCCTTTCCATGGGCATGAGCCATGACCTGGAATCCGCCATTGCCCAGGGCGCCACCTGGGTGCGGATCGGTACAGCCCTGTTTGGCGCTCGCGACTATAGCGCTAGCTAGTCGTAAGCCATGCTGACTCAACTCTCTAATCAAGGACCTGTCATGAGCAACACACGTATTGCCTTCATTGGCGCCGGCAACATGGCCGCCAGCCTGATCGGCGGCCTGCGGGCCAAGGGTCTGGACGCTTCGCAGATTCGCGCCAGCGATCCGGGTGCCGAGACTCGCGCCCGGGTGAGCACAGAGCACGGCATCGAAACGTTCGCCGACAACGCCCAGGCCATCGAGGGCGTGGACGTCATCGTGCTGGCGGTCAAGCCACAAGCGATGAAAACCGTTTGCGAGGCCCTTCGCCCAAGTCTCAAACCCCATCAGATGGTGGTGTCGATCGCCGCCGGCATCACCTGCGCCAGCATGAACACCTGGCTCGGCGCCCAGCCGATCGTGCGCTGCATGCCCAACACCCCGGCGCTGCTGCGCCAGGGCGTCAGTGGGCTGTTCGCGACCGCACAAGTGACCGCTGAACAGCGCCAGCAGGCCGAAGAGTTGCTATCGGCCGTAGGCCTGGCGCTGTGGCTGGAAACCGAGCAGCAACTGGATGCAGTGACGGCGGTGTCCGGCTCGGGCCCGGCATACTTTTTCCTGCTGATCGAAGCCATGACCGCCGCCGGTGAAAAACTCGGCCTGCCACGGGAAACCGCCGCCAAGCTGACGTTGCAGACCGCACTGGGCGCCGCCCACATGGCAGTGTCCAGCGATGTCGATGCGGCCGAACTGCGGCGCCGGGTGACTTCACCTGCCGGCACCACCGAAGCGGCTATCAAATCGTTCCAGGCCGGGGGCTTCGAAGCCCTGGTGGAAAAAGCACTCGGCGCCGCCGCGCACCGCTCGGCCGAAATGGCCGAACAACTGGGCCAATAAGGAGCCATTCATGATCGGATTGAACACTGCAGCGGTCTACGTGCTGCAAACCCTCGGCAGCCTGTACCTGCTGATCGTGCTGCTGCGCTTTGTGCTGCAACTGGTGCGCGCCAACTTCTACAACCCGCTGTGCCAGTTCATCGTCAAGGCCACCCAGCCGTTGCTCAAGCCGCTGCGCCGGATCATTCCGAGCGTGTTCGGCCTGGACATGTCATCGCTGGTCCTGGCGATCATCGTGCAACTGGCGCTGATGGCCCTGACCCTGCTGCTGACCTACGGCACCACCGGCAACCCGCTGCAATTGCTGATCTGGTCAATCATTGGCGTGACCGCGCTGTTCCTGAAGATTTTCTTCTTCGCCCTGATCATCAGCGTGATCCTGTCCTGGGTCGCTCCCGGCAGCCACAATCCGGGCGCCGAACTGGTGAACCAGATCTGCGAGCCGGCGCTGGCACCGTTCCGCCGCATCGTGCCGAACCTCGGCGGGCTGGATATCTCGCCGATCCTGGCGTTCCTGGTGCTCAAGCTGATCGACATGCTGGTGATCAACAACCTGGCGGCGATGACCATGATGCCGCAAATCCTGCGTCTGCTGATCTGACCCAATATCGGCCTGATCAGTCAGCACTCCTCTCTGTGGGAGCAAAGCTTGCTCCCACAGGGTTTGCACCCGCCGAACAATCAGCTCCGGCCTTTGCTTGCCGCTTGCCACAGCGGTCTTTAGACTTACGCCTCATTTCAACGAGAGCAGGGTCGATGCCAGCTGCCTTTCCCCCCGATTCCGTTGGTCTGGTGACGCCGCAAATGGCGCATTTCAGCGAGCCCCTGGCCCTGGCCTGCGGTCGTTCGTTGCCAGCCTATGACCTGATTTTCGAAACTTACGGCACCCTCAATGCCACGGCGAGCAATGCCGTGCTGATCTGCCACGCCTTGTCGGGGCATCACCACGCCGCCGGCTACCACAGCATCGACGACCGCAAACCTGGCTGGTGGGACAGCTGCATCGGCCCGGGCAAGCCCATCGACACCAACAAGTTCTTCGTCGTCAGCCTGAACAACCTCGGCGGCTGCAACGGTTCCACCGGCCCCAGCAGCCTCAACCCGGACACCGGCAAGCCCTTTGGCGCCGATTTCCCGGTGCTGACCGTGGAAGACTGGGTCCACAGCCAGGCACGCCTGGCCGATTGCCTCGGCATCGGCCAGTGGGCTGCGGTGATCGGCGGCAGCCTGGGCGGCATGCAAGCCCTGCAATGGACCATCACTTACCCGGACCGCGTGCGCCACTGCCTGGCAATCGCCTCGGCTCCCAAGCTGTCGGCGCAGAATATCGCCTTCAACGAAGTGGCGCGCCAGGCGATCCTCACCGATCCCGAATTCCACGGTGGTTCGTTCCAGGAACACGGCGTGATCCCCAAGCGCGGGCTGATGCTGGCGCGGATGGTCGGGCATATCACCTATCTGTCCGACGACTCCATGGGCGAGAAATTCGGCAGGGGTCTCAAGAGCGAAAAGCTCAACTACGACTTCCACAGCGTCGAATTCCAGGTGGAAAGCTACCTGCGCTACCAGGGCGAGGAGTTCTCCGGACGCTTCGATGCCAACACCTACCTGTTGATGACGAAAGCCCTGGACTATTTCGATCCGGCGGCGAACTTCGACAATGACCTGGCGAAAACCTTTGCAGGCGCCACCGCCCGTTTCTGCGTGATGTCATTCACCACCGACTGGCGCTTTTCCCCGGCCCGCTCGCGGGAACTGGTGGACGCGCTGATGGCCGCCCGCAAGGACGTCTGCTACCTGGAAATCGACGCGCCCCAGGGTCACGACGCCTTTTTGATCCCGATCCCGCGCTACCTGCAGGCGTTCGGCAACTACATGAATCGTATAACGCTGTGAGGACGCCATGAGAGCCGATCTGGACATCATCCAGGAATGGATCCCCGCCGGCAGCCGCGTGCTCGACCTGGGCTGCGGCAACGGCGAACTGCTGACCTGGCTGCGCGACCACAAGCAAGTCACCGGCTACGGCCTGGAAAACGATGCGGACAACATCGCCGAGTGCGTGGCCAAGGGCATCAATGTCATCGAGCAGGACCTGGACAAGGGCCTCGGCAACTTCGCCAGCAACAGCTTCGACGTCGTGGTCATGACCCAGGCGCTGCAAGCGGTGCACTACCCGGACAAGATCCTCGACGAAATGCTGCGGGTCGGGCGCCAGTGCATCATCACCTTCCCCAACTTCGGTCACTGGCGCTGCCGCTGGTACCTGGCGAGCAAGGGGCGCATGCCGGTGTCGGAGTTCTTGCCCTACACCTGGTACAACACGCCGAACATCCACTTCTGCACCTTCGAGGATTTCGAGGCGCTGTGCCGCGAACGCCAAGCCAAGGTCATCGATCGCCTGGCGGTGGACCAGCAGCACCGCCACGGGTGGGCCAGCAAGCTATGGCCTAATCTGTTAGGTGAAATAGGCATCTATCGGGTCAGCAGCCCAGGCCTTGCCGATCATCAGGTCGCGGTGTGAACCCCGGCCTTACCAGGAGCACGACATGAAACGTCTAGCGTTGTTTCTCATCACCGCCTGCCTGAGCGCCGGGGCCATGGCCGCGGATGTCATCAAGAGCGATCGAAAGGAAGTGTTCGGCGACATCACCGTGCACTACAACACCTTCAATTCCACCTTCCTGACGCCGGACATCGCCAAGGCTGCCGAGCTGACTCGCAGCAAGAACCAGGGCGTGATCAATGTTTCGGTGATCAAAGGCGGCAAGCCATTGATGGCCCAGGTCAGTGGCACGGTGAAGGACCTGACCAGCAAGACAGTCCCCCTCACCTTCCGCCAGATCACCGAACAAGGCGCGATCTATTACATCGCCCAGTATCCAGTGGACCAACAGGAAACCCGCACCTTTGAAATCAAGGTGCAGACCGGCGACAAAATCAACACCATCAACTTCAACCAGGAACTGTTCCCCGGCGAATGATGAATTTCACCCAACTCGTACTGGCCAGCCACAACGCCGGCAAACTCAAGGAACTCCAGGCCATGCTCGGCGGGTCGGTGCAACTGCGCTCGATTGGCGAGTTCAGCCAGGTCGAACCTGAAGAAACCGGCCTGTCATTCGTCGAGAACGCCATTCTCAAGGCCCGCAATGCCGCGCGCATTAGTGGCCTGCCGGCGCTGGCCGACGATTCCGGGCTGGCGGTGGACTTTCTCGGCGGTGCGCCGGGCATCTATTCAGCCCGCTACGCAGATGGCAAAGGCGACGCGGCGAACAACGCCAAGCTGCTCGACGCCCTCAAGGACGTGCCTGAAGCCGAGCGCGGCGCGCAGTTCGTGTGTGTGCTGGCCCTGGTGCGCCATGCCGACGATCCGCTACCGATCCTCTGCGAAGGCTTGTGGCACGGACGCATCTTGACCTGCGCCAGCGGCGAGCACGGCTTTGGCTACGATCCGCTGTTCTGGGTGCCGGAGCGCAACTGCTCCAGCGCCGAGCTGGGTCCGGTGGAAAAAAACCAGCTGAGCCACCGCGCGCGCGCCATGGCTCTGCTGCGCCAACGCCTGGGCCTGCAATGATCGATGAGTCCCCCGCACCTCTGATCCATGGCGGTGCGCAAACGCCTCGGGCGCCGCTGCCAGTGCTGCCGCCCCTGGCGTTGTACATCCACATCCCGTGGTGTGTACGCAAATGCCCGTATTGCGACTTCAACTCCCATACCGCCAGCCCGCAATTGCCGGAAGAGGAGTACGTCGACGCATTGCTGGCCGATCTCGACCAGGACTTGCAGGCGGTGTATGGCCGGGAACTGAGCTCGATCTTTTTCGGCGGCGGCACTCCAAGCCTGTTCAGCGCCCAGGCCCTGGGCCGCCTGCTCAAAGGTGTCGAGGCGCGAATCCCCTTCGCCCATGACATTGAAATCACCCTGGAAGCCAACCCAGGGACCTTCGAACAAGAGAAATTCGTCGCATACCGGGCACTGGGCATCAATCGCCTGTCCATTGGCATCCAGAGCTTCCAGGAAGCCAAGCTCAAGGCTTTGGGCCGGATTCATAACGGTGACGAAGCTGTGCGCGCCGCCGGCATGGCCCGTCAGGCCGGGTTCGACAATTTCAACCTGGACCTGATGCATGGACTGCCCGATCAATCCCTGGACGACGCCTTGAGCGACCTGCGCCAGGCCATTGCCTTGAAGCCAACGCATTTGTCCTGGTATCAACTGACGCTGGAACCCAATACGGTGTTCTGGAACCAGCCGCCGACACTGCCGGAAGACGACACGCTGTGGGACATCCAGGAAGCCGGCCAGGCGTTGCTGGCCGAGCATGGCTACGCCCAATACGAAGTCTCGGCCTATGCCCAACCCGGCCGGGCGGCGCGGCATAACCTCAATTACTGGAGTTTCGGCGACTTCATCGGCATCGGCGCGGGCGCCCACGGCAAGCTCAGCCATCCGGACGGGCGTATTGTGCGCACCTGGAAGACCCGCCTGCCCAAGGACTACCTCAACTCAGCCAAACGCTTCCTGGCCGGCGAGAAAACCCTGAGCAATGAAGAACTGCCCTTCGAGTTCCTGATGAACGCGCTACGCCTGACCGAAGGCGTGGACGCGCGGCTTTACCCCGAGCGCACCGGTCTGTCCTTGCAAAGCCTGGCCGAAGGCCGGCGCGAGGCCGAACAAAGCGGGTTGTTGCGGGTCGAACCGGCACGTCTGGCAGCCACTGAGCGCGGACAGTTGTTTCTCAATGACTTGTTGCAGAAATTTTTGAGCTAATCACACAAGGAAACCCCATGGATCTGGTACTCGACCTGCTCGCCACCGTGTCCCGCTGGAGCCGCAGCAACCTGTCGGAAATCTCCCTGGCATTGGTAGGCTGCCTGCTGGTGCTGTTTGGCGCAGACATCAAGGGTTGGGTCGAACAACGCCTTGGCAATATTGCCGGGGCCTTGCGCGTCCCGCTGATCGCCCTGCTGTGCATGATCGGCAGCGGCGCGGCCCTGATCTACGCCACGCCATGGATTGTCCGGGGGTTGAGCCAGTTCAACAACTACAGCCTGGCGCCGGTGTTGTTGGTGGTGCTGGTGTTGATTGGGGTGGTGGCGGATCGTCGCTGATACAGAGCACACCACAAACAAATGTGGGAGCAAGGCTTTGTGGGGTGAGCTTCTGTGGTAGCAAGCTTTTTGGGATGAGCTTCTGTGGGAGCAAGGCTTGCCCGCGATAGCAGCGCCTCAGGATCAACTTGAACCCCGGGTTGCCTGCATCGCGAGCAAGCTTTGCTCCCACAGTTTTCCTTAAGCCACCTTCTCGAACTTCAAGTCCCAAACCCCATGCCCTAGTCGTTCGCCACGGCGTTCGAACTTGGTGATCGGTCGTTCTGCCGGGCGCGGCACGCATTTGCCGTCTTCGGCCAGGTTACGGTAGCCCGGGGCGACGTTCATCACTTCCAGCATGTACTCGGCGTAAGGCTCCCAGTCGGTAGCCATGTGCAGCACGCCGCCGACCTTCAACTTGCTGCGCACCAGTTCAGCGAACGACGCCTGGACGATACGGCGCTTGTGATGACGGCTCTTGTGCCAAGGGTCGGGGAAGAACAGCATCAGCCGGTCGAGGCTGTTGTCGGCCACGCAGCGGTTGAGCACTTCAATGGCGTCGCAGTCGTAGACCCGCAGATTGGTCAGCCCTTGGGTCAACACGCCGTTGAGCAGCGCGCCCACACCGGGACGGTGGACTTCCACACCGATGAAATCCTGCTCCGGCGCCGCGGCGGCCATTTCCAGCAGCGAGTGGCCCATGCCGAAGCCGATTTCCAGCGAGCGCGGCGCCGAACGGCCGAACACTTGGTCAAAATCCACCGGCGCATCGGCCAGGGGCAGGACGAACCGCGGCGCGCCCTGGTCCAGGCCGCGTTGCTGGCCTTCGGTCATGCGCCCGGCGCGCATCACAAAACTCTTGATGCGGCGATGTTGGCGCTCTTCGCCTTCTTCCGGGAGGACAGGCGTGTCGTTCGATTCAGTCATCAATGGCTCTTACTTGATCAGACCATCCAGCGGCGAGGAGGCGCTGGCGTAGAGTTTTTTCGGCATGCGCCCGGCGAGGTACGCCAGACGCCCGGCCACAATGGCGTGCTTCATGGCTTCGGCCATCAGGATGGGTTGCTGGGCATGGGCAATGGCCGAGTTCATCAGCACCGCCTCACAGCCCAGCTCCATGGCGATAGTGGCGTCAGAGGCAGTGCCGACGCCGGCATCCACCAACACCGGAATCTTGGCTTCTTCCAGGATGATCTGCAGGTTGTACGGGTTGCAGATCCCCAGGCCCGTGCCGATCAGGCCGGCCAGTGGCATCACCGCGATGCAGCCGATTTCCGCCAGTTGACGGGCGATGATCGGGTCGTCGCTGGTGTACACCATCACGTCGAAACCTTCCTTGACCAGGGTTTCGGCGGCCTTGAGGGTTTCGATCACATTGGGGAACAGGGTTTTCTGGTCAGCCAGGACCTCCAGCTTCACCAGGTTGTGGCCGTCGAGCAGCTCACGGGCCAGGCGGCAGGTGCGCACAGCCTCGATGGCATCGAAGCAACCGGCGGTGTTGGGCAGGATGGTGTAGCGATCTGGCGGCAGGATATCCAGCAGGTTCGGTTCGCCCGGGTTCTGGCCGATGTTGGTGCGGCGCACGGCAACGGTCACGATTTCGGCGCCCGAGGCTTCGATGGCCAGGCGGGTTTCTTCCATGTCGCGGTATTTACCGGTGCCAACCAGCAAACGCGACTGGTAGGTACGACCGGCCAGGACGAAGGGCTTGTCGCTACGAACGATGCTCATGGGAAATCCTCTGTTGGGGTGAGGTTCTTGCGAAATGCTGTGAAACAGACGACGTTAACCGCCGCCGATGGCGTGTACCACTTCGACAGAATCACCGTCGCTCAACGTGGTTTCAGCGTGCTGGCTGCGCGGGACGATATCCAGATTGAGCTCCACCGCGACGCGGCGTCCGGTAAGTTCCAGACGGGTCAGCAGGGCCGCAACGGTTTCACCGTCGGGCAGATCAAGGGGTTCGCCGTTCAACTGAATGCGCATGCCGGATGCCGCCATCATTTTTAGGGGCTGGCATTCTAGCCCGATCAGTCTGGACGACCCAAGCCATTCGTCATGAATTGGACCGTGCGGTCAGCCCAACCGCCAGGCGGCAAGCCCCAGGCACAACCAGCCGATCAGGAACGCCACCCCACCGAACGGCGTGATAATGCCCAGTTTGCTGATGCCGGTCATCGTCAGTAAATACAGGCTGCCGGAGAACAGCAGGATACCGATCACAAATGAAATCCCGGCCCAGGTGACGATACGTCCGGGGATGTGTGTGGCCAGCAGCGCGACGCCCAGCAACGCCAGGGTGTGTACCAACTGATAGGTGACACCGGCGTGGAAGATCGCCAGGTAATCGGCGCTCAGGCGGTTTTTCAGGCCATGGGCGGCGAATGCCCCCAGTGCCACGCCGGTGAAGCCGAAAAAAGCAGCCAGCATCAGAAAACTACGCAGCATGAGAACTCCAGTCAGACTCGGTGGACAGGGTCTGTATAATGGCCCGCTCGACGGGTTCGGCCAAGCCATCTCTATGTTGCGTTCATTGTTTCGACGATTCGTTAAAGCCCTGCTCTGGTTCGCCGTCGGCAGCGTTGTCCTGGTGCTGCTGTTTCGCGTGGTGCCGCCACCGTTCACCGCGCTGATGATCGAGCGCAAGGTTGAATCCTGGTTCAGTGGCGAGCCGATCGACCTGCAGCGTACCTGGCAACCCTGGGATCAGATTTCCGACAACCTCAAAGTCGCGGTAATCGCAGGTGAGGATCAGAAATTTCCCGAGCACTGGGGCTTCGACTTCGGTGCGATCCAGGCCGCGCTTACCCATAACGGACGCGGTGGCTCGATTCGCGGCGCCAGCACCCTCAGCCAGCAAGTGTCCAAGAACCTGTTCCTGTGGCCGGGCCGCAGCTGGCTGCGCAAGGGTCTGGAAGCCTGGTTTACCGCGCTGATCGAAATGCTCTGGCCCAAGCAGCGGATCCTCGAGGTGTACCTCAACAGCGTCGAGTGGGATGACGGTGTGTTCGGCGCCGAAGCCGCGGCACGGCATCACTTTCGGGTGAGCGCCGACGCATTGTCCCGGCAACAGGCCAGTCTGCTGGCGGCGGTCCTGCCCAACCCCCGAGTATGGAGCGCCGCACGCCCAAGCCCGTATGTACTGCGTCGCGCGAACTGGATTCGGCGGCAGATGAGCCAGTTGGGGGGCGACAGCTATCTGCTGGGACTCAATGACTCGCGACGGGCGCCTTGGGCGCAATAGACCACACCCTGAAGATCCCCTGTGGGAGCGGGCTTGCTCGCTCCCACAGGGGATCTGCGTCGAGTCCAATATTGAGCACACAAAAAAACGCCCCGATCATCACTGATCGGGGCGTTTTTTATTGCTGTTGCGCAGGTCAGGCAGCAATCGACGTCTTGAGCTTGTTCATCGCGCTTTTCTCGAGCTGACGAATCCGCTCGGCCGACACGTTGTACTTCTGCGCCAGGTCGTGCAGCGTGGCTTTTTCCTCGGCCAGCCAGCGCTGGTAGAGAATGTCACGGCTGCGCTCGTCCAGCACTTCCAGGGCCTCGTGCAGGTTGGTGTTGGAGTTGTCGCTCCAGTCGGCGTCTTCCAGTTGACGCGCCGGGTCGTACCGGTGGTCTTCCAGATAGTTGGCCGGCGACTGGAAAGCGCTGTCGTCGTCCGCTTCGGCGGCCGGGTCGAAGGCCATGTCATGGCCGGTCAGACGACTTTCCATCTCGCGCACTTCCCGTGGCTCAACGCCCAGGCTTTCGGCAACGCGATGGACTTCTTCATTGTTCAGCCAGGCCAGACGCTTCTTCTGGCTGCGCAGGTTGAAGAACAGCTTGCGCTGGGCCTTGGTGGTCGCGACTTTCACAATGCGCCAGTTGCGCAGGATGAACTCGTGAATTTCCGCCTTGATCCAATGCACCGCAAACGACACCAGACGCACACCCATTTCCGGGTTGAAACGCTTGACCGCCTTCATCAGGCCGACGTTGCCTTCCTGGATCAGGTCGGCCTGGGCCAGCCCGTAGCCGGAATAGCTGCGGGCGATATGTACTACAAAACGCAGGTGGGCGAGCACCATCTGCCGAGCCGCCTCAAGATCCTGCTCATAATAGAGACTCTCGGCCAGTTCACGCTCCTGCTCGGGCGTCAGCAAAGGGATGCTGTTCACCGTGTGCACATAGGCCTCCAGGTTCGCACCCGGGACCAGAGCATAAGCAGGTTGCAAAGAAGTGGTCATACGAAAAAACCTCCGACTCACATAACTCGTGCAGTTCAGCACTGCGAAAATTGACCGGGAACCGTAGGACAAGTTCCCACAAAAACCGAAAGGTCAATACGCGCAAAAAACACTATTTTGGAGCAAGCTCACGCAAGTGGCGTGCTACCGCAATCCATGCACCGATATAACCCAACAGTACCGCGCCAAGCAAGAGCGACAGACCGTCGGCGACTGGCACTCCGGCCAGGGAAAAATCACTGCCGTACAAACCGGCCAGCCCCACTACCGCATCATTCAGCCAGTCCAGGCCAAACGCCAATACGCCCCAGGACAGAATCCCGGCACCAAAGCCATACAGCGCCCCCATATAAAGGAAGGGCCTGCGCACATAACTGTCCGTACCGCCGACGAGTTTAATCACTTCTATCTCGGTGCGGCGGTTTTCAATATGAAGACGAATGGTATTGCCTATCACCAAAAGTAATGCAGAAACCAAAAGCACCGTCAGACCGAAGACAAACCGGTCGCCGAGCTTGAGGATCGCCGCAAGACGCTCGACCCAGACTAGATCAAGTTGCGCCTGCTGTACCTTCGGCAACTCGGAAAGTCTTTGTCTTAATGCTTCAAGGGTGGGCTTGTCGACTTCGTCCGGCGTCACCAGCACCACACCTGGCAGCGGGTTTTCCGGCAGTTCCTTGAGGGCATCGCCCAGGCCGGACTGCTGCTGGAATTCTTCCAGCGCTTGCTCGCGACCAATGTATTCGGCGTCTGCCACACCCGGCATAACCTTGATCTGCTCGCGCAACGCCTGGCCGTCGCCCTGGCTCGCGTCCAGTTGCAGGTACAGGGAAATCTGCGCCGCACGCTGCCAGGAGCCACCCAGGCGCTCCACATTACTTAGCAATAATGACAGGCCCATGGGCAAACTCAGGGCCACCGCCATCACCATGCAAGTGAAAAAACTGCCGATCGGTTGCTTGCCCAGGCGCTTCAGGCTGTCCAGCAAACTGGCGCGATGGCTTTCAACCCAGGCGTGAAACAGTGTCGCGAAATCCGGACCGTCGTCATCGTCGCGCTTCTTCTTTGACGGCTGCGGATCGGAGGCTTTCGGGGCCACGCGTTCGGCGACCTTGGGGCTGCGGGTCGCACTCATACGCCAGCCTCCCCGTCACCGATCAGTCGACCGCGTTGCAAGGTGAGCATACGGTGACGCATGCGTGCGATCAGGGCCAGGTCGTGACTGGCAATCAGCACGCTGGTGCCCAAGCGATTGATGTCTTCGAATACGCCCATGATTTCCGCCGCCAGACGCGGGTCCAGGTTACCGGTAGGTTCGTCCGCCAGCAGCAAGGCCGGGCGATGAACGATGGCACGGGCGATGCCCACGCGCTGTTGCTGGCCGGTGGACAGGTCGCCCGGGTACAGATCGGTCTTGTCCGACAGGGCCACACGCTCCAGGGCCGAATCCACGCGCTTGTTGATCTCGGCCTTGGACAGACCAAGAATCTGCAAGGGCAGCGCCACGTTGTTGAACACCGTGCGATCGAACAGCAACTGGTGATTCTGGAACACCACGCCGATCTGCCGGCGCAAGTAAGGAATCTGGGCATTGCTGATGGTGCTCAGGTCCTGGCCGGCCAACAGCAGTTTGCCGGTGGTGGGCCGTTCCATCGCCAGCAACAGGCGCAGCAAGGTACTTTTACCGGCGCCCGAGTGGCCGGTGACAAACAGAAACTCGCCACGACGGACCCGAAAGCTCAGCTCATGCAAGCCGACGTGACCGTTCGGATAGCGTTTACCGACCTGTTCGAAACGAATCATGAATGCTCCCGCTCGGCAAACAATGCCTGGACAAAGGGCTCGGCTTCAAAGGTGCGCAGGTCGTCGATGCCTTCACCCACGCCAATGTAGCGAATCGGCAGGCCAAACTGCTTGGCCAGGGCGAAAATCACCCCGCCCTTGGCGGTGCCGTCGAGCTTGGTCAGGGCCAGCCCGGTCAGTTGGACGGTCTGGTTGAACTGCTTGGCCTGGTTAATCGCGTTCTGGCCGGTGCCGGCGTCCAGCACCAACAGCACCTCATGGGGCGCGTCGGCATCGAGTTTGCCGATCACCCGGCGAACCTTCTTCAACTCTTCCATCAGGTTGTCTTTGGTGTGCAGGCGACCGGCTGTGTCGGCGATCAGCACATCGATGCCACGGGCCTTGGCGGCCTGCACGGCGTCGAAAATTACTGAAGCGGAGTCGGCGCCGGTGTGCTGGGCAATTACCGGGATCTTGTTGCGCTCGCCCCACACTTGCAGCTGTTCGACCGCGGCGGCGCGGAAGGTGTCACCGGCGGCGAGCATGACTTTCTTGCCCTCCAGCTGCAGCTTCTTCGCCAGTTTGCCGATGGTCGTGGTCTTGCCAGCGCCGTTGACGCCCACTACCAGGATCACGAACGGCTTGTTCTGCGAGGCAATCAGCAGCGGCTGCTCCACCGGCTTGAGCATGTTGGTCAACTCGCCCTGCAGAGACTTGTACAAAGCGTCGGCGTCGGTGAGCTGCTTGCGCGCCACCTTTTGAGTCAGGCTCTGGATGATCACCGATGTCGCCTCGACGCCGACATCGGCGGTCAGCAAGCGGGTTTCGATGTCTTCCAGCAATTCGTCATCGATGACTTTCTTGCCCAGGAACAGGCTGGCCATGCCTTCGCCGATACTGGCGCTGGTCTTGGACAGGCCTTGTTTGAGACGGGCGAAGAAGCCGACCTTGTTCTCTTCGGTGGCAGGCGCTGGCTCTGCCGGAGCTGGCAATTCAACTACGGCAGGCTCCGGTTCAGGGGCGGCTGGGGCAGCAACGGGCGTAATGGCAGGCGCTGACACCTCGACGATCGGCTCCACAACCGGGGTCGCGACAGGCTGCGTCAGTACCGGAATCGGCGGGGCGATATGCGGCGCCTGTGCATCCTCCACCAGCCCTACCGGCTCTTCCGCCACGGGCAAGGTCAGCCAGGGGGTTTGCCCTTCGGGCGGGGTCAGCGGTTGCTCGGTCGCCGGTTCAGCGCTCAGCTCAGGCTCAGGCTCGGCCGGTTGCAATACGGGCTCGACAATCGGCAGGACAATTGGGGCAGCTTGTTCGGCCACCGCCTCGGCGTCGGGCTCAGGCAGCGGTTGCGGCTGTTCGACGACGGTTTCCTGCGGCTTCTTGCGCAGCCACCCGAACAGGCCTTTTTTCTCGCCAGCCGCAGCTGGGGTTTTCTTGTCGTCGTTGGAACCAAACATGGAGGACGGCTATCTCACGGTAGCGACGCGCCATCAGGGCGCCTCGGTGATAAATATTCGATGCTGAACAGACTGCGTTTCACCCAGCTTGTTCACGCGCAACATTTTGTCGAGTTGTCCCCAGGACACCTCAAGGTCGATTTTTTCGAAGGACTGGCACGGCATTATCGGCGAAAACGCTGGGATCAACGAACAAACCCAGCGCTTCTTCCGGGAACCCAAACAGCCCAGGACCGAGAAAAGGCCCGATAGGCGTGGCCGCCAGTAAAACGGATCAGTATCCTAGCACCCTCTCGCCCGCCGACGCTAAGACCTAGCGGGCAGCCCAACAGGTTTAAACACGAATGAATGCTCTTGCCCGCCGTGCTGCAGGCCTGCTGCTCAGCACAGTTTGTCTGCCTTTTTCAGCCTTGGCTGCCGATCCACAACCCACCCATGAATTTACCCTCGACAATGGCCTGAAGGTCGTAGTGCGCGAAGATCATCGCGCGCCGGTGGTGGTGTCCCAGGTCTGGTACAAGGTTGGCTCCAGTTATGAAACCCCGGGCCAGACCGGTTTGTCCCACGCCCTGGAACACATGATGTTCAAGGGCAGCTCGAAAGTCGGCCCCGGGGAAGCCTCGCTGATCCTGCGCGACCTTGGCGCCGAGGAGAACGCCTTCACCAGCGATGACTTCACCGCGTATTACCAGGTGCTGGCCCGCGATCGCCTGGGCGTTGCCTTCGAACTGGAAGCCGATCGCATGGCCAGCCTGCGCCTGCCGCCGGAGGAGTTCAGCCGCGAGATCGAGGTGATCAAGGAAGAGCGCCGCATGCGCACCGACGACAAACCCATGTCCAAGGCCTACGAACGCTTCAAGGCCATGGCTTACCCGGCCAGCGGTTACCATACGCCGACCATCGGCTGGATGGCCGACCTGGAGCGGATGAAAGTCCAGGAACTGCGCCATTGGTATGAATCCTGGTACGCGCCGAACAACGCAACCCTGGTGGTGGTCGGCGACGTCACGCCCGACGAGGTCAAGACGTTGGCCCAGCGTTACTTTGGCCCGGTTGCCCGGCGCGAGGTGCCGCCGGCTAAGATCCCACTGGAGCTGGCCGAACCCGGCGAGCGGCAGATTACCCTGCATGTGCAGACCCAACTGCCAAGCCTGATGCTGGCCTTCAACGTGCCGAGTATCGCCACCACCACCGACAAACGCTCAGTCAATGCCCTGCGGCTGATCTCGGGCTTGCTGGACGGCGGCTACAGCGGGCGGATCCCGACCCAGCTGGAACGCGGCGAAGAACTGGTGTCCGGCGGTTCGTCGAGCTACGACGCCTTTACCCGTGGCGACACGCTGTTCACCTTGTCGGCCACGCCCAACACCCAGAAAAACAAAACCATGGCCCAGGCCGAGGCCGGTCTGTGGCGCTTGCTTGAGCAGTTGAAAACCACTGCCCCGACCGCCGAGGAACTGGAGCGCGTCCGCGCCCAGGTCATCGCCGGCCTGGTGTACGAGCGCGATTCGATCACCAGCCAGGCCACCGCCATCGGCCAGCTGGAAACGGTCGGTTTGTCCTGGAAACTGATGGACACCGAACTCGCCGAACTGCAAAGCGTGACCCCGCAAGATATCCAGAAGGCAGCCCAGCTGTATTTCACCCGCTCGCGCCTGAGCGTCGCGCACGTCCTGCCCGAGGAGAAAGCTCATGAGTGAGCGCAAATCACCGCGTCTGGTGCTGATCGCTGTGGTGTTGGTCGCCCTGATCGGCGCCCTGGCCTTTTACCTGTCGCCATCCAATGACACCGACGCCAGCCAGGCGCTGGACAAGGCCAAAGCCAGCAACAAGCTGCAATCTTTGGCCGAACTGGACGGCAAGGCCCCCAGCCGTCGCCAGCTCGACGTACAAACCTGGAAGACCGCTGACGGCGCCAAGGTGATGTTCGTCGAAGCCCGGGAACTACCGATGTTCGACCTGCGCCTGACTTTCGCCGCTGGCAGCAGCCAGGACGGCGATACGCCCGGCCTGGCGCTGTTGACCAACGCCATGCTCAATGAGGGCGTAGCTGGCAAGGATGTCAGCGCCATTGCCCAAGGGTTCGAAAGCCTCGGTGCCGACTTCGGCAACGGTGCCTTGCGAGACATGGCCCTGGCGTCACTGCGCAGTCTCAGCGCGGTGGACAAGCGTGAGCCGGCGCTGAAGCTGTTCGCCGACGTCGTCGGTAAACCGACCTTCCCCGCCGACTCCTTTGCGCGCATCAAGAATCAGTTACTGGCCGGCTTCGAGTACCAGAAGCAGAACCCCGGCAAACTGGCGGGGCTGGAACTGATGAAGCGCCTGTACGGTGACCATCCGTATGCCCATTCCAGTGACGGCACCGCGCAGAGCATTCCCGCGATCACGCTGGCTCAGGTCCAGGCGTTCCACGCCAAGGCCTATGCCGCCGGCAACACCGTAATAGCACTGGTGGGAGACCTGTCCCGCGCCGAAGCCGAAGCGATTGCCAACCAGGTATCCGCCGCGCTGCCCAAAGGCCCGGCGCTGGCGAAGACCGTGCAAGCGGTTGAACCGAAGGCGAGCATTGGTCATATCGAATTCCCGTCCAAACAGACCAACCTGATGCTCGCACAACTGGGCATCGATCGGGATGACCCGGACTATGCGGCCGTGTCCCTGGGCAACCAGATTCTCGGCGGCGGTGGCTTCGGCACCCGACTGATGACCGAAGTCCGGGAAAAGCGTGGCCTGACCTACGGCGTGTATTCAGGCTTCTCGCCGATGCAGGCCCGTGGCCCGTTCATGATCAACCTGCAGACACGCGCCGAAATGAGCGAAGGCACGCTGAAACTGGTACAGGATGTGTTTGCCGATTACCTGAAGAACGGCCCGACCCAAAAAGAACTCGATGACGCCAAGCGCGAGCTGGCCGGTAGTTTCCCGCTGTCCACCGCCAGCAACGAAGACATCGTCGGCCAGCTCGGAGCCATGGGTTTCTATGACTTGCCACTCAGCTACCTGGAGGACTTCATGCGTCAGTCCCAGGAACTGACCGTCGAACAGGTCAAGGCCGCACTGAACAAACACCTGAGCACGGATAAAATGGTCATCGTCACCGCCGGCCCGACCGTGCCGCAAAAGCCGCTGCCGGCCCCCACTGAAAAACCTGCCGAGCAACCGCTCGGGGTTCCGGAGCACTAATGGCCCGCCCATCCAATTCCAGCAAGAAACCCGTGCACAACGGTGTGAACCAGTTGCGCATCATCGGCGGCCAATGGCGCAGCCGGCGCTTGAGCTTCCCCGACGCGCCGGGCCTGCGCCCAACCCCGGACCGGGTGCGTGAAACCCTGTTCAACTGGCTCGCGCCCTACGTGGCCGGCGCTCGGGTACTCGACCCGTTTGCCGGCAGCGGTGCATTGTTTCTTGAGGCGTTGTCTCGTGGCGCCGTCATGGGTCAGGCACTGGACGCCAGCAGCCTGGCGGTCTCCAGCCTGAAGGAGCACCTGGGCACACTGCGTTGCACCGTCGGCCAGGTGCAGACCGCCGACGCGCTGCGCTATCTGGACAGCCAGCCGGCGACGCCTTTCGACCTGGTGTTCCTCGACCCGCCTTTCAATCAGAACCTGCTGCCAGCCGTTTGCACCTTGCTCGAAGAACGTCATTGGCTAGCCGACGATGCCTGGGTCTACACTGAAAGCGAAGCCGCCCCGTCCACCCTGGGGTTGCCGGGCAACTGGCGCCTGCATCGTGAACAGAAATCCGGACGGGTGTATTACGCGTTGTGGCAACGTGTGGCAGAGGCCGTTGGCTGAACAGCTGGCCAGTGCATCGAGAAATGATCGTGTCTGCTGCATCTGAACGTTTCGTCCCGGCCCTGGGCCTTGGCAACCCGCACTTGCAAACCTTGTGGGGGCCGTTGTGGCGCAAGACCACCCACATCGCTCGGGAACGTGAGCGCCTGTGGCTGGAGGACGGCGACTTTCTCGATCTCGACTGGCATGGCCCTCACCGAGTCGATGCGCCACTGGTGCTGGTGCTTCACGGCCTGACCGGCTCTTCCAACTCGCCCTACGTGGCCGGCCTGCAACAGGCTCTTGGCAGTCAGGGCTGGGCCAGCGTAGCGTTGAACTGGCGCGGTTGCTCGGGAGAACCGAACCTGTTGCCCCGCAGCTATCACTCCGGGGCCAGCGAAGACCTGGCCGCCGCCATCGCCCATCTGCGGGCCCGACGGCCCTTGGCACCGCTGTTTGCAGTGGGGTATTCACTGGGCGGTAACGTGTTGCTCAAGCACCTGGGGGAAACGGGTGACGACAGTCAGTTGCAAGGAGCGGTCGCGGTTTCAGTACCGTTTCGCCTCGACCAGTGTGCCGATCGCATCGGACAGGGGTTTTCCAGGTTTTATCAGGCCCATTTCATGCGCGAGATGGTGGCCTACGTGCGCAACAAGCAACGCCAGTTCCAGCACGACGGACGCCACGAAGGGTTGGCGACTCTCACGGCGCTGGGCTCGCTGGAAAACATGCGCACCTTCTGGGACTTCGATGGGCGGGTGACGGCGCCACTGCACGGCTTCTCTGACGCGGCGGATTATTACCGCCGCGCCTCCAGTCGTTACTTTCTTGGCAGGATCAGCACGCCGACCCTGGTCATTCAGGCCTGCGACGATCCTTTTGTGTTTCCCCACAGCTTACCCGAGCCTGGCGAGTTGTCCGCCTCTACCCAGCTTGAACTGCATGCACAAGGCGGGCATGTGGGTTTTGTCGACGGGAGCTTGCGCCGCCCAGGGTATTACCTGGAGCGGAGAATCCCCAGTTGGCTGGCGGGCCTGTAATGCAGAAGCTGAGGAGTGCAACGAGGCTGCGATCTTTCCCGACCACTTGAGGCCAGAGTGAAGGCAAGATCAAAAGATCGTCCGAACGCGACCCGAACCTTCGCCAGCTCCTAGGGGGCCTGCATTCAGTCGCCGACGGCCCTTTGTCTTTGGGGATCTGTGATCCACTCGCTCCACGAGCCGGCATACAACCGCCCTAACGGATACCCCGCCAGGCACAAGGCAAACAGGTTGTGGCATGCCGTCACGCCGGAGCCGCAATAGGCCACCAATTCCGTCGGCGAGCGTCCTCCCAGTTTCTCGGCGAATCGCTGCTTGAGCTGGTCGACTGGCAGGAAGCGCCCGTCAGCCCCCAGGTTCTCGGTGAACGCTGCGCACTGCGCGCCCGGAATATGTCCGGCCACCGGATCGATCGGCTCGACTTCGCCCTTGAAACGCGGCAACGCCCGGGCATCGAGCAGGGTCATGTCCGGCTCACCGAGACGCTGCTCAAGCGCCTCGGCACTGAGTAGCAGGGTCGCGTCCGGTGAACCACTAAAGGTCCCGGGACCGTTGACCGGTGGATCGAGACTCAAGGGCAAACCGGCACCATGCCAAGCCTTGAGCCCGCCGTCGAGGAGGTAAACGCCATCGCGTTTACCCAGCCAGGCCAGCAACCACCAGGCCCGGGCGGCATAGGCACCGGGACCGTCGTCATACAAAACGATGTCGCTGTCGTTGCCGATCCCCCAGGCCCGCAAACGCTTCATCAGGACCTCAGGCTCCGGCAGCGGATGGCGGCCGGTCACGCCTTTGGTCACCGGCCCACTCAGGTCCCGCTCAAGATCGGCGAATGATGCCCCGGCAATATGGCCTTCGGCGTAACTGCGCTGGCCGTAGTCCGGGTCCTCCAGGGCAAAACGACAATCGAGGATCACCAGCCCGGGCTGTGACCTCCTGTGTTCCAGGGCTTGGGGACTGATGAGTTGCGCAATGGGCATAACGGGCTCCTGTGGCTCGAACGAATTTGAATCCTACGGCCCTTCCTCCAGGGTCTGGGCCAGGGGGACATAGAACTCTTTGAACAGCGCATCCACCGCTTCGCGGGCCTGATCAGTCACGAAACCGGCCTCTAGCACCAGTACTTGATAGACACCGCGCTTGATGGCCTGCTCGCTCAAGTGGTTGGAATTTTCCCGTGTGGTGCAGAGGAAACGGACCCAGGACGTGAGAATGATCCAGGCATTAAGGGTCAGGGACTCGATTTGCACCCGGTCCATTTTCAGGATACCGGCAGCGACGAAGCCTTCGTAGATAGCGGTGCCGTGAATCAGGCTACGCTGGGAAAAACGACGATAGCGCGCGGCAAGGTCCGGGTCGCTGTCCAGCAGATGCTCCAGGTCTCGGTGCAGGAAACGGTAGCGCCACATCGCCGAGAGCAACTCCTGCAGATAGAAGCGCTTATCCTCGACGGTGGCCACCCGGCCTTGGGGCGGGCGCAGGAAACTGTCCACCAGGTTTTCGTACTCACTGAACAATACGGCGATGATCGCCTGCTTGTTGGGGAAGTGGTAGTAGAGATTGCCCGGGGACATATCCATATGGGCGGCGATATGGTTGGTGCTGACGCTGCGCTCACCCTGCTGATTGAACAGCTCCAGGCTGTTTTGCACGATGCGCTCGCTGGTTTTTATTCGTATGGCCATAGTTTGAGCTTTAATTCGACGAAAGCATTGAACGGCATCTTACGACCTATCGGTCACGGGACAAACCCAAAGGCGTTCGCGGATGCCGGTTGACTTTTTAGAGCATAAGCTCTAGAAAACACTCACTCTAATACTATCGGTGCCCGCCCATGCCTGCCGACGTTGCTTACTTGCACGAAGCTCAACAGCACGTGGGCGAACTGAAGACGCTCTTCGACGTCCAGCGCCAGGCCTATGCCGCCCATCCGATGCCGCCCGCCGAGCAGCGGCGGCAATGGCTCAAGGCGTTGCGAGACTTATTGAGCAATGAACGACAGGCGTTGATCGACGCTATCAGCCAGGATTTCAGCCACCGCAGCGCGGACGAAACGCTGCTGGCCGAGCTCATGCCGAGCCTGCACGGCATCCATTACGCCAGCCGACACCTCAAGGGCTGGATGAAATCTTCCCGGCGCAAGGTCGGCGTGGCCTTCCAGCCGGCGTCAGCCAAAGTGGTGTACCAACCGCTGGGCGTGGTCGGGGTCATCGTGCCCTGGAACTACCCGCTGTTCCTGGCCATCGGGCCGCTGGTGGGGGCTTTGTCGGCGGGTAACCGAGTAATGCTCAAGCTGAGCGAATCGACCCCTGCTACCGGGTTGCTGCTCAAGCAATTGCTGGCGCGAATTTTCCCTCAGGATCTGGTGTGCGTGGTGCTCGGCGAGGCTGAGGTCGGCATGGCGTTTTCCAGGTTGCCCTTCGATCACTTGCTGTTCACCGGCGCCACCAGCATCGGCAAGCACGTGATGCGCGCAGCCGCCGAGAACCTGACCCCGGTCACACTCGAACTGGGAGGCAAATCGCCCGCCATCGTATCCGCGGACGTGCCCCTCAAGGACGCCGCCGAGCGCATCGCATTCGGCAAAACCCTGAATGCCGGGCAAACCTGTGTCGCACCGGACTACGTGCTGGTACCGCAGAACCGTGTAGGAGAATTCGTTGAAGCGTATCGCGAAGCGGTTCGCGGGTTTTATCCGACCCTGACTGACAATCCGGACTACACCGCGATCATCAACGAACGACAATTAGCGCGGCTCAATGGCTACATCAGCGATGCCACCAGCAAGGGCGCGTTGCTGATCGAGTTGTTCGATCGAGGCCAGGGGCGACGCATGGCTCACAGCCTGTTGCTCAACGTCAGCGATGACATGACCGTCATGCAGGACGAAATCTTCGGCCCGCTGCTGCCCATCGTGCCCTATCAGGACCTGGACCAGGCATTTGCCTACATCAATCAGCGGCCTCGCCCGCTGGCACTCTACTATTTTGGCTACAACAAGGCCGAACACAATCGCGTACTCAACGAGACCCATTCCGGCGGCGTTTGCTTGAACGACACGCTGCTGCACGTCGCCCAGGACGACTTGCCCTTCGGTGGCATTGGCGCCTCGGGAATGGGGCACTACCACGGGCACGAAGGCTTCCTGACGTTCAGCAAGGCCAAGGGCGTACTGACCAAACAGCGGTTCAACGCCGCGAAACTGATTTACCCGCCTTACGGCAAGCCACTGCAGAAATTGATCCAGAAGTTGTTTGTCCGCTAGCCGCAGTCTTTTCGGGTAATAACAATAATGACCCCAAGCCTGATCGATACACCCGTCCTGTCACGCCGCGGCCTGCTGCAGTTCAGCCTCGGTGCCAGCGTCTTCCTGGTCACCGTCGGGTTGGGTGCCAGCCTGAGCGGTTGCCGGCCCAGCCGTTCGGCCAGCGGTCTTGTCGCCTTGCGTGACAACGACTTGGCGTTTTTGCGAGCGGTCATTCCGGTGATGCTGGATGGCTCCGTGGTCGCTGAAAAGCTTCCTGGCGCCGCGGAAGCGACCTTGCAAAGCCTGGACACCGCCCTGGCTCATCTGTCCCTGCCCATGCTCAAACTCACGCACCAGTTATTCGACGTGCTCACGCTGGGCATTACCCGTGGGCCACTGACCGGGATCTGGGGCACGTGGGAAAACGCCAGCGCCGATGACATCCGAAAATTTCTCGATCGGTGGGAAAACAGCTCGCTGGACCTGCTTCGCCAGGGTCATAGCTCGTTGCTGCAAATGATCATGATGGCGTGGTACAGCCGGGCCGAGGCCTGGGCGCATTGCAGATACCCTGGACCGCCGAAGATTTGAAACCGAGCGGGCTCTATCGCGGGCAAGCCTTGCTCCCACAGTGGATCGCCGGGCACCTGTGGGAGCAAAGCTTGCTCGCGATGGCTGACTCAAGCGCGCCGCCCCCACTCAGACACAACAAGAGACCCCAAACATGCCCGTATCCGACCCCTTTCGCGAAGGCCTGGCCCGCGGCTGGACCACCTACAACGGTGCGCAGTTGGCCCAGGACCTGACCCTGGAAGCGGACGTAGCGATCATCGGCAGCGGCGCCGGTGGGGGTACCACGGCCGAAATCCTCAGCGCCGCCGGCTACAAGGTGTTGTTGATCGAGGAGGGCCCCCTCAAAACCAGTCATGACTTCAAGCTGCTCGAGGACCAGGCCTACACCAGCCTTTACCAGGAAGGCCTCGGACGCATGAGCAAGGACGGCGCCATCACCATTCTCCAGGGCCGGGCAGTGGGTGGCACGACACTGATCAACTGGACCTCCTGCTTCCGCACGCCCGATCAAACCCTTGATCATTGGGTCACCGAGCACAACGTCAAGGGTCACAGCCCTGAGGAGATGGCGCCCTGGTTCGAAAAAATGGAACAGCGCCTGGGGGTGGCGCCCTGGCCGATTCCGCCCAATGCCAACAACGACGTGATCCGCAAAGGCTGTGAACAGCTGGGCTATAGCTGGCACGTCATCCCGCGCAATGTGCGCGGTTGCTGGAACCTGGGCTATTGCGGCATGGGCTGCCCGACCAACGCCAAGCAGTCGATGCTGGTCACCACCATTCCGGCCACGCTGGACAAGGGCGGCGCGCTGCTTTACCTGGCACGGGCCGAACGGCTGATGATCAAAAACGATGCGGTTGTCGGCCTCGAATGCCTGGCCATGGACGAGCGCTGCGTGGCGCCGACAGGGCGGCACATCACGGTCAAGGCGCGGCATTACGTACTGGCCGGCGGCAGCATCAACAGCCCGGCCTTGCTGTTGCGCTCCGAAGCGCCGGACCCGCACGCGCGCCTGGGTAAACGCACCTTCCTGCACCTGGTGAACATGTCGGCCGGTCAATTCGACGAGGTGATCAATCCGTTCTACGGCGCGCCACAATCGATTTATTCAGATCATTTCCAGTGGCAGGACGGCACCACCGGCAAGATGTCCTACAAACTGGAAGTGCCGCCCCTGCACCCGGCCCTCGCCGCAGCGCTGCTGGGCGGGTTTGGCAGCGAGAATGCCGAGCACATGGCGCAACTGCCCCACACCCACGCCATGCTGGCGCTACTGCGCGATGGTTTTCACCCGGACAGCAGCGGCGGCAACGTTCAGTTGCGCAGCGACGGCACACCTGTGCTCGACTACGCGGTGTCACCTTATGCCTGGGACGGTTTGCGCCGGGCGTTTCACAGCATGGCCGAGATTCAGTTCGCCGGCGGAGCCAGGGCGGTCATGCCAATGCACAGCGACGCCCGTTACGTGAAAACCCTGGCCCAGGCCCGTACGCTGATCGACGACTTGGACCTTGCCCTGTACCGCACGCGCCTGGGCAGCGCCCATGTGATGGGTGGTTGCGCCATGGGCGAAGATCCGAAAAGCGCCGTCACCGACAGCCTTGGGCGCCATCATCAATTGAGTAATGTTTCCATCCATGATGGCTCGCTGTTCCCCACCAGCATTGGCGCCAATCCGCAATTATCGGTGTACGGGCTGACGGCACAATTGGCGACCTCCCTGGCCGATCGCTTGAAAAATCCATGAGTTTGCGGATTATTCGCCCTGTCTATAGTGCTTACTTACCCCACAGCCGACTTGGCCGACCGAGTAGGCTGCGATACCATCCGACTCCCCAACGGACACCCGCCAGGACGACGCGATGAACCGAGTGTTGTACCCAGGTACCTTCGACCCTATTACCAAGGGCCATGGCGATCTGGTCGAACGCGCCTCGCGCCTGTTCGACCATGTGATCATTGCCGTCGCCGCCAGCCCGAAGAAAAACCCGCTGTTCCCGCTGGAGCAACGTGTGGAGCTGGCCCGCGAGGTCACCAAACATCTGCCCAACGTGGAAGTGGTCGGCTTCTCGACGCTGCTGGCGCACTTTGCCAAGGAAAAGAACGCCAATGTGTTCCTGCGTGGCCTGCGTGCGGTCTCGGACTTCGAATACGAGTTCCAACTGGCCAACATGAACCGCCAGTTGGCGCCGGACGTCGAAAGCCTGTTCCTGACGCCATCGGAGCGCTACTCCTTCATTTCCTCGACCCTGGTGCGGGAAATTGCAGCGCTGGGCGGCGATATCACCAAGTTCGTCCACCCGGCAGTGGCCGATGCGTTGACCCTGCGCTTCAAGAAATAACCCGCTGGCTGCGATCCGCTTCGCAGCCGGCACAGCGCAGTCCATCGCGCCCGCGTGCACTGCGCTCGCCAATGCGGCACAATTGCGTACATACGTTTTTCAGATGCCCGGGCTCCACGCCCCGGCAGGAGCCTGCATGTCCCTGATCATCACCGACGACTGCATCAATTGCGACGTCTGCGAACCCGAGTGCCCAAACGAGGCCATTTCCCAAGGCGAAGAGATCTACGTCATCGACCCGAACCTGTGCACCCAGTGCGTCGGCCACTACGACGAGCCCCAGTGCCAGCAGGTCTGCCCGGTGGATTGCATTCCGCTGGACGAGGCCCATCCGGAAACGGAAGAACAGTTGATGGCGAAATATCGCAAGATTACTGGCAAGGTTTGAGCCAGAAGACTCTGTAGCGCTTGTGCAGGCCTCATCGCGAGCAGGCTCGCTCCCACAGGGACCGGCTGTGTTCACAAAGTTTGTGTCTTAAGCAAAATCCCTTGTGGGAGCGAGCCTGCTCGCGATGAGGCCAGCAGCCACAGCGAAATCACTCCTGCTCAAACCCCTCGCCAACACACCCCAGGCACCGCACAAACGTCGCCTTCGCCGGATCCACCACCAACGCCTTCCCCGCGTCACCGACGCCACCGCCCAATGCAGTGAAGGGTAACGACACCACAAATGCCCCGGCACCGATCACGGTGGCGGCGAGCAGCAATGGGCGGGCGATCAGCAGGTCGCCGATCATGGCGTAGGCAGGCGGATTCTGGATGGTGTAGCGCGGGTCGCCGCTGCCGCTGTTCGCCTGGGCAGGCAAACCGATACACAACAGCAGCGCGAGAACGACAGGTCGAAGCAGATTCATCGGGCGATCCTTCGGGGGCTAAGTGGCCCCTAGACTATAGACCGTAGGACGGATCAGCTCTGGCAGCGCGGGCACCAGACGCTGGCGCGCTGGCCCAGGCGGATTTCCCGCAGCCCCGTGCCGCAGACCTTACATGACTCGCCACCCCGGCCATACACGAACAGTTCCTGCTGGAAGTAACCCGGCTGGCCGTCTCCCCCGATGAAATCACGTAGCGTTGTACCGCCGCGCTCGATGGCATGGGCAAGGATGCGTTTGATCTCGATCGCCAGTTTCAGGTAGCGCGCCCGGGAAATGCCTCCGGCCTCCCGACGCGGGTCGATCCCGGCGGCGAACAACGCTTCGGTCGCATAGATATTGCCCACCCCCACCACCACGGCGTTATCCATGATGAACGGCTTGACCGCCATGGAACGCCCTCGCGAGAGCTGGAACAGACGCTCGCCATCGAATAGATCGGTCAACGGTTCCGGCCCGAGGCGAATCAGCAGTTCGTGGTTGAGCGGGTCGAGGCTCCAGAGCATCGCCCCGAAGCGGCGCGGGTCGGTGTAGCGCAAGGCCAGGCCGGATTCCAGCTCGATGTCCACATGCTCATGTTTGGCGGCGGGCATGCCGATTTCCACCAGCCGCAGGTTGCCGGACATGCCCAAGTGGCTGATCAAGGTGCCGACTTCGGCGTTGATCAGCAAGTACTTGGCTCGCCGGTCCACCTGCACGATCCGCTGCCCTGACAGTCGCACGTCAAGGTCTTCGGGAATCGGCCAGCGCAATCGTCGATCGCGCACGACCACGCGGCTGACACGCTGCCCTTCCAGGTGTGGCGCAATTCCGCGGCGAGTGGTTTCGACTTCCGGCAGTTCTGGCATGGGGGTTCTCGAATAAGGCGAAGGCCTGGAGCTGGTTTTCGACGCCTAGCGAGTGGCGAGGTCGCGAATTTCCTGTTTCTGGGTCTGGAAATCGTATTCCGACAAACCGATGTAATCGAGCACCAGAGCGCCGACACACGACCACTCATGGTCTACCGGCTGATTGCCCAGGACCCGGTGCGATGCGCAGATGTTTTCAGACATTTTCAGGATCGCCAGCAGGTTTTTCAGCTGACTGTTGTTGCGTGACGTCTCATCGCTGAAAATCGCCAGGGCGTTGTGGTGGTTGGCGATGGCCTGGCTGACATGGTCCGGCAGGCGCCAGGATTTGGAAGTGTAATACCCGACCACCGCATGGTTGGTATTGAATACGCGGTTCTCGGTGTCCACCACCCGGCACTCGGCGCTGGCATTTGCGTAGGCCTGCTCCAGCACACTCATGTAATTGGGGAACTGCTTGAGCATCAACGGCACGCCGCAATCATGGAACAGCCCCAAAGCGTAGGCTTCATCACCATTTTCCAGGCCGACGCGCTTGGCCAGGGTCAGGCAGGTCATCGCCACGTCCTGGGCCGTATCCCAGAAACGATTCAGGGTGACGATGGCATCATCGTGCAACTCGCCCTTGATCGACTGCGCGTTGATCAGGTTGATGATCGAACGGCTGCCCAGCAGGTTCACCGCGCGCTGAATCGAAGTGATCTTATTGCGCAGGCCGTAGTACGGCGAATTGACGATCTTGAGCAAGGCACCCGAGAGGCCCGGGTCCTGGGAGATCAGCTTGGCAATGGTCTCCAGGTCCGGATCAGGCATGTACTGCTCCATCTGCAGATCCACCATGATCTGCGGCTGGGGCGGCACACTGATGCCTTGCAGGGACTGTTGGATCTGTGCGGCGGAAAGCTCTTCGGACATGGGCATACACTCTGGGTCAGGCGGCGATTCTAACCCTTAAAGATGGATCCGATACACCGTCGGGCAAATTGCACCACATGTCCACCACAAGCCCCGCCCGCGCCGCAACACGCTATACTCCCGCTCTTTTTTCCGGAGCGACGTCATGTCCCTGCCCAGCCTGCGCCTCAAAGCCAACGCCGACCGTCGCCTGCGCGCCGGCCACCTGTGGGTCTACAGCAACGAAATCGATGTAGCCGCCACCCCGCTGCACGGCTTCAAGGCCGGCGACCAGGCCATCCTCGAAGCCGCTGGCGGCAAGCCGTTGGGCATCGTCGCGATGAGCCCCAACAACCTGATCTGCGCCCGCCTGCTGTCCCGTGACGTGAAACTGCCATTGGACAAATCCCTGCTGGTGCATCGTCTCAACGTGGCGTTGTCGTTGCGCGAACGTCTGTTCGACAAGCCGTTCTATCGCCTGGTCTATGGCGATTCCGACCTGTTGCCTGGCTTGGTGGTCGACCGGTTCGGCGACATTCTGGTGGTGCAGATCGCCTCCGCCACCATGGAAGCCCATAAAGAAGATGTGATCGCCGCCCTGACCCAGGTCCTCAAGCCCAGCGGCATCCTGTTCAAGAACGACTCCGCCGCCCGCGACGCCGAAGGCCTGAACCGCTACGTCGAGACGGTGTTCGGCCTCGTACCGGAGTGGGTCGCCCTGGAAGAGAACGGCGTGAAGTTCGAAGCACCGGTCATGGCAGGCCAGAAAACCGGCTGGTTCTACGACCACCGCATGAACCGCGCACGCCTGGCACCATACGCCAAGGGCAAGCGCGTCCTGGACCTGTTCAGCTACATCGGCGGCTGGGGCGTACAAGCCGCGGCGTTCGGTGCCAGCGAAGTATTCTGCGTCGACGCCTCGGCCTTCGCCCTCGATGGCGTAGAGCGCAACGCGGCGTTGAATGGCTTTGCCGAAAAGCTGACCTGCATTGAAGGCGACGTGTTCGAAGCTTTAAAAGAACTCAAGGCCAGCGAAGAACGTTTCGATGTCATCGTTGCCGACCCGCCAGCGTTCATCAAGCGCAAGAAAGACCTGAAAAACGGTGAAGGCGCCTATCGCCGCCTCAACGAACAAGCCATGCGCCTGCTCAGCAAGGACGGCATCCTGGTCAGCGCTTCGTGCTCGATGCACTTGCCCGAAGACGACCTGCAGAACATCCTGCTGACCAGCGCCCGGCACCTGGATCGCAACATCCAACTGCTCGAACGCGGCGGCCAGGGACCGGACCACCCGGTACACCCCGCCATCGCCGAAACCCGCTACATCAAGAGCATCACCTGCCGGTTGTTGCCCAACAGCTGAATGATCTGCGGGGCCGGAGCCAAGGCTCCCGCCCCCGGACACTGACGTTCATTACACGCAGCCCTGGCTGCGTTTTTTTTGCATGTGCGAAAAGTTACCGCGCGCTTAAGTCAATGCCTACAAATGAACTTTTCGTATGAGCCATCCCACATTATTACTAGAACTTTCCTACTCAATGTCCACTTGCCAAACACCCATTAAAAACTATGATTGAACTGTCACTTCGCAAGTGATGACTATCGAAAAGAACAACACTTACTCAAACCAATTATTTAAACAAAGGAGCTGCATCATGAAAGCAATCAATCTGGAAGCTAACAAAATCGCAAACCTGGCCGGCCTGATTATTCCAACAAGCCGCTAAGTCAGTAAAGGGTGGAGCTGGGGAGTGCCGGCGCCCCAGCCCATCCACACTCGCCACCCCTGCGGAAAAACCTTAATGCATATAAATCCGTGCGTTTTCATACTTGCGCGCCCGCCGCATCAGATTGTATGGAACTATGAACATCACACTCAATTCGAGCTTGATCTTCATTATTCAATTCGACTGGCACAACTGATTGACGACCCTTCACACTTCGACACTTGCAACCCCATCGATATCGAACTCCTGAATGCCGGGATATTGACAGCAGAACCCCAAAAAGCCCTCGAATGGGGGTGGGACGAGTTATCCAGAATATTTCATATCGGCACAAAGAATATTCCTTGCGAAAGTGTTCCCCAAAGCGCCAATGAATGGGCAACCCTGTATCTGCAGCATTGCAACGAGGTTCTATCATCACCGCCGCCGGCTCGCCGCCTAAAACCGTGCCCGGTCGACCGGATTACCCTGCCTTCCTCCTCCCTGGTCGACATCGAGGACGTTTCGCTGGGACAGGCGCTTGTCAGTCGAAGCACCTCTCGCTCATTCAGCGAACAACCCATTTCAATCGAGCAAGTCAGCACCCTCCTGTACCTGACCCTGGGCTACCTGAAAGAGCGCCCTTTCGTCCATGAGACCGGCCATCCCGAAACACTGGGCGCACGGCGCAGCAGCCCCTCGGGCGGCGGCCTGAATACCTGCGAAGGTTATCTATACGTGCGCCACGTCTGCGGCCTGGAGCCGGGTGTCTACGCCTACCACCCGGACGAGCATGCCCTGAGCCTCGTGCAGCCGCTACCGGATGCCCCCCTGGGCCAACTGCTAAGCGGTCAGCACTTCATTGATCCGTTGCCATTCGGGCTGTTCATCACTTCGCGCTTCGACAAGCTCTGGTGGAAGTACGAACACTCCCGTGCCTATCGAATGGCTTTTGTCGAAACGGGCCACGTGTCCCAGACCTTTTTGATGGTGGCCACTGCGCTGGGCCTCAAGACCTGGCTGACCGGGGCATTGAGCGACCGTCAGGTGGAGCGGCTGCTTGACCTTGAAGACACTCCCGAACAGCCGTTGTTTTTTGTCGGCTGCGGTCATGGCGACGGGCAGGTCCACTGCCAGGAACTGATGGCGCTGGTCAATGGCCAGGACTCTGCATCATGACCGGCCCGACCTTTACTCAGATGCCTCGCTACACCTTGGGCGACTGGGATAACAAAGCTGCGGTGCGTGTGCGGAAAAACAATTACCGCCTCCCCGACGATCTGGAGCATCAACTCGCCAGTCGGGACTGGTTTGCGCCAGCCTTCATGCCCTATATCGAACATCCGCTGATCGATAAGGCGGGGCGCGCCACTGCCCAACGCCTGGCGGCCAACCACCTGGTGCATTTCCTCGACTACACCACCTTGCTCGAACACCGAGTGGTCAATCGCGCGGTGGAAACCATTGTCCATGGCGAACTGGCCGTACCGATCCCCTGCCAGATGAAAACCGCCGGCCTGCAGCTCTACACCGACGAGGGTTATCACGCACTGTTTTCCAATGAAGTGGCCGAACAGATCGCCGCCCTGTACGACATCCGCGACCGGCCGCTCCCCAGGCGCATCGGCCGACTGTTGGGCGTGATCGACGCCACAACCCCCCCGGATCACCCCCTGGCGTGGTTTCTGCTGGGGTTCGTCTCCGAAACGATCATCGCCAAGGAGCTGCTGTCCATCACCCGCGAGACCCTGGTCTCCACGGTTTACCAGATGCTCAGAAATCATCTCGAGGACGAGGCGCGCCATAGTCGCTATTTCAGCGAGGTGTTCCAGTACCTGTGGTCCGCCTTGGCCCCTGACCAGCGTGCCCTGGCCGCAAGGCTGCTGCTGGACGTCGTCGGCCTTTACTTCGAGCCCGACACCCCCTGGTTGATGCATAGCCTCGCCAGTGTCGGCTTCGACGAACAGGACTCTTTGAAGATCGTTGCAAACCTCCTGCAACCGGACGCTCACGCCCGACGAGTGCGCTCGGGGGCGGTATCGACTTTCGCGGCCATGCAGCAGGCAGGTTTCTTCGATGACGCCCTCAATCGGCAGATGTTCTTCCAGGCGGGGTTTATCGATGGCTGACACTCAATATCTCGCCACACGCAAAACGGCCACTGTCGGCTTATTGCTGATGCTGACCATGCTCGGCGTATTCCCCATCGATGTGGTGCTGCCTTCGTTTCCGGCACTGTCCGAACACTTTGAGCGTCCATCGCCCGATATCGCCCTGTCTGTCAGTCTGTTCGCGGTGGGTATCGCCCTGTCGCAATTGTTGGTCGGCCCGCTTTCCGACGCCATGGGGCGAAAAAACCTGTTGTTGATCGGGATCATCGTCTCCGCCTTCGGTGCAATCGGGTGCGTACTCGCCAACGACTACTGGTTCTTCCTGCTTTTCCGGGTCATCCAAGCCGTGGGATGTGGTTGTTTCGTGCTCTCTCAGGCATTGATCCAGGACCTGTTTACAGGCCAGGAGCAGCAGCGATTACGGATTTTCCTGGTCACCTGCGGCGGCATTTTCATTTCCGTTTCACCCTTGGCCGGCACCGGGCTGCAAAGCTGGATGGGCTGGCGCGGCAGCTTCCTGGTATTCATTGCCCTGGCTGTCAGTGTGTTTTTGAGTGCCAGTCTCCTACTCAAGCCTTTACCAGCGGATAGCCAACCCAGGCGCCCGGACTTCATTGCGTCCTACCGGAAGGTATGCAGTGACTTCAACTTCATGGCGTACTGGCTGACGTCAGCTTTGGCTTTTTCCTGCCATTTTTCTTTCATCGTCATCTCACCGCTGGTTTTCATCGACCAACTGCAACTGTCGGCCAAGGCTTTTTCGCTGACGTTGCTGGGCTACGGGCTGGCCTATATCGGCGGTGGAGCGCTCGCGACCGTGCTGAGCAACCGGATCGACCCACAGACGCAAATCCTCACGGGGCTGTGCCTGATCCTGACGGCGGGTGTATTGATGCTTGGGCTCTCCAGCCACCTCGGCTTGTCGGTCACTACCCTGTTGCTGCCCATGATCGTGTGCACCGCCGGAACGACCATTGCCCGTGCAGCCGCCCACACCCGGGCGATGAATATCTTCCCCGAGCAAGCCGGTACATCGGCCTCGGCCGGCAGCGTGCTGATCTTCATTATCGGCGGTTTGACCAGTGCTGCGCTCAGCCTCACTCCGCTGGACCTGCAAACCACCCTGGCCCTATGCCTGATACTGCTCAGCTTCCTGGGGCTGGGGCTCAATGGTCTACTTCGGCATCGCCACAGGGCGCTGGCGACGGGTTGAAGGTTGCCAGTCGTCATCCCGAGCGCGACATTGGCGCCCGATCAGCACTTTGCGTCATTTCATCCTGACGCCAGCGGTGTAGAATCGCGACATTCATCGCCATTCATCCCCGGCGGGTTTATGAGCTCATGCTGAGGCGCGCAGTGATCCTGCAAAGTCGTCGGCCACTTCCGGACACACGGCCAAACCCGGGTGTTCCAGACGTCAACAGAAGCTCACTTCCCATTGATACCTGATACGTACCTGATTTGCCGCCCGGAGTGCTCCATGCCTGATTACCGCTCGAAAACATCCACACATGGCCGCAACATGGCCGGCGCCCGTGCATTGTGGCGCGCCACGGGGATGAAGGATGACGACTTCAAAAAGCCGATCATCGCCATTGCCAACTCCTTCACCCAGTTCGTGCCAGGCCATGTCCATCTCAAGGACCTGGGCCAACTGGTTGCCCGGGAGATCGAACGCGTTGGCGGTGTAGCCAAAGAGTTCAACACCATTGCCGTGGATGACGGTATCGCCATGGGCCACGACGGCATGCTTTATTCGTTGCCCAGTCGCGAGATCATCGCCGACTCGGTCGAATACATGGTCAATGCCCATTGCGCCGATGCCATCGTGTGCATTTCCAACTGCGACAAGATCACCCCCGGCATGCTTATGGCGGCCTTACGCCTGAACATCCCGGTGATCTTCGTTTCCGGCGGCCCGATGGAAGCCGGCAAGACCAAGCTCGCCAGCCATGGCCTTGACCTGGTGGACGCCATGGTGATCGCCGCCGACTCCAGCGCGTCTGACGAGAAAGTCGCGGAGTACGAGCGCAGCGCCTGCCCGACCTGCGGTTCGTGCTCCGGCATGTTCACCGCCAACTCGATGAACTGCCTGACCGAAGCCCTGGGCCTGGCCCTGCCGGGCAACGGTTCAACCCTCGCCACCCACAGCGATCGCGAACAGCTGTTCCTGCAGGCCGGCCGGACCATCGTCGAGCTCTGCAAGCGTTACTACGGTGAGAACGACGAGTCGGTGCTGCCGCGCAACATCGCCAACTTCAAGGCGTTCGAAAACGCCATGACCCTGGACATCGCCATGGGCGGTTCCACCAACACCATCCTGCATTTGCTGGCCGCCGCCCAGGAAGCCGAGATCGATTTCGACCTGCGCGACATCGACCGCCTGTCCCGTCACGTGCCGCAGTTGTGCAAGGTCGCGCCGAACATCCAGAAGTACCACATGGAAGACGTGCACCGCGCCGGCGGGATCTTCAGCATCCTCGGCTCCCTGGCCCGTGGTGGCCTGCTGCACACCGACCTGCCGACCGTACACAGCAAAACCATGGCTGAGGCCATCGCCAAGTGGGACATCACCCAGACCACCGACGAAGCCGTGCATCATTTCTTCAAGGCCGGCCCGGCAGGCATTCCGACGCAAACGGCGTTCAGCCAATCGACTCGCTGGGAAACCCTGGACGATGACCGTGAAAACGGCTGCATCCGCAGCGTCGAGCATGCGTACTCCAAAGAAGGTGGCCTGGCCGTGCTGTACGGCAACATCGCGCTGGATGGCTGCGTGGTGAAAACCGCCGGCGTCGACGAATCGATCCATGTGTTCGAAGGCAACGCCAAGATTTTCGAAAGCCAGGACAGCGCGGTGCGCGGGATCCTCGCCGACGAAGTGAAGGCCGGCGATATCGTGATCATCCGCTACGAAGGGCCAAAAGGCGGTCCGGGCATGCAGGAAATGCTTTACCCCACGTCCTACCTGAAGTCCAAAGGCCTGGGCAAAGACTGCGCCCTGCTGACCGACGGCCGTTTCTCCGGCGGCACCTCGGGCCTGTCCATCGGCCATGCCTCACCGGAAGCCGCCGCTGGCGGTGCCATCGGCCTGGTGCGCGACGGCGACAAAGTCCTGATCGACATTCCGAATCGCTCGATCAACCTGCTGATCAGCGATGAAGAGCTGGCCGGACGCCGTGTTGAACAGGACAACAAAGGCTGGAAGCCGGTGGAAGTGCGTCCGCGCAAAGTCACCACCGCCCTCAAGGCCTATGCCCTGCTCGCCACCAGCGCCGACAAGGGCGCGGTGCGTAACAAGGCGATGCTCGACGGGTTGTAAGGGTCGTTAGCCGCAATAAAAATGCCCCGCCTAGTGCGGGGCATTTTTTTGCAGTGAAACAAACCACCGATGATCACCTGTGCGAGCCTGCTCGCGAAAGCGGTATGTCAGTCGGAATCGATGTTGATGTGCCGCCGTCATCGCGAGCAGGCTCGCTCCCACAGTAATCCGAGCCGTCCGCAAGCCTTGCATCCCCCCACAGTAGTCCGAGTCGTTCGCAAGCCTTGCATCCCCCGCAGATCCCCTGTGGGAGCGGGCTTGCTCGCGAAAGCGGTGTGTCAGTCGCAATCGATGTTGAATGGGCCGCCGTCTTCGCGAGCAGGCTCGCTCCCACAGTAATCCGAGTCGCTCGCAAGCCTTGCATCCCCCGCAGATCCCCTGTGGGAGCGGGCTTGCTCGCGAAAGCGGTATGTCAGTCGGAATCGATGTTGAATGTGCCGCCGTCTTCGCGAGCAAGCCCGCTCCCACAGTAGTCCGAGTCGCTCGCAAGCCTTGCATCCCCCCGCAGATCCCCTGTGGGAGCGAGCCTGCTCGCGAAAGCGGTGTGTCAGTCGCAATCGATGTTGATGTGCCGCCGTCATCGCGAGCAGGCTCGCTCCCACAGTAATCCGAGCCGTCCGCAAGCCTTGCATCCCCCCACAGTAGTCCGAGTCGTCCGCAAGCCTTGCATCCACCGCAGATCCCCTGTGGGAGCGGGCTTGCTCGCGAAAGCGGTGTGTCAGTCGCAATCGATGTTGAATGGGCCGCCGTCTTCGCGAGCAGGCTCGCTCCCACAAGGCTTCGTGGGGTTTACTGGATATCTTCCGGCTTGACGATCACCCAGTTCTTGTCCGCCGTCACCGGCAGCCCTTCCTTGGCCTGGGCTGCGGCGTGCTTGGCCATCATGCCGTTGATCTGGTCCATGTACTTGTCCTTGCGGTTGACCCACAGGTGAATGCCACCCTTGGCCACGTTCACATCGTGGAACAGCATGTAGCCGTCGCTGCTGGGGGTGTCGCCGGCCACAAGCACCGGTTTTTTCCATTCGTCGATGTAGGTCAGGATTGCCGCGTGCTTGCCAGCCATCCAGGTCGCCGGAGTCCACAGATACGGTGTGTACTCAAGGCTCAGGTTGGCCTTCTCGTCATATTTTCCATTGGTGATCTGCTTGCGGGCGGTGGTCAGCTCGCCGGTCTTGCGATCCTTGAGCAGCGTGGTCACGCCGATGATGTTCTGCGGCTTGAGGTTGTAGCCGTACTTCGGATCAGCGGCGACCATGCGCACCAGTTCTTCCGAAGCCGCGGTCATGACATAGACCTCGATGCCGTTTTCCATCAGTTTGTTGTAGAGCTCGACCTGACCGGTGAAAATCTTCGGCGGGTTGACGTTGTAGTTGACCACCTTGTCGCCGTCGTAATACGTGGTCGGGACCGGCTTGCCAGAAGCCATCAATTCGTCGACGTAGCCTTTGAGTTCCTTGAGGGTAAAGCCGGAAAACACCTGGGCGACCCAGGGGTAGCAGACCATGTCGTCCACTTCGCACAAACGGTAGTAGTAGCTGAACAGGCTTTCCTTGTGTTCGGCCGTGTCTTTGAACGGTATCAGCTTCAAGGACGGGTCGAGGGTTTCACGGGTGATGAGGCCCTTGTTCTCCATGAACGGCAGTAACGACTCCTCCAGGTCGTAGCGGTAACTGGTGTTGTCCATGTCGAACACCGCGTAGTTACCCTTGTTGGCGTTGGCCGCAATCATCGCGTCCAGCGCCTTGGCCTGTTGCGCAGGCCAGTGCTTGAGCTCAGTGGCGAGCGCCTGGCCAACGAGGCCCAGGCCCAAGGCGACAACGAGAAGGTGAGGTACAAGCTTCATCGGCGTTTCTCCAGGGTTCAAAGAGCTCGACGCTAACAAATGCTTGTGACGTTTCTCACCTGCCCGCGACCGCTTGCGTCTTGATAGCGCCAGCGGCATGCCCATAAACGTCATTGCCTTATTCCATAAACGACAATCTACATACCTTTTTATTATTAATTCATTAGATATCAGGCTGTTAGGCTTCCCCGCCTCACCGTCGCGGTTTCAGGCGACGGGCACAAGTCCTATCGGAGTTTTTTGATGAGTCTGCCGCTGATCCTCAATCTGCTGGTGTTCCTCGCCTTGCTGTTCGCTCTGGCGCAAACCCGTCACAGCACCTGGAGCCTGGCCAAAAAAGTGCTGCTGGCACTGGTGTTGGGCGTGGTGTTCGGCATCGTCCTGCACACGATTTACGGCGCCGGCAACCCGGTGTTAAAAGCCTCGATCAGCTGGTTTGACCTGGTGGGCAACGGCTACGTGCAGTTGCTGCAAATGATCGTGATCCCGCTGGTCTTCGCCTCAATTCTCAGCGCCGTGGCGCGCCTGCATAACGCCTCATCCCTGGGCAAGATCAGCTTCCTGACCATCGGCACGCTGCTGTTCACCACCGCCATCGCCGCCCTTATCGGCATCGGCCTGACCAACCTGTTCGGTCTCACCGCCGAAGGCCTGGTGGCCGGCACCCAGGAAATCGCCCGCCTGCAGGTGATCCAGAGCGACTATGCCGGCAAGGTCGCTGACCTGAATATCCCGCAATTGCTGCTCTCGTTCGTTCCGCAGAATCCCTTTGCCGACCTGGCCCGGGCCAAGCCGACCTCGATCATCAGCGTGGTGATATTCGCGGCTTTCCTGGGTGTCGCGGCGCTGCAATTGCTCAAGGATGACGTGGAAAAAGGTCAGAAAGTGGTCAACGCCATCGACACCCTGCAAAGCTGGGTGACACGTCTGGTGCGGCTGGTGATGAAACTGACCCCGTACGGCGTACTGGCGCTGATGACCAAAGTGGTGGCCGGTTCCAACGTGCAGGACATCATCAAGCTCGGCAGTTTCGTGGTGGTGTCGTACCTGGGGCTGGGTCTGATGTTCGTGGTTCACGGCCTGCTGGTGTCCGCCGCTGGAATCAACCCGCTGCGCTTCTTCCGCAAGATATGGCCGGTCCTGACCTTCGCCTTCACCAGTCGCTCCAGCGCCGCGACCATCCCGCTGAGTATCGAAGCCCAGACCAGCCGCCTCGGCATTCCACGGGCCATTGCCAGCTTCAGCGCGTCGTTCGGCGCCACCATCGGCCAGAACGGCTGCGCCGGCCTCTACCCGGCCATGTTGGCGGTGATGGTCGCACCGACCGTGGGCATCAACCCGCTGGATCCGGTGTGGCTCGCGACGCTGGTAGCGATTGTGACCTTGAGCTCGGCCGGGGTGGCCGGTGTTGGTGGCGGCGCAACATTTGCCGCGTTGATCGTGCTGCCGGCCATGGGCTTGCCGGTTTCCCTGGTGGCGCTGCTGATTTCCGTCGAGCCGCTGATCGACATGGGCCGCACGGCGTTGAACGTCAGCGGCTCGATCACCGCCGGGGCGATCACCAGCCAGGTGATGCAGCAGACCGACAAGGCGTTACTGGATGCCGAGGAGCATGGGGAGTTGGTGCAGGCTTGATTGCCTGATACTTGTGGGAACAAGGCTTGCTCGCGAAGAACGGTGATGCGGTTTGACTGAAGCACCGCGTCGTCTGAATCGCGAGCAAGCTTTGCTCCCACATGTGGCTTACAGCTTTTCCCACACCTCAAAGCTGTAGGCCGGCTTATCTTCCTCGGCCGGGTTCGGCTGGTTCGAAACCAATTCCCACTGGCTCGAATCGAACTCCGGGAACCAGGCATCGCCATCCGGGCTCAGCGCCACGCGGGTCAGGTACAAGCGATCCGCCTGATCCAGGGCCTGGGTGTATAGCTGGGCGCCACCAATCAACATCAGTTCGTCGACACCCTGCTGCAACGCCCACGACTCGGCCCGTTCCACCGCTGCCTCCAGCGTGGAAAAGACTTCCGCGCCCTCCAGCACGAGGTCCGGCTGACGACTGACGACGATATTCAAGCGCCCCGGCAGCGGCCGTCCCAGAGAGTCCCAGGTCTTGCGACCCATGATGATCGGCTTGCCCAAGGTGGTGGCCTTGAAGTATTTAAAGTCCCCCGGCAAGTGCCAGGGCATGCTGTTGTCGACGCCGATCACACGGTTTTCACCGAGGGCTGCGATCAGGCTTAAAGGGAGTGTTTTTTTCATGCCGGCGAGGATACCAGAGGCCACAGCGGTTATGCTCAACGCTCATTTGCGACGGAAGCGCCTGTGCCTGAACCTCTGACAGAACTGCACGACCTCTGGTTGACCGAGACGGTACGCTTGCGTGAAGAACACGCCGGCCCGCTCGAGGACCAGGAAGCCAATCGCCTGGCCCGCGCGGCGGGTGGCGACTTATCCAGCCGTATCCGCCACCGCGCCCGCTGGCTGGCCGAGCGCGACGGCCTCAGCCAGGCCCTGCATCACTGGCTGCAAGGGGCGCGCCTGGCGCTGATCATAATGGCTGTACTCGCCATCATCAGTGGCGCCGGCCTGGGGTTTGCCGCACTCGGCGACGGACAAACGCCGGTCAATGTGTTCTGGGCCCTGGGCAGTCTGTTGGCGTTGAACCTGATCTTGCTTATTGGCTGGGCCCTGGGCCTGATCTTTGCAGGTGAGCAAGGTGCCGCGTTGGGGCGCTTGTGGTTGTGGCTCAGCGAAAAACTCGCCCGCGATGCCAAGGCTGCGCAACTGGCGCCAGCCCTGCTGCTGTTATTGCAACGGCACAAGCTCAATCGCTGGGCGCTCGGTGCGTTGGTCAATGGTTTGTGGTTGCTGGCGATGCTCAGCGCGCTGGTCATCGTACTGATGCTGATGGCCACCCGGCGCTACGGTTTTGTATGGGAAACCACCATTCTCGGCGGCGAGACTTTCGTCGTCATGACCCAGGCCCTCGGCGCGCTGCCCGCCCTGTTCGGTTTGAGCGGGCCAACCGAAGAGATGATTCGCGCCAGTGGCGACGCCGCGCTGAATATCGAAAGCGCCCGCCAGGCCTGGGCCGCCTGGCTGGTGGGCGTGACGCTGGTCTACGGCGTGTTGCCGCGCCTGTGCCTGGCGCTGTTGTGCCTGTGGCGCTGGCGTCGCGGCCGCGCCACGCTGCGCCTGGACTTGAACCTGCCAGGCTATGCCCAACTGCGGGAACGGCTGATGCCCAGCAGCGAGCGCCTGGGCATCAACGATGCCGCTCCCGCGCAATTGCATCAAATTGAAAGTAACGTCGGCACGCTGGAAAGCGACGGTGCACTGCTAGTGGCGATCGAACTGGACGACCGGCCTTGGCCACCGAAACTGCCAGGCACGGTGAAAAACGCCGGCGTGCTCGACAGCCGTGAATCCCGCCACAAACTCCTCGAACAACTGTCGCGCTTTCCTCCCGCGCGACTGGCGATTGCCTGCGACCCGCGACGTTCACCGGATCGTGGCAGCCTGGCATTGATCGCCGAGCTGGCCCGCAGCGCCAGCGCGACCCGCATCTGGCTGCTGCAGGCCCCGCCCGGGCAAGCGCTGGACGCCGAACGCCTGGGCGACTGGCATAACGCGCTCCAACAGCTGCAATTGCCCTTCGCTGACTGCGCGCCTTTGAACTGGCTGGAGACCGGCCATGACTGAACCCAATAAGCCGCTGAAACTGGCCGTGGTCGGCCACACCAATGTGGGCAAAACCTCCTTGCTGCGCACACTGACCCGGGACGTCGGCTTCGGCGAAGTTTCCCACCGCCCGAGCACGACCCGACACGTCGAGGGCGCACGCCTGTCGGTGGATGGCGAAGCGCTGCTGGAGCTGTACGACACGCCGGGCCTGGAAGACGCCATCGCCCTGCTCGATTATCTCGAGCGCCTGGAGCGTCCTGGTGAACGCCTGGACGGGCCGGCACGCCTGGCGCGGTTCCTGGACGGTAGCGAGGCACGGCAACGTTTCGAACAGGAGGCCAAAGTGCTGCGGCAATTGCTCGCCAGCGATGCCGGGCTCTATGTGATCGATGCACGGGAGCCAGTGCTGGCCAAGTACCGTGATGAGCTTCAGGTGCTCGCCAGTTGCGGCAAACCGCTGCTGCCAGTGTTGAATTTCGTCAGCAGCGCCAGCCACCGCGAGCCCGACTGGCGCGAAGCCCTGGCACGATTGGGGCTGCACGCCCTGGTGCGCTTCGACAGCGTCGCCCCGCCCGAGGATGGCGAGCGGCGCCTGTATGAAAGCCTTGCGCTGTTGTTGGAAAGCGCCCGTGGACAATTGGAACGACTGGTCGCTGATCAACAGGCCCAACGCCTGGCTCGCCAGCACAGCGCGAAGCGCTTGATCGCCGAACTGCTGATCGATTGCGCCGCTTGCCGACGCAGCGTAGCCAGCGATGCCGAGCTGGAACGCCAGGCCATCAACGAGCTGCGCAACGCGGTACGTCAGCGGGAACAACGCTGCGTCGAAGCCTTGCTCAAGCTCTACGCCTTCCGCCCCCAGGACGCCGCCGCCAGCGATTTGCCTCTACTCGACGGCCGCTGGGGCGACGACCTGTTCAATCCCGACACCCTCAAACAGTTGGGCGTGCGTGTCGGTGGCGGGATCGCGGCGGGCGCGGCGGCCGGTGCCGGCGTGGACTTGCTGGTGGGCGGTCTGACCCTCGGCGCCGCCGCCCTGGCCGGAGCCATTGCCGGCGGCGCCCTGCAAACCGCCCGCAGCTACGGCAATCGGTTGATGGGCAAGCTCAAGGGCCAACGGGAGCTGACAGTGGACGACAGCGTGCTGCGCCTGGTAGCCCTGCGCCAACGGCAACTGCTACAAGCCCTCAACCAGCGCGGCCATGCGGCAATGGACAGCATCCACATCGCCACACCCCAGGACAAAACCTGGCGCGAGGGCAAATTGCCCGAGGCGCTAAACAAGGCCAGGGCGTATCCGCAATGGTCGTCGCTTAATCCGCAGGCGCGCTTGAGCCAATCGGAACGCCAGGAACAGATCGAGCAGTTGGCCGAGCAGCTCTAGATGCCCCCCCTGTGGCAAGGGAATGTGTGGGAGCAAGGCTTGCCCGCGATGAAGACACCGCGATCTCTGGGGAAATGAGGCGCCTGTATCGCGGGCAAGCCTTGCTCCCACAGAGAAAGCCCCTCGCCACAAGAGCGTCGCTACCGGTGGTTATTCGTCGGTCAATGCGCTGAGCGCCGCCGCGGCTTCAGGCAACTCCAGCTCACTGAACACCTTCACTCCATGCCGCTTGAGCAACGCCGCCGTCACGCCTTCGCCGCTGACCTTCACACCGCTGAACGTCCCGTCGTAGGTCAACAGATTGCCGCACGACGGGCTGTTGGCCTTGAGCACGGCGATACGGATAGCGTGTTCGCGCACCCGTTCCAGCGCTTGATACGCGCCGGACAGAAACTGTTCACTGACATCGTCACCCTCGGTGGTGATCACCGTCGACTGGCCGTCGAGTACCTGCGCGCCTTGCCCCCCGGGAATTTCCGCCGCCGCCCGAGGCGTGGGCAAGCCGCCGGCGACTTCCGGGCACAGCGGCACGACCCGACCTTCATCGAGCCAGTGTTGAAGCTGATCGAACGGACCGCTGGCTCCGCCGTCGTAGCGCACGCGATGTCCGAGCAGGCAGCGACTGACGAGGATCTTTTCCATGCTCAGAACAGCTCAGTGCCACGGCGCCGGAACCAGCCGGTCAAGGACAGGCGATCCCGCGCGGCCGGCAGGACTTCATGGGGTATGTCCCCCGACAGGAACACCACCAGACAACCGCCGGTGGGCACCACGTCGTGCTCCACGCCATCGTCCAGGTACATGCGTAACTGGCCGCCATGCGCCGGCAGCCAGGCGTCATTGAGGTAAAGCACCGCTGACACTATGCGTCGATCGTCATCGCGGAAACGGTCGACGTGCTTGAGGTAGAAGGCGCCGGGAGGGTACAGCGCGAAGTGGCTTTCAAAATCCTCCAGCCCCAGGAACAACCCGCGATTGATCGCCTCCCGCAGGCTGTCCATCAAGCCCAGGTAACGGTCGCACGCCTGTGCCTGGCCGGGCTCGATCCATTGGATACGATCACCCCGAATCCCTTCACGAACCTCCGAAAACGGCCCGCGCCCGACCGCGGCCGGGGCGAGTTCGCCTTCGGCGGCGCGCTGGCGACATTCGGCTGCCAGCGCACGGGTCAGCGCATCCGGCAGGAAAATATTCTGCTGCGACCAGCCGCGCTCGGCCAGGTCGTCGACGATACGCAACAGCAGTGGGTGATCAGAAGGTATTTGCATGGCGCGCATAGTATTCCTGTGCCTGCAAAACCGACAGCGCCGCGCAGCGGGTTTGTCACGCTTGATGGTGCAGGCGCAGGAACTTGATACGAATTCTCGACAAGTCCCCACACCCCACGGAGAATAGTCGGCTGCTGACAGGAGTCCCTATGCGCCGTTTGCTTTTCTCATTGTTGATGTTCTGTGCGTTGCCCGCCTGGGCAGACAGCTACGACCAGTTGTACAAGGTCGCCGGCTGGCCGGAACAACGGGCGCATTTCAATGATGCCTTGAGCGCCGCGCAGCAGCGTTACCAGAGCAGCCTGCCACCGGCAGTGTTCCAGGCACTGGTGAACAACAGCAATCAACGCTTCGCCCCCCAGGCCATGGACCAACGGGCCGAGGCGCAATTGCGCAAGAACCTCACCGACCCATCCCCGGCCCTGAGCTTTTTTCAGTCGCCCCTGGGCCGCAAAGTCGTGGCAGCCGAGTTGCTGGCGACCCGTCGCGATCAATTGGCGAAGAACGCCAAGGGCCTGCCGAAGATGCAAGTCAGCGACAACCGCCTGTTGATCATCGGCCACCTGGCCCAGTCCCTGCCCGCCCGCGAGGCCGGCGCCGAAGTCAGCCTGGCGATTGCCGGCGTGGCGGCGGACAGCCTGAGTTCGATGATCCCCGGCCTTCTGGGTGCCGGCCAGGCCCAGGGCATGCTGAACGGTCAGCGCCAGCGTCTGATGGAACAGATCGGCACAGACTTAAACAACACACTGCTGTACGTCTACCGCGACCTGACGGATACCGAACTGGAAGAGTTCGCCACCTTTGCCGAGTCGGCTGAGGGCCAGGCCTATTATCAAGCGGCCTTGGCAGCGATTCGCGCGGGGTTGGCGGTGGGGCAGAGTGCTTCGAGTCTTCAATGAATCTTTAGCGCCTGTGAGGCAGCCATCGCGAGCAGGCTCGCTCCCACATTGGATCTCGGACAATCACAATATCTGGATTTACCCGACACTCCTGTGGGAGCGAGCCTGCTCGCGATAGCAATAACCCGGTCAGCGCCGAACCCGGCTCATCCGTTTCGTCAGAAACCCAAACATCTCCTGACGCATCGCCAGTGCTTCATTCGCCAGGTGATGCCGGCCTTCGGGCAACATCAGCACCTGGGGTCGATCGAACTTGCTGCGCAACACTTGCAGGTTATGCGCCCAATCCACCGTCATGTCCGCCTGGCCCTGCACGATCAATGGCTGGCGCGGGCTGCTCGGGGCGGCTTCGATACGCTTGATCCATTGCCCCAACGCGCCCACCCACGCGGTGGGCAGGCGCAGCGGTTGCAGCGGGTCGGCTTGCAGGAATGGCAGGAACTGCGGGTCGGTGGAGTTCTCGCTGAAACGCCGGGCGATGCCGCTTACAAAGGGTTTAAGCAAGTAGTAACTCAGGCGTGACCAGCCCCAGGCCCGAGGCCGCACCAAGGGCGACAGCAGTATCACCTGACCTTGGGCCGGGCTGTGTTCGCCCTGATTGAGCACGTGATCAACCACGATCGCGCCACCTGTACTTTGTCCGCATAGATGCCAGGGTTTGGGCAGCTCCAGTGTCCCGGCCTCGGCCAGCAGGCCTTGCAACGTGGCCTGGTACTCGTCGAAATCACCGATGCTGGCGCGCTCGCCACTGGACAGGCCGTGACCCGGGAGGTCGCAGGCGATCACGGCAAATTTCTGCTCCAGCGCCCACTCGATCAAGTGCCGGTACAGCCCCATATGGTCGTAATAACCGTGGAACAGAAACAGCGTCGCCCCAGCTTTCTCCGGCCACCAGACCTGACCCACCAGCTCATATCCGTCTATCTCGAAACGCCCCAGCCCCTTGCGCAACGTGTGGTGGGGAAAATCCAGGCCGTAGAACCGCTGATAAGCCAGCGCCTGCGCAGACAGCGGCTGCCACTGAGCCAAAGGTTGCAGGCTGGCACGCAGGTGATCGGGGTCGAAACTGACGGGCATAGGATTTCCAGGCAAAAGCGCAAAGCGCGAAACAGACTTTGTAGGCCTGCGATATTCATCTGTCGCGCCAGGCATGGCAAGCTACGCGGCCCCAGAGGATCGACTCCATGCGCCCGTCCCACCGCACGACCTTGCTTGCCAGCCTGCTTGCCCTCGGGTGCGCCGCCGTGTTGTGGATCGCCTACGACTGGTTCCAGGGACGCTTTGTGCGAGCGTTCAGCGAACACACGGCGGTATTTTCCGGCGACCCTTTGCGCCTGCCCAACGACCTGGCCGGCCCTGGCCCGATCCGCCTAGTGCATTTCTGGGATCCAGCCTGCCCGTGCAACGTTGGCAATCAACAGCACCTTTCCGAGCTGGTGGAGAAATACGTACCGCAAGGCGTCGAGTTTTATGCAGTGCAAAAAACCGGCAGCCAGGGTCAATTGCCGACCACGCTGAGCAGCCTCAAGCCTCTTGCGGTGCTCCCCGGCTCAAGCCAGATTCCTGCCAGCCCGGCCGTGGCGATCTGGGATCGCAGCGGCAAACTGGCGTACTTCGGCCCCTACAGCGAAGGCCTGACCTGCAACTCGAGCAACAGCTTCATCGAGCCGATTCTCGAGGCTTTGAGTGTCGGCCGGGAAGTTAATGCGACTCACACGTTGGCGGTGGGCTGCTATTGCCCATGGTCGGTTTCAAACTGACCAAACAACTACAACACGTATTGCCAGCTTCCTCTTGGCTGGCGCCCCAAAGTTAAGCCTAATGCTTGGCTCTAGAGCTATTGCTCAAAGCAAGGGCCTGAGCTGAACCGTTTGTCGGATCCAATTTTCCAAAAGGACGTCATGACCGGTCCTTTTCGACCTGTGCCCCGCGCCAGGCGGGTTGTACAGGGCAATTGAGCCCGGCTACCCCCTTAGCTGAATCGATTAACAGCAGCCGGGCTAACGTGAACTTTTTATTAATCTCTTCTCTAAACCTCGTAACCAGCAAAATGTTGATTTCCAGTGCAGTCGCGCGGCGGCGCTAACGCGAGGAAGTTTCACACGCCTTTTTCATCTTTCAACTTGTCGACCCTCCTAACCAAACAAGAAATGGAATCGTCAGTGATGCAAAAGCTGCTATGCGCTGCACTTTCCAATCCCTATAAAGAGGATGCCCCCAACCTCGAGGCGTTTATCCAGTGTGTCGCCCCGCTCATGATCGACGTGCTGCTGCGCGGCGAGACGGGCACCGGTAAAGACACGCTGGCAGAAAAGATCCATCGCATGTCCGGTTGCTCTGGCAAGTTCGTTGCCATCAACTGCGCTGCCATTCCCGAAACCCTCGCGGAGAGCCAGCTTTTCGGGGCCAACACTGGCGCGTTTACCGGGGCCAGCCAAAATCGCGCGGGGTTCGTCGAAGCCGCACATAACGGCACGCTGTACCTGGACGAAATCGACAGCATGCCGTTGGGCCTGCAAGCCAAGCTGCTGCGAGTCCTGGAATCCAGGACGGTCCAACGGCTGGGCTCGACCCAGAACATCCCGGTGAACATGCGAGTGATCGCCTCCGCCCAGTGCCCGTTGGGAGAAATGGTCGAACGTGGCGAGTTTCGCAGGGACCTTTATTTTCGCCTGAACATCATCAGCCTCAAGCTGCCCCCACTGCGCAGCCGCAAGGAACGCATCGTGCCGCTGTTCCAGTCGCTGGTGCGTCGGGAGGCCCAGACACTTGACCAGCCCTACGTCGTACCGTCGCCAGCGCTGTTGCGCCAACTGCTCGGCTACGCCTGGCCTGGAAACATCCGCGAGCTGCAATCCGCCGCCAAGCGATACGTGCTCGGCTTACCGGCACTGCCCCGCGCCGAGCAACTGGAACACAGCAGTTCGACGCTCAAGTTGAAGGAACACCTGCAGCAGTTCGAAAAAATCCTCATCGAGGACTGCATGCGCCGCCACCATCACTGCATCGACAAGGTCATCGCCGAACTGGGTATCGCCCGGCGCACGCTGTATTACCGAATGAAATGCCTGCAAATATCGACGAGCTGAGTGGGATCCATGGAACCGTTTACGCACCGGTCACCACTTAACCGTCGAGACGCTCACGATCGTCTCGCCATTCCACAACCCGGAGATACGACTATGAGTTTTGGTGGACTTTCACTCGCGGCTTCCACGGCTGCCATGCAGCAGATGGACGCTACCTCAGCTGCGATGACAACCATGAAATCCCAATTTGACCAGAAGAAACTGGTTGCCGACACCATGAACGCAATCGCGGCAGGGTCGATGGACACCGCAACCAAAGCCATCACCGCCATGGGGGAGGCCTCGAAAAACATACGATTCTGACCCTCTCGCTTCAGCCCCGCTCCGGCGGGGTAACCTCAAGCGCGATGCGAGGAGGCCCTATGCACATCGACTTGCCAGACAGCCTTCATGCCCAGAGAGACCTGCCCCACGACGAGCCCACGCGGCGCCCCGCTCCAACTCCGCCTGGCCTGACGAACGTGGTCGCCGAGCACCTGGCGCGGCATGGGGCCGGCGACCGGTTGCGGGAGTCGCTCGTCCAGTGGGGCGACGAACAGCGTTCGGCGGGCGGACAGTCCCGGTTCGGCTGGCCGAACCCCCAGGGCAGATTGGCCGCAGAGACCGACGACCCTTTGCGCCTGGTACTGGAAGACATCCTGGAAGAGATCAACGGTGGTACCGGCTCCAATCTCGACGTCGACATCGATGATGCCTATTCCAATGAAGACCTGTTCAACGATTTGGCACAGATGCTCGCCCATCGCCGGCAGCCCATCGGTGACAACGATGTCGACAGCCAAAGTGATTTCGGGAGTGCCAACAACCCCTTCTGTGGCGCGCTGTTCGGCGCCTGGGAGATGGGGGGCGATCACGCCACCCGGCGCAGTCGTCATGACGCGAGCCTGTCGCTGCTGCTCAAGATCATCGCGGTCCTGGGCCGAAGGAAACTGATGACGCTGCTGGACATTGACGACGGTGACGGCCAGGCGCGGTATGAACCAGACGACCAGGACCTGTTGTTCGAGATTGCCGCCTTCATGGACCAGCACCCGGCGCGCTATCCCCCACCGGCGCTCCCCGACGCAGAACGGTGGACATGGACTGAACGCATTGCCCGCGGCACAGCGCTGGATGCTCACGAAGCTCGGTTGTTCCAGCTTGCCCTGGAAGAACTGGACTTCGCCCTCGCCCGCTTGGCCGGCCAGCAGCCCCCACCGCGCCAGCGCGCCCGGCGCGGCCGGGAAGAAATCGAGTTTCACTTGAGCGTCACCGGTAGCGCTCGCAACGTCTTGAGGCTGATGTACGCCTGAAGGCACTCGCCCTTTGAATGTTCAAACAGGCCTTTTGAAACAGGAGAAACTCCATGGATATACACGCCATCGACCCCAGCAACCTCGCCTCCACTTCCGCCAAGGCGAGCGCCAAGCCACAGGCGAGCGCCGAAACCAGCGATGTCAGTTGGTTCAACGCACAAATGCGCGAAAAAGCCCCGGCCCCGGACAGCGAGAACAATGTCGCGGCACGCATCATTGACTCGTTGTCGAACCGCTCCGGCGAACTCCAGCGCCTGGGTGATCGCGCCAACCGGGACATGCTCAAGGCCGTCCGCACCGCCGACCCACAGGATATGTTGCAGTCGAACCGGTCGCTGTCGTCCTTCCACCTGGAAAGCCTGATGACCGCAAAAATAGTCAGCAAAGGCTCTCAGGCGATCGAGAAGCTCACCAATCTTCAGTAAAGGGAAGGCCGGTCATGTCCATGCGCGCGTTCTCAACACTGTTGCTGTGCCTGCTGCTCATCGGTTGCGACGAACGGACGGCGCTGCACAGCCATCTTTCCGAGCAGGATGCCAACGAAGTGATTGCCGAGCTGGCGAACAAGAACGTGGAGGCGAGCAAGCAAGTCGACAAAGACGGGCTGAACGTGCTGGTCGAGCCTGCCGACATGAACAGCGCCGTGCGGGTACTCGAAGCCGCTGGCCTGCCGCGTCGCTCCCGTTCCAGCCTGGGGGAGATATTCCGCAAGGAAGGCGTCATTTCCACGCCGATGGAAGAGCGTGCCCGCTACATCTATGCACTGTCCCAAGAGCTCGAATCGACGCTTTCACAAATAGATGGCGTGGTGCTCGCCCGGGTCCATGTGGTTTTGCCGGAACGAGTGGCCCCGGGTGAGCCGGTCCAACCCGCATCGGCCTCGGTCTTCATCAAGCACACCCGTGCCCTGGACCCCGACAGCATTACCCCGCGCGTGCGCAACCTGGTCGCCAGCGGGATTCCCGGCATGGCCAACGCCGCTCAGAACCCGACCAAGCTATCGGTGGTATTCGTCCCCGCCGCGCCATATCAGGAACGGCGCAAGATGGCGTATTTCGGCCCCTTCCTTATGCAGGCCGATGACATCGGCTATTGGCGGGCGGTGACCGTGACGGCAAGCATCACGTTGCTCGCCCTCCTGACGGGCGCCTTGTATGGCCTCTATCGGCTATGGCGCAACGGCGTGTTGGTGCTGCCACGATTTCTCGATCACAAACTCACCAAGCCAGCCGGGACGCCCGTCGCCGCCCAAAGCAGCGCGACACCTGGGCTGTTTGCCGTGAAAAACCCGGGGACCAAGCCCGACAGTAACGGGACCGCCGCATGACGGTGGAGATTGAATGGGTTCGCTGGTGGAGCCAGGCATGGCGCGAAGCAGACCGGGACTGGTATTCATCGGCGCTTCGCCATCTGACCGCGCCGCAAATCGACGCCCTCGCCCGAGGGCACCATGCGGCGCTTGCGCGCAGCTTCGGTATGACGCCGTGTACGCCACCACAGCCCAGCCCGACGCTGCAATCGCTGTTCTGCGGCACGCCCCGGACCTTGCCCCTTGCCTGCGAACTGGTGGCGAGCACTTGCGCACCGTTAACGGCAACACAGGCACTTTCGGTGCAGGACCGGGCCTGGTGCGAGCGCACCGCCAAAGCCCTGCGCCCAGGACACTGGCTCGAACAAGGCCAGGATCCGCTCGCACTGCTGCGCGCCTGGCTGGATGAGCGGGCCTGGGAACGTGCGCGCCTGGTGTTCCCACGCGACAGAATCATCGCGATCGAATCGGTGCCCGCCCCTCAACCGGCCGCCGCCAAGCTGAACACGCTTTGGCAGTCCGCCTGCTGGAAGGCTGAGCAAAGCCTGGCACCCTCGGCCCCGATCCAAACGGAGAGACACGATGCTCGCTCAACGTTCGCTTGAACTGCGCCTCGATGGCCAGGGCTTGTCGCAGCCCTACATCGCACGCGAAACCCTGGTTGATTGTGCCCGCGCCCAGGTCGTCCTCGAACAGGCCCAGGTGCAGGCCGCGCAATTGCTTGCACGCGCCAGCGCAGAGGCGGACGCGACCGTGCTCCAGGCTCAAGCGCGATTCTGGGAAAAGGCCGAAACCTTGCTCACCGCCTGGGATGCCCAGCGCCAAGCCATGTGGGAGCGGATCGAGACCAGTGCTGCACATTTGGTCAACGAGGCCCTGGGGGCGCTTTTGGACGAAGTCCCGGAACAGGTACGTATCGATGCGCTCGTCCGCCAGTTGGCGTCTCGTCAGAACGATCCGGTCAGCGCCACCCTTCGCTGTCATCCTGAAGACCTGGCAAGTCTGACGCAGAGCCTGGGCACCGCTGGCAGGCGCCCCTGGACGCCGGTGGCGGATGCCGACATGGCACGACATCAACTGAAGCTGGAAACGCCAGGCGGCACATACCTGCTCGACTGGCCCACCGCCGTCGAGGCGCTACGCCTGCCCGAACCACAACACATCACCGCAAGCTGACCCACCGCTTTCGCGAGCAAGCCCGCTCCCACAAATGGATCGATGTACGACCGGGAGAGCCAGGTCGGCTGTCAGGCCGCCTCGCGAGCAAGCTTTGCTCCCACAGGTCCTGCTCACACAAGTCTGATGGGTATATGGCCGCAAGAGCCAGGCCGGCTATAAGGCCGCCTCGCGAGCAAGCTTTGCTCCCACAGGTCCTGCTCACACAAGTCTGATGAGTGTATGGCCGCAAGAGCCAGGTCGGCTGTCAGGCCGCTTCGCGAGCAAGCTTTGCTCCCACAGGTCCTGCTCACACAAGTCTGATGGGTGTATGGCCGCAAGAGCCAGGTCGGCTGTCAGGTCGCTTCGCGAGCAAGCTTTGCTCCCACAGGTCCTGCTCACACAAGTCTGATGGGTGTATGGCCGCAAGAGCCAGGTCGGCTGTCAGGCCGCCTCGCGAGCAAGCTTTGCTCCCACAGGTCCTGCTCACACAAGTCTGATGGGTGTATGGCCGCAAGAGCCAGGTCGGCTGTCAGGCCGCCTCGCGAGCAAGCTTTGCTCCCACAGGTCCTGCTCACACAAGTCTGATGGGTATATGGCCGCAAGAGCCAGGCCGGCTATAAGGCCGCCTCGCGGAGGACGTTGATCTCGGCGCCCCGTTAACCACGATGGCTGAACGCAGGTATTGCGCAGTGGGCAACCCGGCATGGATGCCGGGTTAGCCGCGCTGGGCCATGGATGGCCCTTCGCGGCGGCCCACGGAGCAATGCCTGCGTTCAGGCATGCCGAGCCTAGGCGAGGCACCGAGTGGTGGGGCAAAAGCGCTTTGCTTACTTTCGCGCTCTTCGAAAGTGAGTCGCCGTAAGGGCGAAACCATAAGTCGCCGTTACAGCAAGAATGGATATGTACTCGATCAAAAAAATCCTGGCCAGCTGTCAGACCACCATCACCCCGTCGTTTTTTTCCTCATTTACGCGGAACCGCCAATGGCATAACCACCACTCACATCGTGAATATGCCTAGCCCAGAGGAACCGCCCATGTCTTCCACCGATGCCGTCCAGCGTCGCCTCGACACCTACTTCCAACGCGCGACCGACAACGTCAACAACGCTGCGATGAACGCCGCAGAAACTCAGTCGCTCGACGACATGCACTCCTTCGTGACCAGCATGAATGGCATGTCCGTCGCGGTGAACGCAGCGACTCAACAGACCACGGCCCATCACAACCTCGCCAAGGCGATCATCGATGCAATGCCATGAGCTGCGAACACAGCTCACCCGCTGGAGCACCAGTGTCGATGGTCCAGAGCACTTCACCGTTGTCATCGACGATGGCGAAGCAACGTTCAGCAAGCTCGAAGAAGGCCTGCTGGCATCGGTCGAACTGACCGTCCCGGTGACCCGTGAGGTGGCTCTGGAAGACCTGCTTCGGCTGGCGCACCCAAGCCTCTCGCGATTTCCCGGCGCGCTGGCCCGTTCGCCCCAGGACAGTCGGTTATGGCTGGTGGCGCTACGGGCACTGGATGGGCACATCGACGACTTGATCGAGGTGCTCGAAGCACTGCTCAACCAGCGTGACACCTGGCAATCCATTCTCAATAAAGACCAACGTGCCGTTGCCGCGCCTGTGGCGCGACACCTCTCGCACTCTCACTTGCTCGGAACAGGAATCCGTCATGCCTAACAGGTGGCTCACACCGTACCGCTTGATGACCGCAGGCCAGGCACACCTTCGCCAGTTGATCGCACGCCGCTGGGCGAAACCTTCGCTGACCGCACTGGCATTGGCCAGCGCGCTTGGCGCGGGCATGCCGGCACAAGCGGCCATACCGACCGATTGGAAGAACACGCCTTACGCCTACGACGCCCAGAGCACACCGCTGGCCAAGGTACTCGGCGACTTTGCCAATACCTTCGCGGTGCAGCTGGTGATCGATGGCACGGTGAAAGGCACCGTCGACGGTCGGATGCGCGCCGAAAGCCCCCAGGCGTTCCTCGACAGGCTCGGCCTCGAAAATCGCTTCCAGTGGTTCATGTACGGCACCACGTTGTACGTCAGCCCCTTGCAGAACCAGGACTCTACGCGCCTGGAAGTGTCCGCCGATGCCGTACCGGATATGAAGCAAGCCTTGACCGACATCGGCCTGCTGGATCCGCGTTTCGGCTGGGGCGAGTTACCCGACGAAGGCGTGGTCCTGGTCTCCGGCCCGGAGCGCTACGTGCGCCTGGTGGCGCGGTTTGCCGAAGCGCGCAAGACCCCCGAGGAAAAGCAGGAAGTGATCAGTTTCCCGCTGCGCTATGCCACCGCCGCCGACCGCAACGTCAAGTACCGCGGCGAAACGCTGGTCATTCCCGGGGTCGCCAGCATCCTGAAAGGTTTGCTGGAAAGTCGCAGCGCCGTGTCGGGGGGCATGCAGAAGGCCTCGCCCCAAGCATCGTTCCAGAACATGCAGACCCAGCAATCCATGACCATGGGCAACATCGAACAGTTGGCACTCAACGGCATGGGTCGTCCAAACACCCACCGTGTAGCGTCCGGCGCGAGCGGTGGTGGAGGCGGCCGGGGCAGGATCCGCGTCGAAGCCGACGTGCGCAACAACGCGGTGCTCATCTACGACGCGCCCAAGCGACGGGAAATCTATACGCCACTGATTCGCGATGTGGACGTGCCGCGCAAGCTGGTGGAGATCGATGCGATCATCCTCGACATCGACCGCACGCAACTGGCCGAGCTGGCCTCGAACTGGAACGTCGAGAGCGGCGATCTGATCGGCGGAGCCTCAATGATTCGCCCAGGCGCCAGCTCAACGGTATTCATTCAGGACTACGGCGATTTTTCCGCGCAACTGCGGGCCCTGGAGGGCCGTGGCCTGGCCTCGGTGGTGGCGAACCCGTCGGTACTGACCCTGGAGAACCAGCCGGCGGTCATCGACTTCAGCCGGACTGAGTACATCTCGGCCATCGGCGAGCGTGTGGCCACCATCGAGCCCATCACGGCAGGCACCAGCTTGCAGGTCGTGCCCCATGCCATCGAGACCGGAGGCCGCAATCAGATCCAGATGTTCCTGGACATCGAGGACGGCCGCATCGAACCCTCAGAGGTCGGCCAGCAGACGCCCAGCGTGCGCCGGGGCGTGGTCAGCACGCAGGCTGTCGTGGGGGAAAGCCGGTCGTTGGTGGTCGGCGGTTTTCATACCGAAGAGACCGGCGATAACCTCGAACGGGTGCCGTGGCTGGGCCGCATCCCGCTGATCGGGCCGCTGCTGTTTTCCTCGACCACGCGCGAGACCAGCCGCCGCGAACGAGTCTTTATCCTGACGCCCCGCCTGATCGGTGACCAGGTCGACCCGTCCCGCTACATCTCCGCCCTTGACCGCGAACAGGTCGACAGCGCCATGGCCCGCCTGGAAGAGCGTCGCAACGGCACCCGTCCCATCGGTCGTATCGAGGTCAGCGATGTGCTCGCCCAGCTCGCCGACGGCAACATTCCTGCCACGTTCAAGCAAGCGGCGTCGATTCCGTATTCGCCCGACACATTGTGCGCGTTGCAACCCGGGTTATCGCTGGACGCTGCACGGGCCCAATGGTTCGCAGGCCCCGATTACGGCATCGCCGTGGGCGTGGTACGCAACGACGACCAGCAGCGCTTGCGTTTCGACGAGGCGAGCTGCGGCAGCCGCTGGGCCTTGGCCACCTCTGCCTGGCCAAAGGTGTGGCTTGAGCCCGGTGAGGAAACCGAAGTGTTCGTGGTCATGAAACAACCCACGCGCACGCCAGGCGGCGAGCGCCCTTCTCTTCTGCAAACCAGCGCGAGGACCCTGCCATGAGTCGCACGTCACTGCTGCTCGTTTTATTGCTGAGCCTGCCGGTGTTCGCCGGCTGCGCGAACCGCTCGGGCTGCCAGGGTGATGCCTGCAGCCGCGCCGAACCGGAAAACGGTCGGCTGGTGATCTGGTGGCCACCCGGTATGCGCGGCGGCCTTGGCTCCCCCGAACACCCACTGGACCATACGGTCGTCCCATTGGAGAACTGAAACGCTATGTCTTTTTCGGTACACAGCGTAAGCACTCGCCAGGCCTTTCAGAAGAACATCATCGCCGGCATCGCGACGTATTGGGAAATAGCGCCAGGCATTGAGTTCTGCCTGCGACGCGAGCCTCACAGCGTGGGGCTCGCCTTACAGGTACAAAGCCAGGCGCTGCGCGCAAACCAGATCCAGCATGCACTCGAACAGCGCTTCGCCCACCCGACCGAGTACGCGCAGCTGTTCGTATTTCTCGATCCGCAGCGAGCACTCGTGGTCTGGCAGGCGCTGCCCGACGCACCGCTATCCAGTGAACTGCTCGATGAAATCCAGTCCCGTCAGTTGTCGCTGCTGGGTCTGGAAGACCTCGATGATTACTCGGCCACGTATTGAGGGCAATGCTGTTCACCCAGGAACAACGCTGAACCTGTGGCGAGGGAGCTTGCTCCCTCGCCACAGTGATTCATCCAGAGACTTTATGAGGGAGGTTTTCCATGACCGTCGCACCGCTAGCCCAGCGCTTGATCTCGGCCCTCGCGGAACATCTGCATGCAGACTTGCAACTGGAAAGTGGCGTATGCGCGCTGTATGACACGAGCAATCGCGAAGCCGTGGTCATCGAGCTGCCCGATCACGGCGATGTCGTCATCCTTCATTGCTCGATCGATGTACCTGCCCACGCACCCGGCCTGCACAAGCGCTTGCTGGAACTCAACTTTCGATTGGATCTGCTCGGCGGCAGCTGGCTGGCTCTGGACAACAAGGGCAGCGTTCGCTTGTGTGCCCATTGTCCGCTGGCGATGCTCGATGAGGTGCAGTTCTGCCATTGGGTCGTAGGTTTCATCGCCCAGGTCGCCGACGTTCGGGCGCGCTTGGCAGTGCCTGCAACGCCGGGCGGTCCTCGTCCGGCCTCGCTCAACACAGGCCGCACCCGACTGGGCTAGACGGCCATGGAGCAAAAGTCGGTAAACCCATGGCTAGGGGTTGCTCCCGCAGGGCTGCGTAGCAGACCATTTTTTGTGAGTGCTTCGCACTCAAGCGGGAGCAAGCTCTCATGGAACAAATTACAACCTGCTGATTTTTAGAAATAAAATCTTCTGCCAAACACAGTTCGGCAATGTGATCTCAGTTAGGCGAGTGCGCCTCTTTGTGGCGAGGGGATTTATCCCCGTTGGGCTGCGCAGCAGCCCCCAAACCAGGCAACTCGGTGTGCCAGGAAGATTGAGTTAACTGCTTTAGGGCTGCTCCGCAGCCCAACGGGGATAAATCCCCTCGCCACAGGACCTGGTTCACTGCGCGACAGCGCAGCGTCGCAGACGCGGCGGCCACTCCCTCGCCACAGGTTCATCATTTTCCCCAAATGGTCAGCAATGGAGATGTTTATCGAAGCTTCATCGCCTCGCCACCCTCCTGCATGACTTTCCTTGCGCTGTCCATGAAGCCCTTGGTGACCTCCGTCACCGTATCGCTCATCAACTTGGTCATGTCGGCGGAGCTTTTGATCAGCATCATGGTGCTCTGGCGCTCTTCCATACCCATTTGCATATTGAACTGCTTTTCCATCAACTGCTTTTGACGGGTTTCCATCTCGCTCATGAAAGAGTCCGGCGTGCGAGAGGCCGAAGTGGGGCTGGACGTTTGCGCGTCATCCAGCGGTTGCGTGTCATTCGGCGCCGCCGCGTGGTTGGCGTCCCGCGTTCGGGAGCGGCCACGCTGATGCACCGCAGGTGGAGTCGAGGACGAACGTCCTCGGTCATGCAGGCTTTGGGTGCCTTGGTGTTGCTGCGCGTCGTGGGAGCGCTGGCTCAACGAGGGTGAGCGCGATGGCGATAAGCTGTCGGTGCCGTGCAGGGCACCTGTACCCCTTAAGGGGCTCGTCAGGGAACTGGGGGCGGGCATGGGAATCCTCCACGAGTAGATGTCGGTGTGGTGGGCACTGTCGGCAGGCCGGTATCCTCCGGACGAGCCTGGCTCACTTCCTGAGTGGCAACCGCGTGTGCATCGGTTCCATCGACCTCAACGCTGGTTCAATTCCGGAATCTCGATCACCTCACCCTTGGCCTCGTCATCCAGTTCGCGCAGCACCCGATAAATATGGGCAACCGCCTGGAGCGTCTCCCGGGGGATATAACCACCGACGTCTTCGCGGTAAATCGTACGCGCCAGCCAGATGCACTGAATAACCGGGACCCGCGCCGCCTTGGCCCGTTCGATCAGCGCCCGGGCCTCGGCATCGACACCTTTGACGATCAACTGCGGCAGTGCCGTTTCCTCGGGGCGATACAGCAACGCGACGGCAAAGTGGGTGGGGTTGACCACCAGCATGTCGGCGTCTTCCACCGGTTTGGTTTCTTTGCTGACGGGCTGGTCGACCAATTGCCGGGCCAGGCTGCGGCGGTGCATTTTTACGTGCGGGTCGCCTTCCATTTCCTTGAACTCCTTGCGCACCTCCTCCTCGCTCATGCGCAGGCGCTTGGCGAAGAAATACTTCTGCAGGCCGAAGTCGAGAATCGCCAGCACCAGCAATACGCCCAGGCAAATGTGCATGATGTGTCGAAACAGGCTGGCCAAGCCGCGCCAATAGCTGTGCAAGTCGCCGTTGACCAGATTGACCAACGAGCCGAGAGCCGGCAGGGTCACCAGATAAATCACAGTGCCGATAAACACGGCCTTGACCAGCCCCATGAACAGGTTGATCAACGCCTGGCCGGAGAACATCTGCTGGGCCTGGTTCACCGGGTTCAAGCGGTTCGGGTCCGGCTGCAGGGCTTCGGGTGCGAACAGGAAACCGACCTGTATCCAACCGGCCACCAGGCGCGTGACGATCGCCAACCCCACAGTCATCACGGTGAAATTGAGCAGCACACCACCGGCATGGGCCAAGGTTTCCTCGAAGGCACGCACGAACTCGACATCCAGCCGATGCAGCGGGAACGCCACCATGTTTTCCAAGGCCTGCATGCTGTCGTCGGCCTGGGTCAATGCCACTTCGGTGATCGCCGCAAGCACCATCAGGCTGCTCAGGTCCTGGCTTTGGCCGACCTGGCCCTTGTTGCGCGCGTCGCGAATTTTCTTCGGTGTCGCCCGCTTGGTCTTTTCGCCACTGTCTTCGCTCATACCCGATGCCCTCCTTCAGGGCGCCTGCAACAACAGGTGAAGCAGATGCCGGATTTCCCCATAGCGGTCAAGACGGCCAGTCATCGCGTCCCACAGCGTGGGCAAGTAGAACAGCAGGAAGCCCAGGCCGATCAGGCTCTTGGCCGGCATGGCGAGGACGAACACCTGCAATTGCGGGCTGTACAGGCTGAGCAGCGCCAGGCTGAACTCCACCAGCAACAGCAAACCGATAAAGGGCGCCGCGTAGAGCATCATGTGCATGAACATTTCGGCGAGCAGCTCGAGAAACACGCCGAAGCCATCCGCACCAGGTAATGGAAACCAAACGGTGGGCGACCACACCAGGTAGCTGTCCCAGATCACCTGGGTCAACGTGCCAATGCCCAGGGTGGCGACCAGCAGCAAAATTGTCATTTCCTTGAACAGCAGACCCAGCGGCGTGGTGTCGGCGCCGAGCGCCGGGTTCAACTGGCCACCGATGAGCGCCCCGCGCTGGTTGTCCAGCAAGGCGCCCACCGATTCGAACAACCAGAACGGCATCGCCAGCAGCACCCCGAGCAAAAAACCCAGCACCAGCTCCTTGAACATCAACCCGGCCAGCGACAGCCAATTGACCTGGGCGTCGATCAGCGCCTGGCGAATACCGGGCGCCGGCAGCATGCCCAGGGCAAACACCACAGCATGGCGCGGCAAGCCTCGCAGGTGCTGGAAGCAAAACACCGGGACCAGGTAAGCGACCGGATAAATGCGCGCCATGCCGAGCGCGATCGACAGCAGCAAGTCGAAATACGGGACAAAAGCCTGGGCCGTCATCAGGTGTTGGCCATCATTTCGAATGCCCGGCGCAGCAGTCCCAGCAACTCCACACCGATCCAGCGGCCCGTGACCAGCAAGGTTACACCGACCGCCACCAGCTTGATGCCGAAGGGCAAGGTCTGGTCCTGGATCTGCATCAATGCCTGCACCAGGGAGGTCAGCACACCGACGACCACCGCCACGATCAAGGGCGGCGCGGAGAGCAGGACCACTAGCAGCATGCCTTCCTTAAATAACGTCAGCGCGTCCATCGCACGTCCTCAAAGATAGGAATAGAAGAGGCTGTCGAGCAATTGCGTCCAGCCCTGCACGAGGACAAAAATCAGCAGTTTGAGCGGCAACGAAATGGTCATCGGCGCGACCATCTGCATGCCAAGCGCCAGCAGCAGGTTGGACACGATCAGGTCGATGACAATGAACGGGATATAAATCAGGAATCCCATCTGGAAGCCGGCCTCGAGCTCCGACAGCATGAAGGCCGGGATGAGCAGCATCAGGTCGTCACGGCTGGCCTGCTCGGCGCGCTCCTTGGGCCACATCCGCTGGGTGTTCTCCAGCAAGTGGGCGAGGATGTCCGGGTTGGTATTGCGCGACATGAAGGCCTGCAACGGTTTTACCGCGTTCAGAGCAGAACCTTGCAACGCCTCGGTACTGCTGAAATCCAGCGGCCGCTCCTTCAGCTCTTCGGCGATGTTGTGGCCCACCGGCGCCATGATGAACAGCGTCGCGGCCAGTGCAATGGCATACAGGGCCATATTGGGCGGCACCTGCTGCACGCCGATGGCGTTACGGGTGATCGTCAACACGATGGTTATCTTGAGAAAGGCGCTGCAGATGATCAGCAGCAGGGGGACCAACGAAATCCCACCGATGAACAGCGCCAGCAGAAAGGGGTCGATCCCCTGGAAGCTCATCCAGCCACATCCACGCGAGCGATTTGCAGGCCCAACCGGCCATCGACCTCAACCAGCTCGCCGTGGGCCAGGGCACGTTCGCCATAGAACAGTGCCGCTGTCCCCGGTGTCACGCCCTGCACTTGCAGCACCGCCCCGGGCACCAGATTGCGCAGCTCACCCAAGGTCAGGTGCAAATGACCGCAGCGTATCGTGAGCGCCAGCGGCAGATCGTCGAAACGTTCCGGGAGATCGCCAGCGCCCGGCTCCGCCATCGGCGCCTCCTCGGTTTCAGCGGCGGCATAGGCCGACACCGGGTGATCGGCCGTCTCGGCGGCTTGGGCGTCAGGTTCGTAGCCGGTGGTATCGTCCCAGTCCGGCGTCAGGATGTCGGTGTCGGCGGTGGTGCTCATAACGGTCTCCTCCAGAGCGAGCAAGGTCAGGCGCAACGGCGCGGCACGGCTTTGTACCCGTACCTGCAAACAATGCCGGCCCAGGCGAATCAGCCCTTGGCCGGATGAGTCGAACAGAGGGGTTTGCGGCACCAACACATCACCGGGGCGCAGTGTCGCCAACTGCCCGGCAGCCAGCGCCAGGTGTCCCAGTTCCAACGGAACACGCAGCGCAAAACCCGCGATCCCTGGCGCGGTTCGCCGCTGCCAAGGCGCAGCGCCTAGCAGCCCCAGCAGGGCCGCGCCGGTCATTTGCAGTTGGCTGGTGGCGCGGGCCGCGCCCACCCTCACGTCGAGCCGGCAGGCAATGCCCTGCACCGCGGGCCCGTCCGCTGGTTGGATAAAGCCGAATGCCTGGCGCAGGGGCTCGCTCAGGGCTTGCTGGAACAGCGACCAGAACCACGCGTCATCCGGTCCGGATTCGGCGGGCAAGACCACCGGGCACTCACCGAACAGACTCAGCACCGCGCCGGGTTCGTCCAAGGTAAAAACACCGTGGGCACACGCCAGCACATACGGTGTCCCCCCAGCCGCGCCACCCGGGGTCAGCTCCAGCAGGCCGGTCTCGCCTGCCACCTCGAAGGGCAAACTGACGCCGAACCCTAGTAACCGCCGGGCGGTGGCGTCCTCGATGCTCACAGGCGGCAGTGCCAATACGTGTACCGTCATGTCGTGCTTGCCTCCTCTTCCCGCGCCACGCGCACGCTCACCGGCTGACCCAGGCTCTGGGTCAGCGCGTCTTCTAGGCGGCCGGATCGACTCGCCAGCCGCGCCTGTATGTCTGCACTTTCGCCGCTCAAGCCGATGTCCCACCCGGACGTTTCGCCTAGCCGCCGGGCAGACACCTTGATGCGGCCCAGGTTGGGAAGATGCAGCAACAGGTCCAATTGCTGGTCGAGCGTGGCGCGCAGACGTGGCGTGAGTTGGTCGACAAAAGCCTCCACTTCGCCGCTCGAGAGATTCACCAGGCCCGACAACGAACCGGTGCCTGCAGTGTCATCCTGCGTGCCACCCCGTGGCGCATCGACCCACTGGCGAAACCAGTAGCCATCGTTGCGCTCCGCCGTCACGTCGGGATCGCGCCCGGTGGCAGGGGCGGACTCGCGTGCCGCCGGACGGCTTGCCCGGCTCACCTGGGCAGGCGGGTTGTTCATACGCCCGAGGCGGATGCCGCACGGGGGCAGCCGAGGGGTTGTTGTGCAGTGTCGGCCCACCGCGCACGGTGCGTTCATTCATCGCAGGGGGTCTCCACCAAGTGCTCCATCATCGCGCTGAGCTTTTCCGAATCTCGCCGACGCCCTTGTAACCGCTGCTGGGCAGCGGCCGTGTGCTGTGCCTGTTGCGCCTGTTCATCGTCCAGTGCCTGCAATGCCCGCGCTTGCTCGGCCAACTCGCCGATCAAGCGACGTTCCTGGGCACTCCAGGCATTCAGTTCGCACACGCTCAGCGCCCGGCCACGGTGCTCGCCGTACAACGCCTCGCGCTGCGCCGCCTGCTGCTCACGACTCGCCTGCATGCGCGCCCGCGCGGCAACAACCGCGGCTTCGCGCTCACGCAAAAGTTCACGCTGCTGGCGCCACGCCCGCTCGGCTTGCGCTTCGCGGTGGCGACGTATCGGCGCCAGGGCGTCCAGATCAACCCGGGACATAGGCGGTCAACTGCTGCAAGTGGGCGAGCGTGGACGCAAACGGCTCCGGCTCGCGCAGGTCCTGGCGCAAGAAGGCGTCCAGGGCGCCATGCGACTCCACCGCCAGATCGGTCAAGGGGTCGGCGCCGGCCTGGTATTCGCCCAAGCGCAACATCAGTTCGATTTGCTCATAGGCCGACAGCAATCGGCGCAGATTGATGCCTGACCTCAGGTGCTCCGCCTCGGCCACGTTGGCCAAGGTTCGCGACAGGCTGGCCAGCACGTCGATTGCCGGATAGTGGCCGCGCTCCGCGAGCTTGCGCGACAACACGATGTGACCGTCGAGCAGCGAACGCACTTCATCCGCCACCGGATCGTTCATGGAGTCCTGCTCGATGAGCACCGTATAAAACGCGGTGATGGCGCCCTCGTTGGTCAGCCCAGCCCGCTCGACCAGACGCGGCAGCAAGCTGTAGACCGACGGCGGCAGACCGCCGCGCCCCAACGGTTCGCCTGCGGCCAGGCCGATTTCACGCTGGGCCCGGGCGAAGCGGGTCAGCGAATCGATGAGCAGCAGGACACGCTGGCCTCGGGCACGAAACCCCTCAGCCAATGCCGTCGCGGTGAACGCCGCACGGGCGCGTTCCATGCTGGAACGGTCGGAGGTGGCACACACCAGCACCGCACGGGCACGCAGTTCTTCATCCAGCTCATGGTCGAGGAATTCGCGCAGTTCACGCCCGCGCTCGCCGATCAGGCCAAACACGATGACATCGCAGTCAACGTTGCGGGCAATTTCCGCCAACAGTGTGGTCTTGCCGCAACCGGCGCCGGCGAACAGCCCCACACGCTGGCCTTCGCCGAGCGTCAGCGGGCCGTCGATGGCCCGTACGCCGGTCATCAAGGGCCGTTGGATGCGCGGTCGTGCGGTGGGCGCCGGGGCCTCGCCAATCACCGGTGATGCGTGCTGCACGTGCGAACCGGCGAACGCTCCCGTGCCGCCGTCTAGCAGTGGCCGGCCGAATCCATCCAGCACCTGGCCAAGCAACTGCGGACCCACGCACACCCGATGCGGCATGCCCAGCGGCTCCACCGCCGCACCGACCCGAACGCCCTCCAGGCCGCCCAAAGCGCTGAGCAAGGCATCGTGCTGGTCGAAGCCGACAATTTCGGCGAGCAGTGGCTCGCGTGCGTCACGTTCGACCCGGCAAAGGTCGCCGATCTGCGCCCCCGGCAGTCGACACTGCAACAGGATGCCGCTGACCCGCTGCACCCGTCCGCGCACCATGACCGGCGCGAAGCGACGCAAATGCGCCAGTTGCCCGGCCTCCCAGGCTGCCAGTCGCGCAATCGCCGCCTGCGTCATCACCAGGTGACCTCGTAGCGTTGGTCGCCCTCGAAGGTGACTTTACCGCTGTCGATGGCGGTCAAGCGCAGGCCATCGATCTGGTCGCCCAGGAACAACCGACGTCCATCGGCGGTGACCACGTGGCCATGCTTGCCGCCCACGATCTGGGCGATCTGGAACGGCAACTGCGTCAGCCGCTCGTTCACGCTGGCCGTGATCCCGACTGGCGTCTCATAGCGATCATGGAAACGTTCGATCAGCCGCTCGACCACCGCCAGGCGTTGACGCGGCAACTCACCCACCAGGACCAGTTGGTCACCCTGGCTCTCGACCCGCACACCGGCACCCAAATCACGTTCCTGGAGCATGCGATCCAGCGCCAGGCGGACCGCCTCGACATTGTCCAATGCCACCTTGCTGTGTTTGAGCTGCTGGGCCGGGCTGCGCGCCACGGCCTGCGTCGGCTGGCTGGTAAAGGCCCAGGCGCTGGAGGCGACGGTGATCACCGCCGCGGCGATTGCCAGGCGCTTGGGCCACGATGGCCGCACAGCGGGCCTGGGGGTTTCCCGGTCCGCCGCCAGACCCGCGGCGTCATCCAGCGCCGCCTCTTCGGGCCAGGGTTGATCGGCCGGGGCCAGGCACAGCCAGACGCCTGCCACGGCAAACGGGGCATTACTCTGCAAGGGCTCGGCCGCTGCCCAGGGCTGGCCTTGAGCATCGCAAACCGCACCCTCCAGCAGCTCCAGCAGCCATTGGCCCTGCACCTGCCGCAGGCCCACGTGACGCCCACAGATACCTGGGTCGTAAAGCGCCAGGTCGGCATCCTCGGCCGCCCCGACCACCCATTGCTCGCCAACCAGCGGCAACGCCGCACCCCGGTGCAGACCACTCAATACGCGCAGTTCGAACATGGTCAGTTCCTCAAGGGGCGACAGATGCTCGCCCACGATCCGGTTGTACGACGGGGCACCGGCGGCCCCCGTCCTCTGTCACAGCCAGGCCATCGGATGCGCCTGGATTTGCATCGTTAAGTGGAGGCTCCGTTGTCGGCGCACCAAGCCCAGCCCGTCACGCCGCCTCCATCTGTAGTTTTTCCTGCTCAAGGTCAAAGCGCCCCAGCACGGTGACCTGGGCGCTGCTATGCAACTCACTGAAGGCGAGCACTGGCACGTGATTGAATTCGTCGCGCAACAAATCGCGCAGCGGAGCCCGCAGGTCTTGCGCCACCAACAGCACGGCCACGCGCTTGGCGCGCAACGGGAAACCTTCGCGCAACTGCATCACCAAGGCGCGGGTATGCAGGCTTTCCAAGGCAAAAAAGGTTTCCGTCTGGGTCTGGCGCAGCGCGTCGCGCAACAGGCCTTCAGTTTCCGGCGTCAACAGCCACACGTGCAGGCCGTCTTCGTCGCGGTACTGGTGATATATCTGCGACTTCAGGGCGATGCGCGCGTAGTCCGTCAGCGCACCGACGTCACGCTCATGCTGCCCATGCTCGATCAAGGACTCGGCGATCAGGCGCACCGCTCGCAGCGGAACACCTTCGCCGGCCAGGCGCTGGAGCACGGCGGCGAAACGGGCCAATGGCATGGTCCGCTGCAGCTCCTGCACCAGCTCTGGCTGGCCCGCTTCGAGCCAACTGAGAATCGACTTGCTCTCCTGAAGCCCCAAGAATTGCGGGCCCGTGGCAAACATGGCGCGGCTCATCCGCTCCACCAGCAACTCGGCGGCAGACACGGCCTCCACGCGCTCGTCCGCCAATAGCGGATCGTCAGGCGTCAGCCATAACCACTGATGCTCGTCACGCACCTCGCTGCCGACCTGCCCGTCGCGCGGTTCGAACGGCAACGGCCCGCGCGTCACGGCCACACGTTCTGTGAAGGTTGCCCGCAACATCGGCACCTCGTGCACGCAGAACCGGAATTCGTCGTCCTCCAGCAGCGCGCTGTATTCGATCTCAAAGGGCGGCAAGGTCAGGCCAAAGCCAGCCACCAGCGCATTACGTTTCTTACGGATCGCCTGGATGACCTCCTCGGCCGCAGCGTTGCCTTCCACCGCTTTGGAAAACTGCAAAAGATAGGCACGGGTCGGGTCGAAGCTGCGCAGGTCTTCAGCGCCGTTCTGTGCAGGGGCAACGACGTCGATCGGTTGCTCGCTCTGGCGCGCCTGCCGTGCGCGGGCGTACAGCTGAACGATGCCCGCGGTGCCGGTGATCAAGGCGATAACAACGAACACCAGCGTGGGCATGCCGGGCAGGGCCGCGAAGCCGAGCATTCCCACCGAAGCAATCACCCAGGCCTTGGGTTCGGCGGTCAACTGCTGGGCGATTTCCTTGCCGACGCTGCTACCCGCCGGTTGCCCTTCGGGCGACACCCGGGTGATGATCATGCCCGCAGTGAGCGAAATCAGCAGAGCCGGAATCTGCGCGATCAGACCGTCACCGATGGTCAACACGGCATACAAGTGCATCGATTCGGACGCGCCCATGTCGTGCTGCATCATCCCGATCGAAAAGCCGCCGATAAGGTTGATCACTACGATCACCAAGCCCGCGATGGCATCGCCCTTGACGAACTTCATCGCCCCGTCCATCGCACCGAACAGCTGGCTTTCCTTGTTCAGCTCCTCGCGGCGCCGCCGGGCTTCGCTGACATCGATCAGGTTCGCGCGCAGGTCGCTGTCGATGGACATTTGCTTGCCTGGCAGTGCGTCCAGTGTGAAACGTGCCGCCACTTCGGCGACCCGCTCCGAGCCCTTGGTGATCACCAGGAAGTTGACCACCGTCAGAATGAGGAAGATGACCAACCCGACCGCCAGGTTGCCCCCCACCACAAAATCGCCGAACGCCTGGACGATATGACCGGCGTCGCCCTGGAGCAGGATCAATCGGGTGGTCGCCACTGACAATGCCAACCGGAACAGCGTGGTCAGCAGCAGCACCGCGGGAAACGAGGAGAACGCCAGTGGCCGTGGCAGGTATAGCGACAGCACAATCAGCAGGCAGGAGATACAAATGTTGATCGCGATCAGCGCATCGACCACCGGGGTCGGCAAGGGCAGGATCAGCATGAACACGATGCCGAGCACCACGAACGCCCCGACCACTTCGACGCGCCGCAGCGCTTCGTTGGCGACTTTGTTCAACAGGGCGATCATGAGCGCGCTCCAATCACCGGGGCAGCGGTCTGGCAGCGGGGGTCGTCACGGGAGCGCTCATCGAGCAGCACCAACAGGTTCTTCAGCGCGGTCTGTCGGCTTTTGCCATCACGCCAGAGTGGCAGCGGCAAACGCTTGAGCAAGGGGTACAGGCCGTTCAGAGAAACCAGTTGGTCCCGCTCCTCTTCTCCACCCAATTCACGTCCTATACGCCGTACTTCCGCCGCCGACAGGCCACTGCTGACAAACCCCAGCATGCGCTGGAGCAACAGCACGGCCGTGAGCTGGCTGGCCGGACAACTGTAGGCCAGTTGCTCGAGCAAACGGCGGCAGCTGTGCAGGACACTGCCCAGTTGCGTCGAGGCGGCAAGGCCGATCAACAACGTGCGCAACAGGGCGGTTGGGCGTGAAGGCGTGTGCGCAGCGATGTCGTCAGCCAGTGCCCGGCGCATCATGTCCAGCCCCGGCACGAACGCCGCCTCGCCGAACAGGCCAAGCAATGCCTGCATCATGGTGGGCAACGACTGCTTGAGCACCACGGTGTCGTAGTAGAGCCGCCTTACCGCCTGGCGCAGCTCGGGATCGCCGCCCGAAGCGCGCAAAGCCTCGGCGATATTCATGCCCGCCTGGATCTGTGCGCCATAACGCTCGCGCAATAGCTGCAGGTAGTCGCGAGCGCGCTGGGCTTCAACGAGACGACCTTGCACTTGGGCATCGCGCAAGGCTTGCTGCAGGATCAGGTCGGTACGGGCCGGGTCACCACCGGTGGACTGCACCACCTCTTCAAGCACCGGCTCGCCACACAGCAACAGACCGGCCTGGGCCGCCATTGCCCCCAGGCTCTGCTTGCCTGGGTGGCCGAGTTGGTCGTACCACTGCTCCAACTGCTCGCGCGTCTCGACCCGCACCTGGCCCACCTCGCTGCGGGCATTGCGTATGCGCCGCTGGCTCAGCGCCTTGGTATTGCGCTCCACGTGATGGCTGAAGGTCATGCCGACCTCCTCCATCGAATTGGACTGCACGGACTGGGCCGATGCGACAGGCTTGCCCATGCCCACCATGGCCGAAGCGGCCTGGGCAAGGTTGACGGCAATATGCGCATTTGTCGGGGCTTCTACTTTCATGATGGCCATGAGCGTGGTTTCGGACGCTCAGTGGGTGGCGGCGATCCAGCATTCAGTTCCATCACCGGCCATGGCCTTGTCTGAACGATTCGGGTGAGTTGACGGCAGGTCTCTTCCCGAGCGTTTGCTCGGTGCAATTTCATGCAGTGAAGCTCGGGTCGGCTGTGCATGCCCTTGCACAAATAGAGTAGAAACACTAAATAAAAAGTCTTATTTATCAATCTGATAAATCATTAACCTGGCTTGGCACAGGTCCTGCTGATAGGGGAAACGTCGACATTTTTATCGACGCTATGGAACCTATTCAGAGGGATTTATTGATGAACAGCCTGAATCTCATGGCCCCCCCGCAAACCTCCCCGGCACCCGCAGGTGCGCCAGACATCTGCTTCGGCGAGGAACGCAAGCTGCGTCTGTTTGTGCAAAAACGTGTACTCAATCAAGACGACGCCGACGACATCATCCAGCTCACGTACCTGGAAGCCTGGCGCAACCAGCAGAAGTTCAAAGGGCTGGCAAAGCAGGACACTTGGTTGTGTGGCATCGCCCTCAACCTGATCCGCAACCACTTCCGCCGCTTCTACGCGCAGCCACCGCTGAGTACTTTCGACGAAAGCGAGTTCCACGAGTCCAGTGACGACATTGACCTGAGTGAACTGTGCGACAACCGTCGGCTGTTGGACCGTACGCTGTTAGCCATGGACGCGCTGTCCAAGGACATGCGCGATACCCTGTGGACCGCGGTGGACACCGAGAGCAGCTACCGCGATGCCGCCGAACGGCTGGGCGTCCCTATTGGCACCGTGCGCTCAAGGTTGTTTCGTGCGCGTGAGCAACTCAAACGAAGCGTCTATGGAGAAGCCCGGCCATGACCCATAATCGTTTGAACAGCCGGCCCAACCTGCCACGCGGCGTGCGCCGCTACACCCCCGACGACTTGCCGGTGATGACAGCTATCTTCAACGAAAGCGCTCTGGGGGGAACCAGTTCCCCCGTACTGAGAGCGTTTTCCCTGAAGGAAATGACGTTCTTCGTCGACTGTTTCGTCAAGGAGGGTGACCCGATCTACGTGCTCGAACGTGCCGGCGAAGTCGTCGCCTGGTTGATCGTCAACCGCTTCTGCTGGGGAGCCCAGGCCTGCCGATTGACCGGCGAAGTGTCGATCTACGTGCGCAACGACCACATCGGCAGCGGCGTAGGCATCCGCCTCGGCCAAGCCGCGGTGGTGCTGGCCAGGCAGTATGGTTTCGAGACGCTGGTGGCCTGGATCATCGAGCACAACGAGGCCAGCAAACGCGGCGTACAAGGGCTTGGCGCCACGCAATGGGGACGTTTTCCCGGCATTGCCCGGTTCGCAGAGAACCGTGCGGACGTCGTGCTCTATGGACTGCACCTGACGCCAGGCGACACGGCACCCACCACCCTTTCTGCGCCGGAGCAAAACGAGGAGGCCAGTCTGGCGTGAGTCTGCGGCTCGTTCGGCTGTAGGTCGGGCGAGCCACATTTTTTATCAAGCAGAGGCCTGTGCCACTTTCTGCACTGATCACAGGCAACGTCATTTTCCCAGGGTTTATTCGACACATTGTGGCGAGGGGATTTATCCCCGTTGGGCTACGAAGCAGCCCTGAAACCTGACATCACTGTCTGTCTGGTAGATGGAGTCGACAGTGTTGGGGCTGCTTCGCAGCCCAGCGGGGATAAATCCCCTCGCCACAAATTCATACGTCCTCTCAAGTAAACTGCATGCACCGTCACCCGGGCTCCTCCCGGCAAGCAACCGCCTCAATCCACCGACCAGCACACCGGCAACGCCTCGGGCCCTCTGAAGTTGGGCACATAGCGCCAGCGTACGGCGCCGGGATCGACCGCCAATTGCAGCCCAGGGCAGCGCCGAAGAAGTGTATTCAAGGCAATTTCCAATTCCTGCCGGGCCAGCGAGGCGCCCAGGCAGTAGTGCGTGCCTTTGCCGAAAGACATGTGCGGACAGGCCGGGCGAGTGATATCGAGTGTGTCAGGATTTTCACACAACCCTTGGTCACGATTGGCTGAGCCCACCACCGCAATCAGCAGTTGCCCGCGCAGCAAGCGTTGCCCGGCCAGTTCGGTGTCCCGGGTGACGAAGCGGACCATGGCCCGTTCCACCGAGGAGTCATAGCGCAGAAACTCTTCGACCGCACCAGGCATCAACGCCGGCTCGTCACGCAATCGCGCCAGCGCCTTGGGGTGCTGCACGAGCATGTGCACAGCATTGCCGATCATCGACGCCGACGTTTCGTGCCCGGCAATGATCAGCAGCGCGATCATGCTGCACAGTTCACTTTGGCTGAGCATGCTGCCCTCTTCCTCGACCTGCACCAGCGCCGAAACCAGATCGTCACCCGGCTGCGCTCGACGCTGGTCGATCAGCGCGAGCATGTAGCCGGCGAATTCGTTGTAGCAACGCTGCAACTCGCTCAGGTCATGCCCCACCTGCTGGACGATCATGTGGGACCAGCGGCGGAAATCGTCACGGTCTTGCGCGGGGACGCCAAGCAGTTCGGCGATGACGGTGATCGATAACGGGAATGCATATTGGCTCACCACATCCATTTGTCCGCCCGACTGCACTGGCTCCAGCAACGTCTCGGCGATCTGTTCGATACGAGGCCGCAGGGCGTTCACCGCCTTCAACGTGAAAGCCTTGTTGACCAGGCGACGCAAGCGGCGATGACTGTCACCGTCGCGGTTGAGCATGTGGTCATTAAGAAACGCGATGGATTGCTCGCCGCCAAGCATCGCGGCAAACTGCGCATCGATCCGCGACGGGTCACGGGCAAAGCGCTCGTTGTCCAGCAGCACCTCCTCGACTTCCCGCGCACCGGTGACGTACCACATCGGCAGCTGCCCTTCGGCCTGGCTGAAGAACACCGGAGACGCCTGGCGCAGCGCCGCATAATGCCGATAAGCCTCGCCGCGAAACGCGTCGCTATTCAAATCAAGGGTACGCTCGTAAGCCATGAACACTCTCCAGGGGCATGAATCGTTGCTCCTTGAGTGGCAGGGCTCGCCAAAAAAGATCCCTGTGGGAGCGAGCCTGCTCGCGATAGCGGTGTATCAGTCACCTCAATGTTGGCTGACTCACCGCTATCGCGAGCAGGCTCGCTCCCACATGGGGTCGTCCTGTCGATGAACCGTTTGCACGGCCAGCGTCACTCAAAGGGAAACACCAACCCTTGCGTGGAGCCGACATGACGCATGCACTTGCTATCCATGGCCAATGCGACACTCGCTTCGAACCGGTCAAAGAGGCTTTTATCCGGCTGATGCAGAGCCCATTCGAACGCGGCGCCGCCCTTTGCATTCAGATTGACGGCGAAACCGTTATCGATTTGTGGGCCGGCATTGCCGGGCCGCAACCGGACAGCCATTGGCAGCGCGACACCCTGCTCAATCTGTTTTCCTGCACCAAACCCTTCACGGCGGTGGCGATCATGCAACTGGTCGGCGAAGGACGCCTGGACCTGGACGCGCCGGTCTGCCGCTACTGGCCCGAATTCGCCAACGCCGGCAAAGCATCGATCACCGTGCGCCAGGTGCTTTGCCATCGGGCCGGGCTGCCGGCGCTGCGCACACCCCTGGCACCGGAAACCCTCTACGACTGGCACACCATGACCGACCTGATCGCCGAGGAGCATCCCTGGGCTGCGGCCGGAGAGCAGCAAACCTATTCGCCCCTGCTGTTCGGCTGGATCCTCGGCGAACTGCTACGCCGGGTGGATGGCCTGACGCCGGCGCAAAGCATTCACCAGCGGGTGGCGGCGCCGCTCGGGCTGGACTTCCATCTCGGCCTGGACGACGCGACCATCGCACGCTGCGCCTACATGGCACGCACCAAAGACGAGATCGACGATGAAGCTTTTGGCAGGGTGCTGAAGGACGTGCTCAACGAGCCGACCGCCATGAGCGCACTGGCCTTCGCCAACCCGCCCATGGTGCTGGGGCGCAGTAACGAAGCTGGCTGGAAGCGCATGACCCAACCGGCAGCCAACGGACATGGTAACGCCCGCAGCCTGGCAGCGTTCTACGCCGGCCTGCTCGACGGGCAGTTGCTGGAGTCGCCGTTGCTCAACGAAATGTTGCGCGAGCACAGCGCCGAATACGACCCGACCATCCAGACCCCAACACGTTTCGGCCTGGGCATCATGCTCAACCAGCCAGATGTGGCGAACGGCAGTTATGGCATGGGCAACGAGGCATTCGGCCACATGGGCGCCGGGGGCACCATCGGGTTCGCCGACCCTGAACGCGGGGTGGCGTTCGGCTTCGCCTGCAACACCATTGGCTCCTACGTCTTGATGGACCCACGCGCTCGCGGCTTGGCCAGTATCGCGATGGGCTGCCTGTAGACCCCGGATGAGCGACTCACACCCCTGGCGGCACGGCCACCTCCACCACCTGCGGCTCGGCCGTGCCAGTATCGGGTGAGGCAACCACCTGTTCTTCGCTGGCGACCACGCGAGGCAGCGCGGCCTTGGCGATCATGTCCGGCTGGGCCAGCAGCCTGCGCGACGCTTCCAAGGGCATCAACAAGCGTCCCCTGGCCCGGCCACGCGCGGCAGGGTTGAGCATGTGCAACTCTCGCTCATGCACACCGGACAACTGCGCCAGGTGTGCCAGGTCCACGGACTGCGCCAAGGCCACCATCTGGAAGTACGGCTGGTCGGCAATGGGCGCCAGGCTCACGCCATAGTCTGCTGGTGTATTCACCAGTTGCGACAGCGCCAGGAGTCGCGGCACATAGTTCTGGGTCTCACCGGGCAACGACAGGTTCCAATAGTGGGTCGCCAGGCCGCGGGCGCGATTGCGCTTGATGGCGTCGCGTACCCGCCCTTCCCCGGCGTTGTAGGCGGCCAGCGCCAGCAACCAGTCGCCGTCGAAGTAATCGTGCAGGTAGGACAAATAATCCAGGGCGGCTCGCGTCGATGAGGGAATGTCGCGGCGCTCGTCATAGTCGCCTCGCTGCTGCAATTGGTACCGGCGCCCCGTAGCGGGAATGAATTGCCAGAGGCCGAGGGCTTGGGCAGGCGATCGGGCGTTCGGATTGAACCCGCTCTCGATAGCCGGCAGCAGCGCCAGTTCCAGCGGCATGTTGCGCTTGTTCAGTTCGCCCACGATGAAGTGCAAGTATCGGCTGCCGGCGCGTCCGGTCTGGGTGAGGAACGCCGGACGTGCCATCAGCCAGCGGCGCTGCTCATCGATGCGCGCCACCCCCTGGGTCTTGGTCTGCAAGAAAAACCCCTGGCGCATGCGCGCCCACAGGCTGCCGCCACTTTGCGGGGCTGACTCGCCGATCTGGATGATCGTGTCCGTAGGCGCCGGCTCAAGCCAGCGCAGTTGCGAGCGGTAAGGCTCGTTGGCGAAAGGATCGCCGATGGTCAGTTGCGGTTCGAGGTGCTGGCAGCCATACAGCAAGGCCCCCACGGCCAGCATGGACAACCCTTTGGGGACGAATCGACGGGCCGGCAAAGGTGCAAGTGTTCGGGACATGGGCGGTCAACCTTGAATGAGGTGGCGCCATTGGGTGGCAGATCGCAGGGCAGCGGTTCCACGCGGCTCGCCCAGGCATCGGGCTGCAGCCGCGCTCGGTTGGAACCGAAATGCCGCAGGTGTCACTCACCATGGGCAGCAGGCGCTCGTCGGCGCCTGGATGACAATGCGAGGTCACTCATGGCGTCACCCATCTATTGCAAGCTGATCGATCAGCTCTGCGCACTCACGATGATTCCTACCCCGTCAGCGTTCTACGAACAGGCAAACCTGTCGGTCAAGGATGTGGACTTTTCCCTGAAGCACACCCCTGGTGTGGGTGAGGGAGACGTCTTTATCTACTGCGGCTTCGGGCCATTGCCTGTGGCAAATCGCGAAGCGGTCCTGCAACGGCTGCTGGAAACCAACCTGTACCTGCTGAGCGGGGCGTTCTGCCCTTCCCTGTCTTACAACCGCGACAGCGAACAGGTGATCCTGATCGGCCACGTCCCCCTGGAAACCCTCACGGCCGAGCGTCTGCTCGGGCTGATGGGCGGTGCCGCCGACATGGCGCTGATCTGGCGCGATGGCTACTTCTTCGACGGCGCCAGCCCAAACGACGCCGCCAAGACCACCCAGCCCAAACCCACCCCCCGTAGCACCGGGCTCAACAGCGCCCTGTCAATCTAGGAGAGCACGACATGCCAGATTTATCAGTAGGACGAAGCACCGGTTCGGCGGCGCTGCACCAGCAGGACGATCGAATCACGCCGGCGGGAACCAGCCTGTCCGGGCAGGTTCGTCCCTCCACGAATCCCCTGGTGCCTTATCACTTCGAAGGAAAACCAACCGACAACACCCAGCAAACACTCAAGACCAGACAGCAGCGCCTGACAGGGCTGGTCAACAGCCTCGGCAAGAAAAACCCTGATAGCGACCCCATCGGCTATGCACGTGAGCATATGAGCCTGGAAGGCAAAGTATTGGGCTACGCGCCAGGCACCAGCTACCAAGATGTACAGAAGCACCTCACCGAACTCGGCGGCACGCCGCACCCGATGCTGTCGGGCCACGAAGAGACCGAAGCATTCGTCAAGGACTTCAACGAATACCTGGGCAAGAACGAGGACGACAGGAAAGAGGACGGCGGTTTCAAAGCGGTCTGGGACAAACACTGCGAGCGCATGGGTAATACCCTTGGCGCCTATCATTCGTTGTGTCAGGAAGTCATCGATAAAACCCCGGAAGGGAACGATCGCCAACTGCTGCAAAATAGCCATGAAGCCTTCCGCGGTTATGCCAAAGGTGTCATGCAAGCCATGACGCAAGACATGCCCACGCGCTTGAATACCTTCATGGAGAGCCGAATCGAGCATGCGCAACAAGCGGCGAGCAACGAGAGCCTTCCCCCGACCGCACGCGACCAGGCGAAGGATCAACTGGGCCAGTTGCGCGAGGTCCAGGAGGAGCTTGGCCAGTTGCTGAAGACCGATGACGACAAGCCGAACACGCCAAGCGAACTGGCAACGGCGACGAAGAAAAACGAGGTACTGGACACCGCGCTGAAGAACGTCGCACGCCAGGACTATGTCGCCGACCTCAAGACCAAGAGCGGCTTTGTAACCGGCCTGGCGGTGTTTGCCGGCGCGGGGATCCCGCAGGGCGTGGCGTCTGCGGGCCACTTTGGCGCCATCACTGCGGCGATAGATGAAAAAATGGCGGACGCCTCCTATGGCAAACATGTAGCGGCCACCTCGACTGTGCTTGGCGCCGCCCACAAGGTGATCAGCGACGGCATCCGTCCATTCATCCAGGTCCTCGTCGACAAGACCATCGGCGCAGGCCTGGAAAAAGTCGATCCGATGTCGGTCTATCCCAAGGCCCTGCAAGTCGTCACGCAGGACGGACGTCGGGTCGACAACACTGGACGCGATGCCCTCAACCTCACACAGGAACAAAAGCGCAACGACTTCAAGCTCAAACAGAACGCCAACAACTTTGGCACCATGAGTGGTGACTTCACCGGCTACCTCGCCTTCGGTGCCGCCCATGCTGTGCGCGATACCATTGATCAATTCACCTCGACAAATGCCAGCGGCATCCTCGCCCGCTCGGCGGCATCCGCAGTGGGTGGCACCTTCATGGCGGGTGGCCAGGCAGCGGCGAAATATGCGCAAACCCACGGTGACGAGGAGATTCCCACCTACCGGGTGACAACGGAAAACCGCAACTGGGGCGAGCTGCTGCCCAAGGCTCTTTCCGAAGCGAGCGGAAAACTCAACCCAATCAGCATGGCCAACGTCAGCGACTACGCCAACCGGATCGTTGGCGTAGGCGAAGGGATAGCCATGCGTACAGCCGTGGGCGACGCATCCACGGTGGGTGAAGACCCGGAAGTGCGGGAACAAATGGAGCAGATTGTCAAAACTTTCTTCTCCTCCGGCCTGACGCTGCTTCCGTTCTTTGCCAACAGTGTGGCGGCACCACTCGAAAACAAGGCGCTGAGCGGCAAAGACGACCTGACCACACGAGCAAACGTACCGCTGCAGAACGTGACAAGTCCAAACCGAGACGGCCTGCCCCACACCCAGCCAGAAGGCTGGCGGCGCGACCTGGAAAATACCTACCACGTGACCCGCGGCCTTACCCAGGTCGTTCCGCAAACCGCTATCGCGGGGCTTAACCTGGGTACCGAATGGGCCCAGAGCCTGGCAACGAGGCCTAAAAAAGCCTCTGGCGATGACATTCAACTGGCAGAGCGAGGCGAAGCGCGGACCCAGGGCGGGCCGTCCAACGAACCAACTCCCACCACCCGGCCAAGCTGATGAACCCGTCGGGCCATCCTTCGCTGGCTTGACGCTCACCGGTTGAAACCGCCCTCCTAAGCCGGCCGCAGGAACCTCCTGTCGCCGGCCCTCGCGACACACGCCGACTCATATCCCTTTGCACTTCGACGACGGCCGACGTGATTACCGTGCCGATCGACGATAGCCTTGCGATTCGCGGCGCCGGCCTCCAAAGCCCGGCCGCTGCCCGAGACCTTCCACCGCCTATACTCCCGCCCGCAAGTCGACTTGGAGAAAATCCCTCCGACGGACGATGCGCCGGGAAGCAGCCGTATGCTAAACAGGGAATCAACAGCGAGACCATGGAGCCGCTGTCACCAGAATAAGGACTCACCATGAAACGCACCCTCATCGCTTTCCTGTCATTGGTCGTCACCGCGATCATCGTCGCGGGCGGCTACCTCTACAGCAAGCAGCCCACCCGCCAGGGCACGGTGCAGTTGCAAGGGCTGCATGGCTCGGTGACGGTGCGCTACGACGAACGCGGCGTGCCGCATATCCGCGCCGAAAACGAAACCGACCTATACCGTGCCTTGGGTTATGTCCATGCCCAGGACCGGCTGTTTCAAATGGAAATCATGCGCCGCCTCGCCCGTGGCGAGCTGGCCGAGGTACTGGGGCCGAAGCTGCTCGACACCGACAAACTGATGCGCAGCCTGCGCATTCGCGAACGCGCCGCGACCTACCTGACGGAGCAGGACCCACAGTCCCCGGCCTGGATCGCGATGCAGGCGTATCTGGATGGCATCAACCGCTACCAGGAAACCCACGCCAGGCCGGTGGAGTTCGATGTGTTGGGTATTGCCAAGCGTCCCTTCACCGCTGAGGACACCGTGAGCATTGCCGGTTACATGGCCTACAGCTTCGCGGCAGCGTTTCGCACCGAGCCGCTGTTGACTTACGTGCGCGACCAACTGGGCAGCGACTACCTGAACATTTTCGACCTCGACTGGCAGCCCAAGGGCGTGCTGACCGCAGGTCGCAAGAGCGGCCTGCCCCTGGCCGCCGCCGACTGGAAAGACCTCAACGCCCTGGCCCGCCTGAGTGAACAGGCCCTGGCCGAAAACGGCTTGCCGCAGTTTGAAGGCAGCAATGCCTGGGCGGTCTCCGGCAGCCGCACCCACAGTGGCAAGCCGCTGCTGGCAGGCGACCCGCACATCCGCTTTTCCGCGCCCTCGGTGTGGTACGAGGCGCACCTGTCAGCACCTGGCTTTGAACTCTATGGGCACTACCAGGCGCTGATGCCGTTCGCGTCGTTGGGCATGAACAAGGATTTCGGCTGGAGCATCACCATGCTCCAGAACGACGATCTGGACCTGATCGTCGAACGGGTCAACCCGGATAATCCCGAGCAGGTCTGGTATCGCGACCAATGGGTGGACATGACCCGCAGCGAACAACAGATCGCGGTCAAGGGCCAGGCGCCGGTGACGCTGCAACTGCGCCAGTCGCCCCATGGGCCGATCGTCAACGACGCCCTCGGCGCCCATGCCGGCAAGACGCCCATCGCCATGTGGTGGGGTTTCCTGGAAAGCCGCAATCCGATCCTCGAAGCCTTCTACCAGCTCAATCGCGCCGACACCCTGGCCAAGGCTCGCAGCGCCTCAGCCAAGATCCACGCGCCGGGGCTGAATGTGGTGTGGGCCAACGCCAAGGGCGATATCGGCTGGTGGGCCGCGGCGCAATTGCCCAAGCGGCCGGCCGGCGTGAAGCCCGGCTTCATGCTCGATGGCGGTAGCCCAGAAGCGCAAAAGGAAGGTTTTTACCCCTTCAGCAACAACCCCCAGGAAGAGAACCCGGCGCGAGGCTACATCGTGTCGGCCAACTTCCAGCCAGTGTCGGCCAACGGTATGGAAATCCCCGGTTATTACAACCTTGCCGACCGCGGCCAGAAACTCAACCTCCAACTGGGCGACAAGCAGGCCAAGTGGGACATCGATACCACCCGTGAACTGCAACTGGGCACCACCACCCCCTACGGCCGGCGCTTGCTCGCGCCTTTGCTACCGGTGCTGCGTAACGAGGTCAGCGACCCCCAGGAGCGCGAATGGGTGGAGCAACTGGCCCAATGGCAGGGCGACTATCCGCTGGACTCCATCAGCGCCACGCTGTTCAACCAGTTCCTGTTCAACCTGGCCGACGCCGCCCTGCACGATGAATTGGACGACGGGCTCTTTGAAACCGCGCTGTCGACCCGGGTGATCGACGCCGCCCTGCCGCGCCTGGCGGCATCAGAGGATTCGCCCTGGTGGGACGATCGCACAACTCCGGGTAAGGAGACCCGTGCCGACACGGTGATGAGCGCCTGGAGCAAGAGCCTGGCACACCTGAAGGCCACCTTGGGTGAGGATGCCAGCCAATGGCAATGGGGCAAGGCGCATACCCTGACCCATGGTCATCCGTTGGGCCTGCAAAAGCCGCTGGACCGGATCTTCAACGTCGGCCCCTTTGCTGCACCCGGCACCCATGAAGTGCCCAACAACCTCTCGGCCAAAATCGGCCCGGCGCCCTGGCCGGTGACCTATGGCCCTTCCACCCGGCGCATCATCGACTTCGCCGATCCGGCCCACAGCGTCACCATCAACCCCGTCGGCCAAAGCGGCGTGCCGTTCGACAAGCATTACGAGGACCAGGCCGAGGCTTACATCGAGGGGCTGTACTACCAGGCGCATCTGGCAGAAATAGAAGTGACGGCCAATACCCGCAGCACCTTGAAGCTGCTGCCGGTCGGGACCGAGCCCTGAGCCCTGAGCCCAATGACGGGCAGCGCTTTTCATCAATTAACAGGCTTGGGCGTTATTTATGGTCAAGACTGGAAAGGTTTAACCCCGATCTCTCTCTATGGAGTCTACCCAATGTTCATCAACTGGTCCGAGCTGCTGCCCACCATCAAAAGTGCCTTCGGCGCCCTGGGCAAAAGCAACCCGAAAATGGTCAAGGCCTACATGGCCCTGGATGAAGCCGCGGCCGAAAACAACGTGCTCGATGCCAAGACCCGGGAGCTGATCTCCATCGCCGTGGCGATCACGACCCGCTGTGACGGTTGCATCGGCGTGCACACCGATGCGGCCATCAAGGCCGGCGCCACCCGCGAAGAAATCGCCGCCACCCTGGCCACTGCGGTTTCGCTGAATGCCGGTGCGGCGTATATCTACTCCCTGCGGGCGCTGGAAGCGCATGATGCGTTGAGGAAGTGAGAGGCGATCACTGACATCTGCATTGACTGCTACGCCGCTATCGCGAGCAGGCTCGCTCCCACATTGGATTTGGGGTTTCCCCCGGATTTGTGGGCAACAAAAAGACCTGTGGGAGCGGGCTTGCTCGCGAAGGCGGACTGACATTCAACATCTTCGTCGACTGTCACACCGCTTTCGCGAGCAAGCCCGCTCCCACATTTGACCGACGCCGGGTTCAGACTGGCGCGGGTGCCCGGCGCGGGTCTGGCTGTTTCCAGGAGTCGGCGGCGCTTTCTTCGATGGCTTGCTGGATCGCCCGCTTGCGGTTCTCTTCGGCGCGGCGGCTGAAGTACCAGACCAGGAAAGTCACCAGCGACACGGCCAGCAGGATCAGGCTCGCCACGGCATTGATTTCCGGCTTGACCCCCAGACGTACCGCCGAGAACACTTCCATCGGCAAGGTGGTCGAGCCCGGGCCGGAGACGAAACTCGCCAGCACCAGGTCGTCCAGCGACAAGGCGAACGACATCATGCCCCCCGCCGCCAGCGATGGCGCGATCATCGGGATGGTGATCAGGAAGAACACCTTCCACGGCCGCGCCCCCAGGTCCATGGCCGCTTCTTCGATGGACAGGTCCAGTTCACGCAAGCGCGCCGAGACCACCACCGCCACATAGGCCGAGCAGAACGTGGTGTGGGCGATCCAGATCGTGACGATGCCACGCTCCTGGGGCCAACCGATCATCTGCGCCATCGCCACGAACAGCAGCAACAGCGACAGACCGGTGATCACTTCCGGCATCACCAGCGGTGCCGTGACCAGGCCGCCGAACAGCGTGCGGCCCTTGAAGTGGGTGATGCGCGTCAGCACGAAGGCCGCCAGTGTACCCAGGGCCACCGCAGCGATCGCCGTATAGCAGGCGATTTCCAGCGACCGCACAACCGAACCCATCAACTGGCTGTTGTCCAGCAGACCGACGTACCACTTGATCGACCAGCCGCCCCACACCGTCACCAGTTTCGAGGCGTTGAACGAGTAGATCACCAGGATCAGCATCGGCGCATAGATGAACAGCAGACCCAGCACCAGCATCAGGCTTGAAAAACTGAAGCGCTTCATTCCTTGCCCTCCATTTCTTTGGCCTGACTGCGGTTGAACAGGATGATGGGCACGATCAGGATCGCCAGCATCACCACTGCCAGGGCGGACGCCACTGGCCAGTCACGGTTGTTGAAGAATTCCTGCCACAGCACTTTGCCGATCATCAGGGTTTCCGGGCCGCCCAGCAGTTCCGGGATCACGAACTCGCCCACCACCGGGATGAACACCAGCATGCCGCCAGCGATGATGCCGTTCTTGGACAGCGGCACGGTGATTTTCCAGAAGCTGTTGAAGGTGCTCGACCCCAGGTCGGACGCCGCTTCCAGCAGGCTGGGATCGTGCTTCACCAGGTTGGCGTAGAGCGGCAGGATCATGAACGGCAGGTACGAGTAGACGATGCCGATGTACACCGCCAGGTTGGTGTTGAGGATCTGCAGCGGCTCGCTGATCCAGCCCATGGTCATCAAAAAGCCGTTGAGCAGACCGTTGTTGCTGAGGATGCCCATCCAGGCGTAGACGCGGATCAGGATCGCGGTCCAGGTCGGCATCATGATCAGCAGCAGAAGTACCGTTTGCAGGTCCGGGCGGGCCTTGGCGATGGCGTAGGCCATCGGGTAGCCGATCAGCAGGCACAAGACGGTGCTGATCAGCGCCATCTTCAGCGAGCCAAGGTAGGCGGCGATGTACAGATCATCTTCGCTGAGCAGCACATAGTTACTGAAATTGAGCAGCACCTGCAGCTTCTGGTCGATGTAGCTGTAGATCTCGGTGTACGGCGGAATGGCCACATCGGCTTCGGCAAAACTGATCTTCAGGACGATGAAGAACGGCAGCATGAAGAACAGGAACAGCCAGATGAAGGGCACCCCGATGACCAGTTGACGGCCACCGGGCGTTATTCGGTCGAGTCGGCGTTTGAATTTGCGCATGTTCATGAGCGAAGCACCACGCCGCTGTCGTCTTCCCACCACACGATATACCTGGTCGCCCCAGGTCGGACGCTGACCACGGCGTTCGGCGTTGGCGACGAAGGATTGCACCAGCTTGCCGCTCGGCAACTCGACGTAAAACACCGAATGGCCGCCCAGATAGGCGATGTCATGAACCTTGCCGCTGGACCAGTTGTGCTCGCAGTCCGGCTGCTCGGCGGTGACCAGCAGTTTTTCCGGGCGGATGGCGTAGGTGACCGACTTGTCCTGCACCGAGGTACTGATGCCGTGGCCCACGTAGATGTTGCGGTCCAGGTCCTTGCAGGTCAGCACCGCGTGGCCTTCAGCGTCTTCCACCACTTCGGTCTCGAAGATGTTGACGTTGCCGATGAACTCGCAGACCAGCCGGCTGGTGGGGGTTTCGTAGATATCGATCGGGCTGCCGATCTGGGCGATCCAGCCCAGGTGCATGATCGCGATGCGCTCGGCCATGGTCATGGCCTCTTCCTGATCGTGGGTTACCATGACGCAGGTTACGCCAACCCGCTCGATGATCTCGACCAGCTCAAGCTGCATCTGCGAGCGCAGCTTCTTGTCCAAGGCCCCCATCGGTTCATCGAGCAGCAACAGCTTGGGCCGCTTGGCCAGGGAACGGGCCAGGGCCACACGTTGACGCTGGCCGCCGGAGAGCTGATGCGGCTTGCGCTTGGCGTACTGGCTCATTTGCACCAGTTTGAGCATTTCGGCCACGCGGGCGTCGACCTCGGCTTTCGGGATCTTGTCCTGTTGCAGGCCGAAGGCAATGTTCTGCGCCACGGTCATGTGGGGAAACAAGGCGTAGGACTGGAACATCATGTTGATCGGCCGCTCATAGGGCGGCATGTCAGTGATGTCTACACCGTCGAGGAAAATGCGCCCCTCCGTGGGCCGTTCGAAACCCGCCAGCATGCGCAGCAAGGTGGATTTGCCCGATCCCGAACCGCCGAGCAAGGCGAAGATTTCGCCCTTCTTGATTTCCAGGGACACATCGTCCACGGCAATCGTCTCGTCGAACTTTTTCGTGACCCGGTCGATTTTGACCAACACCTGCTTGGGTGTCTGGTCGCCCTCGAGGGCTTTCTTATAGGCGCCGGAGGCAACTGCCATTTACGAAACTCCCACAAAATTTGCAGCTCGCCGTGCGCGGACGAGCCTTGGAATAGTTAAAGCGCTTGACGCTATTTGCCTGACTTGACCCTGGTCCAGCTGCGGGTCATGACGCGCTGGATCTTGGGCGGCAGCTCGGAGTTGACGTACAGCTTGTCAACGACCGCTTGCGGTGGGTAAACCGCTTCGTCGGTGCGCACTTGCTGGTCCATCAACTCGCCGGCCTTGGGATTGGGGTTCGCATAGCCGACGGAGTCACTGACTTGGGCGATCACCTCAGGCTTGAGTAAATAGTTGATGAAGGCATGAGCTTCTTTGACATTGGAGGAATCGCGCGGGATCGCCAGCATGTCGAACCAGAGGTTGGCGCCCTCCTTGGGAATCACATAAGCGATCTCGATGCCCTTTTTCGCTTCTTCAGCACGTTCGCGGGCCTGGAAGATGTCGCCGGAGAAACCGGCGGCCACGCAGATCTCGCCATTGGCCAGATCGGAAATGTATTTGGAGGAGTTGAAGTAGGTTACGTAAGGCCGGATCTTGAGAAGTTGCGCCTCGGCCTTTTTGTAGTCTTCAGGGTTCTGGCTGTTGGGGTCCAGGCCCAGGTAATTGAGCATTGCCGGGATCATCTCGTCGCCCGAATCGAGGAACGAAACGCCACAGCTGGAGAGTTTCTTGATGTTTTCCGGCTCGAACAGCATGGCCCACGAATCGATCTTGTCGACGCCCAGCGCAGCCTTGACCTTCTCGACGTTGTAGCCGATGCCGTTGGTGCCCCACAGATAAGGCACGGCGTACTGATTGCCCGGATCATTCTTTTCCAGGCGTTTGAGCAGCACCGGGTCCAGGTTGGCATAGTTGCTCAACTGCGACTTGTCGAGCTTCTGGAACGCCCCGGCCTTGATCTGCTTGCCCAGAAAATGGTTGGACGGCACGACCACGTCGTAGCCAGTACGACCGGCCAGCAATTTGCCTTCCAGGGTTTCGTTGGAGTCGAAGACGTCGTACACCGGCTTGATCCCTGTGGCCTTTTCAAAGTCCGCCAGGGTGGTCTCGCCGATGTAGTCCGACCAGTTATAAATATGCACGGTGGAGGCAGCCTGGACGCTGACGGCAAGCGTCAGTCCGGCACCGATCAACATGGCATTGCGTAGCAAAGAAAAAACAGGCACGTGGAGGTCCTCTTAAATAGTTGGGCCCAAGTTGCCCCCCGTTACCTGGCAGCGATGTGCCCTGCAACAAAACCGGCGCGCAACTTACCCTCGATAAACCGATCCAGCAAAACTTTTAGTCATTTAATTGTTCCTGTTGCCGCCGCCGCGATGCCGGCGACAACAGGAAGATGCTTCAGACCGGTTTATTTACCGGACTTGATCTTGGTCCAGCTGCGGGTGATCAGACGCAATGTGGCGGCATCCAGATCGCTGATTGCGTACAGCTGCTTCTTCACTTCGTCAGACGGGTAGATGCTCGGATCGCTGGTGATGTCTTTGTCCACCAGTGGCGTGGCCGCCTTGTTACCGTTCGGGAAACGTACGGCGTTGGTGATTTCAGCCATGATTTGCGGCTGCATCAGGAAGTTCATGAACTTGTAGGCGGACTCGACGTTCTCGGCGTCCTTGGGAATGGCGACCATGTCATAGAACGTGCCGGCGCCTTCTTTTGGAATGACGTAGCTGAGCTTGACCTTGTCTCCGGCTTCCTTGGCGCGCTCCTTGGACTGCTCCAGGTCACCGGAGTAGCCCACAGCCACGCAGATGTTGCCGTTGGCCAGGTCCGAGATGTATTTGGAGGAGTGGAAATAGGCAACCGAAGGACGAATCTTCAGGAACAGGTCTTCAGCGGCCTTCAGGTCGGCCTTGTCCTTGCTGTCGGTCGGCTTGCCCAGGTAATGCAGCGCTGCCGGAATCATCTCGGTCGGCGCATCAAGGAAACTCACGCCGCAGCTCTTGAGCTTGGCCATGTTTTCCGGTTTGAACACCACGTCCCACGAATCGATCTTGTCGATACCCAGTGCGGCCTTGACCTTCTCCGGGTTGTAGCCAATACCGATGGAGCCCCACATGTACGGGAAGGCATATTTGTTGCCCTTGTCGCTGGCGTCACCCACGGCTTTGAGCAAGTCCGTATCCAGGTTCTTCCAGTCCGGCAGCTTGGACTTGTCCAGCTCCTGATAAACGCCGGCCTTGATCTGCTTGGCCAGGAAGTTGTTCGACGGCACCACGATGTCATAACCGGACTTGCCCGCCAGCAACTTGGCTTCCAGGGTCTCGTTGCTGTCGAACACGTCGTAGACGACCTTGATCCCCGTCTCTTTCTCGAACTTGGCGACCGTGTCCGGGGCAATGTAATCGGACCAGTTATAGACGTGCAGCACTTTGTCGTCCGCCTGAACAGCACTCGCCATCATGCCCGTCAGGGACAGGGCGAGGAGGGTCTTGCCAGCCATCTTCATACCTAATGTCTTCATGCCTAATGCCTTCATGAAAAATGCTCCAGTTATTCTTCTTAGCCGTCGTTCAGTCGCCGGCTCGCGGGCAACTTGAACAGCCGGTAGTCTGGCAAGTTACGGGCCAGGCTTTCAACAAAAGCCCAGCCTTTTATTCACGCTGGGCGAGACCCGTACGGGCGCCTCGCTCAGAGCCTAGCACTTAGCCATGCAACGCACTGAGCGTCAGGTCCAGGCAGTGCCGCGCCTTGGTCACCAGTTCATCGATCTCGGCCTTGCTGATCACCAGCGGCGGCGCAATGATCATGGTGTCACCCACGGCGCGCATGATCAGCCCGTTATCAAAACAGAACTGCCGGCAGATCATGCCCACACCCTTGCCCTCGTAGCGTTTGCGCGTGGCCTTGTCCTGGACCAGTTCGATCGCCCCCAGCAAACCGACACCGCGCACCTCACCCACCAGCGGATGATCGTTCAGTTCCCGCAGACGCTGTTGCAAATAGGGTGCCGTTTCGCCGTGAACGCGCTCGACGATCTTTTCGTCGCGCAGAATGCGGATGTTTTCCAGGGCTACCGCAGCAGCCACCGGGTGACCGGAATAGGTAAACCCGTGGTTGAAGTCGCCGCCTTCGTTGAGCACCGCCACCACATCGTCGCGCACAATCAGGCCGCCCATGGGGATGTAACCGGAAGTCAGGCCCTTGGCGATGGTCATCATGTGGGGTTTCAACCCGTAATGATCGGTACCGAACCACTCACCGGTGCGACCGAAACCACAGATCACCTCATCGGCCACGAACAGGATGTCGTACTTGGCAAGGATTTCCTTCATGCGCGGCCAGTAGCTGTCCGGCGGCACGATCACCCCGCCCGCACCCTGGATCGGCTCGGCGATGAAGGCACCGACGTTGTCCACGCCGATCTCCAGGATCTTTTCTTCCAGCTGGTTGGCCGCCCATACGCCGAACTCTTCCGGGCTCATGTCGCCGCCCTCGCCGAACCAGTATGGTTGGGCGATGTGGACAATGCCGGGGATCGGCAGGTCGCCCTGCTCGTGCATGTACGTCATGCCGCCCAGACTCGCGCCGGCCACGGTCGAGCCGTGATAACCGTTCTTGCGGCTGATGATGACTTTTTTGTTCGGCTGGCCCTTGATCGCCCAGTAGTGGCGGACCATGCGCAGCATGGTGTCGTTGCCTTCAGAGCCGGAGCCGGTGAAGAACACGTGGTTCATGCCTTCAGGGGCGATGTCGGCGATGGCTTTGGACAACTCCAGTACCGGCGGGTGGGCGGTCTGGAAGAACAGGTTGTAGTACGGCAGCTCGCGCATCTGCTGGCTGGCAGCATCGGCCAGTTCGTCGCGGCCGTAGCCGACGGCCACGCACCAGAGGCCGGCCATGCCATCGAGAATCTTGTTGCCTTCACTGTCCCACAGGTAAACGCCCTTGGCGTGGGTGATGATGCGCGGGCCTTTCTCTTTGAGCTGCTTGAAGTCGCTGAATGGCGCCAGGTGGTGATCGTTGCTCAGGGCCTGCCATTTACGGGTTTGCGGATTGTTGCCGGTCATGCGAATTCTCCTTGTAGATCGGTGGGGACGGAACTGCCTGAAGCAGTCCCGCCCGGCGCTTCAGACGGCAAAGAGCAGGAATTCCCGCTCCCACGAACTGATGACGCGCTTGAAGTTTTCATGCTCGGCCCGCTTGACCGCGACGTAGCCTGTGATGAATTTCTTACCCAGGTATTTTTCGATGGTGGAGCTGTTTTCCATGCGCTCGAGGGCATCTTCGATGGTCAGTGGCAGACGCAGGTTGCGACGCTCATACCCTCGTCCCACCACCGGCGCGCTCGGGTTGATGCCTTCGACCATGCCGATGTAGCCGCACAACAGGCTGGCGGCGATCGCCAGGTACGGGTTGGCGTCGGCGCCCGGCAGACGGTTTTCCACCCGACGATTCTGCGGCCCGGCTTCCGGTACGCGCAGGCCCACAGTGCGGTTTTCTTCACCCCACTCCACGTTCACCGGCGCCGACGTGTCCGGCAGGAAACGGCGGAACGAGTTGACGTTAGGGGCGAACAGCGGCAGCAGCTCGGGGATGAACTTCTGCAGGCCCCCGATGTGATTCAGGAACAGCGTGCTCATGGTCCCGTCTTCATTGGAAAAGACGTTCTTGCCGGTGTCTTTGTCGATGATGCTCTGGTGCAGGTGCATCGCACTGCCGGGCTCGCCGGTCATGGGCTTGGCCATGAAGGTGGCGGCTACGTTGTGCTTGAGCGCCGCCTCGCGCATGGTGCGCTTGAACACCAGGATCTGGTCGGCCAGGGACAAGGCGTCGCCATGACGGAAATTGATTTCCATCTGCGCCGTGCCGTCCTCATGGATCAGCGTATCGAGGTCCAGCTCCTGCAGTTCGCACCAGTCGTAAACGTCTTCGAACAGCGGATCGAATTCGTTGGCCGCTTCAATCGAGAACGACTGCCGGCCGGTTTCCGGGCGACCGGAGCGGCCAATGGGCGGCTGCAACGGGAAGTCCGGGTCGTCGCTGCGCTTGGTCAGGTAGAACTCCATTTCCGGCGCGACGATCGGTTGCCAGCCCTTGTCGGCATAGAGTTTGAGCACTTTCTTGAGCACGTTGCGCGGCGACAGTTCGATAGGGTTGCCATGCTTGTCGTACGAGTCGTGGATAACCTGGGCGGTGGGCTCGATGGCCCATGGCACAAGGAACACTGCGTTTTCGTCCGGGCGGCACATCATGTCGATGTCGGCAGGGTCGAGCAGTTCGTAATAGATGTCGTCTTCGACATAGTCGCCCGTAACGGTCTGGAGCAGAACGCTCTCGGGCAGGCGCATGCCTTTTTCGGCAATGAACTTGTTGGTCGGCGAGATCTTGCCCCGGGTGATGCCGGTGAGGTCGCCAATCATGCATTCGACTTCTGTGATCTTATGGTCTTTCAACCAATCGGTGAGCTGGTCGAGGTTGTTACTCATAAATGCCTCTAGGCGTGAGTTTCCTGGCTGCTATTAGTAGTCAGGCGTTGTTTGACGCATCGGCGTCGCGTTGTGTTGCCCTTGCCCTTGCCCTTGCCCGGCAGGCATCGCCAAATGCCTGGAAAATCGCAAGGTAGTACGGGTTGGAGCTTACCTCCCATTCAGGGTGCCATTGCACACCTAAAGCAAAAGCCTTGCCTTGTGCCATCGAGACGGCCTCAATCAAACCGTCAGCCGCCAACGCTTCGGCCCGCAGGCCTGGCGCCAGCCGCTCGATGCCCTGGCTGTGGATCGAATTGACCTCAATCACCTGCGGCAGCCCCAGACCTGCCAGGATGCCCCCGGGCTGGATGTGCATGGCGTGGGCCGGGCCGTACTGGACATCCACCGATTGAGTGTCGTCTTCACGATGATCGATGAAGGTTCCCACTTCATGAACGTTCTGATGCAGGCTGCCGCCAAAGGCTACGTTCATTTCCTGGAAACCACGACAGATACCCAGCACCGGGACACCCGCATCGACAGCGGCGCGGATCAACGGCAGGGTGGTGGCATCGCGTGCAGGGTCATGATCGGTGCCCGGCGCGCTGGCGGGGCCTTGATAATGAACAGGTTCTATATTGGAAGGAGAGCCGGTAAAGAGAATACCGTCCAGGGCGTCCAGAATATCGGACGGGGAGAACAGGTCCGCCAGCGACGGGATCAGCATGGGCAAGCCCTTGGCGGCTGTCGCGACAGCCCGGGAATATTTGTCGCCGCTGATGTGATACGCATGCAGGCCAATCTGCCTGGAGCAGGTGGTGACGCCGATTAACGGCAGGCGAGACATGAAGCACCCCGGTATTATTGCTGTTATGGGTTTGAATCGAGCTTAGCCTTGTTCATTTTTTTACACAACACCCCCGTAAAAAATACAACACGGCCCGCTCAAGCCTGCGGGCGTCACCGTCCCCAAAGGGAAAAAAACGCCCCAAATTGCCTCAAAAAAGCCCCGCAGGTGCTTTTTTAGAGCAAAAAAGGCCCTGCTTGACTTCGGCATGCCGTTCGGGTTGACTGGCTTTAGAAGAGATCAATGATTGATATTTTTAACAACAAAGGTGTTGCATCATGTCGGTACCCCCGCGTGCCGTTCAGCTTAACGAAGCGAACGCGTTCCTTAAGGAACATCCTGAGGTTCTGTACGTTGACCTTCTGATTGCGGATATGAATGGTGTGGTGCGCGGCAAGCGCATCGAACGCACCAGCCTCCACAAGGTTTACGAGAAAGGCATCAACCTGCCGGCCTCTTTATTTGCCCTGGATATCAATGGCTCCACGGTGGAAAGCACCGGCCTGGGCCTGGACATCGGCGACGCTGACCGGATCTGTTATCCAATCCCTGACACCCTGTGCAACGAGCCCTGGCAGAAGCGCCCTACCGCGCAACTGTTAATGACCATGCACGAACTTGAAGGTGACCCTTTCTTCGCCGACCCTCGCGAAGTCCTGCGCCAGGTCGTGACCAAGTTCGATGAACTGGGCCTGACCATCTGCGCGGCATTCGAGCTGGAGTTCTACCTGATTGACCAGGAGAACGTGAATGGACGCCCGCAACCGCCCCGCTCGCCGATCTCCGGCAAACGCCCGCACTCGACACAGGTCTACCTGATCGACGACCTCGACGAATACGTCGATTGCCTCCAGGACATTCTGGAAGGAGCCAAGGAGCAAGGCATTCCTGCCGATGCCATCGTCAAGGAAAGTGCCCCGGCGCAGTTCGAAGTGAACCTGCACCATGTCGCCGACCCGATCAAGGCCTGCGACTACGCGGTACTGCTCAAGCGCCTGATCAAGAACATCGCCTACGACCATGAAATGGACACCACCTTCATGGCCAAGCCGTATCCAGGCCAGGCGGGCAATGGTCTGCACGTTCACATTTCGATCCTGGATAAAGATGGCAAGAATATTTTTGCCAGCGAGGATCCCGAGCAGAACGCCGCACTGCGTCACGCGATCGGCGGTGTGCTCGAGACCCTGCCGGCGCAGATGGCTTTCCTCTGCCCGAACGTGAACTCCTACCGTCGTTTCGGCGCACAGTTCTACGTGCCGAACTCGCCGACCTGGGGCCTGGATAACCGCACTGTGGCCCTGCGCGTACCCACCGGCTCCGCCGATGCGGTGCGTCTGGAACATCGCGTGGCCGGCGCCGACGCCAACCCGTATCTGCTGATGGCCGCCGTACTGGCGGGCGTGCACCATGGCCTGGTCAACAAGATCGAGCCCGGGGCTCCGGTGGAAGGCAACAGCTACGAGCAGAACGAGCAAAGCCTGCCGAACAACCTGCGTGATGCGCTGCGCGAGCTGGACGACAGCGAAGTCATGGCCAAGTACATCGATCCGAAATACATCGATATCTTCGTGGCCTGCAAGGAAAGCGAGCTGGAGGAGTTCGAACACTCCATCTCCGACCTTGAGTACAACTGGTACCTGCATACCGTGTAAGTGGTTGCTGTAAAGAAAAACGCCGCGGCCCTTGTGGGGTGCGGCGTTTTTTTATGGATGCTGGTTGGATGGCCGCCTTCGGCGGATCGCGAGCAAGCTCAGCTCCCACATTGGATCAGTGGTAACCATTTGAGCCAAGTTCATCACAGTTCCTGTGAGAGCTCTAGTGAATCACCTGAGCCAGGTTCATCACAGCTCCTGTGGGAGTTCTGGTGAATCACCTGAGCCAGGTTCATCACAGTTCCCTGTGGGAGTTCTGGTGAATCACCTGAGCCAGGTTCATCACAGTTCCCGGGAGCAAGGCTTGCCCGCGATGACGGCTTGGCAGACAACACAGAACCCTGCTCGTACAATGCCCGGCAGCCCCGCAGGAGACACCCATGACGCGCACCGCCACCCCTCGCAAGCCTCGCGCCCGCAGCCAGGCCCGGATCGACTCGATTCTCGAGGCCGCCCGCACGCTGCTTGCTGCCGAAGGCGTGGCCAGCCTGTCGATCTACGGTGTCGCCGAGCGCGCCAGCATCCCGCCCTCCTCGGTGTATCACTTCTTCGCCAGCGTCCCGGCCCTGCTTCAAGGGCTGACCGCCGACGTCCACGCCGCCTTTCGCGCCTGCCTGCAAGTGCCGATCGATCATCACCGACTGAACCACTGGCACGACCTGTCGCGACTGGTGGAGCAACGCATGCTCGCCATCTACAGCCAGGACGCCGCCGCCCGCCAACTGATCCTGGCCCAGCATGGCCTGACCGAAGTCATCCAGGCCGACCGTCAGCACGATCTCGAACTCGGCGAATTGTTGCACAAACTCTTCGCTCGCCATTTCGAGCTGCCGACATTGCCCAATGATGTTGATGTATTCGCCCTGGCCATGGAACTGGGCGACCGCGTCTACGCCCGCTCGGTGCAACAGCACGGCCAGATCACCCCGCGCATGGCCGAAGAAGGCATGCGGGTGTTCGATGCTTACCTGGGGTTGTATTTGCCGCCGTATTTGCCCAAACGTGAGAGCGTCTGACGCGACCTCAACGCTTCATGCGATAGGCGCCCATAGGGGCGGCGACAAGGCTCATATCCTTTTGATGTGGGTCGCGCAAACCCGCTCGCCCCACCTTGAAAAACCGTCAAACCGACCAGAATCCTTGACGCACAGAGCCCTCCTGTGGGAGCGAGCCTGCTCGCGATGGCGTCGGATCTGCCAGTGACGATGTCGACTGATAGACCGCCATCGCGAGCAGGCTCGCTTCTACAGGTTTTGCGTTTGCCTTAGCGGTTGGGCTGCGGGGTGAGGCGCAGGTATGGCTTCACGGCGCGATAGCCTTTCGGGAAACGCTGTTTGATTTCGTCCTCATCCTTGAGCGACGGCACGATCACTACTTCATCGCCGTCCTGCCAATTGGCCGGGGTGGCCACCTTGTAGTTGTCGGTCAGTTGCAGGGAATCGATGACCCGCAGGATCTCGTTGAAATTGCGCCCGGTACTGGCCGGATAGGTGATGGTCAGGCGAATCTTCTTGTTCGGATCGATCACGAACAGAGAACGCACGGTCAGGGTGTCGCTGGCGTTGGGGTGGATCAGGTCATACAGGTCCGAGACTTTGCGGTCGGCGTCGGCCAGGATCGGGAAATTGACCACCGCATTCTGGGTTTCGTTGATGTCCTCGATCCATTTGTGATGCGAGTCCACCGGGTCTACCGATAGCGCGATGGCCTTGACGCCGCGCTTGGCGAACTCGTCCTTGAGCTTGGCGGTCAGGCCCAGCTCAGTGGTGCAGACCGGGGTGAAGTCCGCCGGGTGGGAAAATAACACTCCCCAGCTATCGCCGAGCCATTGGTGGAAGCGGATCTTGCCGGCGCTGGAATCCTGTTCGAAGTCGGGGGCGATGTCGCCCAGTCTGAGGCTCATGGTGCGGCTCCTGGTTGGTTGTTGTGGGGTCAACTGTGCACCGGTTTTCATTGCTTTAAAAAGAATGAATACCGATTTGTTTAGATCATTAAAAAATATAAAAAACTGTTCACTGGCACCATGACGCATAGCGGCCCAAGATCATTTCCGAGGTTTCGAGAAGGCCTCGAGTTGTTGAAAGAGGAGAAGATTCGGGGAAGGCTACAGGGGTGGGCCAGACCCGAAACGCAAAAGCCCCGCCCGGCGTACTGCCGGGCGGGGCTTTTTTTGTTTTGTACCCACACTGCGGAAATTATTGACGCGATTTCAGGACGAGCGGCTAGGATAGGCAACATGAACACTCAAGCCTTGTTGACTCATCTGCAAAACCAACTCCCTGGTCTACTGGCGGTTTACCTGTTTGGTAGCCATGCACAGGGAACCGCCGGGCCCGACAGTGATGTCGATTTGGCCGTGCTTTTGTCCGGCGAGGTCGACCCTGTGTCGTTATGGCAGCTTTCAGGTGATTTGGCGGATATCGCGGGCAGTCCGGTGGATCTGATTGACCTGCGTGCGGCAACCACCGTCATGCAATACCAGATCGTGACCCGAGGCCAGAGACTCTGGACCAGAGACGTACAGGCGGGGTTGTTCGAGTGTTTTATTCTCAGCGAAAAGACCGCTCTCGACGAGGCTCGGGCAGACCTGCTCAAGGATATTCAGAAAGAAGGCATCGTGTATGGCCGATGACGTACTGATCAACAAAGCTGCGAGCATCGAGCGTTGCGTCTCGAGGGTACGGGAGGAATACGAGAAGGATCCCGCTACATTTGCCACCGATTTCACTCGCCAGGATTCGGCAGTCCTGAATATCCAGCGTGCGTGTGAAGCGGCACTGGACATGGGGCAGCATCTGATTCGACGTGAGCGATTGGGTGTCCCGCAAAGCTCCCGGGATGTGTTCGAGTTGCTTTTCCAAAGTGGCTGGGTGGAAGAAGGTTTGGTGAAAAATCTGAAGAACATGGTGGGCTTCAGGAACATCGCCGTGCATGACTATCAAGCTCTGCAACTGCCGATCATGGTTGCGATCATTACCCAGCACCTGGGTGATTTCCTGGCGTTCAGCGCGTTCATCCTGCGTAAAGACGTGGCGGAGTCCGCGCGATAACGGCGGGAGCACGGGTCGGATCCTGCTACGAGCCCCAAAAACGCAAAAGCCCCGCCCGGCGTACTGCCGGGCGGGGCTTTTTTTACTTCGCTACGTCTTACATGAAGTTGTAAGTGTAGTTGAAGATCAGGCGGGTCTGATCCTGGTCAGCGATACCGGTGCTGCTGCCACGGTAGGTGCCGTGACGCAGGGTAGTGCCGAACCCTTTCAGAGGGCCTTGTTGGACGACGTAGTCCAGGCGCAAGTCGCGTTCCCATTCGGAGGAGTCGCTGCCGCCCGTGGCGGATTTGATGTCGTCACCATGGAGGTAAGAAATCGAGGCTTTCAGACCCGGAGCACCCAGCGAAGCGAAGTCGTAGGAGTACTGACCGAAGGTCGTGTTCTCACCTGCGCGAACGAACTGGTGGATCATGCTGTCGGTGAACAGGTAGAAGCTCGCACCACCGGCCCCTTCATTAGCCAGACTGCCTTGGTTCATGTAGACAAAGCCACCGTCATCACCGATTTGCTGATGGCCCAACAGGAAGGCACTGCCACCCAGGGTGTAAGTGAACATTGCGCTCCAGGTCTTGTTATCGACCTCACCGGGGTTCTTGGCATAACCCCCGTTGTTGCTGAACCGATAGCCGGCATCACCGTTACGGCCATCCGAACTGCTGTCGAAGTATCGCAGGTCAGTCTTGAACGATTGATTTTCGCTGATCGGGAAAACGTGTACCGCGCCCAGGAAGTGCTGCTTGTAATAGTCTTGCAGGTTTGCGTAGTAGTACTGCAAGGTCAGGTCTTTTGTGACCTTCCAGTCGGCACCAGCATAACGGAACTGGTTGCTTTCCTCGGTACCGCCAGCCACTGCCAGACCGGTGCTGTTGCTCGACGCACGGCCCGTGGCGTGCTCCAACTGACCGGCGTTGAAAGTTACGCCGTCAATTTCCTTGGAGGTGATGGTGCCACCTTCAAAGGTCTGTGGCAGCAGACGAGCATCGTTGGCAATCAGGATAGGCAGGTTAGGTGCCAGTGCACCACCTACGTGAGCCTCAGTCTTCGAGAACAAAGCCTTTACGTTGCCCGACAGACGACTCCAGTTATGCACAGCCGAACCATCGGTGTCGCTTGGAACAAAAGAGTTGTTATCCGGGTGATGACCTCTGCCACCATCAAGGTGAATACCAACCAACGCCTGGGCATCGATACCAAAACCCACGACCCCTTGGGTGAATCCGGACTTGTAGTCGAACTTCAGGCCGGTGGCCGTTTCGCGTTGATCGGCACCGCCTTCGCGGTTGTCGGCATCGTAATACATCGTGCGGGAACTGACAGACGCCTTGCTGTCCTCGATAAAACCCGCGGCGCCTGCCTGCTGCGCCAAAACCCCAACAGCCACGGCCAGGGCCAAGGTGGACTTGTTCATGCTTCGCTCCTCTCGTTTTCTAATTCTTGTGTGTCTTTGGTTCCGGGTCGAACGCCCGGAATCCGCGGATGCTTGATTAGCGCCAGACCGTGACTGGCAAGTCAATCGTAACCATTTGTGACTACGACTATGGTCTAACCCCGCGACACCGGCCCGCAGAATAATGGTTTGGTTATAAATCCAGAAAGAATTGTTTCATAAGTTTTCAGCACATTTGGAAATATAACCGCCATCAAAGCGTCATCCAACCGTGACAGGGCATATCGGCCAGTCTGCGGATTACTGAATATTTTTATTGATAGAGGTTTTGCACTGTAGCGATCCTGGGAAACGTAGCTGGCTCCCAAGCCCTGAAATGCAGCACTCATGGTCAAAACAGCGTAGCTACGATCTTGATAGATTCCAGCCTGATGGGTCATTGTCTGGAATCAAGAAGATCGTCGCTACGTGGTTCACTCCGATGTACGGCTCACCCAGGCATGGCGGCTACAGGGCTTTTTCGAAGATTTTCGAATTACGCTGATAGTTGTACAGCGAAGCCCGCGCCGCTGGCAGGCGCTCGACACTGCTGGGTTCAAAGCCCCGCTCGCGGAACCAGTGGGCCGTACGGGTGGTGAGTACGAACAGCGTCTTGAGCCCTTTGGTCCGAGCCCGGTTTTCGATCCGCTCCAGCAGTTCATCGCCACGCCCGCCATGGCGGTATTCCGGGTTGACCGCCAGGCACGCCAGTTCCCCGGCATCCGAGTCGGCGATCTGGTACAGCGCCGCGCAGGCGATGATCATGCCTTCGCGCTCGACCACGCTGAACTGTTCAATCTCGCGCTCCAGCACTTCGCGGGAGCGACGCACCAGAACCCCCTGTTCTTCCAGCGGACTGATCAGGTCGAGCAAACCGCCGACATCCTCGATGGCCGCTTCGCGCACCACCTCGAATTGCTCCTGGGCCACCAGCGTGCCGCTGCCATCGCGGGTGAACAGTTCGGCCAGCAACGCACCGTCTTCGACGTAGCTGACGATATGACTGCGAGCCACACCGCCGCGACAGGCCTGAGCCGCCGCATCCAGCAGCTCGGCCTGATAGTCGCTGCCCAGCCGTTGCATGTGAGCCGGAACCTGTTGCGGGCGCAACTCGCGCACCAACCGACCGTCTTCGCCGATCAGCCCCTGCTCGGCACCAAACAGCAGCAGCTTGTCGGCTGCCAGGTCGATGGCTGCCCGGGTGGCGACATCCTCGCAGGCGAGGTTGAAAATCTCCCCGGTTGGCGAATAGCCCAACGGTGACAACAGCACTATGGAGCGTTCGTCCAGCAGGCGATTGATGCCCTTGCGATCGACCCGACGGACTTCACCGGTGTGGTGATAGTCCACGCCTTCCAGCACGCCGATAGGCCGCGCCGTCACCAGGTTGCCGCTGGCGACCCGCAGGCGCGAGCCTTGCATCGGCGAGGACGCCATGTCCATCGACAGGCGCGCTTCAATGGCGATGCGCAACTGGCCGACAGCGTCGATCACGCACTCCAGGGTTGCAGCGTCGGTGATGCGCATCCCGTGGTGGTAATGGGGTGTCAGGCCCCGCGCGGCGAGACGGGTTTCGATCTGTGGGCGTGAACCATGAACCAGCACCAGGCGCACGCCAAGGCTGTGCAGCAACACCAGGTCATGGACGATGTTGCCGAAATTAGGGTGTTCGACCCCATCGCCGGGCAGCATGACGATGAAGGGTGCAATCGCGGTGGGCGTTGATGTAGGGCGAAGCGTGACGAAGCCAATTGACGTATTCGGGCATGAACCTGGGCCTGTAATAAATAGCAGCCGAAAAAAGACGGAACGGAACGCACAGCGGGCTGATGGTTATCGTCGGAACAGGCTTGGCGACACGCGCGCTCTCCTCATGAATACGGGCCCGGGTGGGGGCAATTTAGCCGGGCCGTGGCCGGTGTCAGGCAGTAATGTTCGATCAGTTGCCGCAATAGCTGCACGGTAGGTTGCAAACGTGACATTTCAAGGTACTCGCCCGGTTGGTGGGCACAGGCGATATCGCCGGGACCGAGCACCAGGGTTTCGCAGCCAAGACGCTGAAGATAAGGCGCTTCGGTGCCGAACGCCACTGCTTCGGCACGATGGCCGGTGAGTCGCTCGGCCACTCGCACCAGTTCGCAGTCTTCGGCCTGCTCGAAGGGGGGCACTTCGGGGAACAGCGGTGCGTAGTCGATCTTGACTTTATGGCGCTCGGCGATGGGATTGAGCTTCTGTTGGATGGCCGCTCGCAACACGTTCGGGTCCATGCCAGGCAAAGGCCGCAGGTCGAACTCCATGGAGCACTGGCCGCAAATCCGATTAGGGTTGTCGCCGCCGTGGATGCAGCCGAAATTCAGGGTTGGCTGTGGCACGGTGAACTGCGGGTTACGATATTCGCGCTGCCATTGCAGGCGCAGGCCACGCAACTCGCCCATGGCGTCGTGCATGGCTTCGAGGGCGCTGTGGCCCAGGCTCGGATCGGAGGAATGACCGCTGCGCCCGAGGATGTCGATGCGCTCCATCATGATGCCTTTGTGCATCCGAATCGGCTTGAGGCCGGTCGGCTCGCCGATCACCGCCGCGCGCCCCAGCGGCCGCCCGGCATCGGCCAACGCCCGGGCGCCGGCCATGGAGCTTTCTTCGTCGCAAGTGGCGAGGATCAGCAATGGCTGCTTGAACGGCTGCTCCAGCAAGGGCTTGACCGCTTCGATGGCCAGGGCGAAAAAACCCTTCATGTCGCAACTGCCCAAGCCAACCCAACGACCATCGACCTCGGTGAGCTTCAGCGGGTCGGTCTGCCACAACTCGCCGTCGAACGGCACCGTATCGCTGTGCCCGGCCAGTACCAGGCCTCCGGGACCGCTGCCGAAACTGGCCAGCAGGTTGAATTTTCCCGGGCTGACCTGCTGGATATCGCAGGAAAACCCCAGGTCACCGAGCCAGCCCGCCAGCAGTTCGATCACAGCACTGTTGGACTGGTCCAGCCCGGGCTGGGTACAGCTGACCGAAGGTGCGGCGATCAGGGCAGCGAACTGATCTTTCAGGGTGGGCAAAGGCATCGCTGACTCCGGACTTACAAATTGATGTCCATCATAGAACCATCTTGCGCGAGTGTCCTGTCTCACCAATAAGCTCCTTTTTGACGAGTGGCTGTTGTCGTCAGGCAAGGCGCCGCGACGAGTCATAGCCCGCTATGGCGAGGAGCGGCAACGCAGCATGACGACAACAGACGCCGTCAAAAAGGAACAGTATTGGTGAGACAGGACACTCCCATAAACCGCCGCGGCGCGTAGGACGGATGAGTCCTGTACACTGCACGACCTTGGCAGCCACACCTTCCCCCGGCTGCGCACCGATCCCTGGATTTTCCGGCCATGCAGAAAGAAACCGAAATCAAACTCCGCGTCAGCCGCGAGACCCTGGCAGCCCTGCGCGAGCATCCATTGCTCAAGAAACGCAACAAAAGCGGCTGGGAACGCCACGAACTGATGAACCAGTACTTCGACACGCCAGAGCGTGACCTGGCCCGGGCCAAGGTCGCCCTGCGCCTGCGTCGCGACGGCGAAGAGGTGATCCAGACCCTCAAGACTCGCGGCCAGAGCATCGCCGGTCTGTCCGAGCGCAACGAGTACGACTGGCACCTGCCCAAAGCCAAGCTCGACCTGAAGAAACTCGACGGCGAATGCTGGCCAGAGGCGTTGGCCGAACTGGACAAGAAAACCCTCAAGGCCATCTTCACCACCGATTTCGTGCGTGAACGCGCGGAAATCGCCTGGGGCCGCGGCAAAAGCAAAGTGGTCATCGAAGCCGCGCTGGACCTGGGCCACGTCGTGGTCGGCAAGCAGAAGGAAGAAATCTGCGAGCTGGAGCTGGAGTTACGCGAAGGCGAACCCGCCGCCCTGCTGGAACTGGCCGCCGAGCTGGCCGCGACCCTGCCCTTGATGCCATGTGATATCAGCAAGGCCGAGCGTGGCTATCGCCTGCATGATGCGAGCAGCTATGCCCTGAGCCTGCCGACCCCGCAATTGAGCGCCGAGACGCCACTCGATGATGCCTTTGCCGCACTGAGCTGGCATTTGCTGGGCAGCAGCCAGCGTCTGGCCGAACAGTATCGTTTTAACGGCCACTGGCGCCTGTTGCAGGATTGGGTGGAAAACCTGGCCGAACTGCGCGCCCTGCTCAGCAGCCTCGGCCAGGCCGCACCACGCCAATCGACGCATGACTTGCGCGTCGCCCTGGACGCATTGCTGGAAGACTGGCGCCCGCTGCTCCAGGCCGGCCTGGATGACGAAGACGTGCGCAAGGCCGCGCCAGAGCAGTTCCTTGAAGAGCTGCAAGATCCGCGCTGGGGCCTGTTCTCCCTCAACACTTCACGCTGGTTGCTGGCCCGCAGCTGGGCTGCCGAGCGCAACACCCGTGGCAATCGCCAGGGCGCGGCCCAACTGGGTAGCTGGCTGCCGCGCCTGCTGGGTGAGGAGTCGTCGTCGCTGCAACTGCAACGCTATCAGCAACAGCCGGAAGACCTGGCCGAACAGCTGCCGCGCATCGAACGCATCCAGGCCTGGCTGCACCACGCTCGCCATGTACTGGAAATCCCGGAAATGGACCGCCTCTACGGTGAGCTGAACAAACTGGCGCAACTGGCCAACGAACCGATTACCGACGAAGCCCTGGAGGCGCGCAAGCAGCAGGCGATCGCGGTTTATCAGAATCGGGCCTGGAAGACTTTGCTGCGCCTGTAACCGAGATATCGTCGGCGTCTGGAATATCGCCTTCGCGAGCAAGCCCGCTCCCACACTGGATCTTTAGCGAACACAAGATGTGTGTACGACAGAGACCCCATGTGGGAGCGGGCTTGCTCGCGAAGGGGCCAGCAAATTCACCACAAAAATCAGCGCACCACCGGCAAACTCGTCGTCGACTTGATCTCCGACAGCGCCACGATCGAGTTCACTTCCTGGATCCCCGGCACCATCGACAGCTTTTCGAAGAAGAAGCGTTCATAAGCCTCGATGTCCGCCGTGACGATGCGCAGCAGGAAATCCACCGATCCCATCAGCACGTAGCATTCCAGCACCTCGGGGAAGCCACGAATGGCTTCGGTGAACTCGGTGAAGTTCGAACGTCCGTGGGCGTTGAGTTTGATTTCGGCGAATATCTGCGTGTTGAGACCGATTTTCTTGCGATCAAGCAAGGTCACCTGACCGCGAATAATCCCCTCCTCCTTCATCCGTTGAATCCGCCGCCAGCAGGGTGATTGGGACAAGCCCACCTGTTCGGCGATCTGCGCGCTGGACAGCGAAGCATCCTCTTGCAGCAGCGCCAGGATCCTGCGGTCGTAGCCGTCCAATTCCCCGTGCATAAATAAACCTCTTACAGGTTGAATCAAGAATTATATGATTCATCAGATCCGGATAATCATCCATATTAGATAAGAAATGCCCCTTCGCGCATGTAAACATTTCTCCATATCCACGGAGACTGTCCATGCCCCCTCTCGAAGCTGTCACACCCACCCGCGCCGATGTCTGGCACGCCCATAACGGCCATTGTCGCGCGCACTACCACCTGCTGGCCGAAGCTGAACCGGATCTGCTGTGCCGGGCGCTGAATCTGTTTGCCTTGCAGGGCCTGACACCCCGGCAGGTCCACGTCGAACGCCACGATGATTGGCTGTCGATGGAGATCCTCATGGACGGCTTGAGCTGGCACCGTGCCCAAGTGCTCGCTGAAAAATTACGTAACCTGATCAGCGTGTGTTCCGTGGACCTGCAAGACGCTGACAGTGCGCGCCTTGAGCCGGCCCAGGCGGCAGGCTGAAGGTTTGACGGCAAGAATTCGAAACGCATTGGTCGGGTAGTGGCCCAACGGTCCATAGGGTCAGGACTATTCTTTTGCAGACCGAGCGAGGACGCCGAAGCGTCTGTATCGCGGCTTTGCTGCAATTGTCCAATAGGAACCCGCATGTCCACCAAACACGCCACTCAGGACCGCTGGCTGGACCTCAATGATCTGCTGCGCCAATTGGTCGCCCAAGGCTTCATCAGCCAGGACTGCGCCGAAAGCGCACTCAATGCGCGCCGGCGCCATAGCGCCAGCGCCCAGTTGCACCCACTGGAGTTCATCGCCAACCAGCACCTGGACGATCTCAGCCGCCCCGGCAAGCGCCTGGACCTGGAAAGCCTGACCCTCTGGCTGTCGCAGCAGGCCGGCCAGCCCTACCTGCGCATCGACCCACTGAAAATCAACGTGGCGGCGGTCACGCCGCTGATGTCCTACGCCTTTGCCCAGCGCCACAAGATTCTCGCGGTGGCTGTGGACCGTGACGCGGTCACCGTGGCCAGCGCCCAGCCTTACGTCAGCAGTTGGGAGGCAGACCTGACCCATGTGCTCAAGCTGCCAATCCAGCGGGTTGTTGCCAACCCGGTGGATATCCAGCGCCTGAGCGTGGAGTTCTATCGCCTGGCCAAATCGGTCAGCGGCGCCACGACGGTCGACCAGCAACCGAGCAACCTGAGCAACTTCGAACAACTGCTCAACCTGGGCGCCAGCGATCAGGAGCCGGACGCCAACGACGCTCATATCGTCAATATTGTCGACTGGCTGTTCCAGTACGCCTTCCAGCAACGCGCCAGCGATATCCACATCGAACCGCGCCGCGAGCAGGGTACGGTGCGCTTTCGCATCGACGGGGTGCTGCACACCGTCTATCAGTTCCCGCCGCAGGTGACGATGGCGATCATCAGTCGCCTCAAAAGCCTGGGGCGGATGAACGTCGCGGAAAAGCGCAAGCCACAGGACGGTCGGGTCAAGACCAAAACCCCGGACGGTGGCGAAGTGGAATTGCGCCTGTCGACGCTGCCCACGGCGTTTGGCGAGAAGATGGTCATGCGCATCTTCGATCCGGAAGTACTGCTCAAGGACTTCGACCAGCTCGGTTTCTCCGCCGATGACCTGCGCCGCTGGCAAGACATGACCCGTCAGCCCAACGGCATCATCCTGGTGACCGGCCCCACCGGTTCGGGCAAGACCACCACCCTCTACACCACCCTCAAGAAACTGGCGACGCCGGAGGTAAACCTTTGCACCATCGAGGACCCGATTGAAATGGTCGAGGCGTCCTTCAACCAGATGCAGGTGCAACACAACATCGACCTGACCTTCGCCGCCGGCGTGCGTGCGCTGATGCGACAAGACCCGGACATCATCATGATCGGCGAGATCCGCGATCTGGAAACCGCCGAAATGGCGATCCAGGCGGCGCTCACCGGGCACCTCGTCCTCTCGACCCTGCACACCAACGATGCGCCGAGCGCCATCAGTCGCCTGCTGGAGCTAGGCGTGCCCCATTACCTGATCAAAGCCACGGTGCTCGGCGTCATGGCCCAGCGTCTGGTGCGCACACTGTGTCCGCACTGCAAGGCCCCCCTGACCCTGGATGAAGACGATTGGCAAACCCTGACACGCCCCTGGCAGGCCCCGTTGCCGGGCAATGCCCAACAGGCCGTCGGCTGCCTGGAGTGCCGAGACACCGGCTATCGCGGCCGCGCCGGGGTCTACGAAATCATGCAATTGACCGACAGCGTCAAAGGCTTGATTCACCCCGACACCGACCTGCTGGCGGTGCGTCGTCAGGCGTTCAAGGAAGGCATGCGCAGCTTGCGGTTATCGGGGGCACAAAAGGTGGCGGCGGGCTTGACCACTGTCGAGGAAGTGCTGCGGGTGACGCCACAGAGCGAGCAGAAGTAGCTGTGGCGAGAGGCTGTGGGAGCAAGGCTTGCCCGCGATGAAAATGACGCGGTCTCCCGGGGAAGCGAGGCGCCTGCATCGCGAGCAAGCTTTGTTCCCACAGAGTGAGGATAATGGCCGCTTGCCCTACACTCAGGGCTCGCAAGTCATTTTCAATCAGAACAGGGAACAGTCATGCAGATCGGTAGCGTACTTTTACTTTTTATCGGCCTCGTGGTCGCCATTCTATTCATGGGTTTCAAGGTCGTGCCCCAGGGCTACCAATGGACTGTCGAGCGGTTCGGCCGCTACACCAACACGCTCAAGCCCGGCTTGAACATCATCATCCCAGTGATGGATCGCATCGGGCGCAAGATCAATGTCATGGAAAGCGTACTGGACATCCCGCCTCAGGAAGTCATTACCGCCGACAACGCCACGGTACAGATCGACGCAGTGTGCTTCTTCCAGGTAGTCAATACCGCCCAGGCTGCCTACGAGGTCAACAACCTCGAGCACGCGATCCGCAATCTGCTGCAAACCAATATCCGCACCGTGCTGGGGTCCATGGAGCTGGACGCGATGCTGAGCCAGCGCGACGGCATCAATGAAAAATTGCTGCGCACTGTCGATGAAGCCACAGCACCGTGGGGTATCAAGATTACCCGGATCGAGATCAAGGACATCAGCCCACCGGCCGACCTGATGGCGGCCATGTCGGGGCAGATGAAAGCCGAACGCATCAAGCGCGCCCAAATCCTGGAAGCCGAGGGCTTGCGAGCGTCGGCGATTCTCACCGCCGAAGGCAAGAAGCAGGCGCAAATCCTCGAGGCCGAGGGCAGCCGCCAGGCCGCGTTCCTGGAGTCCGAGGCCCGCGAGCGCCAAGCGCAAGCCGAAGCGCTGGCCACCCAGGTGGTATCGCAGGCAATCGCAGACGGCAATGTCCAGGCCGTGAACTACTTCGTCGCGCAAAAATACATTGATGCGCTGGGCAAACTGGCGTCGGCCAACAACAGCAAGGTGATCCTGATGCCGCTGGAAGCCAGTCAGGTCATCGGAGCAGTCGGCGGCATCGGTGAGATCGTCAGGGCCACCTTCGACAGCAAGAAAGCCTGAGGCGCAAATATGTGGGTGTTCCTGCAACAACTGTCGTACTGGGACTGGCTGGCGCTGGGCGTCATCCTGCTGATCCTCGAAGTGTTTGGCGCTGGCGGCTACCTGCTATGGATCGGCATAGCCGCCGCGGCGGTCGGCGTGCTCACGTTCATCCTGCCGCAGATGCCGTGGGAAATGCAGTTCCTGTTGTTCGGCCTTTTCGCCATCGCGACCGCACTGTACTGGTGGCGACGCCAGCGCAGCGCAGTGCGCCAAAGCGATCAACCGCTCCTGAACCTGCGCGGACAGGAACTGATCGGCAAGGTCTTTCAGATTCATGAAGCGATTATCGATGGACGCGGCAAGATCAAGGTGGCGGACGGTGTCTGGCTGGCCAAGGGGCCCGAGTCGCCCGTTGGCACGCGGGTCAGGGTGGTGGCACAGGAAGGCGCGGTGCTGCTGGTAGAACGGGCAGACTGAGACGTCATGGAACTGAATCGACGGGCTGGCTATCCAAAGTCATAGTTAACCCAGTGGAGTCACCTATCATGCGTCTCAAACTTGCTGTCGCCACCTTGGCCTTGCTTGCTCTTCCTGTCGGCTCGGCAATGGCCGACACGTTTTGGCGTAACGTCATCTCGTCCGGTGCAACCACCGGTTCCACCTATCTGACTTTCAAGGATAACAAGCTGATCGTCGCCGCCCAGGACGACGCCGGCAGTTTCGTTGCCAGCGACGGCGGTATCCGTGGTCCATACCTGGAAGCGGCGATGCAGAAAGTCCGTGCCGACAACCCGGGCCTGCAGGCCACCGACATGGAACTGGCCAATGCGATCCTGGCGAAAAACGCCGTCGCCCAGGACTGATTTTGGCCCATGAAAAATGCCGCTCGATGGGAGCGGCATTTTTTTGCCCGAAAATATTATCAGGCTGTACGCAGTATCCCGTGTGGGAGCGGGCTTGCTCGCGAAAGCGGTGTATCAGTCAACACTACTGAAGCTGACACACCGCTTTCGCGAGCAAGCCCGCTCCCACATTGGATCCGGGTTATTCGCCGATAGCAGTCTTGTAGCCTGGCGCATCAAGCAGCTTGTCCAGCTCGGCCTTGTCGCTTGGGTTGAGCTTGAAAATCCATGCGCCGTAAGGATCGGAGTTCAGCAGTTCCGGTGAACCGCCCAGGTCTTCGTTGACCGCGATCACTTCGCCACTGATCGGCGAGTAGATGTCGGAAGCGGCTTTTACCGACTCCACGACACCGGCCTGGTCACCCGCGGAAAAAACCTTACCGACCTCGGTCAGTTCGACAAACACCACATCACCCAGAGCTTCCTGCGCATGATCGCTAATGCCCACGGTGACCGTACCGTCAGCTTCCAGACGCGCCCACTCGTGGCTATCGGCAAAACGCAGTTCGGCAGGGATATTGCTCATATTCAGTGTCCTCAAGAGAAGTGTCAGCGGCCAGCGGCCCGCCGCAAAAGGTTAGATCAGGGTTTTGCCATGGCGGACGAAGGTCGGCTTGACCACTCGTACCGGGTACCACTTACCACGAATTTCCACCTCGGCACGATCGGCGGTGGCCATCGGAACGCGTGCCAAGGCAATTGACTTGCTAAGCGTAGGAGAAAAACTACCACTGGTGATCTCCCCTTCGCCAACATCGGCGATGCGGACCACCTGATGAGCGCGCAGAACACCGCGTTCTTCCAGCACCAGGCCCACCAGTTTTTGCTGCACACCGCCAGCCAGCTCGGTTTCCAGTGCGCCGCGCCCGATGAACTGACGGCTCGCCGGTTCCCAGGCGATGCTCCAGGCCATGTTCGAGGCCAGCGGAGAAACGTCCTGATGGATGTCCTGACCATAGAGGTTCATGCCGGCCTCCAGGCGCAAGGTATCGCGAGCGCCAAGGCCGATGGGAGAAATGCCGGCGCCCACCAGATCGTTGAAAAAACTCGGGGCCTCATGGGCAGGCAGAACGATCTCCAGGCCATCTTCGCCAGTGTAGCCGGTACGGGCGATGAACCAGTCACCGTCGGCACGGCCTTCGAAAGGCTTGAGTTGCTGGATCAGTTGGCCGCGCGATTGCGAGACCAGTTCGGCAATCTTGTGCCGGGCCTGGGGCCCTTGGATCGCCAGCATTGCCAGTTCGGGACGCTCAACCAGTTGCACGTCGTACTCACCGAGCTGTGCCTGCATCCAGGCCAAGTCCTGATCGCGGGTCGAGGCGTTGAAGACCAGCCGATAGCCATCCTCAACACGGTAAATGATCATGTCGTCGACGATGCCGCCGCGCTCGTTCAGCATGGTGCTGTACAAGGCACGTCCTGTGTCCTGCAAGCGATCGACATCATTGGCCAGCAGGCGCTGCAACCAGGCCTTGGCCTGGGGACCGGCGACATCGATAACGGTCATGTGGGATACATCGAACACACCGCAGTCGCGACGCACCTGATGGTGCTCCTCAACCTGCGAGCCGTAATGCAAAGGCATATCCCAACCGCCAAAATCGACCATCTTCGCGCCGAGGGCGAGATGAAGGTCATACAGAGGCGTACGCTGTCCCATGGGTGTCTCCTTCCGGGCTTGGCGAAGGTGCGGACGAGCACTGCACAGCGTGAACGCCAAAAACGTTTTCAGACGCTATCAGTTGCCCGGTCCGACAGACGGACCGCACCGAATGCCGCGCATTGTAGCCGCATGATGTAGGACTGACACCTAGCTGTTTCGATGGGCCGAGCGTCGAATCAATCCAATGACCGGCAACAAGCCCACCAGCACCAGGGTCAGCGCCGGCAACGCGGCCCTGGCCCACTCCCCTTCACTGGTCATTTCGAAGATTCGCACCGCCAGTGTGTCCCAGCCGAACGGGCGCATCAGCAGGGTTGCGGGCATTTCCTTGAGTACATCGACGAAGACCAGCAACGCCGCACTCAAGGTGCCCGGTAACAACAACGGCAGATACACTTTGAAAACAGTCGCGGCCCACTGACCCCAAGACTACGTGCCGCTTCAGGCAAAGAAGGGCGGATTCGCGCCAGGCTGCTTTCCAATGGACCGTAGGCCACAGCCAAGAAGCGCACCAGATAGGCCAACAGCAGAGCCGACAGGCTGCCCAACAGCAACGGTTTTCCAGCACCGCCGAGCAAGGTTGACAGGGGGATGACCAGTTCGCGGTCCAGATAGCTGAAGGCAAGCATGATCGAGACCGCCAGCACCGAACCGGGCAAGGCGTAGCCCAGGTTCGCCAGGCCGACGCCGGCGCGAATGGGACGGGTCGGCGCCAGACGTCGGGCGAAAGCCAACAGCAAGGCGACGCATACGGTGACCAGTGCCGCCAGCCCACCCAGATAGAGGGTATGGACGATCAGACCGGCATAACGCTCGTCCAGGTCGAACCGGCCGCGTTGCCAGAACCACACCACCAGTTGCAGTATCGGAATCACGAATGCACAGGCGAACACCAAGGCGCACCAACCGCTGGCCGCCACAGCCTTAAGGCCGCGCAAATGATAAAGCGCCTTGACTCGGGGTCGCTCGTTGCTGGCACGCTGGGCGCCTCGGGCGCGGCGTTCGCCGTAAAGCACCAGCATCACCGCCAGCAACAACAGGCTGGCCAGTTGCGCCGCGCTGGAGAGGCTGAAGAAGCCGTACCAGGTCTTGTAGATGGCCGTGGTGAAGGTGTCAAAGTTGAACACCGACACCGCGCCGAAATCCGCCAGGGTCTCCATCAATGCCAGCGCCACGCCGGCACCGATGGCCGGTCGGGCCACTGGCAGCGCCACTCGCCAGAACGCCTGCCACGGCGACTGCCCCAGCACCCGGGCCGCTTCCATCAATCCCTTGCCTTGGGCCAGGAACGCACTTCGCGCCAGCAAATAAACGTAAGGGTAAAAGACCAGGACCAACACCAGGATCACCCCGCCGGTGGAGCGTACCCGGGGCAGGCGCAGGTCGCTGCCGAACCATTCGCGCATCAATGTTTGCACTGGGCCGGCAAAGTCCAGCAAGCCCACGAAGACAAACGCCAACACGTAGGCTGGAATCGCAAACGGCAACATCAATGCCCAGTCGAGCCAACGCCGGCCGGGAAACTCACACAGGCTGGTGAGCCAGGCGAGGCTGACACCCAACAACGTTACACCGACACCCACGCCAACAATCAGCGTCAGGGTGTTGCCCAACAAGCGTGGCATCTGGGTATCCCAGAGGTGGGACCAGATTTGCTGGTCGATGCTCTGCCAGGACAGCAGCAGGACGCTCAAGGGCAACAGCACCAGCGCGGCGATAGCAAAAACCAGAGGGTACCAGCGGCGTTGGACGGGGTGGGTCAAGGGGGAGTCTCGGGGCAGTCATCAAGCGCGTATTAAACCGCAAAAAAAAGATCGCAGCCTGCACCAGCACCTACATTGGAACGCGATCCCCTGTAGAAGCTGCCGCAGACTGCGATCTTTAGTGCTTTTTTAGTTCCAGCCAGCGCGATCCATCAGGCGGATGGCTTCGGCCTGGCGTTTACCCGCCACTTCAACCGGCAGGGTATCGGCCTTGAACTTGCCCCAGGCGGCGACTTCCTTGGAGGGCTCCACGTTCGGGTTGGCCGGGAACTCCTGATTCACGTCGGCGAAGATGTTCTGGGCTTCAGGCGTGGTCATCCATTCCACCAGCTTCTTCGCCGCTTCCGGGTGCGGTGCGTATTTGGTCAGGCCGATGCCCGAGAGGTTGATGTGCACGCCACGGTCGGCCTGGTTCGGCCAGAACAGTTTGACCTTCAGGTCCGGCTTCTGCTGGTGCAGGCGACCGAAGTAGTAAGTGTTGACGATGCCGACGTCACACTGACCGGCATTGATGGCCTCAAGCAATGCCGTGTCATCGGAGAACACATCGGTGGACAGGTTCTTGACCCAGCCCTTGATGATTTCTTCGGTTTTTTCCGAGCCGTGGGTTTCAATCAGGGTGGCGGTCAGGGACTGGTTGTAGACCTTCTTCGAGGTGCGCAGGCACAGGCGGCCTTCCCACTCTTTACCTGCCAGGGCTTCGTAGGTAGTCAGTTCACCCGGTTTGACCCGGTCGGTGGAATAGGCAATGGTCCGCGCCCGCAGGCTCAGGCCGGTCCAGGCGTGGGAAGACGCACGGTACTGGGCCGGAATGTTGGCGTCGATCACTTGGGAGGTGAAGGGCTGGAGAATCCCCATCTGCTCCGCCTGCCAGAGGTTACCGGCGTCGACGGTGAGCAGCAGGTCGGCGGTGGCGTTTTCACCCTCGGCCTTGATCCGCTGCATCAATGGCGCTTCCTTGTCAGTGATGAACTTCACCGAGACGCCAGTCTTCTTGGTGTACGCATCGAAAACCGGCTTGATCAGTTCATCGATACGCGAGGAGTAGACCACCACCTCATCGGCAGCCTGGGCGGCGGTAGAGCCGATCAGGGTCAAGGCGAGGACGGACAGCAGACGCTTGGATGCCAACATGGGAGCGGTCTCTCGATTGGAAAGGAGCGCAAATGATAAGGACTCACATTTACCTTCTCAATCGAACAGTGACCAGACACGTTTCCAAATGTTGCAACTATGAGATGTGCTGTGTTTTTGCATCCGCCATCGCGGCAAGCCTTGCTCCCACAAAAGCTCGTTCCACATTGCCCCCTGTGGGAGCAAGAGCTTGTGGGAGCAAGGCTTGCCCGCGATAGGGCCATAAGCCCCACCCCATCTCTCAGACCTTGGCCAAGTCCGGTAAATCCCCGGTCAGCCCCAGCGCTTCCCGCACGAACAGCGCCTTGGCCTCGGGCAGACTGTCCACCAGTTTCAGCCCGGTATTGCGCAACCAGCGCACCGGCAATGGATCGGCCTGGAACAACCGTTCAAACCCTTCCATCGCAGCCATTAACGCCAGGTTATGGGGCATGCGTCGGCGCTCGTAGCGGCTCAACACCTTCACATCCGCCAGCCGCTCACCGCGCCCGGCGGCCTGCAGCAGCACTTCGGCCAGCACGGCGGCATCCAGGAAACCCAGGTTCACCCCCTGCCCGGCCAGCGGATGGATGGTGTGGGCCGCATCGCCGATCAGCGCCAGCCCTTCGGCCACGTAGCGCTTGGCATGGCGCTGGCGCAGCGGTACGCACAGGCGCGTATCGGCGCTGAGCACCGTCCCCAACTGACCTTCGAAGGCCCGCTCCAGCTCGTCGCAAAAATCCGCCTCATCAAGCGCCATCAACCGCTGCGCCTCGCCAGGGGTGGTGGACCAGACGATTGAGCACCAGTCCTGCTGGCCGTCTCGCTCCAAGGGCAGAAACGCCAAAGGCCCGTTGTCCGTGAAGCGTTGCCATGCCGTCATTCGATGAGGCCGGGCGCTGCGCACACTGGTCACGATGGCGTGATGCAGGTAATCCCATTCCCGGGTGACGACACCCGTCAAGCGACGCACGGCGGAGTTCGCACCGTCGGCAGCGATCACCAGCGGTGCCCGCAGGGTGCGGCCATCGGCCAGGGTCAGCAACCAGTCATCGCCGGAGCGGCGCATCTGCTCAAGCCGCGCGTTGGCCAGCAGGCCCAGGTCGCAGTCATGCAGACGGTCCAGCAGAGCATCCTGTACGACACGGTTTTCGACGATGTGCCCCAGGACCTCGGCATGCAGGCTGGCCGCCGAGAAATGGATTTGCCCGGTGCCGCTGCCGTCCCAGACGTGCATGTCGGCATAAGGACTGGCGCGCCGGGCGGTGATGCCGTCCCAGACACCCAAGCGATCAAGGATCCGTTGGCTCGCCGTCGACAAGGCACTGACCCTGGGCTCGAATACCGCCTGGGGATCGAAGGGTTTGACGCTCATCGGGCTGCCGTCGAGCAACAGCACTTGCAAGCCACTGCCCTGCAACGCCAGCGCCAGGGCGCTGCCGACCATACCGGCGCCGACAATCAGCAGATCTGCACGCAATTCCATGCTTTAAGCCTGTTGTGCTGGCGACATGAGTCGCCCATAAAAGAAAAGGCCACCCCATGGCTCACGCATCGGGACGTGTCCCCAGTCCCATGGCCTGGCGAGCAAACCAGCGCTTGGCCGGAGGTAGCAGGTCGAGCCCCAGCAAGCCCAGGTTGCGGCCCAGGGACACCAGCGGCAGGTTGCTGCTGAACAGCCGCGTAACCTGGTCGGAAAACCCGACGGTCAGGGTCTGATCCATCCGCTGACGCTCGCGATAGGCTTGCAACACGGCGAAATCTCCCGGCGCGCTGTCGCTGTCGAGCAAGGCTTCGGCCAGGGCCTGGGCATCGCGCAGGGACAGGTTGAACCCCTGGCCGGCAATCGGATGCAGACTGTGGGCCGCGTTGCCCAGAATCGCCAGATGCGGGCGGACCTGTTCTTCGGCTTCCACCAGCGCCAACGGATAAAGATGTCGAGCGCCAACCTGTTTCAAGGTACCCAGGCGATAGCCGAACACGCTCTGCAACTCACTGAGGAAGCTGCGCTCATCCAGAGCCGCCAGCCGTTGCGCGTCCATGCCTTGACGGGTCCAGACCAGCGCGCAACGGTTCTCCGGCAGCGGTAACAAGGCCATCGGACCGTCGTCGGTGAAGCGCTCGAAGGCCATGCCGTTGTGGGCTTCGCCGGGGGTGATGTTGGCAATCAGCGCGCTCTGACCGTAAGGGCGATTGCGCACGCCAACACCCAGCTGTTCGCGCAGCTTGGAACGACCACCGTCAGCCAGCACGGCAAGATCGCATTCCAGGGTGGTCTCGTCATCGAGCGTCAGACGATAACCGCCGACCATTGGCTCCATCCGGATGACTTGCGCCGGACAGCGCCAACTCACCACCTCAGTGTCCAGTCCTTGCCACAGGCACTGGCCGAGCCAGGCGTTTTCCACCACGTAGCCCAGCGCGGGTACCCCTTCTTCCATGGCCGATAACCGCGCCGTGGAAAACCGTCCGCGATCGGACACATGAATCTGCTTGATCGGCTCGGCGCGACGGGAAACTTCCTGCCAGATACCCAAGCGTTGATAAATCTGCCGGGACCCGAAGGACAATGCCGAGGAACGGGCATCGTAGCTCGGCTGCCAGGCATCACCAGGAGCGAAGGGTTCGATCAGGATGATCTTCCAGCCCCGGGCCTTGGCGCCGGCCTGCAGGGCCAGGGCCAGGCTCGCGCCTACCAGGCCACCGCCGACGATCGCCAGATTGACCCGGCTCATGCCGCATCAGCCCGGGCGGCGGCCATCAGGGCCTCGATTTCGACGACCGTCTTGGGTACGCCGTGACTCAGGATTTCACAACCGGTCTTGGTCACTACCACGTCATCCTCGATGCGCACGCCAATGCCGCGCCATTTTTTCGCTACGTTGCGGTTGTTCGGGGCGATGTAGATGCCCGGTTCCACGGTCAATGTCATGCCGACTTCCAGTACCCGCCATTCGCCGCCGACCCGGTATTCGCCAACGTCATGTACGTCCATACCCAACCAGTGGCCGGCGCGGTGCATGTAGAAGGCCCTGTGGGCTTCGCTGGCGATCAGCTCGTCCACCTCGCCCTCCAGCAAGCCCAGGCGCACCAGCCCCTCGGTAATGACCCGCACTGTTGCTTCGTGGGCCTGGTTCCAGTGTTTGTCCGGCGCGATTTGAGCGAACGCCGCTTCCTGGGCGGCCAGCACCACTTCGTAGATCGCCTTCTGTTCGGGCGAAAACCTGCCGCTGACCGGCCAGGTACGGGTGATATCACTGGCGTAGCAATCGATTTCACAACCGGCGTCGATCAACACCAGGTCGCCGTCCTTGAGCAGTGCGTCGTTCTGCTGGTAATGCAGGATGCAGCTGTTGCGACCCGCCGCGACGATCGAGCCATAGGCCGGCATTTTCGCCCCGCCCTTGCGAAACTCATAATCCAGCTCGGCCTCCAGGCTGTACTCGTACAGCCCCGCGCGGGCGGCCTGCATGGCCCGGATGTGCGCCTGGGCGGAAATCCGCGCCGCTTCGCGCATCACCTTCAGCTCTGCTGCCGATTTATACAGGCGCATGTCGTGCAACAGGTGATCCAGGGCAACGAATTCGTTCGGCGGCTGGGCGCCGAGGTGGGCCTTGGAACGAATCACGTTGATCCACTCCATCAGGTGCCGGTCGAATTCCGGGTTGCTGCCCATGGCCGAGTACACCCGGTCACGGCCTTCGATCAGGCCCGGCAGGATGTCGTCGATGTCAGTGATGGGAAATGCATCGTCGGCGCCATAGTCACGCATCGCCCCTTCCTGGCCGGCTCGCAGACCATCCCACAACTCACGCTCGGCGTTGCGTTCGCGACAAAAGAGGATGTATTCGCCATGGGCGCGGCCAGGCATCAGCACAATCACCGCTTGCGGCTCGGGGAAGCCGCTCAGGTACTGGAAGTCGCTGTCCTGGCGGTAGACGTGCTCGACGTCGCGGTTGCGGATGGCAACGGCGGCGGCGGGCAGGATTGCGATGCTGTTGGGTTCCATCTGCGCCATCAGGGCCTTGCGGCGACGGCTGTATTCCGATTTCGGGATATGAATCATGGGCAGACGGGGTTCCCTCTAAAAATTAATGCAAGGATGGCTTGGCGGCCGCTGCATCGGTTTTCTTGGTCTCGGTGAACAGCAGCAATGGCGCGACCCGCAGGTACTCCATCACTTCCATGTAGTCGCTTTCGCCGTCATCGGACTCTTCCAGGGCATCCTGGACCTGAGAGATCGCCGCCAGGTCTTGCAACACTTCCTTGGCCTCGTCACTCAACGCATATTCGCGACGGGTCAGGCCGAAGCCGGCGAGGAAGCCCTGGCACCACTGACCCAGCGCAGCGGCGCGTTCGGCCAACGGAGCGTCATCGGTGGGCAGTAGCAGGACGACGGTCATGTCATCGCTGGTCAACTCACCCTTGACCATTTCCTGCAGGCCGATAAGGGCATTGCGCACGTTGTCCGCCGGCTCGCCTTCCAGCAACTCGGCGGCGTCGGCCAGCCAGCCGTCGGCATCGAAGCCGGCGCCGGCGCAACTGCGCCCAAGCAACAGGCCATGCAGTTCAGCAGGCGAGACAGGATGACCGCTGGTGCTCAGCAGGGTGGCAAACGCTTGATACGGGGAATTCTGAATGGGCATGGGCAGCTAGGCGCCAGACGGCGCTATGTCTAGAATGGAGGCCTTGTATCCTACATCGACAGACTCGCCAAGACTATCAGAGGCTGTGCGACCCTTATCCCCATCAGACACAATCTTCAGTGGACACAATGGAAGACACCGACTTGCAAGCGCTGATGGCCAGACTCGAATTGCTAATTGACCGGGTCGAGCAACTTAAGAGCCAAAACGGACTCCTATTAGCTCAGGAAAAGACCTGGCGCGAGGAACGCGCGCACCTCATTGAAAAAAACGAAATCGCCCGGCGTAAGGTCGAATCGATGATTTCGCGCCTCAAGGCCCTGGAGCAAGACTCATGAGTTCAAGCAATAGCGTTACCGTGCAGATCCTCGATAAAGAATATTCGATCATCTGCCCCCAGGAAGAGCGCAGCAACCTGGTGAGCGCCGCCCGTTACCTGGACGGCAAGATGCGCGAGATCCGCAGCAGCGGCAAAGTCATCGGCGCCGACCGCATTGCTGTAATGGCTGCCTTGAACATCACCCACGAACTGCTGCATCGCCAGGATACGCCGGACGTGCAAGTCAGCGGTTCGACGCGTGAACAGGTGCGCGACCTGCTTGATCGGGTGGATCTGGTACTGGCCACCGACCCGGACGTCAGCAAGAGCTGATTCGTGAGGCTGCCTGGGGTATACTTGCGTCACTCCCTGGGGTGCTTGCCAGTTGGTGATGTCCCTGAGCCGATACGCACAACCACGGGAGTTGCACGTTGGGGCCGGTGTGCATGTCCGCTTGACGGAAAGCCTTAACGCCCCCTGCAACTTCCACCTTGAACTTTCGGGTTCAAGGGCTAAGCCGACAGCGGTTCATCCGGGGAGCCTGATTCTCACAATGCCAGTCATCAAGACTGGCATTGTTGTGTCTGGTGCAGGCATTTCTGAGCGCCGTGCTTTGCGGTTACGCTGTGCTGTCGCCACCGATTGCGTGAAATATCGATATGACCGAACCCGCGCTGCTGCCCCGCCCGCAACTCCGTCGCCTGCTACGCCAGGCTCGTCGCGCCCTGACACCTGCCCAACAGCGCGAAGCTGCTCGCGGGCTCTACAGGCAACTGGCCCAGCACCCGCTGTTTCGCCGGGCAAAACACATCGCCCTGTACCTGCCCAACGACGGCGAGATCGACCCGCGCCTGCTGCTGCGCGCCGCCCAGCGCCGGGGCAAGGCCACTTATCTGCCGGTACTCAGCCCGTGGCCGCAGACCAAGATGGCCTTTCAACGCATCCGCCCCGGCGAAAAGCTGCGACCCAATCGTTTTCGTATTCTGGAGCCGCAAATGAACATCGCCCGGCAACGCAAGGTCTGGACGCTGGACCTGGTGTTATTGCCGCTGGTGGGGTTTGACGATGTGGGAGGTCGGCTGGGCATGGGCGGTGGTTTTTATGACCGCAGCCTGGCGTATCTGGCGCGCCGCAAGCAATGGCGCAAGCCGACACTGCTGGGACTGGCCCATGAATGTCAGAAAGTCGAACGGTTGGCGCAGGCGAGCTGGGACGTGCCACTGCAGGGAACGGTCAGCGACAGGCATTGGTATATCGCGGGGTAGACGCCGCAGGGAAACAGCGGCGTCCGGACGGCCGGCTTAGCGTTTGAGCGAAGGCGCGGGCTGGGTCATTTCCATTGGTGTATCGGTCTTGCTGGCCCACAAACTCTGGGCATATCCCGTGGTAACGACACCCAGGCCGAACAGAATGACCAAGATCCACAACAAATCCGGTTTGCGTTTCATCGATTGCCCCCCTCAAGGCATATCACACACGATGACAGCAGCGGTTTTCTTATTGGCCGTGCAGCAGCGTAAAGCTTGGAAGGCCGGCATTTTGCGGCAACCTGCATCAACACGCAAACTCTGACGTCAACCGACTGTCGGTTTGTCATAAGATCGCTGAACTTTTTTTATCATTACCGCCCAGGAGTAGAAATCATGGCCCATTGGCTGATGAAATCCGAGCCCGACGAATTGTCCATCCAGGGGCTGGAAAAGCTCGGCCAGGCGCGATGGGACGGGGTTCGCAACTACCAGGCACGCAACTTCTTGCGGGCCATGACAGTGGGTGACTCGTTCTTCTTCTATCACTCCAGCTGCCCGGAGCCGGGTATAGCCGGTATTGGACGAATCATCCGGGCTGCCTACCCTGACCCGACGGCACTGGAACCCGACAGCCACTATTTCGACCCCAAGGCCAGCCCGGATAAAAATCCCTGGACTGCAATCGACGTGGTCCATGTCGAAACGTTTCCCCGCGTGCTAAAGCTCGACTACCTTAAGCAGCAAACCGCCCTGGCTGACATGCCGCTGGTGCAAAAAGGCTCGCGACTGTCGGTGATGCCGGTGACGGCTGAGCAGTGGGCGACTGTCATTGCCCTACGCTGATCCTCTATGAGTTGATGGATATCAAGCTGGGCCGGTAGCGGATCCAGCAGACTGGAATGCTACAGTCGCAGGATGCAGGACATGTCGACGAACCCTCGTACCTCTCGTTTTTTTGCCTTCGCCTTGATGGCTGTGTTACTGGCTGCCGGCGGATTTGGCTATTGGAAGTCGCGTCAGGATCGCCTGCCGGAAGGCCTGAGCATGGGTAATGGGCGCCTGGAGGCCACCGAAGTCCAGATCGCCAGCAAGACACCCGGGCGCCTGGCCGACGTTCATGTTGACGAAGGCGACGTCGTCATCAAAGGCCAGCTCCTGGCGCGCATGGACACCCGAACCCTGGAGGCCCAGCGCAACCAGGCCGAAGCCGAAGTAACCCGCGCCCGGGAAAACCTGTCCGCGGCGCAAGCCAATGCGCAACTGCGCCAGAGCGAACAATTGCTCGCCCACCAAGAGCTCAAACGAACCCAGGAACTGTTCAAGCGCGGGTACGCCAGTAGCCAGGTCATCGACCAACAACAAGCCCGTTTCGACACGGCTAACGCCGCAGTCAACGCTGCCCGAGCCCAGGTATCGGCAGCGGCCGCCGGCATCGGTGCGACCCAGGCGCAAGTCGCCCAACTGACCAGCGAAATCGAGGACAGCAGCCTGCGCGCGCCCATTGACGGGGTGATTCAGCTACGCCTGGCCGAGCCAGGCGAAGTGCTGGGCGCCGGTGGCCGGGTGCTGCTGATGATCGATCCGAACGACCAATACATGAACCTGTATTTGCCGGCGTCCGTGACCGGGAAACTGGCGGTGGGCGATCAGGCGCGCCTGCTGCTCGATGCCCTGCCCGATCGACCATTGCCGGCAACGGTCAGCTTCGTCGCGGCCAAATCCCAGTTCACCCCCAAAGAAGTCGAAACCCGTGATGAGCGCCAGAAACTGGTGTTCCGCGTCAAGATACGCCTGACTCGGCCCGGCGAAGTTCCCCAGGCAAAACCGGGCATGCCCGGCGCCGGTTACGTGCGCACAGCTCCCATTGACTGGCCGGCCAACTTGCAATGAGCGCCACCGTTGGCGAACCGGCATTGCACGTCAGGGGCCTTGAGCACCATTACGGCCAGCTTGCAGCCTTGAGCGATATCGAGTTCAGCCTGCCCATCGGCACTCGCTGCGGCCTGATCGGCCCGGACGGGGCAGGAAAATCCAGCCTGCTGGGGCTGATTGCCGGGGTCAAGAAACTCCAGACGGGCGAGCTACAAGTACTGGGAGCGTCAATCGAGGATCGGCGCCATCGCAGTACGCTTTATCGACGCATCGCCTTCATGCCCCAAGGGCTGGGGGGCAATCTTTATCCTGATTTGTCGATAAGCGAGAACATCCGGTTTTTCGCCACGCTGTTCGGGCTTTCACGGGCAGAATGCGAACAACGCATGGGCAAGCTACTGCTGGCGACCGACCTGCAGCGTTTTGCCGAACGTCCGGCGGGCAAACTGTCGGGGGGAATGAAACAAAAGCTCGGCCTGTGTTGCGCGCTGATCCACGAGCCGGACCTGCTGATCCTCGACGAACCCACCACCGGCGTGGACCCGCTGTCGCGCCGGCGCTTTTGGGAGCTGATAGAAGACGTGCGCCAGCAACGGCCGCAACTGACCCTGCTGGTCGCCACGGCTTATATGGAGGAAGCCGAACAGTTCGAGCATTGCCTGATGCTCGATAACGGACGTTTGATCGCCAAGGGCTTGAGCGCCGAACTGGCAGGCATCACACCCGACGGCAAGCTCGACTCGGCCTTTACCTATTTCCAGGGTGACAGCGGCCACAACACCGAGCCGCTGACGATCCCTCCCAGAACTGACAACGCCGACATCGCTATCCAGGCCCACGACCTCACCTTGCGCTTCGGTGATTTCACCGCAGTCGACAACGTCAGCTTTGCGATCGGTCGTGGTGAGATATTTGGCTTCCTGGGCTCCAACGGTTGCGGCAAGACCACCACCATGAAGGTGTTGACCGGGCTGATGCCCGCCAGTGAAGGCAGCGCCCGACTGCTGGGTAACCCAGTCAACGCCAAGGACCTGGCCACCCGCAAACGGGTGGGCTTCATGTCTCAGAGCTTTTCACTGTACGGCGAACTGAGCGTGCGCCAGAACCTGGCCTTGCATGCGAAGCTGTTCGATCTGCCCAAGGCCGACAGCGACGTGCGCATCGACGAGCTGATCCAGCGCTTCAATCTCCAGAGCCTCGCCGACCAACCTTGCGGTGCGCTCCCCTTGGGCCTGCGTCAGCGCTTGTCCCTCGCGGTGGCGGTGCTGCACCGTCCAGAGGTGCTGATCCTCGATGAACCGACCTCAGGCGTTGACCCGGCCGCACGGGATGACTTTTGGCGGCTACTGATTGAGTTGTCCCGCGAACAGGGCGTGACGATATTTCTTTCCACGCATTTCATGAACGAAGCCCAACGCTGCGACCGCATTTCGCTGATGCACGCCGGCAAAGTCCTGGCCTGCGATACCCCCGCAGCCCTACAGGCGCAGTTCAACGGCCAGACGCTTGAGGCCGCGTTCGTCACCTGCCTGGAACAAGCTCAAGGTGAGGCGCAGCAAGACACCACGCCCGTGTCCCTCGACAACACGGCCACTGCGCAGGATCGCTACGGCTTCAGCTTCGGCCGCCTGTTGGCCGTCGCCAGCCGGGAAGGCAAGGAACTGCTGCGAGACAAAGTGCGGATGGCGTTCGCCTTGCTCGGAGCCCTGTTCATGATGGTGATCTTCGGCTACGGCATCTCACTGGACGTGGAGAAGCTCGCCTTCGCCGTGTTCGATCAGGATCAGAGCCCGCAAAGTCGCGCTTATCTGGAGGCTTTTCGCAGCTCCCGCTATTTCGAGGAGCAGCCGGTTATCCAGGACGCGAACGCACTGCATCGGCGCTTGCAACGTTCGGAAATCAAACTGGCCCTGCAAATCCCACCCGGCTTCGGCCGTGACCTGTATGCCGGTCGGCAACCCACCGTCGGCGCCTGGCTGGACGGCGGCATGCCGTTTCGCGCCGAAACCAGTCGCAATTATGTCCAGGCCGTGCACCAGGCCAATCTCGAACAACTGGTTGAACAGAGCAGCCCGGCGCGAAACCGGCAAACCGCAGCCAGTCTGGAGACCCGGTTTCGCTACAACCAGGACGTGGTCAGCGTGAACGCTATCGGTCCGGGCGTGATGGCGCTGATCCTCGCGTTCATTCCGGCCATGTTGACGGCCCTGGGGATCGTGCGGGAAAAGGAGCTGGGCTCGATCACCAATTTCTACGCCACGCCGCTGACCCGCCTGGAGTTCCTGCTGGGCAAACAAGCGCCCTATCTGGCGGTCAGCCTGATCAATCTGGTCCTACTGACCGCGATGAATCGCTGGCTGTTCGGCGTGCCATTCAAAGGCAGCGGCCTGACGCTGGCGTTGGGCGGGCTGCTCTACGTGCTGGCAACCACCAGCATGGGGTTGTTGATCTCGGCGTTTACCCGCACCCAGATCGCCGCGATCCTCGGCACCATGATCATCACCAGCCTTCCGACCATCCAGTTCTCGGGGCTGATCGTGCCGCGCTCATCCCTGGACGGGGCCGCCTCGGTGATGGGCCAATTGTTCCCCGCCGGTTATTTCCTGGACATCGCCGTCGGCACTTTCACCAAGGCTCTGGACCTGCGCCAGTTATGGCCGCAATGCCTGGCGCTACTGGGATTTTTCCTGGTGTTCACCGGGCTCAGCCTGGTCATGCTGAAAAAGCAGGAGGCCTGATGCACAAGCTTTCACATATCTGGCGTCTTGGCCTCAAGGAACTGACCAGCCTGCGGTATGACTCGGTGCTGCTGCTGTTTTTGGGCTACGCGTTCACCGTGGCGATCTACATGCCGGCCGCAGGCTCGGTGATTGGCGTCCACAACGCCAGCGTGGCGGTGGTGGATGAAGACCAAAGCCATCTCTCGCGTCAATTGACCCAGGCTCTGCAACCACCGGAATTCCAGAGTCCGGTGGCGCTGCCCTATGCCGAGCTGGACAAGGTCATGGACAGTGGCCGCTACACCTTTGTCATTGACGTGCCCGCCAACTTCCAGGCCGACCTGCTCGCCGGACGCGAGCCTGCGCTGCAACTGAACGTCGATGCCACAGCCATGAGCCAGGCGTTCATGGGCGCCGGCTACATCGGGCGAATTTTTCAACAGGAACTGCTGACCTACAGCGGGCAGGCGCAAGCGACCGAACAGACACCCGTGAGGCTCACCACCCGATCGTTGTTCAACCCCAACCTTGAAGGCGGGTGGTTCCTGGCCGTGATCCAGATCGTCAACAACATCACGATCCTGGCCATCATCCTGACGGGCACCGCGCTGCTACGCGAGCGCGAGCACGGCACCCTCGATCACCTGCTGGTGCTACCGCTGACAGCACTGGAAATCATGCTGGCGAAAATCTGGAGCAACATGCTGGTGGTGGTGCTATGCACCTGGGCCTCGCTGGAAATAGTCGTCAAGATCGCCTTGGGCGTGCCACTTGCCGGCTCCATGGTGCTATTTCTGCTGGTGACCGCGCTCTACCTGTTCGCCAGCACCGCCCTGGGCATTTTTCTCGCCACCCTTGCCCGTTCGACGCCGCAGTTCGGCTTATTGTCGATCCCGGTCATCATTCCCATGCTGCTGTTGTCGGGTGGCAGCACGCCGCTGGACAGCATGCCGCAATGGCTGCAATGGGTGATGCAAGGGTCGCCTTCGACCCATTTCGTCAGTCTCAGCGCGGCGATCCTGTTCCGTGACGCAGGCATTGGCGTGGTATGGCCGGACTTGCTGACGCTGGCGGTAATCGGGCTTGTGTTCTTTGCCATCGCCCTGGGACGGTTTCGCAAAAGCCTGGCGTCCTGATAAAAGAGCAGCCTTCGTCAGCGCCTACCGATTCGAGGCGCTGCCGGGGGCTACGGTCCAGCCGATTTATTGAATGATCAGGTTATTGAACAACAGGTCATCCACCATCGGTTTGCCCGTCTCGTCGTTCATCACCTGCTGAGTCTGCTTCAAGGCTTCCTGACGCAGTTTTTCCTTGGCTTCGATATTGTTCATGGCCTCGGTGGTTTGCTGGGCGAACAGCGCCACCAATTTATTACGGATCAGCGGCTCGTTGGCCTTCACCGCCGCAACGGCGGCATCCCCTGTGACGCGCAGGGCGACATCAGCTTTGTACACCCTCAGCTTCGCCGAGCCGTCCAGGCCATAATTGCCTACGAACGGCGGGCTGAGGGTGATGTAATTGACCTTCGGTGCCTCGCCCTCTTTGGCTTCCTCGGCCATCGCCGTCACAGGCAACGACAGGGCCAGCATCAACATGATCCACGCTTTCACATTCGACTCCTCATACGGTTTGCGGCCCAGCATACCGACCCGCCGTTCAAGCACAAGCTTATGGCCGGCTATCAGGGCGGGGCATGCTCGTTGACCCGTTGACTCTCACACCTACACTTATCGGCCATCACTCCCAAAGGAATAGCCCTGATGAAAGCCGTGCTGTGCAAAGAATTCGGTCCTGCCCAATCGCTGGTGCTGGAAGACGTCGCCAGCCCCGTCGCGAAGAAGAACGAAGTGCTGCTGGACGTGCATGCCGCCGGCGTGAACTTCCCTGACACGCTGATCATCGAGGGCAAATATCAATTCAAACCACCCTTCCCGTTTTCCCCCGGTGGCGAAGCGGCGGGCGTCATCAGCGCCGTGGGTGAAAAGGTCAGCCACCTGAAGGTCGGTGACCGGGTCATGGCGCTGACCGGCTGGGGCAGTTTTGCCGAACAGGTGGCCGTGCCAGGCTACAACGTGCTGCCCATCCCCTCTTCCATGGACTTCAAGACCGCCGCCGCCTTCAGCATGACCTACGGCACCTCGATGCATGCCCTCAAGCAACGGGCCAACCTGCAACCCGGTGAAACCCTGCTGGTGCTCGGTGCATCCGGTGGCGTCGGCCTGGCGGCAGTGGAGATCGGCAAGGCCATGGGCGCCCGGGTGATCGCCGCAGCCAGCAGCGCGGAGAAACTGGCCGTGGCCAAGGCTGCCGGTGCCGACGAACTGATCAACTACAGCGAAACCAGCCTCAAGGATGAAATCAAACGCCTCACCGACGGCCACGGCGCCGACGTGATTTACGACCCGGTGGGCGGCGACCTGTTTGACCAGGCCGTTCGCGCCATCGCTTGGAACGGCCGGCTATTGGTGGTCGGCTTTGCCAGCGGACGCATCCCCGAGCTGCCCGTAAACCTGGCCCTGCTCAAGGGCGCCGCCGTGGTCGGCGTGTTCTGGGGCTCCTTCGCCCAACGCCAACCCCAGGACAACGCCGCCAACTTCCAGCAACTGTTCGGCTGGTTCGCCGAAGGCAAGCTCAAGCCGCTGGTCTCGCAGGTCTATCCATTGAGCAACGCCGCCCAGGCGATCAATGACCTGGGCCAGCGCAAAGCCGTGGGGAAGGTGGTGGTGCAGGTGCGCTGAAGTCACTCAAGCGGTCCGGGGGCCGGAAGCTGAGGACCGCATGATTATTGAACCTGGCGATCAGGGCAACACGCTCGGCGCCCGGTATCTGCGGCCTTAATAAGGCAATTCCTACAGCGGCATCAGCGTATGCCTGAGCGACATGTTCATTTAAGAACATTCATCAAGGGAAATTTCCACTGTTTATGCGATGAGAAGCGATGCTATTTTCGGTAACGAAACTGTAACATTCGCATCCGCAGTCATAACAAGAATCTGGAGCCCTTGAATGTTTGCTTTCTTTCGTCCTGCCGCACATCAGGCGTCCCTGCCTGAAGAAAAAATAGACAGCACCTACCGACGCCTTCGCTGGCAGATTTTCGCCGGCATCTTCATCGGCTACGCCGGTTATTACCTGCTGCGCAAAAACTTCTCCCTGGCCATGCCATACCTGATCGACGAGGGCTACACCCGGGGTCAGTTGGGCCTGGCCATGTCGGCCATCGCCATCGCCTACGGGCTTTCGAAGTTCCTCATGGGCCTGGTGTCCGACCGTTCCAACCCGCGCTATTTCCTGCCATTCGGTTTGCTGGTCTCGGCGGGGGTGATGTTCGTTTTCGGTTTCGCGCCTTGGGCAACCTCCAGCGTCACCATGATGTTCATCCTGCTGTTCATCAATGGCTGGGCCCAGGGCATGGGTTGGCCACCCAGCGGCCGGACCATGGTGCACTGGTGGTCGCAGAAAGAACGCGGCGGCGTGGTGTCGGTCTGGAACGTGGCGCATAACGTCGGCGGTGGCTTGATTGGGCCGTTGTTCCTGCTGGGGATGGGCTGGTTCAATGACTGGCATGCGGCGTTTTATGTCCCAGCAGCCGTGGCGCTACTGGTGGCGCTGTTTGCCTTCGCGACCATGCGCGACACCCCGCAATCGGTAGGTCTGCCGCCCATCGAAAAATACAAGAACGACTACCCGGAAGGCTACGACGCCACTCACGAGAACGAGTTCAGCGCCAAGGAAATCTTCGTCAAGTACGTGCTGCGTAACAAAATGCTCTGGTACATCGCCATGGCAAACGTGTTTGTTTACCTGCTGCGCTACGGCGTGCTGGACTGGGCGCCCACCTACCTCAAGGAAGCCAAAGGCTTCACGGTGGATAAAACCTCCTGGGCGTACTTTTTGTATGAGTGGGCAGGCATCCCCGGCACGCTGCTGTGCGGCTGGATGTCGGACAAAATCTTCCGCGGCAACCGTGGCCTGACGGGCATGGTGTTCATGGCGATGGTGACCGTGGCGACGCTGGTGTACTGGCTGAACCCGGCCGGTAATCCGACCGTGGACATGATCGCCCTGGTTTCCATCGGCTTTCTGATCTACGGCCCGGTGATGTTGATCGGTTTGCAGGCCCTGGAACTGGCGCCAAAGAAAGCCGCCGGCACCGCCGCAGGTTTCACCGGGCTGTTTGGCTACCTGGGCGGCTCGGTCGCAGCCAGTGCCGCCATGGGCTACACGGTGGACCATTTCGGCTGGGACGGTGGTTTTGTATTGCTGGTGGGTGCTTGCCTGCTGGCGATGGCGTTCCTCGCGCCAACCTTGTGGCACAAGCAAATCGCCAGTCAGAGCCGCGAAGCGGTGGCCTGATCCAGGGCTGATTTGCAGCGCTTGAGCCGCGCCTCCAGATTCCGGTCTGGCATGGCGTGGCTGCGCAGGGCGTGAATGGTCTGCTCGACATAATCGCGCGTGGTGCCATAGCGCCCACAGGCGCTTTCGAACACCTGACTCAGCACATGGTCCGGCAAGTTGCCGGCATAGCTGGGCAGGTGCCGCTCCAGGACAAAGCCCAAGGCCTGCACCCGACTGCCATTCTCCAGACGGCAACTGAGCCAGTGCGGGCGATAGGACGGAACCGGCATCTCGCGCTGCCAGAGGGCGAACAGCGAGTCTTCGAGATTCTCCTGCGGCAATCGGTAGGCGAAACCGCTGCACGAACCGCCGCGATCCAAACCGAACACCAACCCCGGCAACTCCGGTGTACCGCGATGTTCGTGAGACCACAGATACAAACCGCGATGATAACCATGAACCCGGCCGCGCATCCGCTCCACCGCCATGCACTCCGGCCGCCAGATCAACGAGCCGTAAGCGAACAACCAGACCGGGCCGCCCTGGTGAAGACTCATGGTCAATTGCATCGAGGCGAGCAATTGCTCACGGGTCAGCTGCGGCCCCAGGTCGAGGTTTGGCGGGTATGGGAGGCTGGTAATGGCGGATTCGATAGAGGTCATGGCCGGTAGCGGTTGGCTCCTCGCGAGTCGGAAGTTGGGTAGCGCCGTCATGACACTGACGCTGATCAGAATCAAGGCAAGTTGGATGCCATGAATGCCTGGAACTCAGGCATATACCTTAACGACATCTAGCGCGCGTGCTAAATATCGAATCGATATATCGCCAGGTATATAACCCTGTGGGAGCAAGGATTGCCCGCGAAGAGAGCGATGCGCTCTTTCAGAGACCGAGGTGCCTGTTCCGCGAACAAGCTTTGCTCCCACAAAGCTGAAATTCCCTCGCTACAAAAAACAGACCTCAATCAAGTTTCAAGAGCGGCTCAAGAGCGCGGCTCAAGAGCGCGGCGCATAGGCAAACACGTCGGCGCGCATTTGGTGGGCGTCCATTCCGGCTTCTACCAAGGCATCGAGCGTGGCATAGATCATGGCCGGCGAACCGCTGGCGTAGACATATACATCCTTGAGATTGCTGATGTCTTCGCACACAGCTTCGTGAAGCATCCCGCAACGACCTTCCCAGCCGCACAGATCGCTGACGACTTTGTGCAGATACAGATTCGGCAGTTTTTTCCACTCATCCCAATGCTCGATTTCATAGAAATCTTCCGGACGCCGCACGCCCCAATACAAATGCACCGGGTGCTTGAAGCCCGCTGCGCGACAATGTTCGATCAGGCTGTGCATCTGCGCCATGCCGGTACCGGCGGCAATCAACACCAGTGGGCCCTCCGGCAACTCGGACAAGTGGGTGTCGCCAAAGGGCATTTCGATGCGCACGTTGGGGTTGCGCTGAAGTTGCTCCAACAGCGTCTGCGCACTGTTTTCGCGCACCAATACGTGCAATTGCAGCTCGCGCCCTGAATGCGGCGCCGAGGCCAGGGAAAACGCGGATTTCTCGCCATTCTCCCGCTCGATCATCAGGTACTGCCCCGCATGATAGCGCGGCGGTTTGCCCGCCGGCGCGCGCAGGCGTACCCGCCAGACATCGCCGCCCACCTCTGCGCACTCGGTGACCTGACACGCCAGGCTGCGCACCGGCAACTCACCCGGCGACAGCACGCCATCCCACAGCACCACGCAGTCCTCCAGGGGCTCGGCGATGCAGGTGAAAATCTCACCGTGATCGCGCACTTCGCCAGCCTGCTCAACGCGGCCTTCCACCAACAACGCACCACAGACATGGCAGTTGCCATTACGGCAGCTTTGCGGGCATTCATAGCCCAGGCGTCGCGCGCCATCGAGAATCCGCTCGGCGGGCCGGATGTCCAGCACCGCCCCGGAAGGCTGCAAGGTTACACGCATCAATCTATTCCTAACTGATTCCAGATGGCATCGATCCGTTGGGTAACGGCTTCATCCTTGACGATAACCCGGCCCCATTCACGGGTGGTTTCACCGGGCCATTTATGCGTGGCATCGAGCCCCATCTTCGAGCCCAGGCCGGACACTGGCGAGGCGAAGTCGAGGTAATCGATCGGCGTATTCTCGATCATCACCGTGTCACGCTTGGGGTCCATGCGCGTGGTGATGGCCCAGATCACGTCGTTCCAGTCCCGTGCGTTGATATCGTCGTCAGTGACGATAACGAACTTGGTGTACATGAACTGTCGCAAAAACGACCAGACCCCAAGCATGACCCGCTTGGCATGCCCTGGGTACGACTTCTTCATGGTCACTATGGCCATGCGGTACGAGCAGCCTTCCGGCGGCAGGTAGAAGTCGGTGATTTCGGGAAATTGCTTCTGCAGGATCGGCACGAACACTTCGTTCAGTGCCACCCCAAGAATGGCCGGCTCATCAGGCGGACGGCCGGTGTAGGTGCTGTGGTAAATCGGCTTGATCCGATGGGTAATGCGCTCGACGGTGAACACCGGGAAGCTGTCGACTTCGTTGTAGTAGCCGGTGTGGTCGCCGTACGGACCTTCATCGGCCATTTCGCCGGGATGGATCACGCCCTCAAGAATAATCTCGGCCGTGGCCGGGACTTGCAGATCGTTGCCGCGGCATTTCACCAGTTCGGTACGGTTGCCACGCAACAGCCCGGCGAAAGCATATTCGGAGAGGCTGTCAGGCACTGGCGTGACGGCGCCGAGGATAGTCGCCGGGTCCGCGCCCAGGGCCACGGACACCGGAAACGGTTGACCAGGATGTTTTTCACACCACTCCCGGTAATCCAGCGCACCGCCACGGTGGCTCAGCCAACGCATGATGACCTTGTTCCGGCCAATGACCTGCTGACGGTAGATACCGAGGTTCTGGCGATCCTTGTTCGGACCTTTGGTGACGGTCAGGCCCCAGGTAATCAGCGGCCCCACATCGCCCGGCCAGCAGGTCTGCACCGGCAGCATCGCCAGGTCGACATCGTCGCCCTCAATCACCACTTCCTGGCAGACAGCGTCCTTGACGACTTTCGGTGCCATGGAAATGATCTTGCGGAAAATCGGCAGCTTGGACCAGGCATCCTTTAGGCCTTTAGGCGGCTCGGGCTCTTTGAGGAACGCCAGCAGCTTGCCGATCTCCCGCAGTTCGCTGACGGCCTCGGCGCCCATGCCCAGGGCCACGCGCTCCGGCGTGCCGAACAGGTTGCCCAGCACCGGGATGTCATAACCGGTCGGGTTTTCAAACAACAGCGCCGGGCCTTTGGCTCGCAGCGTACGGTCGCAGACCTCGGTCATTTCCAGGACGGGGGACACCGGCACCTGGATGCGCTTGAGTTCGCCGCGCTGTTCCAGACCGCTGATAAAGTCGCGCAAGTCGCGATACTGCATGCAAAAGCCTCATGGTAGCCGTGGCGTTCGGGGGCCCGAGTTTAACGCCGCCCGTTCAGAATAGTGAATGCACGGATAGCAAAAAGCCGGGTTTCCCCGGCTTTGCTGCCCCGCCTGATCGATTACTTGCGTTTCATCGACAGGAAGAACTCATCGTTGGTCTTGGTCTGCTTCAACTTGTCGACCAAGAACTCGATGGCAGCGACTTCATCCATCGGATGCAGCAGCTTGCGCAGAATCCACATACGCTGCAGCTCATCGTCGGCGGTCAGCAACTCTTCACGGCGGGTGCCGGAACGGTTGATGTTAATGGCCGGGAAGACGCGCTTTTCGGCGATCTTGCGATCCAGAGGCAGTTCCATGTTGCCGGTGCCTTTGAATTCCTCGTAGATCACTTCGTCCATTTTCGAGCCGGTTTCAACCAACGCGGTGGCGATGATGGTCAGCGAGCCGCCTTCTTCGATATTGCGCGCGGCACCGAAGAAACGTTTCGGTTTCTCCAGGGCGTGGGCATCGACACCACCGGTCAGCACCTTGCCAGAGCTCGGGATCACGGTGTTGTAGGCACGGGCCAGACGGGTGATGGAGTCCAGCAGGATCACCACGTCTTTCTTGTGTTCGACCAGGCGCTTGGCTTTCTCGATCACCATCTCGGCAACCTGCACGTGGCGGGTCGGCGGCTCGTCGAACGTCGAGGCAACCACTTCGCCGCGCACGGTGCGCTGCATCTCGGTCACTTCTTCCGGACGCTCGTCGATCAGCAGCACGATCAGATGAACTTCAGGGTTGTTACGAGCGATATTGGCCGCGATGTTCTGCAGCATGATCGTCTTGCCCGCTTTCGGCGGCGCCACGATCAGACCGCGCTGGCCCTTGCCGATAGGTGCGCACAGGTCGATGACCCGGCCAGTGAGGTCTTCGGTGGAACCGTTACCGGCTTCCATCTTCATGCGCACGGTCGGGAACAGCGGAGTCAGGTTCTCGAAGAGAATCTTGTTCTTCGCGTTTTCCGGGCGGTCGAAGTTGATCGTGTCGACCTTGAGCAATGCGAAGTAACGCTCGCCTTCCTTCGGAGGGCGGATCTTGCCAACGATGGTGTCACCGGTGCGCAAGTTGAAACGACGGATCTGGCTCGGCGAGACGTAGATATCGTCTGGGCCGGCAAGATAGGAAGCGTCTGCGGAGCGGAGAAAGCCGAAGCCGTCCTGGAGAATCTCCAGCACGCCATCACCGGAGATTTCCTCGCCGCTTTTCGCGTGCTTTTTGAGCAGGGAGAAAATCACGTCCTGCTTGCGCGAACGGGCCATATTTTCTATGCCCATCTGTTCGGCCAATTCGAGCAGTTCGGTAATCGGCTTTTGCTTGAGTTCAGTCAGATTCATATAGGAATGACGTAATCATTTATGGAGGGGGGAAATTAAGCTTTTGGCTTAATGAGGCCGCGCCGCGGAGAAGGCGACAGGATCGCGTACTTATTCGAAAGGAGTGCGTCGGCGACGGCTTGCAGGGGGCAAAGGAGAAACCAGTGCGGGGCCGAATGTAACACCTGGGTTTGCGAGCGTCTAGCCCCGAGTAACGAAAAAAGCCCCGCGATTAGCGGGGCTTTTTCAGCAGCATTCGGCGCTTAGATGTTGGCGTCGAGGAAAGCGGCCAGTTGCGACTTCGACAGTGCACCCACCTTGGTGGCTTCGACGTTGCCGTTCTTGAACAACATCAGCGTCGGGATACCACGCACGCCATGCTTGGCCGGAGTTTCCTGGTTCTCGTCGATGTTCAGCTTGGCGACGGTCAACTTACCTTTGTAAGTCTCGGCGATTTCGTCCAGGACCGGGGCGATCATTTTGCACGGACCGCACCACTCTGCCCAATAGTCGACCAGTACCGCGCCTTCGGACTTAAGTACTTCTTCGTCGAAGCTAGCGTCGGTAACGTGTTTGATCAGATCGCTGCTCATTGAAATCTCCGGGATTGTCAGCAAAAAAACGTGGCCCATCATAGCCGCCCTTCCCAGCTTCAGGAAGCTTGAGTTGATTGAGTCTCGCTATGGCGTCAGATGTATTTGGGTATAGCTCAAGTCAAGAGTTCACGGGCGCGACAAAGGAAATCCCAGTACGCAGCGCAGCATTACGTACATGTTCTTGCATGGCTTTTTGCGCAGCACCCGAGGCGCGACGGGCCAGCGCCCGAAGGATTTTGCGATGTTCTTGCCAGGTTTCCATCGCCCGTTCCGCTCGGATGAACGGTAGTTTCTGGCTTTCCAGGAAGATGTCGGCGCTGGCGGTAAGAATGCTCAGCATCGCCTGGTTGCCGCTGGCCTGCAGGATGCGCCGATGGAACTCGAAATCCAGCCGCGCCGCTGCGTCGAAATCCCCGGACTTGAGCTCCCGGCGCATGGCCTCGACGTTGTCCTCCAGTGTGTCGAGTTCATCGGCACTCAACGTCACCGCCGCCAACCCGGCCGCGAAACCTTCCAGGGCATAACGCAACTGGAAGATATCCACTGGCGAAGCCTGGGCCGCGAATGGCCAGCCCGGGGCCAGCGCGCTGCGCGAAACCTCCACCGCCGACTGCACGAACACACCCTTGCCCGGCTGTACGCTGATGACTCCCAATGCACTCAACGATGAAAGCGCTTCACGCAGCGAGGCTCGACTCACCCCCAATTGCAACGCCAGGTCCCGTTGCGACGGCAGCGCATCCCCAGGAGCGAAGCCTTCATCGACGATCAGTTTACGGATGGCTTGCAGCGCCACTTCGGGTACCGCGCGCGAGATGGAATTCATGGTTTTTCAGACGAACCGGGCCAGTGAGCGACCAGTTGTAAAGCTAAACGCCGCGCCCGGCAAGTCGTGCTCCAGTTGGGTTCGGCGGCAAATACCGACGCCCGATAAAGGTGCGAAACGCGACGCAACTGTTCAGACCAGTAAGACCTCATCCGACCAGTAAAACCGTGGCTTCGGCAGATTAAAACCCAGCTTGGCATGGCCTGTGCTCTGTCCGAACGCAGAAATCACATCACCGATGCGGAGATTCGCCATGATTAAGCGTTACAGCGCCCTGCTTACCGCCCTGTTCGCCAGCCTGATGCTCGCTCATCTGCCCGCTCAAGCGGACGGCCTGGAAGACGTGGTCAAGCGTGGCACCCTCAAGGTCGCAGTGCCCCAGGACTTCCCGCCGTTCGGCTCGGTAGGCCCGGACATGAAGCCGCGCGGCCTGGACATCGACACCGCGAAACTGCTGGCCGATCAGCTCAAGGTCAAGCTTGAACTGACGCCCGTCAACAGCACCAACCGCATTCCGTTCCTGACCACCGGCAAGGTCGACCTGGTGATCTCCAGCCTGGGGAAAAACCCCGAGCGTGAAAAAGTCATCGACTTCTCCAATGCCTACGCGCCGTTCTATCTCGCCGTATTCGGTCCGCCCGATGCCGCCATCAGCGGTCTGGACGACCTCAAGGGCAAGACCATCAGCGTCACCCGTGGCTCCATCGAAGACATCGAGCTGACCAAGGTCGCTCCCCAAGGCGCCACGATCAAACGCTTTGAGGACAACAACTCGACCATTGCCGCCTACCTGGCCGGCCAGGTGGACCTGATCGCCAGCGGCAACGTGGTCATGGTCGCGATCAGCGAACGCAACCCCAAGCGCGTCCCGGCGCTGAAAGTAAAACTCAAGGATTCGCCTGTGTACGTGGGCGTGAACAAGAACGAGCCGGCGTTGCTGGACAAGGTCAACCAGATCCTGGCCACCGCCAAAACCGATGGCAGCCTGGAGAAAAACTCCCAGACCTGGCTCAAGCAGCCGCTGCCGGCCGATCTCTGACCGTCGCCTGAGAGGTTGAGCATGGCTTATCAGTTCGATTTTATGCCGGTGGTGCAGAACACCGATCTGCTGTTGCGCGGCGCCTTGTTCACCTTGGAGTTGACGGCCATCGGCGCGCTGCTCGGGGTTGGCCTGGGTATCGTCGGTGCGGTGGTGCGGGCGTGGAATATTCGTCCGTTCGCGGCGATCTTCGGCGTGTACGTGGAACTGATCCGCAACACACCATTTCTGGTGCAACTGTTTTTCATTTTCTTCGGCCTGCCGTCCCTGGGGTTGCAGATCTCCGAATGGCAGGCAGCGGTACTGGCAATGGTGATCAACCTCGGTGCGTATTCCACCGAGATCATCCGCGCCGGCATCCAGGCCATCCCGCGTGGGCAACTGGAAGCCGCCGCGGCCCTGGCGATGAGCCGCTTCGAAGCTTTCCGTCATGTGGTGCTGCTGCCGGCGCTGGGCAAGGTCTGGCCGGCCCTGAGCAGCCAGATCATCATCGTGATGCTCGGCTCGGCGGTCTGCTCGCAGATCGCCACCGAAGAGCTGAGCTTTGCCGCCAACTTCATTCAGTCGCGTAATTTCCGCGCCTTCGAGACCTATGCGCTGACCACGCTGATCTACTTGTGCATGGCGCTGTTGATCCGCCAATTGCTGAATTGGGTGGGTCGCCGCTACATTGCCAGGAGCAGCCAATGAGCGATTTCACTTTCTGGGACGTGGTGCGCAACCTGCTCACGGGCCTGCAATGGACCCTGGCATTGTCGCTGGTGGCGTTTATCGGGGGCGGCGTGATCGGCCTGCTGGTGATGGTGCTGCGCATCTCCAAAAGCGCCCTGCCCCGCAACATTGCTCGCACCTACATCGAGCTGTTCCAGGGCACGCCGCTGTTGATGCAGCTGTTTCTGGTGTTCTTCGGCGTGGCCCTGGCCGGGGTGGAAATCTCCCCATGGATGGCAGCGGCAATCGCCTTGACGCTGTTTACCAGTGCCTATCTGGCGGAGATCTGGCGCGGTTGCGTCGAAGCGATCCCCAACGGCCAGTGGGAGGCCTCCTCGAGCCTGGCCCTCAACCCATTGGAGCAGTTGCGCTACGTAATCCTGCCCCAGGCCTTGCGCATCGCCGTGGCGCCGACCGTGGGGTTTTCGGTGCAAGTGGTCAAGGGCACGGCGGTGACCTCGATCATTGGCTTTACCGAACTGACCAAGACCGGCGGCATGCTTGCCAACGCCACGTTCGAGCCATTCATGGTGTATGGCCTGGTTGCCCTCGGTTACTTCCTGCTCTGCTACCCCTTGTCCCTCAGTGCGCGCTACCTGGAAAGGAGACTGCATGCCTCTGCTTAGAATTTCCGCCCTGCATAAATACTACGGCGATCACCATGTGCTCAAAGGCATCGACCTGAGCGTCGAGGAAGGCCAGGTCGTGGCGATCATCGGTCGCAGCGGCTCGGGCAAATCCACCCTGTTGCGCACCCTCAATGGTTTGGAGTCGATCAACGACGGCGTGATTGAAGTCGACGGTGAATACCTCGATGCCGCCCGCGCCGATCTGCGCAGCCTGCGGCAGAAAGTCGGGATGGTGTTCCAGCAATTCAACCTGTTCCCGCACCTGACCGTCGGTGAAAATGTGATGCTCGCGCCGCAAGTTGTACAAAAAGTACCCAAGGCCAAAGCGGCTGAACTGGCGCGACAGATGCTGGAACGGGTCGGGCTTGGCGAGAAATTCGATGCCTTCCCGGACCGCTTGTCCGGTGGTCAGCAGCAACGAGTCGCGATTGCCCGCGCGCTGGCCATGTCACCCAAAGTGCTGCTGTGCGACGAAATCACCTCGGCCCTGGACCCGGAACTGGTCAATGAAGTGCTCGGCGTGGTGCGACAGTTGGCCAAGGATGGCATGACGCTGATCATGGTCACCCACGAAATGCGTTTCGCCCGGGAAGTGGGCGACAAGCTGGTGTTCATGCACCAGGGCAAGGTGCATGAGACGGGGGACCCCAAGGTGTTGTTTGCCGATCCGCAGACAGCCGAACTGGCGAATTTTATCGGGACGGTCGAGTCGGCCACCTGAGGTTCTGCGGCGCCGCTTCTGGCCTCATCGCGAGCAGGCTCGCTCCCACTTCGATCGCGACCTGGTCACTTGTGGGAGCGAGCCTGCTCGCGATTGACCGCGAAGCGGTCGCCTTTGCGTTGGCGTAAGCGGTTGATCGTGGCAGGATGGCGAGGTTATCGACCGAGACTTTTTGACCATGCCGCCATCCCAAGCCAAGAATCTGTCCCTGATCGCAGCCATAGACCTGGGCTCCAATAGCTTCCACATGGTCGTCGCCAAGGCCCAGAACGGGGAAATCCGAATTCTTGAGCGGCTCGGCGAAAAGGTCCAACTGGCCGCCGGTATCGACGAAGAGCGCCAGCTGAGCGAGGAATCCATCCAGCGCGGGCTCGATTGCCTCAAGCGGTTCGCCCAACTGATCAACGGCATGCCCATGGGGGCGGTGCGGATCGTGGGCACCAACGCATTGCGCGAGGCGCGCAACCGTGGCGAATTCATCCGCCGCGCCGAAGAGATCCTCGGCCATCCTGTGGAAGTCATTTCCGGGCGTGAAGAAGCCCGCCTGATTTACCTTGGTGTCTCCCATACGCTGGCCGATACTCCGGGCAAACGCCTGGTGGCGGACATCGGTGGCGGCAGTACCGAATTCATCATCGGCCAGCGCTTCGAACCGCTGCTGCGCGAAAGCCTGCAAATGGGTTGCGTCAGCTACACCCAGCGTTATTTCCGCGACGGCAAGATCACCCCGGCGCGCTACGCCCAGGCCTATACGGCCGCGCGCCTGGAAATCATGAGCATCGAACATGCCCTGCATCGCCTGACCTGGGATGAAGCTATCGGCTCCTCGGGCACGATTCGCGCCATTGGCCTGGCCCTCAAGGCCGGTGGCCACGGCACTGGCGAGGTCAACGCCGAAGGCCTGGCCTGGCTCAAGCGCAAGATGTTCAAGCTGGGCGACTCGGACAAGATCGATTTTGAAGGGATCAAGCCCGACCGCCGGGCGATTTTCCCGGCAGGACTGGCGATCCTCGAGGCGATTTTCGACGCCCTCGAACTGCAACGCATGGACCACTGCGAGGGCGCCCTGCGCGAAGGCGTGCTCTATGACCTACTCGGGCGTCACCACCATGAAGACGTCCGTGAGCGCACCCTGGGCTCGCTCATGGAGCGTTACCATGTCGATCAGGAACAGGCCGCCCGGGTCGAGCGCAAGGCGCTACACGCCTTCGACCAGGTGGCCGACGACTGGGACCTGAACGACGGGGTCTGGCGCGAACTGCTGGGCTGGGCCGCCAAGGTGCATGAGGTGGGTCTGGACATCGCCCACTATCACTACCACAAGCATGGCGCCTATCTGATCGAGCATTCGGACCTGGCGGGTTTCTCCCGCGAAGACCAGCAGATGCTCGCGCTATTGGTGCGTGGCCACCGGCGCAATATTCCCAGGGATAAATTCGCCGAGTTCGGCAATGACGGCATCAAGCTGATTCGCCTGTGCGTGCTGCTGCGCTTCGCGATTCTGTTCCACCACATCCGCGGCACCCAGCAGATGCCCCAGGTGGTGCTGCATGCCAACGGTGCCCAACTGGATGTGCTGTTTCCCGAAGGCTGGCTGGAAGAGAACCAGCTGACCCAGGCCGACTTCGCCCAGGAAGCCGAATGGCTTACCCGGGTCGGGATTGTGCTGAACATCCACTGAATCCAGCTACAACACAGATCTTTTGTGGCGAGGGGATTTATCCCCGCTGGGCCGCGAAGCGGCCCCAAAGAGTTGAATGCAATCAACCCGACAAAACTGGTAGGCAGGTTTTAGGGCTGCTACGCAGCCCAGCGGGGATAAATCCCCTCGCCACAAAAGCGAAGCCTGCCTCCCCCACCGTTTTTTAACGAACCGTCAGCAACGGGCTGCCCAAGCGCTCCAGCAATGTCGCCTGGGCGCTGCGTGCGTTCTGATTGCCGGTCGGCGTGTTGCGGATGTAGCGACCGTCCGATTGCAGGCTCCAGCTGTGGGTGTTGTCGGTGAGGTAGCTTTCCAGCTCTTTTTTGACCCGCAGGATCAGCTTCTTGCCTTCCACCGGGAAGCAGGTCTCGACGCGCTTGTCGAGGTTGCGCTCCATCCAGTCGGCGCTGGACAGGAACATCTGCTCCTCCCCACCGTTGAGGAAGTAGAACACCCGCGTATGTTCCAGGAAGCGGCCGATGATCGAGCGTACATGGATGTTGTGGGAAACCCCCGGGATACCCGGCCGCAGGCAGCACATGCCGCGCACCACCAAGTCAATGCGCACGCCCGACTGGCTGGCCTTGTACAACGCGCGGATGATCTTCGGATCGGTCAGCGAGTTGAATTTGGCGATGATGTGCGCCGGTTTGCCGTCCAGGGCGAACTGCGTCTCCCGGGCGATCATGTCGAGCATGCCCTTTTTCAAGGTGAACGGCGCGTGCAGCAGTTTTTTCATGCGCAGAGTCTTGCCCATGCCGATTAACTGGCTGAACAGTTTGCCGACGTCTTCGCACAAGGCATCGTCGGAGGTCAGCAGGCTGTAGTCGGTGTACAGGCGAGCGTTGGCGGCGTGATAGTTGCCGGTGCCCAGGTGGGCGTAACGCACGATTTCGCCAGCCTCACGGCGCAGGATCAGCATCATCTTGGCGTGGGTCTTGAAGCCGACGACACCGTAAATCACTACCGCACCGGCCGCTTGCAGACGACTGGCCAGTTGCAGGTTGGACTCTTCATCGAAGCGCGCCCGCAACTCGATCACCGCCGTGACCTCTTTGCCGTTACGCGCCGCGTCCACCAGGGCGTCGACGATTTCCGAGTTGGCGCCGCTGCGATACAGAGTCTGGCGCACGGCCAATACATGCGGATCCTTGGCCGCCTGGCGCAGCAGGTCGACCACAGGCGTGAACGACTCGAACGGGTGCAGCAGCAGGATGTCCTGCTTGCTGATCACGCTGAAGATGTTCTCGCTGTTTTGCAGCAATTTCGGGATCTGCGGCGTGAACGGCAAATATTGCAGTTCCGGATGGCTGTCCAGACCGGTGATGCTGAACAGTCGTGTCAGGTTCACCGGACCGTTGACCTGATACAACTCGGTCTCATGCAGGTTGAACTGCTTGAGCAGGTAGTCGGACAGGTGTTTGGGGCAGGTGTCGGCCACTTCCAGGCGCACCGCGTCACCGTAGCGACGCGAGAACAGCTCGCCGCGCAAAGCGCGGGCCAGGTCTTCGACGTCTTCGGTGTCTACCGACAGGTCGGCGTTACGGGTCAGGCGGAACTGGTAGCAACCCTTCACCTTCATACCCTGGAACAGGTCATCGGCATGGGCGTGGATCATCGACGACAGGAACACATAGTTGTCACCGGGACCACCGACGTCTTCCGGCACACGAATGATGCGCGGCAGCAGGCGCGGCGCGGGGATGATCGCCAGGCCGGAGTCGCGACCAAAGGCGTCGATACCTTCGAGCTCGACAATGAAGTTCAGGCTCTTGTTGACCAACAGCGGAAACGGGTGCGTCGGGTCGAGACCGATCGGGGTAATGATCGGTGCAATTTCATCGCGGAAATAGCGGCGAACCCAGGTCTTGAGCTTGGTGTTCCAGTTGCGCCGACGAATGAAGCGAACCTGATGTTTTTCCAGCTCGGGCAACAGAATGTCATTGAGAATCGCGTACTGGCGGTCCACGTGACCGTGGACCAGCTCACTGATCCGCGCCAGGGCCTGATGGGGTTGCAGGCCGTCAGCGCCGGCCTGCTCTCGGGCAAAGGTGATCTGCTTCTTCAGGCCGGCGACGCGAATCTCGAAGAACTCGTCCAGGTTGCTGGAAAAGATCAGCAGGAACTTGAGCCGCTCCAGCAGCGGGTAGGACTCGTCCAGCGCCTGCTCCAGTACGCGGATGTTGAACTGCAGTTGCGACAGCTCGCGATGGATGTACAGGCTGCTGTCATCCAGGCTGGGAATGACAATCGCAGGGGCCACGGGGGCCTCGGCCACCACCGGCGGCGTAGGCACAGCCTCATGCTCCGGCGGTGTCTCGGCGACCTGCTCGACCACGGGCTGAGCATCTTTTACGGCAACTTCAGAGAGTCCTTCGGTATTCATCGCAAGTTCCTGGGAGGCTATTTCTGCTCTCGTAACAATTGGGCGGCGCGCACGGCAAAGTAAGTCAGGATGCCATCAGCTCCTGCACGTTTGAAAGCGGTCAAGGACTCGAGGATCACCCCTTCGCTCAACCAGCCGTTCTGGATTGCTGCCATGTGCATGGCGTATTCACCGCTGACCTGATAAACAAAGGTCGGTACTTTGAATTCGTCTTTGACCCGGCAAAGAATGTCCAGGTAAGGCATGCCCGGCTTGACCATGACCATATCAGCCCCTTCTGACAAGTCCGCCGCCACTTCGTGCAAGGCTTCATGGCTGTTGGCCGGGTCCATCTGATAAGAGGCCTTGTTGGCCTTGCCCAGGTTCAGCGCCGAGCCGACCGCATCACGGAACGGGCCGTAATAGGCGCTGGCGTACTTGGCCGAGTAAGCCATGATCCGCACGTTGACGTGACCGGCCACCTCTAGCGCTTCGCGGATCGCCTGGATGCGGCCGTCCATCATGTCCGACGGCGCCACCACCTGAGCACCGGCCTCGGCATGAGACAACGCCTGCCTGACCAATGCATCGACGGTCACGTCGTTCTGCACATAGCCTTCTTCATCGAGAATGCCGTCCTGGCCATGCGTGGTGAACGGATCCAGCGCCACATCGGTGATCACGCCCAGCTCAGGGAAACGGGCACGCAGGGCGCGGGTTGCACGCTGGGCGATGCCGTCGGGGTTCCAGGCTTCGGCGGCGTCCAGGGACTTGAGCTCGGCAGGCGTGACCGGGAACAGCGCCAGCGCCGGAATGCCCAGTTCGACCCACTTGGCGGCTTCTTCGAGCAACAAGTCGATGGTCAGGCGCTCAACTCCGGGCATCGATGCCACCGCTTCGCGACGGTTTTCACCGTCGAGCACGAACACCGGCAGGATCAGGTCATCTGTGGTCAGCACGTTTTCACGCACCAGCCGACGAGAAAACTCATCACGGCGATTGCGACGCAGGCGGGTAGCGGGGAACAGACGATTGGCGGGGGTAAAGCTCACGGCAGACTCCTGAGCCCGCGCTGACGGGCGAGCGTGACAGTTATAGACGGCCATTATGACGAACAGATGACAGATATGTGCACCTGCGTCCCGTCGTCGCAGTCATTGTCGTTGCAGGAAATGTTCACGTCGAGACACATCTCGATACTTTCCTGAATGTGCCCGAAGGGTTAGGCTGCGCGTTCATTTCGCCAGCACCCAGACAATGCTCCAGCAATTTCTCCATGACTTCGGCTACCTGGCCTTGTTTATTGGCACGTTCTTCGAAGGCGAAACCATCCTCGTGCTCGCAGGTTTCCTGGCGTTCCGAGGCTACATGGACATCAATCTGGTGGTGGTGGTGGCGTTCTGCGGCAGCTACGCGGGCGATCAACTGTGGTACTTCATGGGTCGCAAGCACGGCCGCAAGCTGCTGGCGCGAAAACCCCGCTGGCAATTGATGGGTGATCGCGCGTTGGCGCACATTCGCCGGCATCCGGACATCTGGGTGCTGAGCTTTCGCTTCGTCTACGGCCTGCGCACGGTAATGCCGGTGGCCATCGGGCTGTCAGGCTACCCGCCGGGCCGCTATCTGTTGCTCAACGGTATCGGCGCGGCGATCTGGGCCACTGCCCTGGCCGCCGCCGCGTACCACTTCGGCGCGGTGCTCGAGGGCATGCTGGGCAGCATCAAGAAATATGAATTGTGGGTACTGGGTGCCCTGCTGGTGCTGGGGCTGTGCCTGTGGCTGCGTCGACGTATCAAGAATGCACGCCTGGCCAGGAAAGTCCTCGAAGCCGAACGGCTGGAGCAAGCCAGGACCAGCGAGCCTACGACGCCAACCGAGTAACCCGGCTGCGGCAGCAATATAGCCCGATACCACTGAGCAGGCTGTAGCTGAGCAACCCGACCCAGGCCACGGAGCTGCCCGGCCACAGTTCCGCCAGCGGCGCCAGCCACACCAGCGGCAGGTTAGAAGCCAGGCGCAACAGCTCCAGCCTCAGGCTCCAGGGGCGATTCTCCAGGGCGACGCCCAACACAAACAGACCCAACGCCACAGCGCCCCAGCCCAACACCAGGGCCGTAACCGGCAGGCTGTTCTCCAGGTTCATCAAGTAACTGCCCAGCGCAATATAGACGCAGAACTGCAGCGCCACGTACCACTGCTGGCGCCCGTCCAGCGGCACCTCGAATTTGCGGAACTGGCTCAGGTCCGGTTTGTTCAGCGGGTACCGGGCCGCGACATCCGCCGGCCGCCAACCGGTGGGCATAAACCAGATCCGCAGTTTGTCCCGCCAGTGCGCGGCCCGTCGGGCATCGGCCCATAGTTGTGCATAGAACTGCAGGTTGGCCCACAACGGGTTCCAGCTCGCCAGCGGCGTGGTCACGCCAAAAATCACCGGTTCGTTTTCGTCTTCTTCCTGAAAGGTGCGAAACAGACGGTCCCAAATAATGAACACCCCGCCGTAATTGCGATCCATGTAAAGAGGGTTCTGTGCATGGTGGGCACGATGATTGGACGGCGTGACGAAACACCACTCCAGCCAACCGAGCTTGGGGATGTGCTGGGTGTGGACCCAGAACTGATACAGCAGATTCAACGCCGCCACGCTGACGAACACCACCAGCGGCACGCCGAGCATGGCCAGCGGCAAGTAGAAAATCCAGCTCAACAAGAACCCGGTGCTGGTCTGGCGCAACGCAGTGGAAAGGTTGTACTCCTCGCTCTGGTGATGCACCGAATGAGCCGCCCAGAGGATGTTGCGCTCGTGGCCCAAGCGGTGCAGCCAGTAATAACAGAAGTCGTAGAACACGAAGGCCAATACCCAGACCCAGGCCTGGTCGGCAGACAAATGGATAACGGCCAGATGTTCCAAGGCAAACGCGTAGGTCACCAACCCCACGCCCTTGGTCAGCAAACCGCTCGTGGTGGAGAGCACGCCGGTGCTCAGGCTGTTGATGGCGTCTGCCACGCGGTAGTGGCTCACACCCCGCCAGCGATCAGCCAGCAACTCGACGGCAATCAGCACAAAGAAAAACGGCACGGCATACAGAATGAAATTCATGACGCGACCCGAGCAGACAAAGCAGGGAGATAGTCGGCAGATTAGGTGTAGCAGCCCGATAACCCTATGGCAACGAGTGACAAATTAGTGGACATTTAACGCCATGAATCTGGAGAAAACCCCATGAGCAAAAAAGTTGCAGTGATCCTTTCCGGCTGTGGCGTGTATGACGGTGCAGAGATCCAAGAAAGCGTGATCACCTTGCTGCGCCTCGACCAGCGCGGCGCACAGGTGCAGTGCTTCGCCCCCGACATCGTGCAGTTGCAGGTGATCAATCACCTGACCGGCGAGCAAATGTCCGAGAGCCGCAACGTATTGGTGGAGTCCGCCCGGATCGCCCGGGGCAACGTAAAGGATTTGCGCGAAGCCAGCGTCGAGGACTTCGACGCGCTGATCGTGCCTGGCGGTTTCGGCGCGGCGAAGAACCTGTCCAACTTTGCCGTCGAAGGCGCGGGCTGCACCGTCCAGCCGGAGCTTCTGGCGCTGACCGAAGCCTTTGCCGAGGCCGGAAAACCGGTGGGGCTGATCTGCATTTCCCCGGCCCTGGCGGCAAAAATCTATGGTCCGGGGGTGACCTGCACCATTGGCACAGATGTCGACACCGCCGCCGCCGTAACCAAAATGGGCGGCATCCACGAAGACTGCGCTGTCACCGACATCGTCGAAGACACTGCGCGCAAGCTGGTCAGTACTCCGGCCTACATGCTGGCGCAGAACATCAGCGAAGCGGCTTCGGGGATCAACAAACTGGTGGACCGGGTATTGGAGTTGACTCACGAAAACGATGAGTAACACCATCATTCAATGTGGGAGCGAGCCTGCTCGCGATGGCGTCAGTTCAGTTGATGCATCTGTTTACTGACACACCGCCATCGCGAGCAGGCTTGCTCCCACAAAGGCTCCAAGCAAGATTCAGGAAACCCGGACCAACCGCGTCAGTATCCGATCCAGCGCATTGGCAAACCCCTGCTTGTCCCGCTCGCTGTACGCTGGCGGCCCGCCGCCCACGTGGCCCTGCTCACGCAAGTCGGTGAACAGGTTGCGCACCGCCAGCCGATCGCCCATGTTCTGTGCATCGAATTCCTTGCCCCGCGGATCCAGTGCCGCAACCCCCTTCTTCACCAGCCGGTCAGCCAATGGTACGTCGCTGCAGATCACCAGCTCACCCGGTACGGCATGCTCCACCAGGTAATCGTCCGCCGCGTCCGGCCCGCTGGGCACCACGATCAGCTTCACGCAGGCCAGGGCCGGCTTGATCTGCGGTTGGCCGGCCACCAGCACCACCTCGAACCGGCGCTTCAAGGCGAACTTGACCACCAGTTCCTTCGCGGCCTTGGGGCAGGCGTCGGCGTCGATCCATACACGCATTGAGTGGTTTCCTCTAGAGTTAAAAGCATCGCGGGCAAGCCTTGCTCCCACACAAGCCTTGCTCCCCAGGCGAGTGCTGACTGAGGGAGCAAGGCTTGCCCGCGATTATGAGCGCAGTGAATGCTATTCAGGAAACCTGCAACCGACGCTTCTCTGCCACCCAACTGCGCCCGTACAGCACCACAATCGCCACGATCGCCACCACTTGGGCAGCCAAGGAATAAGCATCGGCATGAATGCCCAGCCAGTCAAAATCGAAGAACGCCACCGGACGGGTTCCAAAAATCCCGGCTTCTTGCAGCGCCTTCACGCCATGACCGGCGAAAACCACCGACAGCGCGCAGAGCAATCCGGCATTGATGCTGAAAAACAACGCCAGCGGCAGTTTCGCCGAGCCACGCAGAATCACCCAGGCCAAACCGACCAACAGCACCAGCGCCGTGGCGCCACCAGCCAACACGGCATCATGCCCGGCGGGGCCGGCTTGCAGCCACAGGGTTTCGTAGAACAGGATCACTTCGAACAGCTCGCGATAGACCGAGAAAAACGCCAGGATCGCGAAACCGAAACGTCCGCCGCCGCCCACCAGGCTGCTCTTGATGTAATCCTGCCAGGCCGCCGCATGACGCCGGTCGTGCATCCACACACCCAGCCACAGCACCATCACACTGGCAAACAATGCCGTTGCGCCTTCGAGCAATTCGCGCTGCGCGCCGCTGACGTCAATCACATAGGCGGCCAGCCCCCAGGTCGCCAGGCCAGCCAGCAGCGCCAGACCCCAACCGACGTTGACGCTGCGAACCGCTGACTGCTGGCCGGTATTGCGCAGGAACGCCAGGATCGCCGCCAGCACCAGAATCGCTTCCAGCCCTTCGCGCAGCAAAATCAACAAGCCCGAGATGTAACTCAGCGACCAGCTCAGACCGTCGCCACCCAGCAGATCCGCCGACTCCGTCAGCTTGGCCTTGGCCGCGTCCAGTCGCTGCTCGGCCTGCTCGACCGGCAAGCCATCCTGCAAGGACTGACGATAGGCCATCAGGGCTTTTTCGGTGTTCTTGCGCACATTGGCATCGACGTTATCCAGCGAACTTTCCACCAGCTCGAAGCCTTCCAGATAAGCCGCTACCGACAGGTCATAGGCCTGGTCGTGGTCACCGGCGCGATACGCCGCGATGCTTTTATCCAGGGTGGCGGCTGTGTAGTCGAGCAACTGCGCCGGGCCACGCTGCACCTGAGGCGGCTGGGCACGCTGGGCGCGAAAGGTGGCTGCCGCTTCAGGGCCCTGCGCCGCGAGGATTTCGGCCGGAGTCTGGCGAGCGAGGTCAGCGAGGTTGAAAGTCTGCCCGCTTTTAGCGGCCGCCGGATCGGCGCTGAAGCTGGCGATGTACGTCGCCAGATCCCAGCGCTGACGGTCATCGAGCTGATCGGCGAAGGCCGGCATGTCAGTGCCTTCGACCCCCATACCAAGCGTGTTGTAGATCGCGTAGAGACTCAGATGATCCAGGCGTGCCCCATCGCGCAGGTTGGCGGGCGCAGGCTCCAGGCCGACACCGGCGGGACCGTCGCCGGCCCCACTGTCACCGTGGCACACCGAGCAATTCTGCGCATACAGCGGCGCTCCGCGGGCCGGGTCCGGGGTGATGACCGGTGCCTGACTGACCTCATACGCCACCGCCAGCCAGGCCCCCAGTTGCCGTGCCAGGCGGGCAACCTTATCGCCGTCCTGATGCTCGGTGATGGCGCTACGCAAGGCGCCGACGCCTTGTGTCAGCTCTGCTTTCTCAGGCTTGGCTGGTAGCGCAACGATCAGCCCTTCCAGGAGCTGGGTAAATTCCAGTTGTTCGCGGTATTCAGACTCGTCGACCACCTTGCCCGCCTGCACCGTCGCCGGATAATCCGCCCCGATGTAATCCAGTAAATGCAGCGCCTTGGGGGCGCCCTCAAGGGTGTCGGCCAATAGATTGGCACTGCACAGCGCCAACAACGGCAGCGCAAGCCAGGCCAGAAAACGGTACGGGGCAGTCATGAATGACTCTCAGTTGGAAATAAGAAGTAACACATTGTTCACTTCCAATGACCTTCGCTCAAGGGCTGATGTGTTTCAGGAGCACATTTCATCGGATCTTCATGCTTTGGAAGTGATGTCACAAAAAATGCATTCCGAGATTAAAAAGCCATTACATAGCTAACGGCCATGTTTATAATCCCGCCGCCTTCTTATTGTCCGATGGCATAAAAGCTCCTCCGGTTATGAGGAACCGACAGCGCCCGGCGCTCGTCCGTGGATCGTCCCAGCCCGACCCGCACCCCCGGCTGATACCTCAGGGAAGAAGTATTCATGGCATCCCGTGCCGCTCTTTCGATCGCCCTCGGCGCGATCACCTTGTTGTCTGGCTGCTCTGCGTTTCGCAACTACGACAGTGAATTGGCCCAGACCAATCAGCAACTGGCTTCCGGTAATGTCGACGCAGCGTTGACCCTGCTGGAGAAGAACAACACCAGCCAAGACAAAGACCTGCTGTATTTCTTCGAAAAAGGCGAACTGCTTCGCGCCAAGGGCGACCTGCCCGGCAGCCAGGCTGCCTGGTCCAGCGCCGATCAGCAGGTGGGCCAGTGGGAAGATGCGGTCAAGCTCGATACGGGCAAATATCTGGCACAGTTCGGCAGTTTTCTGGTCAACGACAAAGTCCGACGCTATGAAGGCTACGACTACGAAAAGGTCATGCTGACCACGCAGATGGCTCTGAACCTGCTGGCCGTGAACGACTTCGACGGCGCACGGATGCAGATCAAGAAGACTCACGAGCGCGAAGCGGTGATTGCCGACTTGCGGGACAAGGAATACCTCAAGCGCGAGGAAGACGCCGAGAAGCAAGGGGTCAAGACCGAGTACAAGGACCTGCAGGGCTACCCGGTGGCCAGCCTCGATGCGCCGGAAGTGATCAGTCTGAAAAACAGCTACCAAAGCGCGTTCAGCCATTATCTGGCCGGGTTCGTCTACGAAGCCTTGGGCGAAAAAGACCTGGCCGCGCCGGGTTATCGCAAAGCCGCCGAACTGCGTCCGAATACGCCGCTGCTGGAGCAGGCACTGATCAACCTCGACAAGCCTGCCGGCAAGAAGGATGAAAGCGACATTCTGATTGTGGTGCAGAGCGGTCTGGCGCCGTCCCGGGACTCGATCCGCATTCCCCTGCCCTTGCCCATCAGCGGCAATGTGGTGATCACGCCACTTTCCTTCCCACTGATAAAACCTGATACCTCCACCGCCGCGTTCAGCCAAATCGGTGTCGACGGTCGTCAATTGGACCTGACCCAGCTCAACAGCACCACAGCCATGTCCCGCCGCGCCCTGCGTGACGACATGCCCGGCATCATCTTGCGCACAACCGTGCGCGCGATCACCCGTGGCGTGGCGCAAAAACAGATCAACGAAACCAATCCCCTGGCCGGCCTCGCGGTGGGCCTTACTTCGGCCGTGCTCGAAGGCGCGGACACCCGGACCTGGCGCACCCTGCCGGACTACACCCAGGTGGTGCGTCTGCGTCTGAAAAAAGGTGAACACCAGGTCACCTTGCCAAGCGCGGTAGGCGGTTCGGTAGTCAAGGTTACCGTCGATCAGCGTTACCAGGTCATCAGCCTGCGGGCAGTAGGCAATCAGGTCTTCGCCGGTGGCCTGGCCGCCCAAGTGATCCCGAGCACCAACCCGACCGCCGTCGCCAGCATCAAGCAACCTTAAGAACGGAGTCTTGTTCAAATGCGTTTAAAACTGATCACCATCGGTGTCCTGGCCTTGCTGGCCGGTTGCGCCACCCCCGCGCCGCCGGAGCCGGGCAGCGCCGCCAGCAAAGTCGTGGCCATGGGCAAGCAGAAAAACATCGTGGTCGGCGCCATGCGCGTGGCCAGGGAAAACGGTTACCTGACCGTCAATGTGCAGTTGAGCAACACCAGCTTCAACAACAAGACGATGTACTACCGATTTGCCTGGTTGGGACCGGAAGGCTTTCCGGTTGCCGAGGAAGAAACCTGGAAAAGCCTGACGCTGTACGGCGAACAAACCAGTTTCCTGCCGGCCATCGCACCGACACCCAAGGCTGTGGATTTCCGATTGGAAATCAATACGCCTTAAGACAGGCGCACATTCCCGTGGCGAGGGGATTTAGCGAAACGTCGCACCGCACCGCCGGGCTGCGAAGCAGCCCCAACATGTCTACGAGCGCTGCGCACTCGAACGGGGATAAATTCCCTCGCCATAAAACCTTTTATATAGCTATTGAGAGCACCTAAATGTTCGTACGCATCTCTTCCCTCGCCCTCGCCGCCCTGCTGGTCAGCGGCTGCGCCAACAACTCTCCGGTCCTGGGCAACAAGAACATCAGCTACGGCGACACCGAGGCCGTGGAAACCGTGACCAACGAATTTGGTTCCACCGACCTGCAAATGATCGCCGAGTCCATGACCCGCTCCCTGGCCCAGTCCGGTATTTTGCAAGGCCGCCCGGTGGTTCAGGTCTATGACGTGAAGAACAAGACCAGCGAGTACATCGACACCCGCGAGATCACCACCAGCATCAAGACCCAATTGATGAAGACCGGTGCGGCACGTTTCGCCAGCGACAACAACGCCATGGACAGCCAGGTTGACCAGCTCAAGCTGCAAAACCAGAGCGGCCTGTACAAGAAAAGCACCGTGGCCAAGACCGGCAACATGATCGCGGCCAAATACCGCCTCGAGGGCTCCATCAGCTCGATCGTCAAGCGCAGCAGCGATTACAAGGACGTCTTCTACAAATTCAGCCTGCAATTGATCGACGTCGAAAGCGGTCTGGCCGAGTGGATGGACGAGAAAGAAATCCGCAAGACCACGGAGCGCTAAGCCATGCGCACATGGATCGGCATCATGGCCCTGGCCTGCGCGTTCGGCGCGCAGGCGGCCCCGAAAGTCGCGGTCACTGACCTGGCGTACCAGCAACGGGTGGAGGAATACATCCACACCGTTTCGGCCCAGAGCAACTTCCAGGCGAACCCTTACAGCGCCAGCGCTTCGTCGAGCTACGAAGAGATGGAAGCCACCACCAGCTACATCGAGCAGGGCGAACTGCGCAAGTTCACCGGCGACATCAAGGGCGAAATCCTGCGCAGCGGCATGTTCCAGCTCGTGCAAGGCACGCCCCACACCGCTTCATCCACGGGCGATGTCTATGACGTGATCAAGCGAATCAAGGCCGGGCACTTCAAAGGCGCCGATTACGTGCTGTTCGGCACCGTATCGGACATCGACTTCACCCGCGACATCAATGAACTGGCCAATACCAGCAGCTACTCGGCAGTGCTCGCCTTGACCCTGGTGGCGGACTTCAGCCTGATCAACACCAAGACCTACGAAATCACCTCGGCCTTCACCGCCATGGGTGAAGGCCAGGACACCAAGCTGCTGAACCACCGGGACGTACGTATCAACCTCAACCGCCCGCGAGTCGTGCGCGAGGTGTCCAAGGCCCTGGGTGAGGACGTGGCGCGGCAACTGAGCGAACAACTCGGCGGGCCGAACTACGAACAGGCCGGCGAACCTGTTCCGCGCAACAACCTGCCGCGGGATACCGCGCCGGTAATTTTGCGCTAAGCGGTTCAGCGATCACTTTGTGGCGAGGAGATTTATCCCCGCCACATTGGAACCGGCGTTAGACCGAGGCTTTGCGAATCGTCGCCAGCAACCCCGCCGCACCAATGAACAGCCCGGCAAAGGTCCGGTTCATTCGCCGCTGCTGTTTCGGCGTGCGCAGCAGGCGCAAGACTTTGGATGCCAGCCCGGTGTACCCGGCCATGACGATGAGGTCGACGCAAACCATGGTCACACCCAGGATCAGGTACTGCTTGATCAGCGGGGCATGGGGGTCGATGAATTGTGGCAACACCGCAAGCATGAACACCAATGCCTTGGGGTTGCTGATGTTGACCAGAAAGCCGCGAAACACCAGCGCCAGGGGCTTGCCGATAGGCCGCACGGCCGCGTCATCACTGATATCGCCCGGGATGGCTCGCCACTGCTTGACGCCCAGATAAACCAGATAGGCCACACCAAACCATTTGATCGCATAAAACGCGGTCGCCGATGCGGTGAGAATCGCGCCGACACCGGCGGCGACAATCACGATTTGCAACGCCAGGCCCAATTGCAGACCCAGGGCATTCCAGTAGCCGCGCCAGAAACCGTATTGCAGACCGCTGGACATCGATGCGATGGCACCGGCGCCCGGCGAAAGACTGATCACCCAGCAAGCGGCGAAAAACGCCAGCCATGTTTCCAGCACCATTGCACACCTCGGCTCAGATTCGTTGAAGTCACTAAGCTAATGCGCCGCCGGACGGTTGACCACAGATATTTAACGATCGAGCCCCGCTTACTCGACGAACCCGCCGACCGGAAATGCCTCGTTGCCGCGCCAGCGCCGAACTGAACGCTGGAAGAACAGGCTGTTGGGCACTTGCACCATGGAACTGCCCGTGCCGAGTTCCTCGGGTTCGATCAGGGTGGTGTAAAGCAGGTTGATCGCCACCACTCGCCCCTTGATGCCGGGCTTGTCGGTGGACTCCACCAGCTCAACCACATCGCCCAGACGAAACGGCCCGACGGTGTAGATCAGGATGGCGCACAACAGATTCGAGAGCACGCTCCAGATGGCAAAAAACGCCACCGCGGCCACCGCGACGAAACCCGACAGCGCCGTCCACAGCACCGTGGCTGAGACGCCCAGACGCTCAAGCACTACCAGCACCGCGCTGCCCATGATCAGCCAGCGCAGCACGCCCCGCAGGATGATCACCAACTGGGACGGCAACGGGTAGCGCTCAGCAAGGCCTGTGAGAGCTCGCGCCACGAAACGCTGTGCAATATAACCGGCCAACAGGATCAGCAATATTTGCACACCGAGCCAGATCGGCTCGACCCACATGACGGGTATAGGCAGAGCCAAGGCTTCCATCAGGACAACGCCTCCAGCTCCGCTTGCAGGTTTTCCAGCAGTTCCAGCGCTTGCATCCACGCCTCCTCAAGCTCTGCTTCCCGAACCTTCAGCCTGGCCTGTTCGGCCAGCTGATCGCGCAACTCATCCTTGCGCGCCGCTTCGTAGAGACCGCTGTCACCGAGGCTGGTTTCGATTTTTTGCAGTTTTTCATGCAGCTTGCCCAGTTCGACTTCGAGCTTGTCGGCCTCGCGCTTGTGAGGCGCCAACTGCTGACGCAATGCGGCGGCGGCCTGGCGCTGGGCTTTCTTGTCGGTCTTGTCCGGGTTCACCGGCGTGGTGCTGACCGGGGCGTTGCGCTGACGGTACTCCACCAGCCAGCGTGCGTAATCTTCCAGGTCACCGTCGAACTCCTCGACCTTGCCGTCGGCCACCAGGAAGAAATTATCCGTGGTGCTCTTGAGCAAATGCCGGTCGTGGGAGACCACCAGCACCGCACCGCTGAATTCCTGCAAGGCCATGGTGAGGGCCAGGCGCATTTCCAGATCGAGGTGGTTGGTCGGTTCGTCGAGCAACAACAGGTTCGGCCGCCCCCAGGCGATCAGGGCGAGCGCCAGACGGGCCTTTTCGCCGCCGGAAAAATTCAGCACCGGCTCATCGATGCGCGCACCGCGAAAGTCGAAACCACCGAGGAAATCGCGCAGGGTCTGCTCGCGCTCATTCGGCGCCAGACGCTGCAAATGCAACAGCGGGCTGGCCTTGGCATCGAGGGAATCGAGCTGATGCTGGGCGAAGTAACCAACCACGGTGTTCTCGCCCCGGGTCAGACGCCCGGCCAGGGGCTCGAGCTCGCCGGAGAGGTTCTTGATCAGGGTCGACTTACCGGCACCGTTCGGGCCCAGCAGGCCGATCCGCGCGCCAGGGGTCAGTTGCAGCTTGACCTTCTCCAGCACGGTCTTGTCGCCATAGCCCAGACGTGCGTCGGACAGGTCGATCAGCGGGCTGGAAATCTTGGTCGATTCGCGGAAAATAAAATCAAACGGCGAATCGACGTGAGCCGCCGACAACTCTTCCATCCGCTCCAGCGCCTTGATCCGGCTCTGGGCCTGACGGGCCTTGGTGGCCTGGGCCTTGAACCGGGCGATGTAGCTTTCCATGTGCGCACGCTGCGCCTGCTGCTTCTCATAGGCCTGCTGTTGCTGGGCCAGGCGTTCGGCACGGGCCCGCTCAAAGGCGCTGTAGCCGCCGCGGTACAGGGTCAGTTTGCGCTGGTCGACATGGGCGACGTGATCCACCACCGCGTCGAGAAAGTCACGGTCGTGGGAAATCAGCAGCAGCGTGCCTGGGTAGCTCTTGAGCCAGTCCTCGAGCCAGATGATGGCGTCGAGGTCCAGGTGGTTGGTGGGCTCATCGAGCAGCAGCAGGTCCGAGGGGCACATCAGGGCCTGGGCCAGGTTCAAGCGCATCCGCCAGCCACCGGAGAAGTCCCCGACCTGACGGTCCATCTGCTCATTGCCAAATCCAAGGCCTGCCAGCAGTTTGCGTGCCCGGGCATCGGCGGTGTAGCCATCCGCGCTGTCGAGCTCCGCGTGCAGACGGGCCTGTGCGGCGCCGTCGTGAGCCGCCTCGGCCGCCGCCAGGTCGCGTTGGACCTGACGAAGACGCAGATCGCCGTCAAGCACGTAGTCCACCGCCAGCCGCTCGAGGGTGTCGACCTCCTGGCGCATATGGGCGATACGCCAATCGGCGGGCAGCAGGCAATCACCCGAGTCCGGGTGCAGTTCACCTCGAAGCAGGGCGAACAGGCTCGATTTGCCGGCGCCGTTGGCACCGATGAGGCCAGCTTTGTGGCCGGCGTGCAGAGTTAGCTCGGCGTCTTCTAGCAGACGCTGCGGGCCACGCTGTAAAGTCAGGTTCTGAAGTCGAATCATAATGGCGGCGGAGTCTACCAGCTTCGCTCGCAACTGGCGCGAGTAGCACGATGTCCTCTGATCTATGGAGCTTTTCCCTCGACCTCTATGCCAAGCCTGGCGTGGAGCAAGCCTGCCTGACGCTACAGAACGCGGGCGCCAATGTCTGCCTGCTGCTTTGCGGGCTGTGGCTGGAGCAGCGCGGGGTAGCCTGCACTGAACAAAGACTGCAACGGCTTCGGCAATTGGTCGACCCCTGGGACACGGACGTCGTGCGGCCATTGCGCACGCTTCGTACCCAATGGAAAGCCCGCGCCCTTCAAGACACGGCACTTGATAGCCTGCGCGAGCAGGTCAAGCGACTGGAGCTGGAAGCCGAGCGACGATTGCTGGAGCGACTGGAGACTGCGACCGAGGACTGGCCTGGGGAGCAGCACAAAGATTCAGCGCAGTGGCTGCAAGGGTTAGTGGCGAGCGAGGACCAAGGGAACCGCGACGCGCTGCATCAGCTGCGCGTCGCGGCGTCCGACACTTAGGAAGCGCGGGTTGGAGCGTTGGTGCTCGGCGCCGGGGCGGCGCTCGGGTTCAGCGCAGGGGCCGGAGTGCTGGCGGTTGGCGCAGGGGTTGCTGCAGGAGCCGGAGTCGCAGGCTTGGCCGCCGGAGCAGTCGAGGGTTTTGCGGCAGCAGGCTTTTTCACGGCTGGTTTCGCAGCGGGCTTGGCGGCAGGCTTGGCAGCCGCAGGCTTCGCGACAGCGGGCTTGGCAGCAGCCGGTTTAGCCGCAGCTTTGACGGGTGCTTTGACAGCGGCTGGCTTGGCAGCCGGTTTAGCTGCGACTTTGGCGGGCGCTTTGGCAGCGGCAGGCTTGGCAGCCGGTTTGGCCACGGGCTTGGCGGCAGCCGTTTTTGTAGCAGCTGGCTTGGCAGCCGGTTTAGCCGCGGCGGTTTTTGTCGCTGCGGGCTTGGCGGCGGCTGTTTTAGCGACCGGTTTGGCGACGCTCTTGGCAACAGGTTTAGCGGCGGGCTTGGCAGCAACTTTGGTCGCCGGCTTGGCGACAGCTTTGACTGCAGTTTTTTTCGCAGCGGGTTTTGCAGCGCTGGCGGCAACCGGTTTTTTCGCGGCCGGTTTGACGGCCGGTTTGCTCGCTGCTTTGGCCGGCGCTTTTGCGGCCGGTTTGGCGGCTACTTTGGCCGGTGTTTTTGTCGCGACAGGTTTAGCGGCCGGCTTTCTGGCCGATACAGCGGCAGGCTTGGCAGCACGAAGGCTCAATACCTTGCCCACGGCTTCTTGCACACGACCAACGCCTTGGGCCAGCTTCAGGCTTTCCTGGGCATCACGCTTGAGTTGCAGAATATAGGCGCGGGTTTCGGACTGACGATCCTTCAAGGCATCGAGCAGGTCTTCGAGTTCTTTCACAGCGTCTTTGGCCTTGGCTTGTGCCTTGGCCTTGCCCGCGGTGGCCGCGTCTTGCAGTTTGGTGCGCGACTTGTGCAGTTTTTCCTGCGCCTTGCCGCGTTGCTTTTCCAGTTTGGCGAGCAGTTTTTCAGCATCAGCCAGGGCTTGGGAGCAGGCGTTTTCCAGATGCTCGAGCAGACTGCCCGAAAGTTGTTGGAGCAAGTGCAACGGAGTGTTTACTGGCTTCTTGGTGGCCGACATGGTTTACCTCCTGACTGACGTGAGTGCGGCTCATACTAGACCTCTGCTGCAACCGCCGCTAGGGCATGTTGACAGTACACATGCCGTTGCGTTGCAAGGCACGAAAAAACTTCTACGCCACTGCCAGGGCAATCCACCTTTGCGGATATCGGCACTGGCATAATCCCCTCGATTCGAGGCCGGAGAACACTACATGTCGCGTCACTTGTTTTTACTCCTGTGCATGGCTTGCTCCATGGCTCAGGCCGCAGAAAAAACCAGCGCAAACGACGCTCATGACCTGGCGTACAGCCTGGGGGCAAGCCTGGGTGAACGTCTGCGCCAGGATGTGCCCGACCTGCAGATCCAGGCTTTGGTCGAGGGTCTGCAACAGGCCTATCTGGGCAAACCGCTGGCCCTGAAAGATCAGCGCATCGAACAGATACTGGCCGACCATCAGGCACAGTTGACGTCGTCACCGGCGACGCCGCAGATCGAAGCTGCACTGAAAAAGGAGCAGAAATTCCTTGATGAGGAAAAAGCCCGGCCCGGCGCACAGCAACTGGCAGATGGCATCCTGCTGACCGAACTCAAGCCCGGCAATGGCGCCAAGGCCGGGCAACACGGCAAGGTCCAGGTGTTGTATGTCGGTCGATTGCCGGACGGCAGCGTATTTGATTCCAACGGGCAGGCCCAATGGTTCAGTCTCGACAGCGTGATTGACGGCTGGCGCAGTGCGTTGCCGCAAATGCCGGTTGGCGCGAAGTGGCGGCTGGTGATTCCGTCGACCCTGGCCTACGGTGCCGAGGGAGCCGGGGATGTCATCCCACCGTTCACCCCGCTGGTGTTTGAAATCGAGTTGTTGGGCGCGACAACCTGAGTCCGACCCAACGAAAAACGGTGCGCAATGCGCACCGTTTTTTATGCCGGAAAGTCCTTCACGCCTGGACTGCAGTGACTTCCTTGTGGGCGTTGTGCAGCACCTCGATCAGGCAGTCTTCCAGCTCGAAACGCTCGTGCAGCAAGCCACCCAGCTCCTTGAATTTTTCTGCTACGCATTTGCCTTCATCGCACAGATCGTTGAAGGCCAGCAGCTTTTCGGTGATGACATCGATACGCGGATAGATTTGCTCGGCAAGCTCCAGGCCGCGTTTGTCGTTGAAGGCCTTGGCCTCGCTCGTCAGTTGTTCGTATATCTCGAAATGGCCGGCAGACACATAGTCGACCAGCACACCGCAGAACTCTTGCAATGGCTTGCGGCTTTCACTCAGCGCTTCAGGCTTGTCACCGAGAGCATCATAGGCCCGAACCAGTTCGTGACGCTCCTGCAACCAGCGGTCGATCAGCAGATGCACCCCACCCCAGCGTTCCTGAGCATTCTGACAACTTTCGAGCATGGTGATTTCTTCCCTTGTGAGTCATGCCCCTCGCAGCCTGTGCACCGCCTGAAATGATCAGGGACAAGCCAGACACAACATGATCGAGCGGCATAATTCCAATAACACGTGCGGGCCAGATTATGCCCGCACGACAACCGCTTCAAGGTACGCAGGAGATAAAGTTCATACAAGTGTTTAATCCATGACCCGGACCAGCTGCGACGTTGTGCCGCTGAGCGGTCGTATCAGGGCGTTCCAGACAAGGCGCAACAGCAGATAGGACATCACAATAGACACGGCAAGAAAAAACAGCAGGCTCCATTCGGGCAGACTCAGGTCGAACAGCGTCCAGGTGACACTCGCGCAGTCGATTGCACCGTCGAGCACACGATGTACGGCACCCCACCACGAATCAGCTCCCTTCAGGTGAGCGATACAATCGGGTAACTGCTCGAGCGAATTGCTTTGCACCAGAACCTGACGCCATGCCAGCGTCAATCCTGCCGACGCGAAAACCAGCCCCATCGCTCCGTAGAAGATGCTGCCCTTCTGGCCAGGACCCTGCAGACATGCAGCGAGACAGTTCATCAAGAACAGCGTCAGGCACAGACGCTGCAAAACACACAGGCTGCAAGGCGTCAGACCTACCGTGTATTCCAGATAACTGGCGATGCCCAAAACCAGGGCGGAGGCGACGAAAGCCATGAAAAACAAGAAGCGTGAGCAGGCCAAAGACATGGCAGTTCCGTAACAGAAGAGACAGGCAGTTACGGTAGAGGAAAGCCCTTGAGCCTTTCAAGGCGGGCCCGTGCAGACACTTCACCAGGGGTGTAGGGAATTCCCGACAGACAAGAGCAGATTAAGCGCGGTTTGCTGTAGGACTTTACCGAAGGCATTGCTAAAGCCTTTAGGGGCGTCAATAAACACGTGGCGAGGGAGCTTGCTCCCGCTGGGTGGCGCAGCCGCCCCCCAAACCATTCAGCCCGGTCCATCGAGAGGGAAACAGCCGGCAGGTTTACGACTGCTGCGCAGCCGAGCGGGAGCAAGCTCCCTCGCCACGATGATTCATATCGAACTCAAGAACGATTTCCTTCTCTCAGGTGGCCAAGACCTGAGCCGGGGCCGGCAGCGGCGCGGCAAGCAAACGCTCGTCCAGCAACCCCAACCCTTCCTGGAAGAGCTGATTGCTGCGCTCGGCATCCCCCAGTTGCGCCAGCAATCGCGCCAGTTCGGCGCAGGCCTCGGGATTGCGCTGCAGGCGCAAACTGCTTTCCAGATAATCCCGTGCCTTGCCCCACAAACTGTTTTGCAGGCACAGGCGCCCCAACGTCAGCAGCAGACCAGGGTCGCTCGGATGATCCTTGAGCCAACCTTCGGCCGCTTGTAGTTGACGGCCTGGATCATTGCCGCGGACCAACCCGTACAAGCGCGCCAGGTGACTGTCATAGTGACGCTTGAGCGCAGCCCGCAGCACCTCTTCGGCCTCGGCCTGCGCTCCGAGTTGGCGCAGTTGCTCGGCATAGGCCAGCACCAGAGCCGATTCCTGACGCTGCGCAGATGTCAGTTGCTGCCAGGCACGGTTAAGCGATTGCAACCCGACACTGCCGTCTTCGTCACGGTGGGCCGCCAGGGTAAGGTTTTCGCCCCAGGCCCGACGCTCCAGTTCAGCCAGCTCAGCCGGCGGCAGGACCTTGTCCTTGCGCAGCTCCGGCAACAGCCGAACCACCGCCGACCAATCACCGCGCTGCTGGTGCAGGCGCTGCAACTGGCGCAGGGTCTGGGCGTTATGTGGGTGGCGCTCATGCATGGTCTGCAGCGTACTCAACGCACCGTCGGTGTCGCCGCGGTCCATCTGCAGTTGTGCGTGCGTCAGGGCAATTGCCAGTTCAGCCTGGGGCTGACGCTCAAGGGCACGTTCCAACAGGCCGTCGCTCTGTTCGTAAAGACCCTGCTCATTGGCCGCCCGGGCCGCGCCGAGGTAATACAGCAATGGTTGGCGCTCGGCTTCGGCGGCACGATGCAGGTGCCGTTGGGCACTGGCCCAGCGACCTTCGGCCAGGTCCAATTGACCGTGCTCAATTGCCACTTGCACACGACGACTGCGGTTGCGTCGCGACCACGGGTTGACCACGCCAGTGGAGGTCGTCACCAGCCCGATCAAGGCGCTAAGGCCCCGCCACACCAGCCAGAGCACCGCCACCAATGCCAGGGTGACCCATAGGCCGGCTTCGTAACGGAAGTTCTTATATGCCACCAACACGTAACCCGAATGCTCGGCGATCGCCACGCCCAGCAAAGCAGCAACAGCGATGACCACGAACACAATCACGTAGAGCCGCTTCATGGCGCGGTCTCCTGCCCATCAGGTTTGGCCAGCGGCTTGACCGACTCTTCGGCGTTCAGGTTGCGGCGCTCCAGATAGGCCTGAACGCTGCTCAGGGTTCCTGTGAGGTCTGGGGTCACCACCGTCACCGGTTGTTCGGCCAGCTCGACCACGCGCTCGAGCATGACTTTGCTTTGCGGGTTGTCCTGGTTGAAGTTGTTCTTGAGCACGTCACGCGCTTGAGCCAGCGCCTGGGTGTACACCGGAGCCTGGCCGTTGAGAGCCGCCCATTGCGCCTGCTCCAGGGCCAGGCTCAAGGCCAGGCGCACCTGCACCAGACTCTGTCCGGCCAGGAGCGGACGGACGTTCTCATCCGCGTTGAAGTCGATACGGATATAGCGCGATATCTGGTCCCACCACTGTGCCCAGCGGCTGGCGCCATCGCCATCGGCGGTCAAACCCAGCAACGACTCACCACGATCCTTGTATTCGGGTGCCAGCTCCGTGAGTTGCAGCACCTGGTCACGCAAAGCCCCCAACTGCAGGAAAAGCCCGGTGCGATCTGGCTGTTCGGTGCTGCGCAGCGCAGCAAGGGTCTTGGCCAGTTGCTCACGAGCGGCGAACGAGCCAGGGTCGTTCTGCTCACGCAGGATTTCGTCAGCCCCCTGGACCAGCGCCTGGGCACTGCTGATGTCTTGCAGGGCGGAAAGACGCAGGCTGGCCAGGCGCAGCAGATGTTCAGCTTCAGCCAGGCGCCAGTCCTTGCGGCTGGCCCCGAGCACGGTTTCCAGGCGCTGGTTCAGCCGCTGCTGATCACCCTGCAACTGGGCGACCTGACGCCGACGCTCTTCCAGCTCTTGCGCCGCCGGCAATTGAGCCAGGCGTTCACTCAGGCGTTGCTCATTGAGCTTGAGGGCCTGGGCCTGATCGTTAAGCGCCTGAACCTGGGTGGACTGCTGCTGGTTATTGGCTTGCAGGTGACGTACCTGCCACACGCCCCAACCACCCACGGCCACGCCGGCGGCTCCCAATAACAATGCGACAATGGCCAGCCCGTTGCCGCGACGCGGCGCCTTCGCAGCCGGGGTTTCAACCGGCGTATCGATCGCGGGTTGGTCTTGATCTTTTGGCAAGGCTGTTTCGCTCACGTATCCATCCTTTGCATTAGAAAACGGCACGGACTGATCCCGTAACGCCGCCAGCAAAGCCGCGGCACTGGCACCACGGCAATCCACAACTGTCAGGGCCCCGGCGGCACGGGCCATCTCGGCGACCCTTGGGCTTGGAACAAACAACGGCAACCGCGCCAACGCGGGCCACGCGTCGCCAGCCAGCCGCTGCAGATGCTCGAAACTCTGCCCACTGCTGACCACCAGCGCGTTCAAGCGTTCCGCTTTGACTCTTGCCGCCAACTCACCTTCTCGGTAATGCGGCAGGCTGCGCCGGTACAGTTCCAGATAATCGACACTAGCACCTTGCTCGCGCAAGCGCTCCGCCAGCAAGCCGCGCCCGCCCTCGCCGCGCACAATCAAAACCTTGGGATTGGGTCGGGTGATCGCCTGGCGTAGCACCAGATGCTCCAGCAAGGCTTCGCTGTCATCGCCGTTGTCGGGATAAAACACAGTGAGGCCGGCGTCGACAAGGATCTGCCCGGTCGCCGCCCCCACGCTGAACCATGGCTGGTCTGGCGGCTGGGGCCAATATTGGCGCAGCAACTCCACACACAATCGTGCGGCGGGCTTGCTGACCACAATCACGGCACAGTACTGGTCCAGCCGTTGAAAAGTCTCCCGCATGGCGTCGGACATAGCGACCGGCTCGATATCCAGCAACGGCAGGCTGCTGCTGTACACCCCTGCCTCTGCCAGGACAGCCGCCAGGGCCGACGACTCGTCAACCGGTCGGGTCAGCAGCAGCCGCCAGCCCGTCACGCGTGGCCCGCCTCGCCGTAGACCTTCTTGAGAATGTCGTCAGCGCCCTGACGGAGGAGGTCTTCGGCTACCCGCACACCCAGCGCCTCGGCATCACGGCGCGGCGCCCGGGCCTCGGCGCTGAGCAGTCGGCCACCGTTCGGATCACCCACCAAGCCGCGCAACCAGACCTGCTCGCCTTCGAGCACGGCGTAACAGGCGATCGGCACCTGGCAACCGCCATTGAGGTGTTTGTTGAGGGCGCGTTCGGCGAAGACCCGGGTGGCCGTGTCGTCGTGATGCAGCGGTGCCAACAGGGCATGGATTTCGCTGTCGGCGCTGCGACATTCAATGCCCACCGCTCCTTGACCACCGGCTGGCAGGCTGTCATCGACGCTGATGGCCGCAGTGATGCGATCTTCAAAGCCGAGGCGGATCAGGCCGGCGGCGGCAAGGATAATTGCGTCGTACTCACCGGCATCGAGTTTGGCCAGGCGCGTGTTGACGTTGCCCCGCAGGAAACGGATTTGCAGGTCTGGGCGGCGGGTCAGTAACTGCGCCTGGCGACGCAGGCTGGAGGTGCCGACCACGCTCCCGGCAGGCAGCGCATCAAGGCTTGCAAACGTGTTGGATACGAACGCATCACGCGGATCTTCACGCTCGCAGATGCAAAACAGGCCCAGGCCTTCAGGAAAGTCCATGGGCACATCTTTCATCGAGTGCACGGCGATATCGGCTTCGTTGTCCAGCAGCGCGGTTTCCAGCTCCTTGACGAACAGACCCTTGCCGCCGATTTTCGACAGCGGCGAGTCCAGCAGCTTGTCGCCGCGACTGACCATGGGCACCAGCGTCACGATCAGGCCGGAATGAGCCTCCTCCAAACGGGCTTTGACGTATTCGGCCTGCCAGAGGGCCAGGGCACTTTTACGGGTGGCGATGCGGATCTCGCGAGGGGACATGGATCAATCCGTACTTAAAAGATACGGCGGATAATAACAGCTCAGCCAAATTCGCTTTGACTTGAATCACGACCCCAAGGCCTCCCTGGCCGCCAGTGTCCTGGTAATGGAACGCGCTGAACGGGGTGAACGCCTTGGAGCTTCGAGCTAAAGCTGTTGCATCATCTTCCGTACGCCGGCCACATGCCGCCGGCTGACAATCAGCGCATCGCCATTGAGGCCTTTGAGAAACAGCTGGAAATGCCCAAGCGGTGTGCGCTGCAAACGCTCAATACGCTCGCGAGCCACGAGGGCGTTGCGGTGGATGCGCACGAAGCGTTCACCGAACTCGTCTTCAAGGGCCTTGAGTGGCTCGTCCAGCAGCACCTCGCCGCTCTCGTGACGCAAGGTCACGTATTTATGGTCGGCGATAAAATAGACCACCTGATTCAACGGGATCAGTTCGATGCCTTTGCGTGTACGCGCACTGATGTGGCTGCGCGGGCCGCTGCCGCTTTCGGCAGCCGGACGGGTCAACGCCGCCAGTTGCACCCGGTTGGGCCGCTCGGCCTTGCGCAACGCCTCGACCAGCGCCTCGGCAGAGACTGGCTTGATCAGATAGCCCACGGCGCCGGCCTGCAACACCTCGGGCGGGAAGTCGTCTCGCGTGGTGCAGAACACCACCGCAGGCGGTGACTCGCGCTCGCACAACTTCGCCGCGACCTGCAAACCGTCCAGGCCAGGCATGCGTATGTCGAGCAGCACGATATCCGGCTTGTGGCTGTCAATAAGGGCCAACGCCTCTTCGCCATTGGTGGCGCTCGGCTCCAGGACACTGTAACCCTCAAGTTCGCCAACCATTCGGCTCAGGCGCTCACGGGCCAGTGGTTCGTCATCAACGATCAGGACATTCATATTGCGCTGGATTCCTGCGTGAGTCTCGCACAAGGATAGCGTAGACAGGGGAAGTGACATCCGTCACCGCGATCCACGCTAAGACTCGCTCGAGGGCCAAAAAGTGCCGCGAGGCAGTTGCCTATCTTTACCAGCGCCTGCCGATCAATGCTCGAGGCCTGTTGTCGCACGGCGTCGCCGTAGGAATTGTTAACACTCCATCTGACCAATACGAGCCCCCCTCTTCTGTTCGTCCAATGCTCCATGGATGGAAAAGTAAAAGTCCTACAGTCCACTGTAGACGGTTGCCACGCCGATATTGCTCAATCGAAAAATATCGTTGAGCACAAACCCTGTGAAATGCTCGGGTTGTGTGCAAAAAAACCTGCCGACCAGTGCCAGCGCCAGCCCCGGCAACCCTGTTATCATCCGTCGCAGCCTTTAACCGCTACTTTTTCCACAGCCGATCACGAGCGAATTCATGAGCACTGACAAGACCAATCAGTCCTGGGGCGGCCGCTTCAGTGAACCCGTCGACGCCTTCGTCGCCCGCTTCACCGCCTCCGTCAACTTCGACCAGCGCCTGTATCGCCACGACATCATGGGCTCGATCGCCCACGCCACCATGCTGGCCAAGGTCGGCGTTCTGACCGATGCCGAGCGCGACAACATCATCGATGGCCTGAAAACCATCCAGGGTGAAATCGAGGCCGGCCAGTTCGACTGGCGCGTCGATCTCGAAGACGTGCACATGAACATCGAAGCGCGCCTGACCGACCGCATCGGCGTGACCGGCAAGAAGCTGCACACCGGCCGCAGCCGAAACGACCAGGTGGCCACCGACATTCGCTTGTGGCTGCGCGATGAAATCGACCTGATCCTGGGCGAAATCACCCGCCTGCAAAAAGGCTTGCTGGAGCAGGCCGAGCGCGAGGCCGAGAGCATCATGCCGGGCTTCACACACCTGCAAACCGCTCAACCGGTGACCTTCGGGCACCACATGCTGGCGTGGTTCGAAATGCTCAGCCGCGACTACGAGCGCCTGGTCGATTGCCGTAAACGCACCAACCGTATGCCCTTGGGCAGCGCCGCGCTGGCCGGCACCACGTACCCGATCGATCGTGAATATACCGCGCAGTTGCTGGGCTTCGACGCCGTGGGCGGCAACTCGCTGGATAACGTCTCGGACCGCGATTTCGCCATCGAATTCTGCGCCGCCGCGAGCATCGCGATGATGCATCTGTCGCGCTTCTCCGAAGAGCTGGTGCTATGGACCAGCGCGCAATTCCAGTTCATTGACCTGCCGGACCGTTTCTGCACGGGTAGCTCGATCATGCCGCAAAAGAAAAACCCTGACGTGCCAGAACTGGTACGCGGCAAGAGTGGCCGGGTATTCGGTGCGCTGATGGGCCTGCTGACCCTGATGAAAGGCCAGCCGCTGGCCTACAACAAGGACAACCAGGAAGACAAGGAACCGCTGTTCGACGCCGCCGACACCCTGCGTGATTCGCTGCGGGCCTTTGCCGACATGATCCCGGCGATCAAGCCCAAGCATGCAGTGATGCGCGAAGCGGCCTTGCGCGGCTTTTCCACTGCCACCGACCTCGCTGATTACCTGGTACGCCGTGGCCTGCCGTTTCGTGACTGCCACGAAATCGTCGGCCATGCCGTGAAGTACGGTGTGGACAACGGCAAGGACCTGGCGGAGATGAGCCTGGAAGAACTGCGCAAGTTCAGCGAGCAGATCGAGCAGGACGTATTTGCAGTGCTGACCCTGGAAGGTTCGGTCAATGCCCGTGACCACATCGGCGGCACAGCCCCTGCCCAGGTCAAGGCAGCCGTGGTGCGCGGCCAGGCGTTGCTCGCCAGCCGCTAAAAGCATCGCGAGCAAGCCCGCTCCCACATTGGATCTCCATGCCCAAAAGATTTTGAGTTCACTGAAGATCTAGTGTGGGAGCGGGCTTGCTCGCGAAGGCGTCCTCAAAGCGCTGAAAAACTCACTTCTTGGCCGCGATCATCGCCAAAAACCCCGGCATCGCCGCATCTCTGTCGGCCGCAATCCGCTGCACGTGCGGGTTCTGCTCCAGGCGCTCCATCAGCCCCTTGGCCGCCGGCATGTCCGCCAGCAAGTCGATATCGAACACCTTCCGGCCCACTTGGCACGCCAGCGACACACTGTAGAGAAAATACAGATCGGCCAGGCTCAGGCTGTCGCCCGCCACGTAGGGTGAGAATTTGCCGTGTCTGTGGAGAGAGGCGAAGCCCAAGAGCAATTCGCTCTTGGTTTTTTCCTTGATGGCGTCGGGTACCGACATGCCGAAAAACGCCTCAGCGTAGCAGGCTCGTCCCGGCAGCTCGATGTACAACTCGATCTCCCGGCACAAAGCCAGGACCTGGGCACGCTCGAACGGATCGCTGGGCAACAGGGCTTTGCCCGGCTGGGTTTGCTCGATGTATTCGAGGATCACGCTGGTTTCGTTGATAAACCCTTGCTCGGTTTTCAACACCGGTACCTTGCCCCGTGGACTGATGGCCAGCGCATCGGGGGTCTGACTGCCGTAGAACGGCACTTCTTCGAAGGGCAGACCCTTCTCCAGCAGCGCCAGCTTGACCATATTGTAATAATTGCTGACGGAAAAACCATAAAGCTTGAGCATGACAAAGCCTCCAGGCCGTGCAGGGTTGGCAGCCTTGCGTTATAGACCGTCGAGCCGTTTCTTGCCAGACGCATCACTGCGCTGAATGCAGGTAAACTGGCGACCTTTCTCCAAGGAGCCTGCCATGAGCGAGCCAACCGACATCGACAACGACGAAGAAGAGTTCGTCGAGAACACGCTGATCCAGGCCATCGAAAACCAGATCGAAAATGACAACCCGCCAGCGGCCAAGGCCATTTTCAATAAATTGACCCTGGTGGGTTACGAGCGCGAAGAAATTCTCAACCTGATGGCCCATGTGCTGGCAGTGGAAATCGACGCGATCCTGGAAGAGGACCGTGCGTTCGATACCCAGTGGTACGAAACGGCGTTGCGCGCTCTTCCCGAGTTGCCGCCAGAAAAGAAATAAGGTCTCACCGACTGTGGCGAGGGAGCTTGCTCCCGCTCGGCTGCGCAACAGCCGTCAAGCTATCGGGACCGCTTCGCGCTCCAGCGGGAGCAAGCTCCCTCGCCACAACGAATTACGCCTGCGGTCACCCAAAACAAAAAAAGCATGACACTGACACTGGACAGCTCGGCCGAGTGCGCTCACTTTAGTGGCGCTGTCGTCCAAATTCCTAGAAAGTCTGGAGTCCTTATGTCGCTTACCCCTGAGCTGGTTGCCGAACTGGAAATCCTTGCACTCTTCAACCTGGACAGTTCCCAGGAAGGTCTGAAAATCCATCAGACCGCTGCCCCCTCTGCCATCGCTGCCGCTAAACGCCTGTTCGAAAAAAGACCTGATTACCCAGTCCGACGGTGGTTATCTGACCAGCCTGGGCCGGGATGCCGCCGAGCATGTGCAAAGCCTGCTGACCATTCTCAACGTCGTAAAAGAAGCCGCCTGATTCCTCCTGTCGCCCACGGAAATCTCCTTCATCGAGGTTTCCGCAGGCGCCTTGGCGCACCGTGTAAATATTCTGACGCCAAAATTATACTCAGCTTAAGAAATCCGGGGTTCGGGCGCTAAACTGCCACCACCTGTGATCTCCCACGTTCGACGCCGCGAGCCGGTTTGAGCTGACATGACCCGCAATCACGAAATACGCCCCGATCTGGACGAGGGAATCGACCGCAAGGTCCTGAGCCAGTTGCGCGCACGTTTTCTCAAACTCAACACCGTACGGATGGATCGTGCCCTGGAAGGTCTGTCGACCCGCCAGCAAAGCGTGCTGACGCTGTTGCCGCTGTTTTTCCACGTCAACCATCCGCTCCTGCCCGGCTATGTCTCGGGCAGCACGCCTGCCGGGTTGTCCAACTACGAGCCCGACGCCAGCGTCCTCGTCGAAGCACAGCGGCTGACCCGCTCGTTCTCCTACAAGCCGCGCCACGGCAGCAATCCGCCGCGACCGATTCTGGGGCTGTTCCTGATGGGCAGCCTCGGCACCCTCGCCCAAGCTGATCAAAGCGACATGGATGTGTGGGTCTGCCATGGTCCGGACCTGAGCGAGGACGAACTGGCCGAACTGCGCAAAAAATGTCTGCTGCTGGAAACCTGGGCGGCGACCCAGGGCGCTGAAGCGCATTTTTTCCTGATCGACCCGGCACGGTTTGTCCGCGGCGACCGGGACACTCAGCTCAGTTCCGACGATTGCGGCACAACCCAGCATTACCTGCTGCTGGACGAGTTCTACCGCACGGCGATCTGGCTGGCCGGACGCACGCCGATCTGGTGGCTGGTGCCGGTCTATGAGGAAGAAAACTATGAGCAGTACACCCACACGCTGATTTCCAAACGCTTCATCCGCGCCGATGAAACGCTCAACCTGGGGCATCTGGCCTATATCCCGCCGGGAGAATTCATCGGCGCCGGCCTCTGGCAATTGTTCAAGGGCATCGAGTCGCCCTACAAGTCAGTGCTCAAGCTGCTACTGATCGAAGTCTATGCCAGCGAACATCCGAACGTGCGCTGCCTGAGCCTGCGCTTCAAACAGGCGGTGTTCGCCAACCGCCTGGACCTGGAAGAGCTAGACCCATACATGGTGGTTTACCGTCGTATCGAGGAGTACCTCAACGCCCGGGGTGAATCCGAACGCCTGGAGCTGGTGCGAAGAGCGCTTTACCTGAAGGTCAATCGCAAGCTGACCGGCCAGGGGCGCAGCACTGGCTGGCAACGGGTTCTGCTTGAGCGTCTGGCCCGGGAATGGGGCTGGGACCCACGGCAATTGGCGCTGCTGGACAGCCGTAGCCAGTGGAAAGTGCGTCAGGTCAGCAACGAACGGCGTGCGCTGGTCAACGAGCTGACCTACAGCTACCGCTTCCTGACCCAGTTCGCCCGCACCGAAAAAACCGTCAGCCTGATCAACAAGCGCGACCTCAACGTCCTGGGCCGGCGGTTATATGCCGCATTCGAACGCAAGGCCGACAAAGTCGAGTTCATCAACCCCGGCATCGCCCCGGACCTGGCCGAAGACACCCTGACGCTGGTGCAGTCACCGAACAAGAAAGAACCCGGGCAAAACCAGTGGGGCCTGTATAACGGCAGCCTCAACGCCCTGGAATGGGAAAACTTCGCACCGATCAAACGCTGCCGCGAGTTGTTGGAATTGCTGACTTGGTGCCATCGCAACGGCGTGATCGACAGCAGTACGCGCCTGGCGCTGCACCCAGGTAGCAGCGATCTGAGTGAGTTCGAACTGTTCAACTTGCTGGGCAGTCTGCAACAGTCCATCGCCCTGCCGCTGACCACGGTGGATGAAGAACAGCTGTTACGCGCCAGCGTGCCCAGCGAAGTGCTGATTCTGGTGAACGTCGGTGTCGACCCGCTCAAGCATCACCGCGACCTCAATATCCTGATGACCACCGAGCGTACCGATTCCCTGAGCTACGCCGGGGTTCGAGAGAATCTGGTGCTGACCCTGGATCAGGTCACACTCAACAGTTGGAACGAAGTGCTCGTCAACCGCTTCGACGGCGAGCACGCCCTGCTCGACTGCCTGCGCGATTACCTCAACGACCTGCCCGTTACGCAGCGCCAGCCGCGTTTGCAGGTACGCTGTTTCTGCCACAACCGCGCGCAGTTCATTGCCCGACGGGTGGAGGAAGTCATCGAAACGGCTCAGACCTTGCTATTAAGCAGGCTCAACCACCGCTATCTGCTTCAGGTCCAGCAGCACTACCACGTGCTGGAGCTGGTGCCGGGCCAGGTCAATCACGTGGCGCTGGGCAGCCTGTCGGCGCTGATGGATTACCTGGGCGAGGAGCTGACGGCCTACAGTCCGCTGCATCTGGACCCGATGGCTCTGGAGGACCACGACCTGGCGCTGATCCTGCCCATGGGGCAGCCCGAGTGCATTCAGGTGTTCTACCGAGTCAACGAGAACGACGCTGAGCTATACGTGCTCGATGAGCTCAATGCCCTGTGGCAACAACGCTTGCCTTATCACGACGAGCACAGCCTGCTGGTGCCCTTGCAGCGCTTCCTGCAATCGGTGCTGTACCGTCGTGACGCACTGCTGCCGATGGATGCCACCCAACCATTGCCCGTGGAAACCCTGTACTACCAACTCCTGCCCTCGGGTAGCGGGCGGGCACGGCGGATCGAGGCGCGGCAGGCGCCGCAAACGCCAGTGAACAAGCCATTCTATGACGTGCAGGCAATCATCGGCAAAGCGACCCATGGGCAGGTACACGTCACCCTGTATTGCGATCAGCGGGAGTTTTCGGAGCTGGAACATGGCGACCAGCTGTTCCGCGTGGTCGCCAGGGAGATCGTCGAACAGCGCCGCGAGGCCGAACGCTATCGCTGCTACATCACCGACCTGGACCTCTCGGGTCTTGTGGGTGATGGGGCCTGCTCAAGTAATTTGTACCTGCGTTACAAGGCTGACCTGGAACGCGCCCTGAACGAGGCGCTGGCCTTGGTCTGAAGCGCTTAGAGGTGGAAATCGCCGCCCGCTTCCGGCTGGTATTCCACGGCCAGCAACGTCAGTTTCAGCGTCTTGCCACCTGGCGCCGGCCAGTCGATGTGCTGGCCGACCTTCAGGCCCAACAGTGCGCTGCCCACCGGGGCGAGGATTGATATCTTGCCTTCGTCGGCATTCGCGTCCTGTGGATAAACCAGGGTCAGGTGATAGTCCTTGCCGCTGCTTTCTTCGCGGCAGTGCACACGCGAGTTCATGGTCACGACATCAGCGGGCACGTCATCGTGGCTTACCAGGGTGTCGGCACGATCCAGTTCGGTTTGCAACGCAATCACGCCCGGCAGCGTTTCATCAAGGCTATCTATCAGGCGCTCCAGACGTTGTACGTCCAGGCGTGTAAGGGTGATGGAAGGTACGGTCATGATTCAGGCAGACTCCTTTGTTCTGCACGAAAAAAGCAAAACCCCGCCACAAAAAGACGGGGTTTTCACGGGCCTCGATGAGTTGAGGCGTATCCGGACACTATCACAGCTCAATAAATAAACAACCCGGGCCAAATCTACCCATTGTCATGGGGAGCATAATTACTGTGGCGCGGGGATTGTGGGAGCAAGGCTTGTGTGGGAGCAAGGCTTGCCCGCGATGAATACAGCGAGGTCTCTCTGGAACCGAGGCGCTTGTATCGCGAGCAAGCTTTACTCCCACAGGGTTGCTAGGCAAGCCTTGCTCCCACACAGTGGGCGATTACACCAGAGATTTGCGTTTAGCCGCCTCGGCGCAGATGACCCGCCGCCGCTCGTCGTCGGCCGAGCGCCACTCACGGATGTCTTCCACATGTCGGAAACAGCCGAGGCAGACCTTTTGCTCGTCAAGCCGGCACACGCTGGTACATGGCGACGACACCGCAGGGCTGACATTGCTGTAGAGCGGTTTGGGCGGCCGCGCCGGGGTGTTCTGGCTCACGCTGTCAAAGGCCCTCGAAATCCAGTTCCGCCCCGGCCTGCTGCAACACGATGCGCTCAAGCATCTCGCCCAATTGCTCTTCGCTCTTGTCGCACATCCAGCGCTCGCTTTCCTCGTCGTAGTCGAAGTGGAAACCGCCGGACACCGCCGCCAGCCACAACTGCCGCAACGGCTCCTGGCGGCTGAAAATCAACTGGCTGCCATTTTCGAACTTGACGGTCAGTACACCGGCGGAGCTTTCCAGGTCGATGTCCAGCTCGCTTTCGTCGAATACATCCTCCAGCGTTTGCTGGGTCGCATCGACCAGATCGTGGAAACGGGCTTCAGTCAAACTCATTGCGGCAACCTCGAAAATGTCTGCTCATGCTCAAGCGCCGCAAGATACGGGCGCTTCCCGGCGATTGCAAAGGATATACCGACCGACGACAGCCGGCCTTGCGAAATGCCCCCCCTGCGCCGGACGGGGGGGCCCGTTGCATAGGCAAGCTGTCGGGTGGCCGGTATACTCCGGCGCAATTAACGCATTTTCAAGGATTTCGCCATGAAGCGCCTGATCTCTTCCCTCGCTGCGCTCGTCGCGGTTGCTTGCCTTGTGACAGCCTGTGGTCAAAAAGGTCCGCTGTACCTGCCCGATGACAGCAAATCCCCTGAAGAACAGGCCAAGTCGTCGCAATCCAAGTCCCACGCGCACGATACCCACACCACTTATTAAGGGAACGCCATGGACGCTTTTAACTACCGTGGCGGGGAGCTGTTCGCGGAAGGGGTTGCCCTGTCCGCGCTCGCGGAACGTTTCGGCACGCCAACCTACGTTTATTCCCGTGCACATATCGAAGCTCAATATCTGGCCTTCGCCGATGCGCTCGTCGGCATGCCGCACCTGGTGTGTTTCGCCGTAAAAGCCAACTCCAACCTCGGTGTGCTCAACGTCCTGGCCCGCCTGGGCGCCGGTTTTGACATCGTGTCCGGTGGTGAACTCGAACGCGTGCTGGCCGCCGGCGGCAGCGCCGACAAGATCGTTTTTTCCGGCGTCGGCAAGACCCGTGAAGACATGCGCCGCGCCCTGGAAGTGGGGGTGCACTGCTTCAACATCGAATCGACCGATGAGCTGGAGCGCCTGCAACTGGTCGCCGCCGAACTGGGTGTCCGCGCGCCGATCTCCCTGCGCGTGAACCCGGACGTCGACGCCGGCACCCACCCGTACATTTCCACCGGCCTCAAGGAAAACAAGTTCGGCATCGCCATTGCCGACGCCGAGGATGTGTACGTACGCGCCGCCCAACTGCCAAATCTGGAAGTGCTGGGCGTGGATTGCCACATCGGCTCGCAACTGACCACCCTCGAACCTTTCATCGATGCCCTCGACCGCCTGCTGGCGCTGGTCGACCGCCTCGGCGACTGCGGCATCTACCTGCGTCACATCGACCTGGGCGGCGGCGTTGGCGTGCGCTACCGCGACGAAGAGCCACCACTGGTGGCCGACTACATCAAGACTGTGCGCGAACGCCTCGACGGTCGCGACCTGGCCCTGATGTTCGAACCGGGCCGCTACATCGTTGCCAATGCCGGCGTACTGTTGACCCAGGTCGAATACCTCAAGCACACCGAGCACAAGGATTTCGCCATCGTCGATGCGGCGATGAACGACCTGATCCGCCCGGCGCTGTACCAGGCCTGGATGGACGTCACCGCAGTGCGCCCTCGTGATACCACCGCCCGCAGCTACGACATTGTCGGCCCTATCTGCGAAACCGGTGACTTCCTGGCCAAGGGCCGGGAACTGGCGCTGGAAGAGGGCGATCTGCTGGCCGTGCATTCGGCCGGTGCCTACGGGTTTGTCATGAGTTCCAACTACAACACCCGCGGCCGCTGTGCCGAGGTGCTGGTGGACGGTGATCAGGCGTTCGAAGTGCGTCGCCGCGAGACGGTAGCCGAGTTGTTTGCCGGCGAAAGCCTGCTACCGGAGTAAAACCATGCTGCTGCGTTTTACCAAGATGCACGGCCTGGGCAATGACTTCATGGTCCTCGACCTGGTCAGCCAGCACGCGCACATCCTGCCCAAGCATGCCAAACAATGGGGCGACCGGCACACCGGTATCGGTTTCGACCAATTGCTGATCGTCGAAGCGCCCAATAACCCGGACGTGGACTTCCGTTACCGGATCTTCAACGCCGATGGTTCGGAAGTCGAGCAGTGCGGCAACGGCGCGCGCTGCTTCGCCCGCTTTGTGCTGGACAAGCGCCTGACCGCCAAACGGCAGATTCGCGTCGAGACTAAAAGCGGCATCATCGAACTGGATGTACGCAGCGACGGCCAGATCGGCGTCAACATGGGTGCCCCGCGCTTGATACCGGCGGACATTCCGTTCGAAGCGCCGGCCCAGGCCTTGAGCTATCAGTTGGAGGTCGACGACACCACAGTGGACTTGGCGGCCGTGTCCATGGGCAACCCCCATGCCGTCTTGCGAGTCAGCGATATCAACAACGCGCCGGTGCATGAGCTGGGACCGAAGATCGAAAATCATCCGCGCTTCCCCGCGCGGGTGAATGTCGGTTTCCTGCAGGTCATCGACCGTCACCGTGCGCAATTGCGTGTCTGGGAGCGCGGTGCCGGGGAAACCCAGGCGTGCGGCACCGGCGCCTGCGCGGCGGCAGTCGCCGCGATCAGCCAGGGGTGGATGGATTCGCCTTTGCTGATCGACCTGCCCGGCGGACGCCTGTCCATCGAATGGGCAGGCCCCGGTCAACCGGTGCTGATGACCGGACCGGCAGTACGTGTATACGAAGGACAAGTTCGTCTTTGAGTGAGTCAAACCCATGACCGACAAGCCACAGGTTCCAGCCCCACAGCCCGACGAATCCTCCAGCCATCCGGATGCCGCAGCGGTGGCCGTTTATCTGGAGGCTCACCCGGACTTCTTCGTCGAGCATGAAGAACTGCTGGCGACGATGCGCATCCCCCATCGACGCGGCGACACCGTGTCGCTGGTCGAGCATCAGATGAAGATCCTGCGCGAGCGCAACATCGAAATGCGCCATCGTCTTTCGCACCTGATGGACGTGGCCCGGGATAACGATCGGCTCTTCGACAAGACCCGTCGGTTGATCCTGGCGCTAATGGATGCCAGCACCCTCGAAGACCTGGTGATGAGTGTCGAAGACAGCCTGCGCCAGGATTTCCAGGTGCCTTTTGTCAGCCTGATCCTGTTTGGCGATAACGCCATGCCAGTGGGGCGCTGGGTAACCCACGCCGATGCACAGACAGCCATCGGCGGCTTGCTCACGGAAGACAAGAGCGTCAGCGGCAGCCTGCGCGAACATGAGCTGGACTTCCTCTTCGGCGAAGAACAGCGCAAGCAGATCGGCTCCACCGCTGTCGTCGCCATCGCCCACCAGGGCGTACATGGCGTGCTGGCCATTGCCAGCCGTGACCCGCAACACTACAAAAGCTCGGTGGGCACATTGTTTTTAAGCTACATCGCCGAAGTCACCGGCCGGGTCCTGCCGCGCATGACTGGTTCACTGCGCTCGGTACGCTGATGATGGAACGACAGCTGGACGCCTACTGCGAACACCTGCGCAGTGAGCGCCAGGTGTCGCCTCACACGCTGTCGGCCTATCGCCGCGACCTGGAAAAAGTCTTGGCCTGGTGCCAGAAGCAAAACATCGCCAGTTGGGCAGCCCTGGACATCCAGCGCCTGCGTAGTCTGGTCGCCCGCCTTCATCAACAAGGGCAATCTTCCCGCAGCCTGGCGCGACTGTTGTCAGCAGTGCGAGGGCTATACCACTACCTCAACCGCGAAGGGCTGTGCGATCACGACCCGGCTACCGGCCTGGCACCGCCCAAGGGCGAACGCCGGTTGCCCAAGACGCTGGACACCGACCGGGCCCTGCAATTGCTGGAAGGCGCCGTCGAGGATGACTTCCTGGCGCGACGGGACCAGGCGATTCTCGAATTGTTCTATTCCTCCGGCCTGCGGCTTTCCGAACTGACGGGGCTTAACCTGGATCAACTGGACCTGGCCGATGGCATGGTCCAGGTGCTGGGCAAGGGTAGCAAGACACGTTTGCTGCCCGTTGGCCGCAAAGCCCGTGAGGCCCTGGAGCTGTGGCTGCCGTTGCGAGCGCTGACCAACCCGGCCGACGACGCGGTATTTGTCAGCCAACAAGGCCGGCGCCTCGGCCCGCGGGCGATCCAGGTGCGGGTCAAAGCCGCTGGTGAACGCGAGCTGGGACAAAACCTGCATCCCCACATGCTCAGGCATTCCTTTGCCAGCCACCTGCTGGAGTCTTCCCAGGACCTGCGCGCCGTCCAGGAGCTGCTCGGTCACTCGGACATCAAGACCACACAGATCTATACCCACCTGGACTTCCAGCACCTGGCGACGGTCTATGACAATGCCCATCCCAGGGCCAAACGCATCAAGGGCGACGAATCATGACCATCGAGCTCATCACTTTCGACCTCGACGACACCCTGTGGGACACAGCCCCGGTGATCGCCAGCGCCGAAGCCGTATTACGCCAATGGCTGACCGATAACGCCCCTACCCTGGGCAGCGTGCCGGTGGAGCACCTTTTTACCATTCGCGAGCAAGTGCTGCGCGAAGAACCCGGCCTGAAACACCGCATCAGCGCACTGCGCCGACGGGTGCTGTTCCGTGCATTGCAGGACGCCGGTTATGACCAGTGGCAAGCCTCGGAACTGGCGGACGAAGCGTTCGAAACGTTCCTGCACGCCCGTCACCAACTGGAAATCTTTCCCGAGGTGCAGCCTACCCTGGAAGTTCTGGCCAACCATTTCGCCCTCGGCGTTGTCACCAATGGCAACGCCGATGTACGTCGCCTGGGACTGGCGGATTATTTCAAGTTCGCCCTGTGCGCCGAGGACATCGGCATCGCCAAGCCTGACGCCAGGCTGTTCCATGAAGCCTTGCAACGCGGCGGCGCCACGGCGCAAACCGCCGTACACATTGGCGATCATCCGGGTGACGACATCGCCGGCGCCCAACAGGCTGGCTTGCGGGCAATCTGGTTCAATCCGGCGGGTAAAGTCTGGGATGCAGAGCATGCACCGGATGCAGAGATTCGCAGCCTGACCGAGCTGCCGGGGTTGCTTACGGGGTGGCATAGCCAACCCTGAACCGCCTGCTTTGTGGCCACCGGAGCCCAAATTGTGGGAGCGAGCCTGCTCGCGATAGCAATGGCACATCCAGCATCGATGTGACAGATAGATCGCTATCGCGAGCAGGCTCGCTCCCACAAGGGGTGTGCCTGGCTTGGAAATAGAATCACGCCCATGAAAAAGCCCGCAGCGACGGCGGGCTTTTTCAGCAAGCAAGAAGCAGATGCTCAGATCGGGCGGCTGCCGTACTTGTTGTCCGGTTTCTTGGGCGGATCCGCAACAACGTTGGCCTCCACTTCCTGCACCTTGCCGCCTCTGGCCAGGAACTCTTCCATGGCCTTGGCGAGTGCATCACGCTCCTTGTTCTTGGCCTCTACGCTCGGCAACTCGTCGACCGAAACCGCCGCCTTGGCCTTGCCTTTAGCGGCTGGCGCCGGTACATCGGCCCCGTCATCGTCAGCAACGTCTTCAGCCGCCGCTTCCAGGCCTTCTTCGGCCTCGTCTTCGTCACCTACTTCGAGGTCGTCGTTTTCCAGATCATCGTCGCTCATGTTCTACCTCATGACTTGCGAAAAGCAGATTAGTTATAGCCCAGCTTCGCCGTCTGTCGAAGGCTGCCAGAAAAAATTCAACATCCGCCGGCAATCAGCGGTTACGCCCCATCACCGTACAAAGTGGCGAGGACTTTACGAGCACCGCCATGATCACGGTGCTCGCCCAGATAAACACCTTGCCAGGTACCCAATGCCAACCGTCCCGCCGTGACCGGCAAACTAAGCTGACACCCCAGCACGCTGGCCTTGAAGTGCGCCGGGAGGTCGTCCAGGCCTTCGTCGTTGTGTTCATAATCGGCGCTTCCTTGTGGGATCAGCCGATTGAAAAATCGTTCGAAGTCTCGACGCACCGCCGGGTCGGCGTTCTCGTTGATGGTCAACGAGGCCGAGGTATGCTGCAGCCACAGATGCAACAGACCGACACGACATGCCCGGAGTTCAGGCAGGCCGGCGAGCAACTCGTCCGTTACCAGGATGAAAGCCCCGAGGCCTTGCCCGCAGGGTTATCAGCGTCTGTTGCCACATACAGATCTCCGCACGTTCGGCGCGCATTCTAGCGCGCTCTGGGAAAAAACAAAGGGCCTAATACCCCTGCTTTGGTGTAAGCCGATAGCGGTAGAAAAACCCATGTCGCGTCCATAACAAAAGACGTCGGAAAAACCGGCACATCCTGTGAGCAATGACAAACTCCAGACAAAAAAATGCCCGGCGAACCGGGCATTTTTTATTGCGTGTGCTTACAGATTGTAGCCACGTTCGTTGTGCTGGGCCAGGTCCAGGCCGACCGCTTCTTCTTCCTCGGAGACGCGCAGACCCATCACGGCGTCCAGGACCTTGAGGATGATGAAGGTGACGATCGCGGTGTAGATCACCGTGAAGCCTACACCCTTGAGCTGAATCCACACTTGTGCGCCGATATCGGTCACGGTGCCGAAGCCACCCAGGGCCGGGGCTGCGAATACACCGGTGAGGATCGCGCCCAGGATACCGCCGATACCATGCACGCCGAAGGCGTCCAGGGAGTCGTCATAGCCCATTTTGCGCTTGAGGGTAGTGGCGCAGAAGAAGCACACCACACCCGCCGCCAGACCGATCACCAGGGCGCCCATCGGGCCCACGGTGCCGGCAGCCGGAGTAATTGCAACCAGACCCGCCACTACACCCGAGGCAATGCCCAGTGCGCTTGGCTTGCCGTGGGTGATCCACTCGGCGAACATCCAGCCCAACGCCGCAGCGGCGGTTGCAATCTGGGTGACCAGCATTGCCATGCCGGCGGTGCCGTTGGCCGCGATGGCAGAACCTGCGTTGAAGCCGAACCAGCCAACCCACAGCATGGCCGCGCCCATCAGGGTGTAACCCAGGTTATGCGGCGCCATCGGGGTAGTCGGGAAGCCCTTGCGCTTGCCCAGTACCAGGCACGCCACCAGGCCTGCGATACCGGCGTTGATATGCACCACGGTGCCGCCAGCGAAGTCCAGCACGCCCCAATCCCACATCAGGCCGCCGTTACCGGACCAGACCATGTGCGCAATCGGTGCATACACCAGGGTGAACCACACGGCCATGAAGATCAGCATCGCGGAGAACTTCATCCGCTCGGCAAACGCACCGACGATCAGGGCCGGGGTGATGATGGCGAACGTCATCTGGAAGGTAATGAACACCGCTTCAGGGAACAGGCCAGTCAGGCTATCGGGCGTGAGGCCCGCCAGGAATGCCTTGTTCAGACCGCCGACGAACGAATTGAAGTTGACGACGCCCTGCTCCATCCCCGTGGTGTCGAACGCAATGCTGTAGCCGTAAATGACCCACAGAATGCTGATCAGCCCGGTAATGGCAAAGCATTGCATCATCACCGAAAGAATGTTTTTCGACCGAACCATACCGCCATAGAACAGCGCCAGGCCGGGAATGGTCATGAACAGTACAAGAATTGTGGCAGTGAGCATCCAGGCGGTGTCGCCGGAGTTCAGGACTGGGGCTGCCGCTTCTTCTGCCATGGCCAGGCCAGGCGTTACGAAGGACAACAGGGCTCCTAGCCCTGCGAATTTACGCAGAGTCATATTGTTTTCTCCTGGGGCGTTGGGTTTGGCGGCTTAGATTGCGTCGGTATCGGTTTCGCCGGTACGGATGCGAATAGCCTGTTCCAGATTGACCACGAAGATCTTGCCGTCACCAATCTTGCCGGTGTTGGCGGCTTTGGTGATCGCCTCGATAACCCGGTCCAGATCCTTGTCGTCAATGGCGACATCGATCTTCACCTTGGGCAGGAAATCAACCACGTATTCCGCGCCGCGATACAGCTCGGTGTGACCTTTCTGCCGACCGAAGCCTTTGACCTCAGTAACGGTAATGCCCTGCACGCCGATTTCGGACAGCGACTCGCGCACGTCGTCCAACTTGAACGGCTTGATGATGGCAGTGACTAGCTTCATGAAACTTTCTCCCGAATTGGTGGACTTGCCCCAGGAAAACAAACCCGACTCAAGTCTAAGCGCAGTGCCTGGCTTTGTAACGCATCGTCGGCCCAAGTTGCCCGACCGGTGCCAGCTAACCACTCTGACGAAGCTCCCCGCTCCGCCGGCTGCACTGCATTCGTCACAGCGACTGCATCAGTGCATGGGTCATCAGCCACTAAGCAGAAACCTTGCCATCTGTGCCCAAACCTTCTGATTTCAGTCTCTTACCCACTGTGCCGGCTTACGCCGCACCCCAATCCGGAACAATACGCACAACAACAGTGCGACGATGCCCGATCCGGTGCGCGAAAAGCGTGCACTCCTTGCTCGCCAATTGAATATAGACGCTGCGTGTTACACTGCCCCCATCGTTTTCAGGACACCTGCCATGCTTGCGCCCAAAGACCTCCTCGACGCCCTGAGTGGCCACGCCTCCCGCCTCTTGAGCGGCGATACCCCCCTGCCCAAAAGCGAAATCGAAAGCCAGTTCAAGGCGCTTCTGCAAAGCGGGTTCAGCAAGCTGGATCTGGTGAGCCGGGAAGAATTCGACAGTCAGATGGTCGTACTGGCCCGGACCCGGGCGCGGTTGGAGAGTCTGGAGGCGAAGGTGGCGGAGTTGGAGGCGAAGGTAAGTCCACCGAGCGAATAACGTCCCCTGGAGCTGCTGAAGGCTGGGATTTTTTGACTCGCCGCATTGCCCCCCCCCTATTGCCTCGCAAAGTTGGCGTTCCAGTATACAAGGCCGTGCGTATTCTAATGGTGCCGGGGAGGCCCCCATCACCCGTGCAAATGATCACGCCCGGCAGGCTAAACCAAATGCTTTCTAGTGGCCCATCGCCATTGCATTTTTACACCGCCGTGCTATACAACGCTGGCTAACGTGCTGTTTGCTGTTGAAACTAGGTTTACGATCATGCTTAAAACCACATGAAAACGCGGCTAGTGGGCTAATACTAGTCAACCCTATAAGTTTGGTAGTGCCTGGAACGTCAAAAAAGTAACCACGGAGATTCAATGACTCTACCTGACGATTTTTCCCCTGATAAGTATTTAGAGTTACACCCCGATGTGCTTAAGGCAGGATTAAATCCAGCGCTGCATTACTTGAAATTCGGCATACCGGAAGGACGAGCTTACAAGGGTGCCGCACGTTACGTTGAAAAAAAATACAATCCATTACACCCAAAAATTGATGAAACCTATCATCACGATGGTTTAGCGTCCCGACACAACCATGACTTCATGATTGACCCCGCTTTCAGGGCCGCCTATGGTCGGGGCGTAGCTGCCGCGGGCATGGATTACAATTGGTTCTGGAGAGTTCATGTTGGGCTTTGGGCCGCGAGATCTGCTGCGAAACTCACAGGTGATTTCGTGGAGTGCGGTGTGAATCGTGGATTTTTAAGTTCCGCAATTATGCATGACTTGGACTGGAACAAAACCAACCGAGTCTTTTATCTCTTAGACACTTTTGCCGGTCTCGATGAGCGTTATCTATCAGATGAAGAACGGGAGGGCGGTGTGTCTGAGCGTAACCGCAGAGAGATAACCTCCGGTTTCTATACAACCAATCTCGAGTCAGTGAAACAAAATTTTGCAGAGTGGCCAAGAGCAACCATTATTCAGGGCAGCATTCCGGACACGCTCCCCCAAATTGATTCGACCCAAATCGCATTCCTGCACATTGACTTGAACTGCACGATACCTGAAGTGGCGGCCATTGATTACTTGTGGGATCGCTTGGTACCTAATGCGTTTGTTTTGTTAGATGATTACGCCTACTTTGGCTATCAGCCGCAAAAAGAAGGCATGGATCAATGGGCAGAAAAAATGAATTTGTCGATTTTGAGTTTACCTACCGGTCAAGGTCTGTTGATCAAGCCTTGAGCTCGTATGAGGGAGATACGTCCAAGCATATGAGTAACAAAACTCTCGGTATCTATTGAGCGTTCAGGTAGCGGCGGTCCGAGAGACTGCCCTCCCTTATACCTTCCCCCTGCAACGTTTCCACGCCAGGGTTAGGGTGGGACAATTTCTTCTACGCGTCATTCATTTGCAACATCCGGTCCATATTTGACGGCTACATCCTCACGCTAACTCGCCATATCGCTACTACCCTTCCCAAACCGCAGGACGCGGTTTTTGCCCCCACCAAAGGAACTATCCATGTCTCTGGCCATTGTCCATAGCCGCGCCCAAGTGGGTGTGGAAGCGCCCGCCGTTACCGTTGAAGTCCATCTGGCCAATGGCTTGCCGTCGCTGACGATGGTCGGTTTGCCTGAAGCGGCGGTGAAGGAAAGCAAGGACAGGGTACGTAGCGCGATCATCAATTCGGGGCTGAATTTCCCGGCGCGGCGCATCACCCTGAACGTCTAAAGGTCATCAATGAGGGGTATGGACACGGTTTTGAGCCCGCACTCAGGGGCCGTAGCATCTTAGGTATGGACGTCAATGGCTGCGGCGACGTCCACGCTGATTTCTGTAATATTGAGATAGCCAATCTCACTAGCTCGCTGCGTAGGCAGGCGCGTCAACACATCCTTCAGGTAGGCATAGCCGGGCACGCCTGCTCCAAGTGGCTACTTCGATCTTGATGTAGCAGTGAGCTGCTATCTCTCGGGCGACCTCCAGCGTAGGCTTCAGGTTATGCAGGACGCAATCAGGCAACCGCCAAGGAGTTCACATGTACCTCACGATCATGAAGCCACAAGCGCTTCAGCAAATCGCTGTATTAGCCCGTGGATTATGGATCGTTGAAGGCCCTGAGGGCTCCGTGCTGGTAATCAAGGCAGGGAAAGAGCTGATCCTGGCCGCTCAGCAAAGGCGTGAACTGAAGCTTTACCTCGCGCCATACAAGGCAGACGAAACGACGGGACTTACGCTTCTCACTGCCTGCTTTGATGACCCACAAAGCCCGCTATTGATCAAAACCCCACTCATCCCTGGTGACCCTCTCACCGAGGCACTGCAGAGCCTCCCTGACGAGTTCAGTGTGTGCTTTTTCGACGAGCACAACCGTGAGCTGTTCAGTTGTAAGGCCCAGGCGAAGCTTGGTCAGCTCCGCAAGGAGCTCGGTACACTCAGCCCCATTGGTGCAGATCACTGGCCCAAGATGTATGAGCAGGCGGACAGATGGTTCAGCCTCACGACCTATGAGGACGACGCTCATGCCACAACGGTGTTCCTAGAGGAGGATCTGTTCCCTTCGGACTATTTGATCACCGACCTTACCCGCCAGGACTTTCGAGGCTCCAAAGGCTTCTCCAATACACAGTTGGAGCGCACTGAGCCGGGTACGTTTCAGGAGCTAGATATCATCTATCTGCTCCAGCGGGCATATACCTCCAAGCGGATCATCCATGGCCCCTTGAAGGTCTCCGATGGCGAGGAGCTGGCTGACGTAGTGGTGATGGGCGATGAAGTGACTTTACTGCTGCAGGCGAAAGACAGTCCCAATACGCCAGCGATGATGAACACAACGCTTGAGAGAAAGCGGAAGAAGGCCATAGGTCAGTTGAAGAACGGCCTTCAGCAACTACGCGGTGCTATCTCAACGATCAGGCGAGAAGGCAATCCAGCCTTGGCGCTTGTGGACGGCACGCCCTTGGACATTGATCTTGCTGCACGCCCCCTAGTGGGGGTTGTCGTGGTCAGAGAGTTTTTTATCGACAACTACGATGAATACAGCACCATGATTTTGAAGTTCATGGATGAGGTCGGTGTCCGCGTCCTAGCGTTCGATTACAACGAGTTCGAGGTCATGACCCGCCACTGCCCTTCGGAAGATGCACTGCTGTCAGCGTTCTTCCAGATTTCCAAATGCGCTGAGGAAAGGCGGATCTATCCTAGGCTGCGCTTCACTGATCTGCCGCCGCGCTAAATCGAATCGGACAAGTGGAGAGCTTCTCTGCTCGTACCCCACAACTCCCTTTCTAGCCAGGCAGGTCTTTGAGCCAGTAACGCCTGACAGTCGCTTCAGGCAAACCCAGCGCTCGACTCACCTCCGCCTTCGACATGCCACTGGCCTTGAGCTCTAGCACAGCTCGGATTCGGTCTGGACTGCTGGGTTTGCCTCGCGTGCGCTTTACCAGCCCTTCACCCGCGTCCCAGTGCCTCTTCAGGCCCTGCAAGCCTCCCTCGGCTATGAAGCCCTCCAAATCCTTCGAAGCCTTCGCCATGACATCGATAGGTGATGACCCATCCTGGAGGGCCTGACACAGTGCGACCAGAGCCACGAGGTCGAAATCTAGGCTCAGCGCGATCTTGCTCAGCTTGACCAAAGATACCTGCGTTTTCCCTTGCTCCAATCGCGACAGATTGGCTTGGGAACTGATCTCGGCGAGCTCCTCCTGGGCCGATCCTCTAAGGTCGCGCAGAGCTCGGACTATTGCTGCTATCTCGTTCTGCATGCTGAGCGCTCAAAACGAAGAATAGGGCCACAGCGCTACGCGTCGATAAATATCGAAAACTGGCAATAATGGCGATCATCGTTTATCGTGGGCCTACAGATGACAGCCTCGCCGCGTCCGGGCGACCGGGCCAGGGAATGATCAATTTATTAGAAAGTCGACGTCAGCAGGTTGGGATGAAGCTTCATATACTGTCTGATCTACATTGTGAGTTTGCCGATTTCGTCCCCCCTGTGGTGGACTGTGACGTGGTCGTATTAGCCGGCGACATCCACGTGAAGTCCAGGGGGGCCAGATGGGCCAGCCTGACCTTCAGCACGCCTGTCGTATATGCCATGGGCAATCATGAGCACTACAGCGGGAATATAGATCGAACCCACAGCAAGCTGCTTGACGCTGCTGAGGAGCACGTCCACGTCTTGGAAAATCAGGTTTTAGAGTACGGTGATGTGCAGTTTCTCTGTGCTACGGCTTGGACAAGTCTGGCCGCAACCGGAGACCCAGTAGCTGCTTCTTGGTGTGCTCGTGACTCACTGAATGACTTTCGCGCCATCCGTGTCGGTGAACAGTATCGGCGTTTGCGCCCTGATGACCTGATCGCGAGAAATCGAGAGACGAAGGAGTGGTTAGAGGCTCAGCTGTCGCTGCCATTCAACGGTAAGCGTGTAGTTGTGACTCACCATCCGCCTCTTATGAAGTTCGTGAGTGACCAAGGAGCCGATCCTCACTTGCGAGCAGCCTATGGCAACAATTGGGATGGCCTGATGAATTTTAAGATCGATCTATGGATCTTTGGCCATACCCACGAAGCCGTGGATGAGGTGGTTAACGGCATCCGGTTTGTGAGTAATCCTCGTGGTTATCCCAATGAAGAAACTGGCTTTCGGCCAGACCTAGTTGTCAGTGTATGAAGATTGACAGGGCTGCCGGCGTTTAGCTTTTTTCAGTAAGTGAGTAGGTTTCAAATTCGAACGTGATGGAGAATCCATGAGTTGTCTGAATTCCCAGGACTGGACGGCTGAGGGCGGAATACGACTGCCCAGTCTGGTGTCAGCCAAGTTGGCGATTGCGCAGGCCCATGATTGGGGTGCACTAGTGGACGCGTACCTGGTAGATGCAGCTGAAGTTGGCGATCGTTTCGTTGCGTATGTGTATGGCGATCTTTCTGGGCAACTGGTTGATGGGATGACAATTGTCACACCCCCCCTAGCGAGGTGATAGCAGAGGTCGCAGGCATGGCGTTATTGCGGACAGTGTCAGGCAACGATCATTACGTCATGGTCAGCCGATTGCCTGCCGCCGCTTGAGTGCCCCCGCGTTGTCGAGGCCGCTGTCTCAGCCTGCTTCATTAGGCCCCACCGTCATCTAATTCATTAATAGTTAATGTGTGTTTAAGGGAAGAAGCATGTCCGAGTTAAAGAAACTGACATTGACTGTTAAGAACTATGATGCTCAAAGCGAGCGGTGATCTAGACGCTCTCTATCGACGTGTTAGATATGAAGATGAGCACGGCGCTACGCTCTATTTCAAAGAGGTTGTGATGCTGAAGTATCTTGCGAAGCATGGTGCTTTGGCGACTGATGTTCCGCGAACTTGGTACTATAAGCATGCCTCAAAGAAATCGATAATTGTTGTCGCTTTTGAGAAGGCTGGTGGGAAAGTTGAGTGCGACTTGGATGATCTGCGAATTATTGCAAGGTCGACTTTGATAAAGGGTGTGGTTATTTCGCTAGTAGCGGTTCCAGCTGGGATTATTGCTGCAACGGCCACCTTTGGAATTGGGCTTGTCATTATTCCTATGTTTTTGTGGCATGGGTACAGGAACGTCTTCAAGCTTCCGAAAATGCTGGGTCGAAAAACGCTGGTGGATGAATTTTCAAAGTTTGGCGTTACTCTTCGGTAGCTTGGTTATTTGGTTGTTGAGCTTGATTCTCGTTAGAGTGGCTGGCTGTCTTGCGGACGGTGACCAGCGAAGGAAACTCAGATGAAGACCAGTGCCGTAATCTTTGATGCCTTCGGAACGCTGGTAGAGATACAGCAGCCGACACATCCGTTTCGACAGTTGCTTCGAGAGGGGCGACGCCAAGGCCGCTTGCCTCGCGCTGATGACATTCGAACGATCATGACCCGTTGCCTTTCTCTAAGCGAGGCTGCGCTGGCCTTTGGTATCAAGATCTCGCCCTCCCAACTCGCATTTCTTGATCAATGCTTGGAGGAAGAGCTGGCAAGCATTCAGCCTTATCCAGACGCGGTTGAGGCCGTTGGGCTACTGCAAGCTGCAGGGGTGAGACTGGCCGTATGTTCAAACCTGGCAATGGCCTACGGCCCCGTAGTGGAAAGGATTTTCCCGCACCTTGGGGCCTATGGTTTCAGCTATCGTATTGGTGTTATGAAACCGCAAGCCGCCATCTACCAGCACACCTGCGATCTGCTCAATGTCCGGCCAGAAAATGAGCTCAGCGGTCAGAGGCGGATCGTCATGATTGGCGACTCAGAAAGGTGTGATCGGGATGGGCCTGGCCATGTTGGTATCAAGGGTTACCTGTTGCGCAGGAATGGAGACGGGGCTTCCAATCTTTCCCATTTTGCACGATCAGTGCTGAGTGATAGGTAGCTGCGAGCAGATCTTCAATTCGATGGTAAGCGTTGCGTCTGAGCTAAAGGGCCGCGCCACGAGTTGGCCCTGCCGGGATGCCCCCTGCACAGAGTACGAGGGGCGACCAGACCAGTATCACCAGAGGGTGAAGCATGAATGAGCTTAGGATTGTCGGGCGATGCGTTCGCCCCCCGATTGGCTGCTGGAGTGCTACGCATCGCTGTTTTGAGACGCGTTACGAGCAGGTCTTCTCAATCGCACTTGAAGTATTTGGAAGCCGAAAGAAGGCGCAGCGATGGCTTGTAAGATCTGTGGTAGGTGTAGGCCGTCAGACACCCTGCAGGGTGCTGTGCACACCTATGGGATTCACAATTATCCATGACGAGATTATGCGGCTTGAACACGGCATACGTGCCTAATCCCGTTTAGCCTGTCGTTGCTCTCTATCGAGTTAGTGGTCGCCATCCCAGAAGCTGTGCGATCCGTGGTCTTGTGTGCCTATCCTCACTGCCGCTTTTTCCTATCTGGTTTAAGTACCTGCTGAGTGGGGTCGTAGGCGATCCAAATTCGCACTTGGTAAACCGAAATTCACCAGCTCTGGCATTTTGTCCTCGTTCAATGGCCTGTTTCATAGGTTTTCGAAGATTTTTGAGTAATAAATCAAATTGCCAAAGGGGCAATTCTTTTACCGTTCGTCGGCGATCACCAATTTATTCCCCCCCCCCTCTTGAAAATTTTTAAGCGAGACGGAGTTCTTTTATTTGAGAGCAAGAGAAAAGCTGCAGTGGCCCAGGCACCGCTTTTCTCACAGGATCCCACCGGCTTTTACGTCTGATATTTACGGCTTCTAGATCACACGGTTTGAGGGTCTGGTGTGAAGCTGAGGTTGGAATGGGTGGGCTGGGGGCCAGGGGGAAATCGCTTTCCTTTGCAGCCGCAGGCTGCTGCTTACGCTTTGACGTCAAACCAATAAGGCTCTTTTGTTGGGATCAGTCCGTCTGAAATTCCACCCCTCTCGGACAACAGGCTCGGCTGGCGTCCGTCGCCTTCAATGTTCCAGCAAGACGCACTCGGTGACCTACCAGGCGCTTCGAAAATTCGGATCTGTAAACTAAATTTTTGATCTGTAAACCTCGGCGGTTAACACGTCAAAAAATTGGTTTACAGGTGGATATGGATTCTGGTCGCGCTTGGGGCTATTTTGCCAATTTATTGATAAGGCGAGCCCGATGCCCCTACTGTCTGATGGTCAGCTCTGGTCTCTTGCTTGCAAAGCCTATGGGGATGATCTTCTTGGAATCCTTGGGTCGATTGTGAGCGCCTACGAGCGTCGTCCGGGGCTGAACAATCCTATCCGTGTTCCACAGTCGGTTATCGGCGTTGATGGCTTTACAGCGCTCCGAGAAACCCTTACTACGCAGCGCTCTAGCTTCCATCAGCTCGAAGGTTGCTTGGAGATCCGCGAGCCTCTGGCGTGGCATCTCGTACGCCATCTGCAGCATAAGCTGATAATCGATGGGCATGCCTCTGCTTCAATCCGAGATCAGTGTTTTGCGGGAGACCTGGGACTTTAATCTTGACCCGGTTAGGCTGCTAGTCGTGCATTTGGTGGAGACGAGCCTGATCGTGTTCGGTTGTATCGCTTTATTTTCCCGATTTCGATTGAAGCTATGCAGACATCCACTCGCCCGCTTCGCTGAAGTCTTGCATCATTCCTGCGAGCTCCGGAGGCGTCAGCAGCCCAGAGCCTTTCTGATCTTGCATGGCGCTTCCTTGTAGGCTCGGCAGCGCCTCAGATCGTCATCGGTTAATCTCCACTGACCACAGAACGGAGTCGACCTCGTGACTAGAAATCCAGTTGAGCGGGCCCTTATGGCACGAGGGGT